>CAZXOE010000001.1:0-50930 GCA_964642305.1 uncultured Candidatus Saccharibacteria bacterium
ACATCAAAAGGGACTAACAATCTTTTACGACAAGGCGCGACACCGATCACTTGTGCAAAAGATTTGCTTGAGGAAATTGGTTTCGTAGAACAAACCTTTGGTTCGCTCGACCTCACTCTCTACACACCCGAGGAACAAGCGGTGCTTATACTATTGGATGAGCCACGCGAGCGCGAGGAAATCATTACATTGCTCGGCATACCCCACCCTAAACCGTTCTCCGAACGGTCGGGCGAACCATCTAATGATGGTTTTAGCCCAGCACAAACACTTTCAATACTAACAGTGCTTGAGATTAAAGGTGTAATTCAGGAAAGACTAGGGAAAATTAAGCTAGTGAAATAATCGGTCAATTTTTGCAAATTCTAAAATAGCCTTGTTTTATAAGGCTATAAATACACAGTAATAAAGAAAATTGTAAAAACCTACAAAATTACTTGACAAAAAATCTATATATGCTATACTGGTACATAGATAGACAAGCACCTTCCATGACACGCAGTGATCTAAACCGAAGTTCAAGTAGTGTAGGTTAGATTCGAAACGGTGTCATAGTTTGGCTCGAGATGGCTACAAAAAGTCTCAGGTGAACTTGCGGTAACATTGCTGTGGGAGCAAAAGAAATAACTCTTAATTTATATAAAATCTTAAGAGTCCCAGCCAACAGCTAGGAAAATAGCTGACTAGATTACGCTTACAGGGTACAGCGAAAATTTAGTGAATCAATACTATTCCTCCCCTGGTCTCCCACGAGAGAGACTTAAGAAAGGAATAGGGCGGGCAATCCATGGATTGCCCGTTTTTTTATTTTCTCATTTGCAAAATAAATCACTCTATAGTACTAATGTATCTCAATGGCTGTTAAACAATATAAATTATTGATTGTCGAATCACCGTCAAAGGCGAAGACGATTGGAAAATATCTCGGTGATGATTACCTTGTAAAGGCGAGCGTTGGGCACGTACGCGACCTTCCAAAATCAAACAAACAAGCTATCGACATTCCCGGTGGCTTTATTCCGCATTACGAAATCTCAAAAGGCAAAGCAGAGGTGCTAAACGAGATTGATTCACTTGCAAAAAAAGCCAGCGAGGTGCTTCTTGCAACCGACCCCGACCGAGAAGGTGAAGCTATCGCATGGCACATTGCAGAGGCGTGCAAACTTAAGAATCCAAAACGTGTGACATATCACGAGATCACTCAAGCCGCAATTCTAGAAGCCATCGCGCACCCAAGAAAAATTGACCAGAACCTGCGCAAAGCACAGGAGGCGCGTCGCGTACTGGACAGACTTGTAGGATACGATCTATCAGGACTCATTTGGAAAAAAGTGCGCTACGGTCTTTCGGCTGGGCGTGTGCAGTCCCCTGCTCTCCGTATCATTATGGAGCGTGAGCGTGAGATTCGCGCGTTCACTCCGGAGGCATACTGGACACTCACTGCAAAAGTAAAGACACAGAAAGGTTTTGAACTGGAACTTTCATGCACCGAGGAACCTCGTGATGAAAAAGTTGTAAAAGATATTTTGAAAATTGGTCGCGCAAATCAGTGGATTGTGCGTGAAGTAAAAGAAAGCGAGGTTGGTCGCGCGCCAAAGGCACCGTTCATTACCTCCACACTTCAGCAAGCCGGCTCATCGCGTTTTGGCTTTGCGCCTTCTCGCACGATGGGTATCGCGCAGAAGCTCTACGAAAAAGGATTCATCACCTACATGCGTACTGACAGTACCACACTTTCAAAAGATGCTCTTTCGGCAATTCAGAGTGAAATTACGAAACGCTATGGCGCGCAGTCTGCTGAAGCTCGTGTATACAAAACCAAAAGTAAAAACGCTCAAGAAGCGCACGAGGCAATTCGCCCCACCGATATGAGTAAGGACTCTCTCGGTATTAACCCAGAGGAAAAAAAGCTTTACAAACTTATTTGGGCTCGCACAATGTCGTCACAAATGGTGGATGCAAGACTTGCACGTACCACTATACTCGCAAACGTGCGAGACTTTTCTATACCTAATTTTTCAGTGACTGGCTCGCGTGTCCTCACTCCTGGCTGGCTCTCTGCAGACCCAGACTCTCGCGGAGAAGATGTGGAGCTTCCAATAGTTGCCGAAGGTGAATCGCTCATTCTTCTTTCTCTAGACGACACTGCAAAATTTACAGAACCGCCTCCTCGCTACTCCGAAGCAGGGCTTGTGAAAGAGCTTGAGAAACGCGACATCGGTCGCCCTTCTACATACGCGTCTATTATTAAAACTATCTGCGATCGCGGGTATGTGATTAAAGACGGAAAAGCGCTCAAGCCCACCGATACAGGTGACGTAGTGAGCTCGTTTCTTGAGGAGCATTTTGCAAATTATATTTCTGACACTTTTACAGCAGAGATGGAGAACAAGCTGGACGATATTGCAAACGGTGAACGTGAATATGTAAAAACTCTCAAGGATTTTTATGGACCTTTTACAAAGGATCTCAAAGCGAAAGATAAAATTGAGAAGCAAACAAATATGGGCGACGCTGATCCAAAGCACAAATGCCCAAAGTGTAATGGCTCAATGATCATCAAACTCGCCCGCAACGGCAAATTTCTTTCGTGCAAAAAATATCCTGATTGTGACGGCGCGCGCACGATAGACGGCGAGGAACTTGCTGGCCCACGCGATACTGGAGAGCTCTGTTCAAAGTGCGAGAAGGCGAACCTCGTAGAACGTGACGGGAAATTTGGTCGCTTCATCGCCTGTGGGAGCTATCCGAAATGTAAATATATTAAAAAAGATGAAGCCGCAGCACTTTTGAATGCCACTGGAGTAGGATGCCCTGTTTGCAAAAAAGGTTTTATGACTGAGCGCAAGGGTCGCTTTGGAATTTTCTATAGTTGCACCGGCTACCCTGACTGCAAGTATGCAATCAAAGCAAAACCAACGGGACGAATCTGTGAATATCCAAAAGTTGACGGCTCCCCCTGCGACTCACTCATGATGGAAGGCACAAAAACGATACCTGAGAGATGTAGTAATAAGTTATGTCCTAACCATAATCCACACAAGCTCGCAAAATAAGAATGGAAGTATTTAGCCTGCGCTAAATGCGCAACTAGTTTTTGTAAGGCGAAAGCATAATTTTTCAGCAGAAAAATTGCTGAGCCGGGGTCGCGGAAATTTCCGAGCGACGACGAACAAAATATCTGTGACCAAAGACAATTCCAGAACGCTGCTCAAATATACCTTTTGTTTGCTGACAAACAAAAGGTATATTTACTCCTCGGCTCGGCGATGAAAAAGATTACCTTTTCAACGCTCTCACTCTACGTCGTAAATAAATTGTGCCCAAATCATAATCCACATAAACTGGAGATGGCTAAGTAGTTGACTGACGAGCTCAAAATGGCTAGTCTTTAAGCAGATATCACTCACGGAGGTTATTATGTACGAAAAAATAGGTTTTTCTCTAATTGGGCTTTGGGTTCTTTTGTTGATTTGGCCACTGATTAGGGAATGGGTATTGTATGACAAATCAACACGCCAGAATCGACAGCGATTGCAATTACTGATAAATCGGGCTAACAAAGGAAATGAGGCTGCCCGAAACGCTTGCGATAATAATGGCCTTATAAACAAAGGAATGGTTCTATGCGAAGATGGAGTAAACTTGAGGAGCACATACTCGCTTCCAATTAAATGGCTTTGATTTTTCACCGCATGCAAACATGGTTTGCATGCGGTGTTTGCTTTTTCCTCTATCTTCGCCTACTATAAAAATATGTTTACTCCTAAAAACTTTAAGGATTGCCCAAGCGCACAGGAGATAATTGCGCTACTAAAAAAACCGAGCAAAGATGACGTGTCTCTAATAGAGAAAGCATACGAGTTTGCTAAGGAGGCTCATAAGGAACAAAAGAGATATTCTGGTGAGCCGTATTTTTGCCACCTTGCTAACGTTGGAAGCTATCTTGCCACTATCAATGTTGACGCAGAGACAGTTGCAGCTGGTCTTCTTCACGACACGATAGAAGATGCAGGGGTTTCTTCAAAGACTATCGAACAGGAATTTGGCAAAGAAATTCTAACGCTTGTGGAAGGAACAACTAAGCTTGGCAAGCTCAGGTACCACGGCGTTGAGCGACACGTGGAAAGTCTTCGCAAATTTTTTATCGCAATGTCACACGACATTCGCGTGCTTCTCATCAAGCTCGCTGATCGTCTTCACAATATTCAAACACTTGAACATGTGCCTGAGGCAAAAAGAAAACGTATTGCTCTTGAGACACTGGAGATTCACGCGCGCCTCGCCGATCGTTTTGGTATGGGAAAATGGAAAGCTATTTTTGAGGATGCTGCGTTCCCCTATGCATATCCAAAGGAATATGAGGAGGTCACCGCAATTATAAAGAAAAAGCGAGTTGCAGATGAAAAATATGCCGAAAAAATGCATCATTCACTTCAGAAGGAGCTCACTGCAAATGGTATCAATGATGCGCGAGTTGATTATCGGGTAAAGAACCTTTTTAGTCTCTGGAAAAAACTCAGAAGAAAAGATATGGACCCCGATAAGGTGTACGACATCCTTGCTGTGCGTGTCATTGTAAAAACAGTTGAGGATTGCTACCGAACGCTCGGCATAATTCATAAACACTGGATACCTGTTCCAGGTCGCATCAAGGACTATATTGCAAGTGAAAAGACAAATGGTTATCGTTCACTGCACACAACTATTTTTCGTGGCGATGGAGGAATTATTGAAATACAAATTCGCACAGAAGAAATGCACGAGGAGGCTCAATATGGTATCGCATCACACCTGACCTACAAGGAAAAAAACGGCTCAAACGGAGATTTCGACAAGAATATGGCTTGGGTAAAGGAACTTGCAAAATGGCAAAAAACGGTTGAAAAATCGGATGAATTTATTGAGCACCTTAATATGGATTTCTTTAAGGATCGCGTTTTCGTGTACACACCAAAAGGCGATGTTATTGACCTCCCGGATGAATCCTGCCCAATTGATTTTGCATATGCTATTCACTCAAACATTGGCGATCATGTTTCCAGCGCAAAAATAAATGGAAAACTTGTTTCCATAGATACAAAACTTAAAAACGGAGATATTGTGGAAATAGAAACAAAAGAAAGCGCGACTCCAAAGCGCAAATGGCTGGATTACGCAAAAACAACAATGGCAAAACGCCATATTAAAAACTATCTAGACAAAACTAGCGCAATAGGAGCAATAGCTCAAAAATTTTTCGGGAAAAAATAAAAAAACCGCAGGGTTGCTCCTGCGGTTTTGTTTGCCACACTTACTCCTAACCATCATACTTGGCGAGTGCTTCAGTGATCATAACATTCACACCATTAGCATATGTATTCCACTGCTCACCATAAAGGCGGAGCGCTGGAACGAGCAATTTGAGATGGTATTCGCGAGTCTCCTTGATCTGCTTCTCGCGTTTCTCTGCACTACAACCAAGCATATTACGGTTGTTATGTAGCCGATCGCAAAGCTTCACGAGTATCGCTCTCGGACCTCGCTCGATGACTCTTGCAAGATACTCCTCGGTAGTTTCCTTACCCTTCGGAAGTTTTGTAAGGGCTCGACCGTCAAGTGACAATTCTGCTCCAAAATTCATCCCAAAACGGAAGAACGACAGCAAATACGAATCCTCCGGCATATCATGCAAAAGCAACAGAATGATGGTATCGGGGTCACGACCTTCGAGCTCGTGAATGTATATCCATGCAGCGCCCTTTGGGTGATCAAAATACCGGCCTCCATCATCACGAGTTTGTTTGGCGTGCCCAAACTTCGACAAAAAGTACGCAAATTGAACCCGCTCATAATCGGTTGGGTTAAGCACCACCTGAAGTGGCGCAAAAAAGAGCTCATAGCACGGCGGACGTGCATACACTTGGTTGGTGTTCATCAATCATTTCTCCTTTATTAATGTGCCATAGTTTAACTACCAAAATTCTACAAAAACAATAGCACAAAACTTGCATATCTGTCAAACAAAAAACTGCCTCAACTGAGGCAGTTTTTTTGTTTGACTAGAGTGAGAAGTTTTTCACATTGTACAAATCCTCATCGGGATCTTTTTCCATCACGTCTTCCCCGCCTTCGTCTAGATCGCCTGCTTCTGCTGGCTTAGCAGCTTCGGCAGCGTCCAGACGTGCTTCCAGAAGCGGCTCCGCTGACCCGTCTGCTGATTCAGGAGTTTCGCCCAAAGGAGCGGCGATTTTCCCTGTTTGGATTTCGTGTTGCAAGCGCTTCATAAAGTTTCTAACATCCTCGTTTGAAAAGAAATCAATAACAATCTTTCCTCCAACATCCCTTTTCTCAATCTGCACGCGTGTGCCAAGCACCTCGGTAAGCTCTGCTTCAAACTCCGCAACCTCGGGATCTATTAGCGCTATCTTTCGCACTTTTTCTACAGCAATGCGTCTTGCAATACGCTCTGACTCGCGCACGTTGAGCTTCTTAAAAATAATTTCTTTGTAGAGTGTGAGTTGTTCCTCCTTTCGGTCACAAAGCATAAGGAGCGGACGTGTGTGTCCCTCGGTGATTTTCCTTTCTGCGAGCGCAATAAGCATCTCATCAGGAAGCGCAAGTAATCGAAGGGTGTTCGAAACGTACTCGCGACTCTTGCCCACCTTCATAGCAATCTGCACGTGCTTAAAACCAAAATCATCGGCGAGGCGCTGGAATGCTTTTGCGCGATCCACAGGATTTAAGTCTTCACGCTGGAGGTTCTCTATAATTGCTAGTTCAAGTTTCACTCTGTCTTCCTCTTCTTTTCCTTCCTCGCCAATACGAATAAGCACAGGAACTTGCTGAAGTCCTGCGATTTTTGACGCGCGTAAGCGTCGCTCTCCGGCGATGAGCTCGTACTCCACAGCAAGCCCGCCTTCTGGCTTTTCTATCTCACGGCGTGTAACCACAAGTGGCTGAAGAATACCGTACTGCTTTATAGAGTCCGCGAGGTCGCGGAGTTTGTACTCGTCAAATTCCTTTCTTGGTTGAAAAGGGTTTGGTTTAATTTTTTCGATTTCAATCCAGAAGATTGAATTTTGATACATTTGGTTTGGCATTCCGATGGGCATAGTAGATAAAAAGAATTATTTTGTTCACTCATCTTATCACAAACACTCCCCTACGCAAGTTTCAAAATTCTCAAAAAAGTGCTTAATTCTGTGGATATTTTGTGCATAGCTTAGGTACTTGCATTTTTCTGTAGATATGGTATAATTGTTATAGATAAATTTTAAAGGGGTACGGTAATGGCAGCCAATGAGTTTCAAAAACGCATTGCAAAAGAAGTTCTTACAGCTCTTGCTGAAAAAATAAGGGCGAACAAAAATATTGATTTAAGAAACCAAAGTTCACTCAAGTTTGACGAACGTACTTACTCGCAAGTTCTGTATCTAATCCTTCTCAAAGATAATGTCGTACAGAGAGAAGCGAAAGCTTATCAGTGGCGTGCAATAAAGCCATTGATAGAGAAGGGATTTAGTACCAAAATTGCAAAAGCGATTGCGAAATTGCCTGAGCAAAAAGAGCTCTCACTCTAACTAAGTGCACCTACATTGAATGCCCACCCGTAATTTACGGTGTGGGCATTTTTTAGTGCGCGGGCTATTCTTTGTCATCCATCTTCTTCTGGAATTCCTTGAAACTTGTGGGATCCAAACATTTGATGGCTTCCAACATGGCGCAAAGTATTTTTTTAAACATCATGTATTCTCCTTATGCAAATTGTAGAGACTTCTATTTAGAACATACCACAAGTTTCCATAAAAAGCAACCTGTATGTTTACAAGACATCTACATAAATGGTAAAGTAGGTAAGAATAATCGCGCAAAGCTGTCTAAAAACTACAATGCAATCAATGACAATACTTATGGGACACGGGCTAGTATGGTGGACTGGCATGGTTGGAGGATTTTTCTTTCTTCTTTTAATTATCACCGCGCTAACAAAGCAGTACAACTATAATCTTTTTACAAAGGCCCAGGTACCGCTTACACCATATCATCACTGGTTTGGCTGGCTCACATTTGGGATCCTCCTTATTCATTTCCTTCTCGCGCTATTTAGTTCAGTCTTTTTTGTATTTTTCTAAACATGGCAACACTTTCACGAGTCATTAGCAAATGGTTTACAGAGGCGCCACACTGGAACGGTACTATTATTGAGAGCGAACGTATTGGCTCGCGTATTCAAAAAGTGAGGATAGAGCTTCCAGAATTTATAATAGCGCCATTCCCTCTCGGATCATATGTTACTGCTGTCACATGGGACTGCGTACCGCGTTGCTACTCCACAGCAAAAAGTGATGACCGTTCATTCACATTATTAGTAAGCTTTTCTGGTGGCGGATGTGGGGCGCGTTTTTTCCGAGACTCTCCAGTTGGAACCAAGGTTCTTTTTTACGGACCATTTGATGATTTTCCATATCGCTATGGTACTAGTCGCCCAAAAGTATTTTTTGCAACATCCACTGGTATCGCTCCATTTAGAATGATGCTTGATGAAGCCATCAAAGAGGGTGTTCATTCTACAATTTATATTGGCTCGCCAAAGGAGTCAGACGTAGCCCTTCGCGAAGAGTTTGAAACGCTAGAAAAACAGCATCCGAAGCTTGTAAAATTTCAACCTGTTCTCTCAAATAGCGACGAGTCATGGAAAGGAGCTCGTGGATATGTAACAGACTATATCCCAAAAAACGCTGAGACAATTAGAAAAAGTGATATCTATATTTGCGGTATTCCACCAATGACTCTCGGCGTGCTTAGAGCGCTTGAGGATATTGATATGCCTAAGGAACAAATATTCGTGCAAAAGTTTGGTTAGGGAGTATAATGCAAATATGGAATCAAACGAAATTGCAGTATATAGAGGACTAGGAGAAGTGCGGAATTATGGCATTGCTGTTCTTGTTGCGCTATTTATTTTAAACAGTTTAACGCTTTGGGCGCTCAACTGGATTGAAACCAATGACCTGCACGATGAACTTCAAAAGTACAGCGAATCACTACCAGCGCCGGGAACAGCAAAGCCAGACCAAACTGTGAACCTTCCGGAAGATATTTTACTTTTTCGCACAGAGACAAACGCTAAAATTGGCTTTTATCAAACATCGATCGGAGGCGAAAAGTACCTAGCATACGCTGATCAAGACAAACACTCTGTGCTTATGAAGTCAATGTCAAACATACAGGGTGAGGTACGAAGTTTCGCGCTCGCTCTTGTTGCGCTTTATCTTGGTGAACTTGTAATTCTTCTGGGTTGGTGGTTTTTTATCCGCTCAAAAGTGCGTGAAATATTTGAAGCAGTATAAAATATGTCATCATTCACAAAAAATCTTCAAAAGTTTCTCGTTCTATTTTTCACTGCGTCCTCAGTAGTACTTGTCACGATGGGTATAATACGTATCAAGAAAGTTGACACTATTTCACTTACTGAATCTGGGCAACCAAATTTGCCAAATAATACAGACACTCTAGGGTCTGCAACAATAACAGGAACAGCTGTACAAACTCCATGGGGAGATGCTGTCGCTGCTATTACAGTTAAAGACGGGAAAATTATTGCAGCAACAATGCCATCGATCCCAGACTCCCCTCCTTCAGTTTACGCCGTGCCTTACCTTATTGACCAAGCTGTAAAGGCTGGATCTGCGAATATTCAGGGAGTCTCTGGAGCGACATACACAAGCATTGCTTTTAAAACATCACTTGAAAGCGCGATCTCAAAGGCTGAAGTTCAGGGGGAGACGATTGTTGCAAACGCATCAACTGGCGGTGGCGTATCTACCGCAAAACCATCAGTTCCACGAAAATACCGTGAGAGCGAAGACGAGGAAGAACATGATGAAGATGAAGATGAAGAATGGGACGATTAATTCTCTGTAAGATTTTCAAAATAAGACCGTCTCCAGTAGTAATGACAACATTCAAAAAGAAATTAGAGACATTTTTTGTCTATTTTTTTACTGGAATTTCAATACTAGTTGTTGTTTTGGGTATTCAAAAAGCGAAGGATGTTGACGCATTTGCTACCAAACCTGCCCCACCAGAGGACAACGGAGACAGTGGCACGAAAAACCAGCAGTCAAGTGTCTTTGGCGCATTAGCATCAAATTCAAAAGTTCTTGGAGCCTCTGAGTCTGTCTCTGTTGTTGGAAAAAGTTATCCGACCCCATGGGGAGATCTTGCTACTTCTGTAAATATTAAAAATGGAGAAATTATCTCTGTGGAAATTCCTACTCTTCCAAACTCTCCTCAGTCTATCTACGCAAGACCAATTTTAATAAACGAAACACTGAGGGCTGGTTCTGCAAATGTTCAGGCGGTGACAGGCGCAACGATCACAAGCAATGCATTTAAAGCATCACTTGAGAGCGCCATTGCGCGCGCTAAAGTAAAAAATCCAATAGCTGTTTTGAAAGGCAATGGAATGGCATTACAGACCAATGAAAGCGCTCCGTCAACACCTCAAATTATTACCGAAACTCCAATTATTAAGACCCCTAGAGCCTCCGTTACGCTATCATCTGGGGTGTCTGGAACTTTTGCTGGTAACGCATATTCCACAAAATGGGGAAACACAGTTGCATCAGTGACATTTACTAATGGAATAATAACTGCTGTTTCTATGCCACAGGTCCCAAACTCTCCTCCGTCGATTCAGGCAGAGTCATTTCTAATAGAGCAGGCGCTCGCCACTGGCTCAGCAAATATTCAGGGGGTTTCAGGGGCAACTGTTGTAAGTGACGCATTCAAGCTATCATTGGAAAGCGCTATTGCAAAAGCGAGAGCTCAGGGTACAATATCAACACCTGTGCCTACGACAGCTATTTCCACAACACAAATGCAAACTATTACCACGCATCGCTATAAGCAAAGAATGGATAGAGATAATGATGACCATGATGACGATGATCATGATGATGATTAATATATGACAGAACATTTTGTTTTTCACTCAATGGGGATTCCCGTCCATATTACAATCGTAGGCCTTTCAAAAACTGAGGCATACGAGGCAGTAAAAAAAGCTGAGATCGTATTCAATGAGTACGATTTTCGTTTTAGCCGTTTCAAAACAGAGAGTGAGTTAATGGCTCTAAATATGAGCAACGGCGCCTGGCACAAGGTTGGTGTGGAACTTTTTCAAATTATTAAACGCTGTGTCGCTCTCTCAGTAGAAACTGATGGAGCATTCGATCCGTCGGTCGGTGGCATTCTTGCGTCATACGGGTACGGTCTCCCTGAGAACTTCGTCTCACCATCAAATACTCCCACCTACCGAGACCTCGCATTCAACGACCGCGAGCTTTTGATCCGCCTTTCGCCAGGGCAGATTCTTGAACCTGCGTGCATTGTGAAAGGCATAGCGATTGATGCTGTAGGAAGAGCATTGGATAGTGTGCCTGGATTTATGATTAACGCAGGTGGAGACATCCTAACAAAGGGTAATTTTGAAGGCGACTCGTTGTGGAACATTGCAGTGCAGTCCCCAAACGACCCCAATGCCATTGTGGCAGCCGTAGGACTTAGAAATGCCAGTATGGCCACCTCTGGCGTCTACCAAACGAAGGGCGAGCAAAACGGCAAAAAATGGCATCACCTGGTAAACATGAAAAACAAACTACCAGCAAAAGGAATTATTAGCGCGACGGTAATAGCAGAAACCTGCGAGAAGGCGGACACAGAGGCCTCACTCGCAATACTTCTTGGACCAATACAGGCTACTGCTCGTCTGGAGCGAAGCGGACTTCCCTATTTTCTTATTGATGACGACGGCAATGTGCACAAAAATTCCGCATTCACATCACTAGAAGTACCAATGGTATCTCTTCTCTCATAATTTCTCTAAACTTTTTTTTCTGGTGGACGCATAATATACATTGTTACAAACACCACGACAGTCGTAATAATGATTGCGTATATAAACTTTGCGGAAATCGAGTTTGCGCCAGAGGCAGGATAAAAATAGTCGATAAGGGATTTGATTGCTTCATTCCACGCTAGACCGACAACGATACCAAGACCAGCAGCAATATATGTCATAGATCTCTCGCGCACTTCGTTTGTGATTCGCTCTCCCTCACTTTTAAATTGCCTTAATCGTTCCATAATTTTATATAATATTCTAATTATTCAATTTATAAATCACGTCCTTCCTCTCAACAACTATTTCCCAACCCATTCTTTTTGCGTGACGTGATAGTTTTTGATTTGGATTAAAACAGATAGGACGCTCAACCATTTCCAAAAATGAAATATCTCCCTCTGTGTCCCCTACGCCCACAGAACCCTCTAGCGTGAGTCCTTCCTTCTCACAGGCTCGACGCACAATATTAGCCTTGTTTGCAATCAAATGTTCATCAATAACCTTTCCAGTAAAACATTCTGTAGGGCCAGTCTCGTAGAGCATCCCGTACGTTTTATCAAAACCAATATCCTTACAAAAGAAATCCAGAGTTCCCTTTGGCGACTTTGAGATAGCTAGTAAGAAGTACCCATCATCCTTTAGTTCTTTAATTAGATTCTCAGTGTACACATACGTTCTGTGGCGGTAACGAGCAACGACGTGCTCTGAAGCACGCAAAAATTCACTGTACGGTATACCTTTTATATTTTTCATAAATACACCCACGACTGCCATTATGTACTCCTCATAATCACCCTCGCGATCGAGCCATTTAACTTTTTCCTTTTCATAATCAGCGCGTACTGAAACAGGAAATAGCCCCATTTCTATTAAAACCTCCACAAGCTCAATAAGGAGAGATGAGCGAAAAATAGTCCCGTCAATATCAAAAATGGCGACTTTGCGAAGTTTTTTTGTTTCATCCTTCATATACACATTGTAGCGTGAATTATGCAGGTAACAAAACTTATTATGATTACAACATATCTGCCGTTATTCCATAAAGTCCTTCTTGTTTAGAAAGCCATTTTTTGTCACCACTTCCATACGCAACGCCAATAACAAATTTAATTGCAGGGTATCTTGAGAAGGTTTTCTTTAGTGATAAAAAAGTCCATGCAATTCGGAACTGTAATCGTTGTTTTTTATTGCCCCAGCCGAGGAGAACCATATCTGGATTGTACATCTCAATATATTTTTTAATATCATGCGGATATTCCGCGATAATTCCAAGCTTAATGTCCCCACGAGACCCCCAAGGAAGATTTTTTGCCTCTTCATGAAATGCAAAAATAGTTGTCCTGCCAACCACATTATGCTTTTGAAGCACCTCCACAACCTGAATATAAAAATCACCACTAGCCTCCTTGATCTCAATCAGCAGTTCCAACTTCGTTGACGACAGATATTTCAATACATCGTCTAATGTAGTGGCGTTGTTGTCAGTAACCTTATCGTGCGCGCAGACAACAGTTTCGTCATCAGCGTCATATCGAACATCAAACTCCACGCCATCTACACCGGCCTCAACCGATTTTCTAAAAGCTGAAAACGAGTTTTCAATTTCTCCTGCTGACCATCCTCTGTGTGTAAATAATTTCATATCCTCTCGTTGCTAAAAAAACGTTCTTATTGATTCACAGAAGTGTCTGTACATATCACTATCTGAAAATCATAATGCCTGAATCGTATTTTAGGTCAAAGATAAGCTCGCCTTTTGAAGTGAAGTGATAGCTCGCGACTTCGCCTAGAGATTTAGAAAAGTCGGCTTCTTGTGATCCTTCGCAGTACATCATTGTGGACATCATTCTCTCAAATGAAATTTTGTTTCCAGTTGTGGTGTACTCTCCGCCTACGCCGTTGCAATCTGTGCTTGCAGAAAATGTTTTGCTGTCCTTGAAGGTGAGTGCAAATCTTTTTGAATCGCGAGGAATTATTTTTTTACCGTCATTGTATGTCGTGCTTACCCAGTTCCATGTCTTCATATTGAGCTTCATTCGCGCGGGGTCTGCTTCGCCTTCGAAATTTTGCGCAACTTCACCAAACTGCATTGTCTTTGGATCAAAGAGAAGCCAAATACTTTTCCCTATTGATGGCATTGCTGTAAATGGTTCTCCGGGTTTTCTTTCTGCATAATTCACAAGCACAATGTTCCCTTTTTTTATCTCTGTTGTTTGCGGAGCAATGCGGTCACCGATAATTATAGCGTCTGAGCCAAGATAACCGTCCGCCTTGTTGAGCGCAACAGCAAGATAATAAAAGGTACCACTTCCACCAGTCTCCTGCGTGAGCAAGAACGCAGTGTCCTCCCGCCCATCACCATCGAAATCGTGTTTTACAGCGTTGCCAAAATAGCGAGTGATTGTTTTAGATGCCGAACCTAAAATCAAGGGTTCCTCAGACATGCCATTTTTTAATGTTACTGATTCTCCGTTTATTCTGTATGTCGCATCCATAGGACTAGACGCCCCTATATTCAAACCAATAGACGAATCATTAACCCCAACCTTAAACTTAAAAACCCCCCAACCAAAAAATGTAACGAGTATGAGTATCGCAAAAATTATTCCTAATGTTTTTTTCACAGAAGTTGATTATACCGCATTGTTGGCAAAATTGCGAAAAATGTGATATATTTCCGATAAGCGCCAAATGGCGCTTTGGCATTATTTTATAAATTGGCTCTATCGTCTAACGGCTAGGACACAGGATTCTCATTCCTGTAATCGGAGTTCGATTCTCCGTAGAGTCACAAAATGAAAAAGGTCTGCACGAGCAGACCTTTTTCATTTTGTGACTCTACGCTTTTGCTTTCCACTCCTCCTCCTGGCGGACTAGAAGCTCGTGTGCCCTTTCTGGCTCAGCCATTATTTCTTCCACAGTGCGTTCCATGCGAATTCCTTGCGATCCTTTTACAAGTACAACGTCTCCTTTACCAATTATGCTCTCAATATATTTACCTGCTAGACGAGAATCATCAAAATCAAAAATATTTTTTTCGCTCATATCGGCATCGAGCGCTCCTTCTGCAATATATTGGGCGCGTGGGCCAACAGCAACGACTATGTCACAAAATTTTCCTGCTAATTTTCCTATTTTTTTATGTTCATCTATTGTAAACTTTCCAAGCTCCAACATATCACCCAAAACCGCAATTCGCTTGCCTTTTGTCTTTATACTTTTAAGCGCTTCTAATGCAGCCTCTGATGCCACTGGTGACGCATTGTAGGTATCGTCTATTATGGTCGCACCTTTGATGCCTGGGATAATTCGCATGCGTCCTGGAGGGCTCATGTGGGCAGAAAGGCGACCAATAATATTCACAATATTTAGCTTCAAATATGCGCCAACAGCGATGGATGTGAGAGCGCTATACACCGGCTGAACACCCAGCACTCCTCGCATACTAATGGGGAGGACACTCCCATCGTACTCCAATTTGAATGTTGTGCCTACTGGCGCGCCATCTTCGTATGCGACCTGAATATTTGTTGCCCTAAACATTGCGTTTTCATTTAGTCCGTAAGTCAGCGACATTGCCTTTGTTCTTTCCTTGAGAGCAAGCACTCTTTCATCATCTGCGTTTATAATTAGCACCCCTGTTGAACGAAGGGCTTTCACTAAATTTGCTTTCTCCTCAAAAAGTTCGTCAGGGTTTTTAAAAAATTCCACATGCACAGGAACCTCGCCGAAACGAGTGATGACAGCTACATCTGGAGTAATTAACTTGGTTGCTCTCTCGATATCTCCAGGCTTTCCTGCTCCAATCTCAAGCACAAGCCACTTTGGATAATGCACGCTAGTTATGATAAGCGTAAGGCCTTTTATAATATTTTTGAACCAAAGCAATGGATTTAACCAACCATTTTCACAATCCAAAATCGTGAGAGGAAGTCCTATCTCGCTGTTAAAACTTTTTTCACTTTTGCGAGCGAGGAGCATCTCGCCAACTACCGCAAAAATTGCGTCTTTTGTGGATGTCTTGCCAACACTACCAGTGACAGCAATAATTTTAGGCTTGTACTTCATTAGCACAAGCCTTGCCTCGGCCTCAAGAATCGCTGTTACTATTACTTTAAAAATTTGCTTAATCATGATTGTATTATCTATCTGGCGGGATTTCATAATAGTTTAGCAAAAATTTCGTGATTTGCATAAACGGCGCTGAAAGTGTTTTTGAGGCATACGCTTCTCCTTGTGGATTTCTTACATCAAGATACACAATAAATTTTGGATCATATGAAGGAAAGTATCCGATAAAAGTGTGGAGATAGTCCTTGTCTGAATATCCACCATCAAGAACGAGTTGGGCTGTTCCGGTCTTTGCGGCAATACTGTAACGCTCCATTTTGAGCGAACCTCCGAGAAGCGCTTTGTCTACGACCTCAGTGAGCATTCGTGAAATTTCCTCTGACGTTTCTTTTTTTATTACACGCTTTTCATTAGACGGCACAAACTCGCGAGCAGGTCCAAGACTATACTCTGTGCGTCTTACCACATGTGGAGTCACAAGCACTCCTCCGTTTGCGAGTGAGGCAAGCGCGCGTATGGTTGCAATAGGTGTCATTGAGATACCCTGCCCGAATGACGCTGTCGCATACTCAATATCGCGCGGGCTTTCAAGGTTTCGTAAATCCCCCACGCTTTCATTTGGTAAATCAATCCCTGTCTCCTCGCCCAATCCAAAGGTTTTGAAATATTCTCTAAACTTTTCCCGTCCAAGACGCTCCATCACAAATATCGTGCCGGTGTTTAGAGACTGATTTAAAATTTCTTGCACAGCCACTACCCCGCGCGCCTTGCCGTCAAAGTTTGCGATGCGTTTTGTGTTCACAATACGGAAACCTTTGTCGTCATATGTGGTGCTTGCGGTCACAACCCCAGCATCAATACCCGCTGCTATGGTAAGAGGCTTAACAATTGACCCCATTTCATACACGCCATCAACGAGTGGGTTTGAAAAAACGCGCTGATTTTTCTCCTTTGAAAAGTTGTTTGGGTCAAATGATGGCATAGTAGCCATTGCAAATATCTCGCCTGTTTTTGGATTCATAATAATACCGCTCGCGCTCACCGCATTATATTTTTTGAGAATATCATCCAACAAAACTCTTTCAAGAAATCCCTGCGCAGTGGGTTCTATTGTTGTCACCAAGTCCCCCTCACGACTACGGTTGAAAAGTATAGTTGCTCCTGGTTTTAAAAATATGTCGGCAAAGAAATTTGAGGAGTCATTCTTTCCCGAGCGCGCAAGTGTTTCTTCATAGTAGCGCTCCAAACCATAGCGACCTGTGTGCGTGAGGTTTGTGCTTCCATCGGAACCAACAAAGCCCAGCACTTGAGCAGCGACTTTCCCACCTGGGTAAAAACGTTTATTATTTTTTTCTAAAATTATACCTTTATCATTGAGAGCGCGAATCTTCTCTGATGCTTCTTTTGATAAATGTTTTGCTATCTCCTCATACTGGTCATCTTCACGGCTGGCGCGTGCAATAAAATTCGCGCGGTCAAATGTTACAAACCGAAGTAGTTTATCCGCAAGCTCCTCCTTGTTAGTAACCTTTGATGGATCAACAACAAGGGTATAATCTGATACAACTGTCGCCGCAGAAATTTTACGACCATTTTTTTCAGAAAAAAATATCGTGCCTCTATCAAAAGTGCCAACGGATGAAACTAGATACTTTGACTCCGCAAGATTTTGATAATATTCTCCGTGAGCTATTTGTATATATCCAAGCTTTGCAATCAAAAGAAGTGCTATCAAAAGCACTCCTGTATTTAAGAACCAAACATTTTTTAGACGAGCATCCATTATCCCATTAAAGACATTGGGTAAAATCCCACGTCTGATTACCTATTAAAATTATATTCATAAGGTACATATCTTTATTCCAAAGTATGGCATTGATCTCTGGCGGAAAAGGCTAGCGCGCAAGTGCAACTTTTATATCACTGTCGCTAGTAAACTTTGCATTCACTTCCTGAAATCCCATATTTTGCGCGTACGCTAGAGTGACTCCGTTTATCTGAGCGAGGTATTCCGCCTCAAGTGTGCCTGCTGTGGTTGCAAGCTCGTGAGCTTGGCGGTTGATATTGCTTCTGTCCACACCTGCGAGCGTGATCACGAGTGCTGAATACAGGTAGAAAGACAACACCACCGCGAGCGCCATAGACAGCACCCAAAATATCTTTCTCTCAATGTTATTTAATTCAAGTGTTTTTGTGGTCATGATTGTGTTGTTAATTTTTTATAATGATTCTTAACTTTGAGCTTCTTGATTTTGGATTATTTTTTATCTCATCATCGCTTGGTACTGTTGGTTTTTTAGTAACTAGAGTAGCTAATCCTTCGCTTGCCTTTTGTTTAAAAAATTCTTTTACGATTCGGTCTTCTAGTGAATGAAATGAAATGACCGCCATTCTTCCTCCTGTGTTTAAATGTTCAAAACCTTTTGATATGCCCTCTCTTAAAGCTCCAAGCTCGTCATTTACAGCAATGCGTAAAGCTTGAAATGTTTTTGTTGCAGGATTTATTCTGCTAAAACCGAACTTTGGCACACAATTATTTACAATTTCTGCAAGCTGTCCAGATGTTTCTATTGGTTTCTCTTTTCTTGCTTCAACTATTCCTTTTGCAATACGTCTTGCGTAGCGCTCTTCGCCATATCCATAAATAATGTCTGCGATGCTTTCCTCTGCCCACTCATTCACAATCTCTCTTGCGGTGAGACCATCCCCAGATGAACGAAATGTCATCAGCAGTGGCTCATCGCGCATAAAGGAGAACCCTCTTGGCGCCACATCTAGCTGGCGATTTGAAAGCCCAATATCAAGGAGAATCGCGTCAACTTTTCCTACACTAGCCTTCTCGAGTACAACATCAATGTTTCTAAAGTTGTCGCAAACGAAGAACTTTTTGCATGGTAAGTCTTTCAATCCTTCCTCTGCTATAGCGAGCGATTCTTGATCTGCGTCTGTGCCGATAAAAAATCCTGACTTCCCTATCATCTCGCAGAGTACGCGACTGTGTCCTCCGAGACCTACTGTCCCTTCAAACACCGTGTTGCCCTCCTTGAGCGCGAGGCCTTCTGTTGATTCTTTTAAAAGAACTGATACGTGCTTGTCCATAACTAGATCACGCCAATTTCTCCAAGCTTTTCTGCCAATGCATCTGCGCCTTTTTGAATACGTGACTTGTACTCCTGCCATACCTTTTCATTCCAGAGCTCAACACGTGTGGAAACTCCCACAACGGCGACTTGAGTTTTTAAGTCAGCGAAATCTTTTAAAAAATCTGGAACGAGGATACGACCTATACTGTCTACATCTGTTTCTACGGCACCTGCGAGCATAAAACGTCCGAACCCGCGTGTGTCTGCTTGGCCCATTGGAAGCCCTGCAAGCTTCTCTGCGACTTTTCCCCACTCCTTCATTGGGTACACAAAAAGACAGTTGTCCAAGCCGTGCGTGATGACTACTTTCTTGCCAAGCTCCTTGCGAAACTTTGCTGGGAGCGCAAGACGCTTCTTTGGATCCAATGTGTGAATGTGTTCGCCGATTAACATAATGATTTTCGTGAGATTCTCGTGGTTTTTCTGATTTACCACCACAGCCCCTGTTTTAATTCCTAGCAGTTTCGATTGTTTAAAACAGGGGCTGGATGGGGATTTCAATAGTCGCTTACTCTCTTTTGAAATCTCCCACTTTATCCCACTTGTATACATTATATTACACTTCGCCCCACTGTACAACACTTTTATAAAATAACTGTGGATAACTCCGACACCTACTTTGCCGTTGTTTTTGTGCCCTGTACGAACGCATCGCATAGGCTAAGTCAACGAGAGAATGCCTAGAAAAACCACGAAATAATTTAGAAAAAACAGGGCGACGGCAAAGTGGGTGTGGGAGATAACTCCCGCACCTACCTTTTGCCTATTTTCTACATCTTTGGACGCCCAACGTCCAAAGATGTAGAAAAGAAAAAACACCGTCTGCATATAGCAAACGGCGTTCGTGTAAGACCTCCAAACCTGTGAAAAATTAGAATATGGTCTGGAGTAAAACTCCAATGGTAACGGAAGAAAGGAGGTTTGAGGAGTACTCCAATAGGATTTACTGATTTATGTCGGGTATCAGAATCCCATAAAGTGCACTTAACTCACTACGAATAGCGAGATAAGCATTCTTTGCCTTTTCTGACAGTTCCTCTTGATGGAAACTCCTTGCTTGAGCAGGGTTATCAAGATTGGCAAAATCAAAATCTCCATTCTCGATGCAAATTTCTGTGACAAGTATTCTGTGTAATTGCGAAAGTCCTTCATCTCGCCTAACCAAACAAAGTACGTGCTCTGGAAGTGCCACGCCAAGATCCGCATATTTCATAATACTCTCCTTTCTCTTCAAAATTGTCTAAAACAAGTATACCACAAAGCCTAACTTTTTGCAAGGGTTAAGGACAAGCAACCTGTCACACCCCCGCATTGTCATTGCGAGTCGGTTATCTTCCAGGAAGCGAATTTGCTAATTCGCCGACGTGGCAATCTAGGGCTCTGGTTTGCTTCGTGCCTCGCAATGACGGATGCTGGGTGCGAGGAGATACTAAAACTACTCTGACTCAGGCCTCATTGTTGGGAACAGCACAACCTCGCGGATATTGCGTGTGTTAGATAAAATCATAACTATGCGGTCAATACCGATACCAACTCCACCGGCTGGTGGTAAGCCATATTCTATTGCTTCCAAATAATCCTCATCTGAGGGTGACACATCCCCTTCTCCACCCTTTTTCTTTATATCCTGCTCCTCGTAGCGAGCTTTTTGCTCAAGCGGGTCGTTCAATTCTGAAAATGCGTTCACGACTTCAATGCCCGCAATAACAAGTTGGAAACGATCAATTAGTGACGGATCTTTTTCCTGTTTTTTTGCAAATGGTGAAAAACCTGCTGGATAATTGATGATGAAGGTTGGTTGAACTATCTTTGGACGACACGCCTTCTTGTAAATATTATCCATTATTTTTTCAATAGAATCGTGCGCTTCCACTTTTACACCAAATCGCTCAGATGCCAAACGCCAATCCTCGCGCGACATCGCTTCTGGACTATCTATTGACGCGTATCGTTTAAACAGATCCAAAAAAGAAACTATAGCGAATTTCTTTGAAACATCTATTGTGTCATCGCCAGATTTTATCTTCGTGCCTTTTAAAACATTTTTCACCAGAGCCTTTACGAGCTTCTCTACAAATTCCATCTGTGTAGTGCAGGTTTCGTATGATGCGTAAAATTCGAGCATCGTAAACTCTGGATTGTGAGTCATATCTATACCCTCGTTTCTAAAATTACGGCCGATCTCATACACGCGGGGGAATCCGCCTACTAAAAGCTTTTTCAAATAAAGCTCAGGCGCAATACGAAGATTTAAATCAATATCAAGAGCATTGTGATGTGTTTTAAAAGGCTCCGCGAGGGCTCCTCCAGCAAGAGATTGAAGAAGCGGGGTCTCTACCTCCATGTAATCCGCGTCATTCAAGAACTTGCGTATCTCTGTGATAATTTTTGAGCGTAGCTTGAAACGCGCGCGAACCTCCTCGGACATAAGCAGGTCTAAATAACGTTTTCGAAAACGCTCCTCCACATCCTGAAGCCCATGCCATTTGTCTGGAAGTGGTCGCAAACTTTTTGAAAGCATTTTCCACTCCTTAACCTCAAGCGTGCGCTCCTTGCGCTTTGTCATAAATAGAGTGCCTGTACAGTCTATAAAATCCCCAATATCAACAGTGTCCTGAAAAAGTGAGAACAGCTCCTGATCCATGTCATCACGTTTTAGCAAACCTTGAATCATTGCTCCGTCGTCCTCTATATTAAAGAATACAAGCGCTCCTTGCCCACGAATAGCCATCACGCGCCCAGCAAGAGTTATCTTTTTATTATCCTTAGAAAGTTTTGTAAACGACGAAAGAGCATCTGCTACACAAAACGAGCGCTTTGTAGCGATCGGGTATGGAAGCATCCCCTTTTCTTTGAGAAGTTCAAGCTTCTTTAATCTTTCTGCGCGTATCTCTTCTAATGAAGCCATATGGGTATATTAAATGTTAAATATCAAATTTATAATTTCTAAACAATGCTTTAGTTTCATAATTCTAGAATTAGAAAAATTATTTTGAAATTAAAAATTTAAAATTAAACATTAGGAATTTTGCTCATTCGAGCAACTTATTCTACGTTAACAATCTTGCACGATACTACACCCATTGGTGTTTCATACGAACAGTTATCTCCTTTGCTCTTGCCCATAAGCGCTTCGCCCAGTGGAGACTTGTTTGAAATTTTGTTTTCCTTTGTATTTGCCTCCTCTGAACCTACGATCTTGTAATGCCTTTCCTCCTTGTCTCCTTGGCGGAGAATTACAGCAGTAGAACCAATACCAACAACACTCCCTTTGTGCTTCCCGGTAATCACAGCGTTTTTGATCATCTGCTCTAGCTTTGAAACACGCTCCTCCGCTTCTGCCTGATTTTGGCGAGCTTCGTGATACTCTGCATTTTCAGAAAGGTCTCCTAAACCCTTTGCAAATTCAAGTTGCTCCGCAATCTCTTTACGGCGTACGCTTTTTAAATAATCTAACTCTTTGGTTAATTCATCAAATTTCTCCTGGCTTAAATATTCTTTTTCATCTGACATATACGATATTCTATCTGTTTAAAGGCAAAAAGTCAATTTTAGCTTAATTTGCCTTCACAAATGGGTAGTAAAAAGCCGCCCCAAGAGAGGGGGCGGCTTTGGCAACCCCAGTGCAAACTAGCAACAGCAACCCGCACAGCAGGTATCTTTGCTGGAGGGCCAGTTATGGGGCTCTGGGTCTTTATACGTTAGCAGCTGCTCCACCACAGACTCAAGGAGTCCGTCCGAAGCAACAACATACTCACCCGCAATTTCCCCGTGGTCGAATTTGACATCAGCCGGATGTATTTTCTCATGCTTCAAGGCATAACCGAATACAGCATCTGAGCCAAGGTGGTCAGGAAATTCCTCTGTACGCAGGTGTCTCAGGTGCATTTCTTCCCCCATTTCCAAAAGGTACTCGTGTACGATTTTCTCTACATTAGCCATTTTGACATGACCCTCGTCGACAAGAAATTTCAAGAGCCGAGCCTTCTTGCTTGTGTGATTACTGATACGCTGGCCAAAACCAACATAAAAGTGTGAACAAAGCCCAACAGTAAGCAAATCCAATGAAACAGTGTCATCATAAAATGCACCCCAGCCAAATCCTTTACCCATGATTATTCCCTTTTTTAATAATTAGTGAAAGAACGCTTACAAAAAACTACCACAAATCTCTTGGAGACGCAACCGTAGCAATAGTACGCTATAGCGTACTATTGCTACGGTTGCGTCTAGCGGGAAACACAGGGGCTAGTTACTAAAATACTCCGGTGTATTCTCATTCATCCAATCAAGCATCTGGCGCATTACATACACACCTCCAATAGTACTACCGTGTGGTCCACGTTCCATTACTACAGTAAACGCATACTTGGGCTTATCGTAAGGGAAAAAGCCAACAACCCACGAGTTTATATATTTTTTCCCTGCGTCTATTTCCGCTGTGCCAGTCTTTCCTGCAACATCCACGTACCAGACACCAAGCCCAGATACCGTACCATCGGTTACAGCCTGTCGCATTCCCTCGCGCGCTATTTGGAAATACTCTGAAGATAGCGGAATTTTTGACGATGAAAATTCCCTTATTGGCTCCTTCAAAATATGTGGGGTCACTAAGGTACCATTATTTGCGATACTGGCTATTCCACGAAGAGCCTGAAGGATTGTTGTTTGAAAGCCATATTGCCCAATAACAGTGTGGTACGTATTTCCTAGTCGCCATTCTTCACCATCAAACATTTTTTTCTTCCATGCAGGGCTAGGAATTGTCCCATTTTTTTCATCAGTAATATCTATACCAGTTAGCTCTCCGAAACCGAATAGTCGCGCGTATTTTTCTATATTTGCGATTCCGATCCCCTTTTGATCCTCAAAACCACCTCCAATGGCATAAAAATAAACGTCAGAGGAAACTGCGATTGCTCGCCTCATATCTACCCAACCATGAGCCTTCCAGTCGTTGAACACAGACCATATGTCAGGATAATATGGATTCTGAATTGAAATAGATCCTGTACTCAATATTTTCTTTTCTGGTGTGATGACGCCTTCGGCAAGCGCCGCTATTGCCATAAAAGGTTTTATAATTGACCCTGGAGTATAAACTCCTGAAACAGCGCGGTCTAGAAATACTGAGCGCTTGTCAAGATTATATCCTTGAATAATTTTTTTATTTTGTCCCTCCGACAAAACAGCGCTTTCGTACTCTGGATAGCTCGTCATCGCGAGGATCTCGCCTGTTTCAACATCCATAATGGCGCCAGCTCCAGCCATATAGCCGAAATTGTTTGCTGTGTCGCGAATTATCGCATGAAATTTTTCTTGAATACGAGAATCAATTCCTAATGTCAACGCTGTCCCACTTGTTGGATTTTCAACAATACTTCCTTCTTTTGTGTTACCAAGCGCGTCTGTTTCAATAATCTGAAGTCCATTTTCTCCAGAAAGAATTTCATTATAATATTCCTCAAGTCCGTCCTTGCCGATAAAATCCTTCTGATAAAAATGACCTTTTTTATCTCTTTTTGGGTAGCTCACATAACCTAAAATATGACCGAAGCCCGGCGACAATACGTAAGAACGATGAGGGAACGGCATCTCCTCTGTTGTCGTGCTAGTGTCTGTAGAAATAAGCGCGATTCGTGTCGCTTCATTATCAAATGAATTCCACGCCAACGGAACCTTATTACGGTCATAAATAATACCCCTCATTGCAAAAATAGGAATATGATCAAGGCGGTTATTTTCGCTTTTTCTTAAATACTCCTCGCCATTAACAATTTGTAGTGTTGTTATCTTAATAAGAAAAATGAACAAAATAATGATAAACGAAAAAAATACCCCCCATATTGCAATGTGATTTATTGGCTTTTCAATGCGTCCTTCAAACTGATCCTTATTAAATCCGGGAAGATTTTTGGAGTCAAGAAAAATTGCGTCAGGGTCAAACGAATGTGAATAATCCTTAAAAAATTTCGTTGTTTTTCTTTTTGACATGGTTAATATTGCTTCTCAACAATCAAGTAGCGCAATAAATTGAATTGCGATATGCCTATCTTATCACTCTTCGCGCAAACGTGGCGATACCAAATATAGCTATTGCGCCAAGAATACCGTAGGCTCCACCAAAAGGAAACGCGTTTGATCCATATAGAACATCTAACAAAATTCCAAAAATAAAAATTTCTAAATATGGAGGCCACAAAAATGCTCCGATTAACGCAAGCACTGCAATAACCCACCATGGAATATAAAAAACTGCTATAAAAAGTATTATGTCGAAAATTATTCTTATCTTAAATACATTAAAATTTTTTTTATCAAGATTAAACATAGTTTTTATGCGCACATATTATAAATTTATAATTGTTTGCCTAAAATTACCTCTACATTCCGTATTTCAGTAATATTAAATGGTAATCGAAAAAAAATCCTTTTGATTGGCTCTTCTGGTTTTTCCTCTATCAATAAAACAGTGCCCAAAATAAGGTTATTCTTTGCTGTTAGTACAGTGTCGTAAGCGGACACAGCGCTATTCTGTGGAACCCTTGCTTCAAAATTACCCATACCACGACCAATCGCAACCGCTGGGATATTATATGAACCAACAATAACTCTGTGTTCTTCCCCTGGTGATGAGTATAGTTTTATTTTTGCTGTATAAGAAGTAGTTTCGACAATCTCCCCAATAACCCCAGAGCCAGAATACACAACCGTATTGCCAACAAAAACTCCTTCCTTCTCTCCTGCATCTATGACGATAGTGTCATACGGCGAACGGTCTGCACCAACTAAAACATTGGCAAAGAGTCTATCATCATCACGTGAACGCCCAAGAGACTCCTCTAACTTAATTATTTTTTCTGCTAGCAAATTTCTATCTAAAACTTTTGCTTCCATTACAGAAATATCATCATTAAGTTTTTCATTTTCTTTTACAAGAGTGTTCTTATCCTTAAAACTTGCAAAAAATGTTCCGACCACGCTTTCTGTCTTGTTGCCTGCTTCCCACATAAACAAAGAAAATGGATAAACTGCATTTGTGATTACTGAACGAAGTGGAGCATAAAAAAGAACAAGAACGCTTATGGCAAACAGAAAGCCTATGGCCAAGCCACGTGTCCAGACACGGCTCTGGTGACCCGCCAGCTGATTCGTAAGCGCAATGTTCTTTTTTCCTATAGTTTGTTTATCTTGGCGGAGTGTCATTTTCGTGCTCAATTAAGACATCTCGAAAACCCTCCATATCTTCTAAAATCATTCCTGCTCCACGAGCCACAGCGGTCAGTGGGTCATTTGCAATATAAACAGGAACATGAAGAGTCTGTGAAAGAAGTTCATCTAAACCACGAATAAGGGCCCCTCCTCCAACCAAAATAATTCCACGACTCATCACGTCTGAAAGAACTTCAGGCGGGGTAGTTTCAATTACCTCTTTTACTGCATCAACAAGACCTGCTATTGACCCGCTCATCGCCTCTCGGATATCTGTGTCAGTTACTATCACCTCGCGCGGAAGCCCTGTTACTAAGTCTCGTCCACGAATTACCGCCTCCATTTGCTCCTTGCACTTCTTTACTGAACCAATAGCAATCTTTACACTTTCTGCAGTTCTCTCTCCGATTAGCACTCGAAATTCATCCCGCACGTAATTTATGATGTCGTTGTTTAGACGATCGCCAGCGATATGCAGGTTTTTTGAACACACGATACCTCCAAGCGAAATGACAGCAATGTCTGTTGTTCCACCACCGATATCAACAATCATATTGCCAACAGGTTCCTTTACTGGGAGCTTGATACCTATTGCTGATGCCATAGGCTCCTCAACAATATGCACCTCGCGAGCACCAGCATTTTTTGCCGCGTCGTACACAGCGCGCACCTCTACAGTCGTAATACCAGATGGCACGCCGATAACCACGCGAGGACGAACTGTTTTCTTGCTAACCTTGTTCGCTTTGCTAATAAGATAAGAAAGCATTTCCTCCGTTACCTCAAAATTTGAAATTACCCCATCTACAAGTGGACGAATCGCAACCACATGCCCAGGTGTGCGACCGAGCATTTGCTTCGCCTGCTGACCAAGAGCGACAATTTGCCCAGTCTTCTGGTTCACAGCAACAACTGAAGGCTCGTTGATAACGATGCCGTGATCGCGCAAATAAACAAGCGTGTTGGCAGTGCCGAGATCAATACCGATGTCATTAGAAAAAAGTTGGTAAAATTTATCAAACATATAATTAACAATTATTCATCAAGCCCTACCACGAAACACCCACCGGCAATTTTAAAAATCTCTGCTCTCTCTACCTTTTGCGTCTCTCCTGTCGCTCTCGTTACAACCTCAAGTTTATTTTCTTGAAGAGTCTTCTTTGACACCACAACTCGGAGAGGAATGCCGATAAGATCCGCCTCAGCAAACTTCTCACCCGCGCGTAGATCTCTGTCGTCCCAAAGAACCTCAACACTGCATGCGTTAAGCTCTGTATAAAGCGCCTTTGCATATTTTGAAACCTCCTCGTCACCAGATGACAAATCCACAATATGAACAGTAAATGGAGCAATAGATTCCGGCCAAACGAGCCCCTTATCATCGCCAAGCACCTCCACAACTGTACCCAAAACGCGCCCGAGCCCAATACCATAACACCCCATTACAACAGTCTGATCCTTCCCTTCCTCGTCTTTGTAGGAAAGATGAAACGGCGCTGAGTACTTTGTTTTGAGCTCAAAAATGTTTCCTACTTCTACTGACGTTTCTGTTCGCAAATTCTTTCCGCCACACTGAGGACAAGCATTATTCATTTCTTCTATAATCTCGTCATTTATCGCGAGTTTACACTTGTCGCATACATAAATAGTATCCTCACCCGCGGAAGTAAGAGTTTGAAACTCATGAGAATATTTTGAAAAACTTCCGCCAGACGCGAATGTTAGAAATGTTGTCGCTCCTATACCAACGCGTTCAAATACACGCGCGTATACGCCCTTCATCTTTTCATAATATGCCTTCATATCCTCTTCGTCGCGGTGGAACGAATACATATCCTTCATCATAAACTCGCGCCCGCGAAGAATGCCCGACTTCGCGCGGAGCTCCATACGAAACTTATTTTGAAATTGATACGCTGAAAACGGAAGGTCGCGATAAGAAGAAACAAATTGCCTCACGAGCGGAACGACGACCTCTTCGTGCGTAGGACCGAGCGCGTTTTCGCGACCAGATGTGTCGCTTACTTTGTATAGGTCATCCATTGTGTCCCAGCGCCCAGTCGCAAGCCAGTTTTCTTTTGGCTGAAGTGACGGCATAAAAATTTCTTGCCCGCCAGCATTATTCATTTCCTCACGAATAATGTTTTCAATTTTTTTGAGAACACGAAGACCGAGCGGGAGGTATGTATAAACACCAGCTTGAAGCTTGTCCACGAACCCAGCGCGAATAAGGAGCTTGGCATTTTTTGCCACCTCATCTGCGGGAGCTTCCTTGCGTGTTTTTGTAAAGAGTTGAGACTGTCGCATATATCTGTGTATATTACATTAAAAACTTTACAGTGCAAAACTATTTGACTTTTTAGACTAAATATGCTATACTTGTTTTAAACCTAGATTTAAAGGTTTGGTAGGCGAAGGCTCGATTTATAGTTTTTTGATATACGTCAAGGGAGAGCAAAAATGAACCTGAATCAAAAACCAGCTGTTGCAGGTAACAACAATGTTGGCTTAGCGATTATGAAAGAATGCGCCAAAACAGGCCGTGCCATTATTAAACCCCCGAAGCGATCCTCACAACCGCAAAAGCCCGCGATAAAGACGGAAGTTGCCAAGCTTCGCTTGGAAAAATTTACGTTGAAACTCGAGGGCTTCTTCACGAAGTTCCTCGTTGCAACCGACATTGCAGGCAAGGTGCAGATTAACACGCCGTCTGGCGGAAACATGGGTTCCAAGAAACCAGCAGTTCCGGCGACAGCTCGCTACGAAATGGCAACTGTTGACCTAGCCAGTCTCATGGCGCGCGTTTCAGTAGACAGCATCTCCATCAACGTAAGCAGGCAGGACGATTCGGAGTTTCACACGATTTTTATCAACTGCACCGTTGGCAATGGGCCGGGCAGTGGCTTCAATAAGTGGGGTGAATCTGATGGTGGCGTGTACGAGAAACTGATCCGTCGGATTTGCGAAGACCGCATTTGGGGCGTTGCGACCCTTCGCGAAGTGACGAAGGGCGACAAAACCTTCCTGAACCTGAGCAAAGGAAAAACGACACTAACTGCAAAATCGATCATTCGTTTCGCGATCGACCAAGGCGGAAAGTAAAAAATCGCGACATTCGCGTAGCGGGAACTTCGGTTCCCGCTTTTTATTTTGCTCCACTCGTGATAATAACAAGCAATCGCTTGTTATTATCACGAGTGGAAAGTTTGGGCCATTACGACTATTTGACTTTTTAGACTAAATATGCTATACTCGAAAAAGGTTCAATTCACAATCAGAGGGAGAAGATATGCATAATTATTCGAATTCGTTTGTAAGAGAAAGTGTCCTTGCCGAAAGACTATGCGAGTCCCTGGACGAAGCCTTACCAAAAGCAGGGTCCATGGAAAAAACCATTGTGGCGATGACAATCATCAACACAATCTCGAGCCTGCCTGCATCTAAAATTGCGGATTTTTACACCGCGATGCTGGAATTCAGCACTCTCACAAAACAAAGACAAGAGAATGTATTGTCCCAGCTCAAAGTAAAAATCACGGAACTCAAAATCGGCACGTAAGGAAGAATGTACACGGTGGACTCGCTCAGGCGCAGTCCACCGTTTTTTATACAAAATTATACATCTCTAGATCAACTTCATCACATCCTGGAATGTGATGAACACCATAAGCGCGATTAAGAGCAGAAAACCGATACCGTTTGCCATGTTTGCAACTTCTGGCTTAATTGGTGAACGCTTTATTACCTCAATAAGTAGAAAGAATAAACGCCCTCCGTCAAGAGCTGGGAACGGAAGAAGGTTGATAATCGCTAGATTAATAGAAATAATCGCAGTCAAGGAGACGAGATGTATGAAACCTAAGGTTGAAGCATCACTGACAATACCAACGATACCAACTGGCCCAGCAATATCTTGAAAATCCGCCTGTCCTATGAATATATTTTTTAAAAAGTCCAAAATACCAACCGTCATTGTAACTGTGATAGACGCTGTTGTGAAAAGCCCAACAAATAATGCCTCGTGAATAGGTAGTTTGAGTATCCCAACATTATCCATTGAAATACCTATTGCGCGACGTCCATCCACAAAACCCTCCGCACCCTCTACTACAACCGTTTCCTTTTCACCTCCCCTCAAATATGTGACCTCAATTTCCTCATGGTCTCCAATAAAGTTTTGTGTAGAAAATATTTTTGGTTCAGTTAAAACATCCTTTCCTGAAACAAGCTCCACTATTATGTCACCACCCTTGAGCCCAGCTTCCTCGGCAGGAGATAGCGGTACTACCTGTGTGATTGTTAGACTTGGATTTTGTATACGTTCTCCATATTTAGAACCGTCCACAGAGTAAGGAAGCCCCACCATAAATCCAAAACTTATAAGGATCCAGGCAAAAATCATATTAAAAACTACTCCAGCGGAAATTATCCACGCTTGCGTAAATCGCGACTTGTGAGTAAGGCTACGCGATGAATCTTTTCCTTTCAATGACTCATTATCTGGATCTTCGCCAAAAATCTTCACGAACCCTCCTATTGGAAACGTGTTGAATGAATATGTTGTCTCACCAATTTTTTTCTTCCAAAGGCGAGGCGGAAAACCGATACCAAACTCATCAACACGAACACCAGAAGATTTTGCGGCAAGAAAATGCCCGAGCTCGTGAACGAGGATTAGGGCAGCGAGGATGACGATGAAGACAAGGATACTCATAATTTTAAATGTTAAATTTCAAATTTCTAAATAAATCATAACTTCAAAATTATAAAATTTAAACAATGTTTAAAAATTAAAAATTTATCATTAGACATTAATCTTTTGCTATACAAAAGATTAATTACCCATAATCTCCTTCTCCTTCTTCTCTCCTATTGATTCCATGTTGTTGTTGGCCTCATCAACAAATTTTTGAAGATCTTCAAGGGCTCTTGTTTTCTCATCCTCGCTCATGTCGCCATCCTTTTCTGCTGAAATGATTTCATTCTTTGTCTGCTCGCGCACTCCTTTGAGCGTTACGCGCGCTGACTCCACTTTGTCACGCACAATTTTTGTAAAAGAAACACGACGCTCTGTGGTAAGCGGTGGGAAAAATATGCGGAGCCCTGTCTCGTCTGTAGAAACAGAGATGCCGAGATTTGCGTCATTGATAGCTTTTTCAATTGCCTTACCGTTTGTTTTGTCGTACGGAACGATACGAAGAGTGCGGGCATCCTCGCTGGAAACACTTGCTACGTGCTGTATCGCAAGATAAGAGCCGTAGGATTCTATAGTAATGCCATCAAGTATTGAGGTTGATGCGCGCCCGGTGTGAATAGCTGAAAGCTCCTTCGCCAAATGCTCCGCAAGGTCGCCTGCTTTCTTTTTAAATTCTGAAAAATCGTATGTCATATAATGAGAATAGTAGCAGAAAATACCCCCTAATTCAATGCGGGAGCATTTATCGCAATATGCTCCAAAAGCATTTTGGGTGAAGATCCGGGATTTGAGAGGTACGTTTTTGCTTGGAAAATTTCACGGAAGATGTTGGAAGTAGCGTCGTCTCGTTTGCCTGCCGTGCGGGTATATAAAATACGTTCAATGTGGTCAAGCATTCTGCGAAAAAGCTCACGATCCACAGTCTCCCCTGCCTTCTTTTCTGCCATTTTTTTTGCCAGCGCGAAACGGCCTTCTAGGGTTGCATCTAAAAACTTTTCCGCGAGCTCCTTGGTTTCATCTGTCTTTACTACATTTGGAGACACCACGAGAACTCTTGAGAGGAGCGTCTGCAAAAGCATTTCTCTGCGTGGAAGAATAATAAAAAAATGCGTTCCAGTAGTTGGCTCTTCAAAAGTTTTCAGGAGCGCATTTTGAGCCTGGTGTGTAAATGACTCCGCACCTATAATAAAAATCTTTTTTGAGCCACCAAATCCCGCTACCTTTTCAGCAGACTTAAGCTCTCGCGCTTCATCAATGCCAAGCGATTCATAAAACCTTTCCACAAAATCTGGATTTCCTTTAGTTTCAATATTTAAATGTTTTGCGATAGCCTCAACAAGTGCCGGCGCAACAACCTCATACACCCCCTCAATAATATGAGCATGATGGAGATACCCCGTTTTCTTGTAGTGTTCGAAAATGTTTTGCATCCGCTTTATAAACTTTAAAACTTTCGACTTTATGACTTTATGACTTTATGACTTGAGCCAAAAAAGAATTACGTACTCGTAATTATTTTTTGGCGAGTATGCTTTTCTTGTACGTATCCAAATGCTCAAGCGCAATACCAGTTCCCTTTACCACACAGTAGAAAGCCTCTTCGGCAAGCACAGCTTTCACACCAGTACGACGCTCCACAAGCTCAGGAAAATTACGAAGCTGAGATGAACCACCTGTCATAATAATCCCTTGGTCAATAATATCTGCCGAAAGCTCTGGCGGAGTCTCCTGAAGAACGTCTTTAATGGCTCGTATGATTTCGCGAAGTTCCTTATCAATCGCCTTCACTATTTCATTAGTCGTCACCTGCGCTGTGCGTGGAAGCCCAGTAACATAATCACGTCCCTTTATAGTCAGCAAAAGCTCGTCATCCATTGGCACCGCTGAACCAATACGAACTTTTATCTCCTCTGCTGTCCTATCACCAATAGCAAGATTGAATGTTTTTTTAATATGGTCAGCGATTGCGTGGTCTATTTTGTTACCCGCGCATTTTACAGAAGAGGATGCAACGATGCCTCCAAGCGAGATCACCGCTACATCTGTCGTGCCTCCACCAATATCCACAACCATGTGTCCACGCGCTTCATAAATTGGAATCCCAGCGCCAATAGCAGCAAGAATCGGCTCCTTTACGACATATACATTTTTTGCCCCAGCTTTAATAGTCGCCTCTATCACTGCGCGACGCTCAGTAGACGACACACCAGCCGGCACAGAAACCATTACATCTGGTTTCAAAATATTCCACTTACCAAGAGCCTTACTCATATAGTATCGAATCATAGCCTCGGTCACACGATAGTCCGCAATAACACCATCCTTCATTGGACGATAAGCGACAATATTGTCAGGTGTGCGACCGATCATTTGTTTTGCCTCAACACCGACAGCCATAATACGGTTGTCCTGCTGGTTTACCGCAACAACCGACGGCTCGTTTAAAACAACTCCTTTCCCAGGAATAAAAACCAGTGTGTTAGCAGTACCTAAATCAATTCCAATTTTTGTTACAAATAGTCCCATAAAAATTAAGCGATTACCTCTGATACTTCTGGTACCATTTTTGCGCGTTCTATATCAACACCTATAGCACGTAAGCGTTTTTCCACATCCTCGTACCCACGGTCAATCGTAGTGTCCACATTATGTATGACTGACTCCCCTTTTGCAACTATCGCAGAAATGACAAATGCGAGTCCAGCGCGAAGGTCTGGACTTGTAAGCTTGCGCCCACGAAGCTCTGTCTTGCCACGAACAAGGACACGGTGCGGGTCCATCATCACAATATTCGCACCCATAGCAGAAAGGGATTCAGTGTAATTCAATCGTCCTTCGAAAATAGTTTCAAAAACTGTACTCTCGCCATCTGCTTGAGTAAGTAATACTGTCATCGGCGCCTGAAGGTCCGTTGGAAAGCCAGGATATTCGTGTGTTTTAATATCAACTGGTCGCAATACTGACGGCGCGCGAACAACTATTTCATTTTTTTTAATCTCAATACCGACTCCAGCGCTACGCAAAATATCAATTGGTGATTCTAGATGAGAAGGGTTACAGTTTGTAATATGTAGCTCGCGAGCTAAAAGCGCTCCTAGAATCAAAAAACTCCCAGCCTCAATACGGTCTGGCATTGTTTTGTATGGATGACCCTTGCCAGTCAAAAGTTTTCCACCTTTTATTGTTATTGTCGGAGTGCCTGCGCCAGAAATTTTTGCTCCGCATTTGTTTAAAAATTCAGCAAGGTCTGCAATCTCTGGCTCCATTGCTGAGTTTTTAATTACAGTTATTCCCTTCGCTAGAACACCTGCCATCATAAATGTCTCGGTCACAGTAACGCTCTGATTTTTTAGAAAAAATTCCGCGCCTTTGAGTCCACCCTTTGCCTCCACAACATACGAGTCATCTTTTATAAAAACCTTTGCTCCCATCTTTTCAAAACCGCTCACAAATAAATCCAAAGGTCTCGCGCCAATAACACACCCACCTGGATGAGGAAAAGAGACTCTTCCATAGCGCGCGAGAATTGGGCCAGTCGCAACAATTGAAGCGCGCATTTTTTTAGCAATACCAGGCGTTAGTTCTGGCGCGAAACCTTTTGCTATTGAAACTGAGTAAACACCTTTTTTTGCGCAGAACACCTCCGCTCCCATATCCTTGAGCAATTCAAACATCCTAAGGGTGTCACTTATTTCAGGGATATTTGTCAATTTTACAGTATCGCGAAAAAGCACAGTGGAGGCAATTGCCTTTAAAGCGGCATTTTTAGCGCCCGTGACACGCACTGTGCCATGTAGTTTTCTATCCCCGCCAAGTCCTTTGATAACAAATGTATTACTCATATATATTAGGTATGTCCCATCTTACTATGTAAATTGTGTTTTGACCAAATTTTCATATTCTTTGGCTTTTGCTATAAGATGAATGTATGCAAATTATCACTGTTGCTCCTATCGCGCGTGGCGCTCTTCAAGGCGAGCTAACCTATTTTTCCAAAGAACCGATTAGTGTGGGGATGGTTGTTGTGGCGCCTATACGCAAGCGAGAGGTGCCAGCTATAGTGCTTGAGTGTCGCGAAGTTTCTGAAGAAAGATCGTCTATCAGGTCGTCAGATTATGCTATTAGGAAAATATCTCGTTCTAAGCCACAAAGAATCTGGTTACCTACATTTCTGAAAGCAGTAGAGAGAACAGCAGACTTATCAGCACAAAAACTCGGTGAAGTACTGCTAGCGCTCACTCCAAAAACAATATTAGATGCGCACCTTGAGGGTCTTCTAAAAGATCCCGTCATTAATGATGAAGTGGGTAAATCTGAAATTCTCGCGATTCAAGGCAACACAGAAACTCGTTATAAGGAGTACCAGCGACTTGTCCGTGAATCATTTGCGCGTCACGAATCTGTTTTTATTTGCGCGCCAACAGAGGAAGATGTACTGCGTTTAACAAAGGAAATTGGACGCGGGATAGAAGACTATACATACGCGCTTTATAGTAGTATTCCAAAAAAGAAAGTTCTTCTAATGTGGAAAAATATTTTAAATGAAGAACATGCGATTCTAATTGTAGGCACCACGCAATACCTCTCGCTCCCTAGACATTTCAAAGCAATAGTACTTGACGAAGAACACTCACATGCATGGAAGACTATTTCACGACCGCTGTTAGACCTACGTGTATTTGTGGAGGAATACGCAAAGGCAACTGGAAGTAGGCTAATCATAGGCGCGCCGATACTTCGCGCGGAAACACACGAGCGTATCAAAAACGGAAAGATTGGAGAATATGGTCGCATAGCCATGCACGCGCGAGAAAACACAAAAACGCTTCTAGTTGACCCAAGAAATGAGGAAAAATCTGTGAGAGAAAATACCGGCAAGCGAGATATGGTACTCGTAACAAGAGAACTAAAGGAACTTTTGGAAAATTCGCTGGAACAAGGAGAAAATGTGTTCCTTCTCTCTGCGAGAAAGGGTCTTGCTCCTGTAACGACATGTGGCGACTGTGGCGCGCTAGTGCGATGTCCAGAGTGTGATGTGCCTTTAGTAATTCATCGCATTAGAGGCGGTGCGCCGCTGCATAAATTCGCGGCCTCTAACGCGACAGGTCAAAAAGAGTCGCCTGCAGGAGAAACGCAAATATTTGTATGTCACGGATGTGGCTTTATGCGCGTACCAGAAAACAATGTGAATGAAACCTGTCCTGCTTGTGGAGGCTGGCGACTCCAGGGTGTTGGCATCGGCATTGATCGCATTGACGATGAAATTAAAAAACTTTTCCCAAAAACACACCGATTCATTTTAGACAGCGATCGCGCGAAAACTCGCTCTCAAGCGAAAAAGATTATTGATCAATTTGAAAAATCAAAAGGTGGTGTGCTTATAGCAACACCAATGGCGCTCCCGCTTTTATGTTCTGTGGCTAATACTGCAATCATTTCCATAGATTCGCTTTTTTCTATCCCAGACATTCGTATGTCAGAGCGAATTTTTGCACTCGTGCTCGCGCTCCGCGAGAAAACCAGAAGTAAGCTTCTCATTCAAACACGCGCGGATGATACTGCTATTTTTGAACAAGCTCTGTCGGGAGACCTAGCTAGCTTTACAGAAAATGAACTTGCGATTAGAAAAGCATTTTCATACCCTCCATATGGCACCATTATTAAGATTACCTTGCGTGGCAAACGAGCGGAGGTCGCGGGGGAGATTGAAAGACTGAAAACTTTTTTGGGAAGTTATGCTCCAATAGTTCCGGGAACCATGGCAAGAGAGCCAAAAAATATTTTTCGTATGCATATGATTTTGAAACTCGCAGATGGCAACTGGCTAAACAATGAACTTCTCGCGAAGCTTCGAGCGCTTCCAATGCAGTTTACTGTTGAGGTAAATCCTGACAATCTGCTTTAAAAAAAGCCTTAAGTAGGCTATACTCCTTAATATTATGGTCAAGATTGTCCAAAAGGAAGACCCGGTGTTACGCGAAATTGCGGAGCCGGTAAATTCAAAAGATTTCGGTTCACCACGTCTCAAAAAAATTCTGGAGGACATGGCGACTGCTCTGGAAAAAGAAGAAGACGGTGTGGCAATAGCGGCTCCACAAATAGGCGTTTCTCTACGCATTTTTATAGTGTCTCATCGAGCCTTTGAGTACGAAGACGAAGAAGATGAGCGCGAAATCGAACTAGAGAATATTAATTCAGATTATGTAAGTCTCGCAAAGCCTCCGCTTCATAAAAAACCAATCCGCTCAGATATGGTCTTCATCAATCCTGTGATTACAAAACTTTCGCGCAAGAAAAAATGGGTTCCTGAAGGGTGCCTCTCAGTGCGGTGGCTATATGGTGAAGTATCTCGCGCAGAAAAAGCAACTGTGCGCGCCTACGACCAAAACGGAAAAATATTTACATGGGGAGGGAGCGGTTTATTAGCTCAAATATTTCAACACGAGACTGACCATCTAAACGGCGCTCTTTTTGTGGACACTGCACGCAACGTAGAAAAAATAACAGCAGAAGAACAGGAAATAAGGCGTAGGGAACAAGCAAAATAATGCACGAAAACAAGTCAGAAATAAAAATCGCGTTTTGGGGCACATCACGAATTTCTGTCATCGTGCTAGACGAGATGGCGCGCGAAGGAATGTTCCCCTCTCTCATTGTTACAGCGCCACCAAAACAGAAAGGTCGCGGACTTGAAATGTCTCCAAGTGAAGTAAAAGTTTGGGCAGACGCCCACAATGTCGCAACACTTGAACCAGAAGAAATTAAATCTGATGAATTTTTAAAGATACTTGGTGCGGACTGGGACCTTTTTGTAGTAGCCTCATACGGGAAAATTATTCCACAAAATATCCTTGATCTGCCAAAATATGGCACACTCAATGTTCATCCATCGCTGTTGCCAAAACTTCGTGGCGCTTCCCCTATCCAGTCGGCGATCCTAGAAGACGCTCCAATCGGAGAACCTCATGACTGTGGTGTAACCATTATGCTTATTGATGAAGAAGTGGATCACGGGCCAATCGTCACTCAAGAAAAAATTACCGTGCCAAACTGGCCACCAAAAGGAAAGGATTTTGAGGAGATGCTCGGGATTCTCGGTGGGAAACTTTTAGTGGAAACAATTCCGCTTTGGATTGCTGGAAGTATCACTCCAAAAGAGCAAGATCACGAGGAAGCAACGTGGACAAAAAAAATGACGAGTGGAAGCGGGCAAATTTATTTGGATGACGACCCTATGCGAATGTACAGAAAAATCCGCGCGTTTGATTCCTGGCCTCGCGCTTATTTTATGACTACAAGAAACAACAGAGAGATACGCGTAGTAGTTACAGAGGCGCACATTGCAAACGGGGCGCTCGTCCTTGATCACGTCATCCCCGAAGGCAAGAAAGAAATGCCGTACGAGGATTTTATGAGGGGGCAGAAATAAAAAATCCCCTTAAAACAAGGGGATTTTTGAATAAAACTCTCAGAGCGAGTTAAGTCATTTTAAGGGGGTTTCGAGCGCGACTGGCGCGAGAACTTCAGGATTTTTTAAGCTTAAAAAAATCCGTACCCTTAAAAGGAACTTACCGAGCGACTTCTATCTTCTCAATTATCATATCCTCAATCGGACGGTCGTTCTGACCTGTTTTGTTATTCTCGATTGCAGACACTACATCCATGCCTGCGATAACTTTTCCGAATACCGTGTGCTTGGTATCAAGGAAGTTATTGTTTGCTGTGTTGATGAAAAACTGACTTCCATTTGTGTTTGGGCCGGAGTTTGCCATTGAAATTGTGCCGATGACATTTTTGTTTTCAGTGCTGAGCTCATCTGCAAAGCTGTACCCTGGGCCACCTGTCCCCCATCTCGGCTGATTCGAAACATCCTTTGAAAGTGGGTCCCCACCCTGAATCATGAAGCCTTTGATGACGCGGTGAAAACGCGTGCCATTATAAAATCCTTCTTTTGCGAGCTTTGTAAAATTCTCTACTGTCTTTGGTTTTAGGTCTCCAAATAGTTCAAGCGTAATTGCTCCCTGATTTGTTGTCATTGTTACTGTTGTCATATTTTTTTCTGAATTATTTGTTTCTGGATTTATTTCAATTTTATTTTCTGTTGCAACTGGTGGGGTTATATCTATCGGTTGTACTTTTTTTGTTCCACTAACCCAGACGATAAAAATAATAAATGATACCGCAATAGCAGTAAGAATATAATTTTGTGTACTCATAATTTTGTGTCATTAATAGCTACTTCTCTCGTCCAAATCGGAGCATATTTTTAATCATCCCTGCGCCTTTACGCACTAGTGTTCTGGTCTTTTCCTTGTGTGATGAGAGTTCGCGAACGAGCTCGTTGCGCATATCGTCTATTGCCGCGTATAGGTCATCCTTTTCCGATGTCGCACGAAAATGTTTTCCGCGAACGGTCATATTCACCTCTGCGACAAACACTTCTCCAGACTGATGATGGTTCGTTGTCTTTCCGATTTCAACATTAACTACTGGTTCTTCATTTTCGTGCGGAATAGCAAACTTTTCCACACTTCTCATTTTCTCCTCCACGTAATTTTCAATTGCGCTGGTAAGCTCAATTCCTGCTGTTGTAATTTTGATCTTCATCCCGTTAGAGGTAGGAAATTATTCGCAATTTCCGTAGTTAATTAATGGTTAGTAATATTTCGACATACCACCTTATAATCCCCAAAAGGCCAGTACATAACTGAATGACCTCTAACGGGATTCATACTGACATTATATCACCACTTAAAAAGTATGCCAAGAAAAAGGACCAGCTTTTCTAATCGGGGATTGAAAGGATCTTCCCAGGGCTGTGATGCCCGGAAATGATACGGATCTGCTTTGGCTCAATATTATAGTGCTTTGCTATTAGCTCCAGAACTCGCCTGTTGGCAAGGTTTTGCTCTGCTGGTTCCTTTACAGAAACCAAAAAAGAATCCTCCGAACCTTGAGTAAGCGCTTCCTTTTTAACCCCAACTGATACGCGGACACGAATGTACATAAATTATATAACCTCAACCAAAAGCATGTTTGTTCCTCCAATTCGTCCAAATGGGATTCCTGCAGCAATTACTACCTTGTCCCCTTTTTTTGCAAGTTTACGAGAAATTACATACGAACGCACTTCTTTTATAACATCTTCTATTGTTGTTAGCTTTTCTGCAAGAACAGGTAAGCAACCAAATGATAATGCAAGCTGTTCAACAACATGTCTTCGTGTACTCATAGCAATAATTGATTGTTCTGGGCGATATCTAGAAATCATACGAGGGGTAAATCCAGACTCGGTAAGCGCTACAATTGCCACTGCTCCCACATTTGAGGCTGTACTTACAGTTGCAAAGGTGGTTGAATCAGCAACATCCTTGTATTTACTATGTGTATCTACCCTAGAAGTAAGCATGTCTCCATAAAGTGCTTCATGGTGAGGGTATTCTTTTTCTACAGAAACAGCTATGCGTGTCATCATAGAGACTGTTTCTACTGGATACTCACCAAGAGCGCTCTCTTCTGAAAGCATGACAGCATCTGCGCCATCTAGAATCGAGTTTGCCACATCAGAAACCTCTGCACGGGTTGGAACAGGGCTCTTTATCATCGACTCCATCATCTGTGTTGCAACGATCACCGGTTTACCGAGAGCCTTACATTTTGCAATGATCATTTTTTGAAGAAGTGGCACATGCTCTGCAGGAACTTCCACAGCAAGATCGCCACGCGCCACCATTACGCCATCAGCCTCCATAATAATAGCGTCAATATTCTCTATTGCTTCTTCTGTTTCAACTTTAGCAATAATCTTTGCTGTAGAACCATGCTTCGCAAGAATACGGCGTAGCTCATTAACATCAGACGCGCGACGCACAAATGAAAGCGCGAAGAAATCCACCTTGTGTTTAACTCCAAAAAGTAAATCTTTTTTATCTTTTGCTGTAAGACAGGAAATCTTAAGTGACACACCTGGCAAATTTACTCCACGGCGACCCTTAGTTTCTCCACCCACGATCACGCGACACTTAATCTCATCTATACTATTGGTCGAAAGTACCTCGAGTTTCTTTTTTCCATCGTCTAGAAGTATTGAGTCACCTTTTTTAATTTCTTTAGGAAGTGCGGCATAATTTACATATGCTTTTGTCTCATCACCAACACATGCTTTGGTTGTGAGAGTAAACAGTGAACCATTTTTAAGTATCACGCGCTCTTGATAAAAATCTCCTATGCGAATCTTTGGGCCAGAAAGATCTTGCAAGATCGCGACTGGAGTACCAAGCTTTTCCCTTACTGCACGAATATTTTTTACGCGAACCTCGTGCTCTTCGTGTGAGCCGTGAGAAAAATTTAAACGACATACATTCATTCCAGCTTTAGCTAAATTAGTGAGAATTGTCTCACTCTCAGAAGCCGGCCCAATTGTTGCAACTATTTTTGTTTTTTTCATTTTGTATTCTTTAAATTAACGAAGCTGTCATAGTAGCAAAATTTTGCATTTTCCCCAACTTTTGCTATTATGCACATTGTATTCCGCGGTAGCCGAATCAGCTGATTCTGAATCAGCAGGTTCACATCTTGGGTGAAAGCTTGGCCATAGACGTGGCAAACCAAATACTATCGTTTGAATTGAATCGAAATTAGATATTCCGCGGTAGCTCAGTGGCAATAGAAATTAGCCAAGCGACTGTTTAACAGTCATAATGAGCTCCGTAGTTTCAAGGTTACAATATAGACAAATATTCCGCGGTAGCTCAGTGGTAGAGCAAGCGACTGTTAATCGCTTGGTCGTAGGTTCGATCCCTACCCGCGGAGCAATAAAAGTAATGACCCTCTTCCTGAGGGTCATTACTTTTATCTAGCTTCCGCGTGTGTAGGGATCGAACCGTAGGCCCACCATTTTAAAGGAGTGCGACGACTATTAAAATGGATGGTCTCGACTGACAAGGAGAGGCGATCCCGTATATTGTCAACCAGGCGAGTCATCGACCCAAAGGGGCGATCCCGAATCAGCTGATTCGTGTCTTGGACATACATTTTTAAGCGTAAAAACATGTCTGGATCAGCAGAGCCACGTCTTGGACGCTGATTAGCAAATTTCGACCAAAACCCGCGGAGCAAAAATTGACAAATACAGTATATATGATATACTGTCTTTGTTCCTTTCAGGCCTACTTTTGTAGGTTCAAACAATTGTTCAAGGAGAAAATGTAATGCCTAGAAGCCCTAGTATTAAATCTGCTCTGATGCCAGAAATCGACAAACTGCTTTCTGATATAGGAAACAAGTTTGTAGCGATTCCAGCGACGTCCTGCGAATGCGGAAAGCCAGTTGTTTTCACAGGCAAATCAAAAAAAATTACTTGTTCAAGGTGTCAAAACAAATGGGCACTCACCGTTCAAGTGTCCCGCGTTGAATAAATCAGGGTTACACCGCCGAAGCAAAAACTGCTTCGGCGGTTTTTGTTTTCAAATAAATTCAAATATCCTCATCTCCCTCTCAATCCCATTCCAATTCAAAGTTCCAAATCAGCAGATTTGTGTCTTGGACATAAACATTAGCAAATTCACTTCTTTGACGCGAACTTGTGTACCAGAGGAAGCCAGAGCGGTGCTTGCAATTTGTATGCGATATTATATAGTATACGTATCACCATGAAAGAGACCCTTATGCAGATATGTCTGCATCGGGGGCTTTTTTATTTACATAAAAAACGTAAATGTATCGTAAAAAGAGGGTATATTTACGTTTTCCTGCTTCCGGACCTCTAGAGAACGAGGAAACCAGGAAGGTTGTCGTTATTCTTGCATAAAATACCGCATTTCTATTACGATACTGACGATGTTTTCTACTTATCCTGGGTTGTGGATAACTTTTTACCCTTGCTTTCAATAGTATATCGTATAATGGTATACTCTCAGCAGGAGTATGCAATAATAACTTACGTGGTGCTCTAGTGTTCCCACAGAGGATCTGTGACTTAAGCTAGAGACTGACACTGCGTGAGACCGCTACTTCTAACAAAAGCCCGCATTCTAGGATGCGGTTTTTTGTTGCCTATTTGTTGAAGAATTCTGGACAACTTCTGACACGTGCTTGACATCCTACCTTCGTTTGTTAATATGTAGATATCACGACGAAAAGGGGCCCGAACGGTTAATTACCTAAGGCCCCCTTTTCTTTTGCCTATTTTTACCCGAACCTCTTCCTTGTCTAGGTTGTCGAAATACTTTCTAGTTATCTTTTTATACAAAGATGATGCACGTGATCCGTCAGGAAATAGTATTTTCTCAAACCTTCCCTCTTCAATCAAAAAATCAACAACGAGATTATAATCCCCGTCTCCTGACACAAGAATAATTTTCTCAAAGTCTTCCTTCTTATAAGTCTTCTTCATAATGTGAAAAACAATGTCAGTATCTACATTCCCTTTTTTTGTTCCAAGCATTGCAGGATTATGTTTTTTAAACATAAGCACAAAACCAGCATTTTGTATTTCCTCATATAAGTCCTGGTTCTCGTCTTGAACGAAACCGAGAAAATAGTATGCCTTACCGACATTATATTTTTGTTCCAGATACACACGAAAACGAGCGAGGTCAATTTTCCATGGATCAACTTCTCGTTTAGCTGTGCCCATGTGTAGGTTCTGACCATCTATGAACGCATAATTTTTGCTTTCTTTATTCATTGCCATTGTCTGCATTCTAACATAACTACATCACTAATTTCTAATGATTCCCCTCAATAATCGCCAGTCGAACCTCGTCCCACATTCGGAGCATCAAAACAAAAGATACACCCTCGGTGGTGTGTCTTTTGTTTTGACTCGATCCCGCGCGGTATGGTCGACCCAACCGAGCGATCCTGATTTAGCAAAATCATGTCTTGGACATACATTTTTAAGCGTAAAAACATGTCTGGATCAGCAGAGCCACGTCTTGGACGCTGATTAGCAAATTTCGACCAAAACCCGCGGAGCAAAAATTGACAAATACAGTATATATGATATACTGTCTTTGTTCCTTTCAGGCCTACTTTTGTAGGTTCAAACAATTGTTCAAGGAGAAAATGTAATGCCTAGAAGCCCTAGTATTAAATCTGCTCTGATGCCAGAAATCGACAAACTGCTTTCTGATATAGGAAACAAGTTTGTAGCGATTCCAGCGACGTCCTGCGAATGCGGAAAGCCAGTTGTTTTCACAGGCAAATCAAAAAAAATTACTTGTTCAAGGTGTCAAAACAAATGGGCACTCACCGTTCAAGTGTCCCGCGTTGAATAAATCAGGGTTACACCGCCGAAGCAAAAACTGCTTCGGCGGTTTTTGTTTTCAAATAAATTCAAATATCCTCATCTCCCTCTCAATCCCATTCCAATTCAAAGTTCCAAATCAGCAGATTTGTGTCTTGGACATAAACATTAGCAAATTCTGAAATAGTAATTTCACGGCCTGGCCGCAGAATCTTGGACGCGAACTTGTGTACTAGTGGGAGCCATTAAAAAGAGCTGTTGAATTTTCTGAATAAAATTAGTAACATTTAGTTATGGAACTAACGCTGTTTTTTGCAAAATTTTGGGGTAGTCTCTTTATGCTTCTTGGAGTGTTGTCTATTAGCGCAGGATTATTAAAAAGAGTGATTGGTTATACAGAAGACAAGACTATCACTATTTCCACCGGCTACATTACCATGCTCTTGGGACTTGCAACGGTTGTAGCTCACAATGTCTGGGTGTGGGATTGGTCACTTGTCATTACCATTCTGGGCTGGTCTACGCTCATCAAAGGTGTTATGAAAGTCGGCTTTCCTGATCAAATCAACAAAGGAGCACAAATGTTTAAGAGTCGGGCAAGGCTGTGGGGTGTTGCAATATTTTTAATCGGAGCATTTATTTTCTGGATTGGAATTAAATAATTTAAACAAAATATGGAAAAAACATACAAATTTTGTCAAAGCTGTGGGTACCCTATGAACAAAGATAAAAAAGGTGGTGGCACAGAAAAAGACGGTTCAATAAACAAGAAGTATTGTTCAATGTGTTATGCAGGTGGAGAATTCTTGTCTCCACCAGAAATTGATAATGCTGAGAAAATGCAAAAATTTTGTATTCAAGAAATGAAAAAAGGTGGAATGAACGGCATCCTCGCCTGGATACTTACACGTGGAATTCCAAAATTAGAGAGATGGCAAAAAGATTAAATTGAGACGGTGCGACAGCATCGCTTGATGTGGTACACTTAATCCTAAGTCAGCATCATTATGAAAATGAGTAACACATTCAAACTTATCATCGCCATCGTAGTCTCCGAGCTTGCCGGTATCATCGGTGCAGTGTTCACCACGCCGTCCATTGACGGATGGTACGCAGAGATAGTCAGGCCGGCTCTCAATCCTCCGGCATGGGTGTTTGGTCCGGTCTGGACGACACTCTTTGTGCTTATGGGCATCGCGGCTTTCCTCGTTTGGAAAAAAGGGTTGGAACGCAGAGATGTAAAAATCGCTCTCGGCATATTTATTGGCCAGCTGGTCTTGAACACGCTTTGGTCAATTATTTTTTTCGGTCTGCATTCTCCCGGTGGCGCTCTTGTTGAGATCGTATTCCTCTGGTTCGCCATCCTCGCAACAATCATCGCGTTTTATAAAATCTCCCGTCCGGCCGGATGGCTCTTGGTACCATACATCGCATGGGTCAGCTTTGCCATGTATCTAAACTACGCGATCTGGTCGCTGAATTAAGCAAATCTCACTAGATTTGTCGGGATTGACCCCTACACCAATGTTGGCATCACTGCAAGATGTTTTTTAGATAATTTGTTTTGTACCAGATTGTAGTTTGATAAATATAGTTTTTTCAAAAGAAAAGATGAGCAGTAAAAAAACGATGCCAACATTGGTGTGGGGGTATAGTTGCATTAATTTATTTGTGGCAAACCCCCGCACCTACTTTTACATTATTATATTTATTTCAGAATGAGCCAGATTTTCCTGTAATTTGATATGCTGGAAAAGTCACTAGGCAAAAAGTAGGTGCGGGTGTATAATAAACATTATGAAAAAAACAATAATCCTAATAATCGGTGCTCTTATTATTGGCGTAGGAGTGTACTTTTATATTACAACCAAACCGGCAACTATTGCTCCTGTAACAGAGGCACCAGTTACGACAGCAACCACTACAAAAACAGAAACTAAAAAACCAGTAGACACAACAAAAACTGTTATTGGAACTTCGGTGCAAAAGCGCGACATCACCGCGTACCACTTTGGCGCAGGCGCAAAGGAAATTTTGTTTGTTGGTGGCATTCATGGAGGATACTCGTGGAACACTCCTCTCGTCGCATTTGAGCTTATGGACTACCTAACAGCGAATCCTAATGTGATTCCATCAAATGTAAAAGTAACCGTAATCCCTGTTCTAAACCCAGACGGCTTGAAGAAAGTTACCGGCAAGGATGGACGATTCACAAAGGCAGATGTGTCACTATCGGACACGGTCGTGATTTCAGGTCGCTTTAACGCAAACAATGTTGACCTCAACCGCAACTTTGATTGCGACTGGCAACCTAAAGGCGTATGGATGACAGAAACTGTGAGCGGCGGTAGCAAAGCTTTCTCAGAACCAGAGAGCTTAGCGTTCAAAAATTATATTGAAGCAAAAAATCCTTCTGCTGTTATCACATGGTACAGTTCTGCTGGAGGAGTATTTTCATCAAACTGTAAGAACGGCGTATCTAATGAAACAAAAGCTCTCACAAACGCATTCGCAGGAGCGTCCAAGTACCCCGCATACGAGAGCTATGATTTCTACAAATTAACAGGCGATATGCCAAATTGGCTAGCAAAGAAAAATATTCCTGCCATTAGCGTGCTCCTCACGACACACCAGGATACTGAGTGGACAAAAAATCTCGCAGGGGTCAAAGCCGTTCTAAACTACTACGCTAAATAATAATGAACTCACGAACGAGCAAGCAAATTCTCATAGCAGTTTTTGCTCTTGCAGTAATAAATATTGCTGTTCTTGTTGTAACTAAAAAAAGCAACGAAGCGCCAGTTGCTGAAGCTCCGCAAAAGGCGATTGAAACTGTATCGCACAAAGTCATTGGTAAATCTGTTGAAGGGCGAAATATTGACGCGTATGTGTATGGAAGCGGGCAAACTCATCTAATGTTTGTTGGCGGTATTCATGGCGGGTACGAATGGAACAGTGTTCTATTGGCGTATCAGTTTATGGACTATCTAAAGGCAGACCCAAGTTTTATTCCCAAAAACCTAACAGTTGCAATAATCCCCTCTGCAAATCCAGATGGTGTATTTGATGTCATTGGGAAAGATGGGCGGTTTACCCTTGCAGATGTTCCAACAAAAGAACTTCCAAATGGCACAGGGCGTTTCAACGCGCATAATGTAGATTTAAACAGAAACTTTGATTGTAAGTGGAGACCAAAAGGTGTTTGGAAAAATAAAATTGTGAGCGCCGGCACGAGCGCGTTCTCAGAACCGGAAGCGGCGGCTATCCGCGATTTTGTAGAGGAGTTCTCCCCCGCTGGCGCCATCTTTTGGCACAGCAAAGCAAACGCAGTGTACGCGTCAGAATGCGAGGACGGCATTCTCACAATGACACTAGACATTATGAATGTATACGCTCGCGCAGGAGGATACACACCGATCAAATCTTTTGATTCATACGAAGTAAACGGTGATGTGGAAGGTTGGCTCGCTTCAATAAATATCCCAGCTATCACAGTGGAGCTTCAAACACACGAGACTGTGGAGTGGGAAAGAAACCTCGCAGGGATTAAGGCGCTTTTTGGGTATTATAGCTTTTGACGAAATACCATTTTTTTGCGATACTCTACGGCAGACAATTACAAAGGAGAATATCGTGGGAAATGGGAAACGAAGCAATTGTATACACGGGACAAAGTTTTGCAAGCACACAACAGTAACGCCAGTAGCGCGGAAAGTTGCGGAATTTCTTAACAATCTTCCCGATGTCACAAAGATCTCAAATGGGATAATCTGCGGAAAAGGTCCCTCTCAATTCGGGATAAAATTTAACCAAATTCACGGAGGATGGATGATAAAAGTATTTGGCGCGCATGCAGTTCAAAAACTTCATGTTTACTCAAATAACCCTGAGGGTACTAAGCAAAAACTTATAGAAAAGTTCCCAAATAGTATCCTTTAAACCGCCCACAAGGCGGTTTTTCTATATATTTTAAATACCTTGACTTTTTTATGTGGATATGCTACACTTGTATTACAAAAGTAGGAAGGGTTGGAGGAAGAGGGTTACACCATTTCGAATATCTGTATCTATATTTTTGTATATTAGTAGGATTAAATAAATAATTTAGAATTATGAAAGGAACAATCAAGAAGGTTACTGACAAAGGTTTTGGTTTTATCACAGCAGAAGGTATGGAGAAGGATCTCTTCTTCCACGCTAACTCGCTCGTAGGCGCAACATTTGATGATATCCGCGAGGGTGACGAAGTAACATTCGAAACTGAGGATTCTCCAAAGGGAATGTCAGCAGTAAACGTAGAGCGCGTATAGTCCTTTAAAAAAGGAAGAAATAAGGCCGTCTCATTATTGAGACGGCTTTATTTTTTATATTCGTCTTTTTATACCATCATTACTCACGATCATTGTGTCTATTCTTAACATATCGATACCCTAGAACTATTATTAGGACAAGTATCGCAATGAACACGATACTATTACCCTCAATAATATTAGCAATATTTGCAAGCTGTGTCGTCGCTATGCCTCGTCTTGTCTCTTTTTTGATACTGCCAATATCATCAATGATGGGTTGTATTGTTATTTCCTGACTTACCGGAATGGTGGTCTCATGAGAAGGGATATTCTGTTGAATAGCCTTTTCAATCAAGTACACTCCGCTAGTAGAAATACTTGAAAGAGAAAATCCTTTCCCAATTACATCAACTCCTGAAATACCCAATTCAGCATTCCCAATGCGCATAGCTCTAACATCTGCTTGTATAATTTCTAAATCATGTGAGGTCCCAGAGGGGATCCCTACAAGGAAATATGGCTTCTCGCACGTGGGAGTAGACTGAGGTATAAGTCCTTCAGCGAGTTTAATATTCTGGCATGACAAACCATCAAGAGAAAGTGTCCCTTCAACAGCATACACAATATCCCCTCCTGTTTTTACAACTATAGAGGTCGTAAAAGTATTACCCAACTTTTCAGAAAGAGACGCCGGCGCAACAACAAGGGAGACACTAGTAGTGCTTACAGCCTGAGCTACGCCAGTAGCCATAGCAAAAATAGCGCATGTTATCAAACTTTTTACGATAATGTTTTTCATATTATTCATTATTAATCTGTAATTAATTCGTCCACGCTGACATCAAAAGCGCAAAGTCGTATTTATCCACCTTGCCATCCTTGTTAATGTCTGCAATTGAGCCAATTCCTTTACCCCACTCAGCCATAAGGAGAGCAAAGTCATATTTATTTACAATATGATCGCTGTTAAGATCGCCTACAATGGCACTGAGTAGTGCCTGCGCGAATGAACTCCATCCGCCACCTCCACCGCCACCTCCAGTTGGCACAACTGCTGGTGTTGATACAGCCGTTACGTTCAAATTTGATGAAGACGATAGTCCGTATTGGTCAGAAAGCAAGAGCGATATAGTGTACACGCCTGGTGTGCTATATGTGTGTGTCTGATTATTCCCTATCAACGCAGAGCTTACAGGCACTGTTACGCCATCTCCAAAGCTCCAGAAATAATTCCACGAATCAGGGAGCGACGAACTATTAGGATCGCTTGAAGTATCTGTGATCGTTGCAAACAGATCATTTATTGAAGCGATAAATGATGCCACAGGAGCATAATTTACCAATGACGTAAGAAGAGTTGGTATTGAGATAGAGAGAGTGGTTGTGCCGTTTGGCAATAGGATTGACCCACTTGTCATTACACCATTCGCAATAACCGCATCTGTAAGTGTCGTATTGTTAATTATTGAATCAACGATAGATGTCGTTGATCCCGTTGACTGTACATTATTTAGGACTGATGTAGATATATTCCCTCCATTAATAGTAGATGTTGCTATTGTTGATCCACCAATAGCCGTATCAGTAAGAACTGAATTAGTAATAGTAGAATTGGTAATAGTAGATGTTGCCACAGTAGAACTTGCCATACTACTTTCTATTATTAGGCTATCGTTAATCTCTGAGTATACGGATGTAGAGCTTGCAACAGTGGTGTCAGTAATAATAGAGGTATCAATGATTGACGCGGTCGAAGTTGAAGTTGTGATAGCTGAGTCTGTAACAGTGCTATCGGCAATCGTAGAGGTTGCAACAGTTGTATCGACAAGAGTTGAGGTCTCAATGATTGACGCTGTCGAGGTGGAAGTTGTGACAGTTGAGTCTGTAACAGTGCTGTCGGCAATTGTAGACGTTGCAACAGTGGTATCGGTGATCACAGACGTATCAATAACAGATGCTGTTGAGGTTGAGGTAGCGACTGACGAATCGGTAACAGTGCTGTCGGCGATTGTAGACGTTGCAACAGTGGTATCGACAAGAGTTGAGGTCTCAATAACAGATGCTGTTGAGGTTGAGGTGGTGATTGTTGAATCTGTAATTGTGCTGTCTGCAACAGTAGAAGTTGCGACAGTGGTGTCGGTGATCACAGACGTATCAATAACAGACGCGGTCGAAGTTGAAGTTGTGATAGCTGAGTCTGTAACAGTGCTATCGGCAATTGTAGACGTTGCGACTGTTGTGTCAGTAATATCAGATGTGTCAATAATTGACGCTGTCGAAGTTGAGGTTGTGATAGCTGAGTCTGTAACAGTGCTGTCGGCAATTGTAGACGTTGCAACAGTGGTATCGACAAGAGTTGAGGTCTCAATAACAGATG
>CAZXOE010000001.1:51030-54207 GCA_964642305.1 uncultured Candidatus Saccharibacteria bacterium
CAGTGGTATCGACAAGAGTTGAGGTCTCAATAACAGATGCTGTTGAGGTTGAGGTAGCGACTGACGAATCGGTAACAGTGCTGTCTGTAATTGTAGATGTCGCGACAGTTGTATCGGTGATCACAGACGTATCAATAACAGACGCGGTTGAGGTTGAGGTAGCGACTGACGAATCGGTAACAGTGCTGTCGGCGATTGTAGACGTTGCAACAGTGGTGTCAGCAATAACAGAGGTATCAATGATTGACGCTGTTGAGGTTGAGGTTGTAATAGTTGAATCTGTAATTGTGCTGTCTGCAATAGTGGATGTTGCAACAGAGGTGTCTATAATGACAGAGGTATCAATTACAGACGCGGTCGAAGTTGAAGTTGTGATAGCTGAGTCTGTAACAGTGCTATCGGCAATCGTAGAGGTTGCAACAGTTGTATCGACAAGAGTTGAGGTCTCAATGATTGACGCTGTCGAGGTGGAAGTTGTGACAGTTGAGTCTGTAACAGTGCTGTCTGCAATTGTAGAAGTTGCGACAGTGGTGTCAGTAATAATAGAGGTATCAATAATTGACGCTGTTGAGGTTGAGGTTGTGATAGCTGAGTCGGTAACAGTGCTGTCTGCAATCGTAGACGTTGCGACAGTGGTGTCAGTAATAACAGATGTGTCAATAATTGACGCTGTTGAGGTTGAGGTTGTGATAGCTGAGTCAGTGACGATAGTATCCGTGATTGTAGATGTTGCAATTACAGAATTATTAATCGTAGATGTCGTCGACGCTGTGCTGAATAGCCCATATTGATCCGTTAGAGTAAGCGATACAGTGTATGGACCAGAGCCAACATATGTATGATTTTGATTATTTCCTATTACAGCAGAGTTTGCCGACACAGTTGTTCCATCTCCAAAATCCCAATCATACGTCCATGAATCAGGAAGCGATGGAGCATTTGGGTCAGTACTCGTGTCAATTGTATCAACAACCAAATTACCACTAACCGTACTGAATGACGTTGAAAACGACGCAACAGGCGCATAATTCACGAACGTTGAAAGTGGAGTAGGCGCAACTATCACTTGAGTAGACCCATCGAGCAAAACAATAGACCCGCTCATAATCACATTATTAGTAATGATCGCATCTGTAACGGTCGTAGACGCGATGTTTGAGTCTGTAATCACTGACCCAGTGCCAAGAATCACCACATTACCCAACGTAGAGCCTGAAACCGTTGCATTATTCAACGTACTGCTTGCAACAGTAGAGTCACTGAGTATGCCACCGTTAATGGTAGACGTATTGATAGTTGAATTAGTAGATGTTGCAGAAGAAAGCGTAGAATTGTTGACTGTTGAAGACGCAATGAATGAAAGTGTCGATGTCGCAAATATTAGTGTTGAATTACTAATAGTAGACGTAGCAATATACGAATTATCTACATTTGAATATGTAACATCTGAGACATATATTTCTGAATCTCCAGTCACTGTTGTGCCTGTAAGATCATTCATTCCTGATGGAGGATCAACTATAGAATCGGTAACTGTACAATTTGAACCAAAATAATTCTTAACTGTTGAATTGGTCACAGTACAAGTATTTAATATAGAGTTAATAATTGAAGAATCTGTTTCATTAACCGTAATAAGTTGAGCGTTGTCTAAAGTTACATTTGTTAAATTTGAATCTGCAATATCCCACCAAGTTGTAATTGTTGAATTAGTAACTATTGAATTTCCTGTAACACCGAAAGCTGTAGCATCTGCAAGACTTGGTGAATAGAAAGTATATAAAGTCCCACCAATAGTTGAATTAGTTATCACAACATTTGAATCTGAAATTGCAAATGGTCCGATATGTGAAGTTGCTGATGAGCCACCAAAATTATCAAGTGCTTTGATGTGGAAATAATAAGTATTACCCAGAACAAATGTTGTGCTTGTTGATACTGTTGTACTTGCCACGTCTACAACATCATCAGGAATTGTAGTAGGTAGAGAATCTATGACGAATGAATATCCAGCAACACCTCCACCTGTATCTGTTGAAGCTGTCCAATCAAATGTAGCTGATGTAATTGCTGATACTGTTCCAGATGTATGTGTTGGTGATGATGCGATTGGAACAGTTGGTGGGTTTGTGATTGTGAATATTCCAGGAGCATACGTGAGAACATAGTTCCCGTTGATAGCTACAGTTCCTTGGTTGATAGCGTAAGTGTTAACATCCTCACCTGCTACACGAGTTAGTGATCCTGATACTGAATCAGCACCGACTAGAGCACCTGATGTAATTGAATATGTTAAAGCTGGGTCAGCTTCTCCGTAGACTTTAGAAACATTGTCAGCGGTGATGGTGATTGCTTCAGTAGTAACTGTTAAAGTTCCTGGGACGAAAGTAATTGTATAGTTAGGTGAAGTTGCTCCAGCAGATGTGATAGCGTAAGCGCCAACTGGATCAGTAGTGATTCTTGCTGTAGTAAATGTAGCTGGTGTAAGAAGTGACGCTACAGTATCTCCATTAACAAATCCTGTGTATGTTCCGGTAAGTGCTGGTGTTGCTTGTCCGTAAACTACAGAATAGTCATCTGCTGTGATTGTTAGAGGGGCTTCTGTAATAGTTAAGTCATTCCCCACATATGTAACTGTATAGTTAGCTCCGTATGAAAGAGTTCCTACAGTGATAGTATAGGTACCGACATCTTCTCCCACTGCTCTAGTTAATGATCCTGTTGGTGTGTCACCGAAAGATATTGTTCCAGTTGTGACATATGTTAAAAGAGGATCAACTGCTCCGTAAACTTTAGTTTGAGGATCAGCGGTAACTGTAATGGGCGCAGGAGTAATAGTTAAAGTATTAGTTGTGTAGGTAATTGCATAGTTAGGTGCTACAGCGGATGCTGGAGTAATAGTGTATGTTCCAACATTCTCACCTACTGCTCTAGAGAGAGTAGCTGGTGTAATAGAAGCAACAGTATCACCTCCTACAAATCCTGTGTAAGTAGCAGTTAGAACTGGGTCAGCTTCTCCGTAAACTTTAGTTTGAGGATCAGCGGAAATGTTAAGAGGAGCTTCTGTGATAGTTAAGATACCTGGGACGAAAGTAATATTGTAGTTAGCGTTGATAGCTACGGTTCCTTGGTTGATAGCGTAAGTGTTAACATCCTCACCTGCTACACGAGTTAGTG
>CAZXOE010000001.1:54307-158032 GCA_964642305.1 uncultured Candidatus Saccharibacteria bacterium
GTTCCTTGGTTGATAGCGTAAGTGTTAACATCCTCACCTGCTACACGAGTTAGTGATCCTGATACTGAATCAGCACCGACTAGAGCACCTGATGTAATTGAATATGTTAAAGCTGGGTCAGCTTCTCCGTAGACTTTAGAAACATTGTCAGCGGTGATGGTGATTGCTTCAGTAGTAACTGTTAAAGTTCCTGGGACGAAAGTAATTGTATAGTTAGGTGAAGTTGCTCCAGCAGATGTGATAGCGTAAGCGCCAACTGGATCAGTAGTGATTCTTGCTGTAGTAAATGTAGCTGGTGTAAGAAGTGACGCTACAGTATCTCCATTAACAAATCCTGTGTATGTTCCGGTAAGTGCTGGTGTTGCGACTCCGTATGAAATACCAGCATTGTTTGCCGTCACTGTCAGTGGTGCTCGTGTGATTGAAAGATTGGCACTAATATATGTAATTGTGTAGTTAGCGTTGATTGCAAGTGTCCCCTGGTTGATTGCATAGGTACCAACGTTTGTACCAGCTACACGAGAAAGCGCACCTGTTACTATATCTCCTCCAACGAGGGAACCAGATGTGATTGTGTATGTGAGTGCTGGGTCAACTGCTCCGTAAACCTTTGTCTTTGAGGTGGCAGTGATGGTAATTGCCCTTGGAACAACATTCACTGTGCGCGTAACTTGCATAGCGACATTGCCCGATGTGTCGGTGACATTATATGTGACAGTGTACACACCGAGGATATTTGTATTGACTGGATTTACAGTAACAATGTTTGCAGTGCGGTCTCCATCTATATTATCCGTCGCTGTAGCCCCCTGATCTATATAAGTAGAGCCGTACGTTACGTTAACAGAAGCGGAGCCTGTACGAATGATTATAGGAGCAGTGCTATCAAGATCATAGGAAATACTAACAAAGCCAGGAGCGCCTTTACCTCCACCAGCAAAAAATGTGGTATCACCGTTGCTTCCATTTCCGCCTGCTCCAATTACTACAGGTATCACTTGTCCTGGGGTTACAGAAAGAGTAGTGCTATTAAACGCCTGCGCTCCTCCACCACCTCCGCCGTCAAAACCTCCACCACCTCCAGCACCATAACCTGTACCAGCTGATGCAGTAACATACATAGTGCTATTACGAGCGCCACCTGTACCAAACAAACTATTCCCGCCAGCACCACCATAACCATAAACGGTACCATTCTGACCATTGCTACCACCAGTACCACCAGCCAATCCTCCAATACCACCTCCAATATCAGCACTACCATTCTTGCCACCCTTGCCACCGAATGCAGTAACAAGAGTACCTATAGTCGTATTACCGCCATTCTGTCCAGAGCCACTATTACTCAATGAGCCACCGCCTCCACCGCCACCAGAGAGCGAAACAGTAAGCTGGTTCACGCCAGCAGGAACAGTAAAAGTTCCATTAGAAATATAATTTTGAGTAATAGCTAACGCGCTTCCTGATGGAAAAAATAAAAAAGAAAAAGCTGCAATAATAATTGCTTTGCTGTAAAAAATATTAAAAAATGATTTGGTAAATGTGGTAAGTGAACTCATGTCTGAGTAGCTTAAAAAATAAATAAAACTAAATAAACAGAGATAACTTAATACACACTAAAATTAGAAAAGAGCTTGAAAACGAAGGTAAATCCAAAAATAACGATAGATGTGGCGAGATATCGAATATGATCCAATATCACTCACTAAACTTTTTTTATGCTAACAAAATATCATAACTTTGTCAATAGTTGTGGGTGTTTCCGCAACAATCCATCCACATTAATTATCTACAACTCTTTTATACTTAAAAGTAGATCGTGCTTCAAAAGAGACGGTGTATGATGGTATTGCAAATAATTACTGCCCGCAACCCAGTTAAAACAGTGTGCATTCACTGAGTTTCATAATTCATAGTCTTAAAGGACATTATATAGGACATTATATAGGACATAAAAACCCCCAGGAAAAGTAAGACTTTCCTTGGGGGTTTGGTACATTCGGAGGCTAGAAAGTTCCGCCGACAGACAAGGTAAACGCTGTCACATCCTTCATATTCAGACGCGTCGCCAATGCGCCACCAGTAGTCGTTTCAAGGCGAATGTCGCCTGTTCCGCCAAAATACTGGCGGACACCGAGGTCAACGTAGTACTTCTTGTCGCTAAAAGGAACTCTCACACCGAGACCAGCAAGCGTGCCATTCATCGTTGCCGATGGCGTGCGAAGCGTGCCGTTCATATAATTTGCAGAGGAAACGCTGGTAGTGTGGAAACCAAGTTCAGCATACGGCACAAAGTGCGGACTCTCGCTTTCCTCAAGAAAGCGATAACGCCCAGCAATAGAAGCCGTAGTTGTATCAGGTCCACCGCCCAAATCACCACTCATGCCAAAACTATGTGACTGGCGAGCGAAACCAAGAGCTACCTCGGTTTTATCGAGAAATTCGGCTGTATCCCTTATATACATCAGGCTTGCGCCCGTGTTGGAGTCGGAATTTACCGAGATGGGCGATCCGCCTACCGACGTGTTACCCACGACGACTCCCACCTGAATGCGGTTTTGTTCCGCCGAGATGGCGATGGATGGCGAAATAAACGCGACTGCAATCAGTACAACGATTAAGACTTTTTTCATGACTATCTCCTTTTGGTTGTAAAAAACTACTGGGTGTTACTATTTATTAGTATATACTAAATTATAAAAAATGTCAAGCTTTTATGTGGTACATTCAACCCTGAAGTGCAACACCTGTTAGCTGATAAAATACCTCAATATGGAGTCTTAAAGCCAAGTCGCTTACGTGGGCGACTGTTGAGCAAGTATTCCACGCTCTATATCTCTGCATCCGCGAGGATGACGAGGTAACATTCGAAACTGAGGATTCTCCAAAGGGAATGTCAGAAGTAAACGTAGAGCGTGTGTAATACACCACTCTGACAAATCCCCCACCGCTTACGCGGTGGGGGATTTGTTTTATTCAATCGGTAATGAAATAAAAAATGTTGTTCCTTTACCCTCTTCAGATTCAAACCATATTTTCCCACCAAGTAGCGTGACGTATGCTTTTGCAAGATAGAGACCGAGCCCATCACCAGGGTTTTCAGATCCTCGATTACTAGCGCGGAAGAACTTTGTAAACATGAGCACCTGTTCCTGCTCTGGGATGCCTACTCCGATATCAGAGACCTCAAAAAGAAATTCATTCTCTTTTTGAGTAGTTGTTATAGTCACAGTCGAATCACGACGACTATATGTCACAGAATTCTCAATTATTTCAAAAAGAATTTTGGTAAGCAATTTCTTGTCTGTAGTAATTGCGATAAAGGGAGAAATAGCGGGAAATGAAATAGTAACACCACGAATGCTTGCTTCCTTTTCCAACTTGCCTTGAATCTCTGTCAGGACGTCAGCAATGCGGACAGAGGAGAGGTTGACTGAAATGTTCCCTTGATCAATTTCAGAAACATAAACAAGGTGCTCCGAGAGCTTCTTTACGCTAAGGAGTGACTGGTGAGCAACACGAAGATCCTCATTCCTTTTGTCTGTGTCTTTTTCTTCAATCCCTGTTTCAAGGTTCCATAGCGCCTCAGTGATAGGGGTCCTTAGCTGATGTGAAGCATATGAAAAATCTGAGCGTAGTTGCGCTTTCTCGCGCTCCTTAGTCACATCGCGAAACACAATGATTACCCCTTCTGGTCTTCCATTCTGACCGAGGATTGGCGAGGCGCTATCGCCTACCGCAATCTCGCTCCCATCCTTTTTTACCAAGAGTGTCCCTTGGTCCACAGACGCAATTCTGTTCATAACAATCGCGTCTTCAATAAACGATATGTTCTCCTTGCGGTCACTTTCGCGAATAAATTTTATAATATCGCGAAATGGCTTGCCCATAGCCTCCTCCTTGCTCCATCCAGTAATCACGCTCGCGGATTTATTCCATAATATTATTCTCCAATCACGGTCTATAGCGACGATACCATCGCCAACACTATCAAGCATAATTCGTTCGCGGTCTCGCTGTGCTTTCATCAATACTCTGCTTCTTAGGATCAGATATGATGAAAGACTTGCCATAAAAACTACTATCGCCCAAATAATGCTAAATATTATGGCTTGCTTATTACGCTCAGCAAAAGCGGTGCGTGTAGGTTGCAAGACTTCAATCCCAAATCCATAATTCTTTATGTATGAATACGCAGCAACATGCTTTTCATCAATTGCAAAATCCTTGTCATGTATCTCAACACCGCTTCCACCAGCAAGAATCCTCTGCACGCTCTCAAGTGAAGAGTAGCCCACCAAATCATCCTCGAGTTCCAATTTACTATGCGCTACAAGCTGACCCTTTTTATCAACAATAAAAACAGTGCTGTCAGTACCAGCATCAATATCCTTGATCCAGCCGACTATTGCATCAAGCTTTATTGTTAATAGAATGACACCCAGAGCCTCCTGCTCGGGCGACATTACGGGAATAGCAACGGCAATGACGTTGTACTGTGGCTCTGGCGTAGGTTTAAAGACCTCCGATATATATGGCTTCCACTCCTTGCTCACTCCTTGAAAACAATCTATATGCGCGAAACTCGTTCCAATTACTGTAGCATCTGATGTTGATGGAATGACGGCTTTGAGCATGCCACTGGTGTCAAGGAGCAGTACATCATCTATATACGGGAGCATAGCTGTGGGTCCAGACAGATTTTTAGCAACTTCATCCCATTGTCCGTTTCCCATTGCCTGATAGACCATGGCGCGCGAAGCAAGAGATGTTCCAACATCAATGATACTGTCAAATTTTTCATGAATGAGCATCGCTCCCAGTTTTGCAATAGAATCTCTGCGTTCCAGAGCAACCCGTGTTTGGTGTTCAAACTCACTATTAACCAAATATGCTCCAATCAAAGAGAACGGAAATGCCACAAGTATCAGCGAGGTGAATAATGGTGATCTTTTCATTTCATTTTCTTATAACAAACACTGATGCCTCAACCGCAGCGACACCAGTGTGTTTTCTTTCATTGTTAATATGTCTATAATTGTACACTCATTGCATACTATATAGTAGTGTGTTTATCCACAGTTATATTATTATCTATTCTTCTTCATTAGGTGTAAAATATAATTAATGAAACTTCGCACAAAATCTATTTTATTTTTTGGAACATTCCTTTTTGTTATAGCGCTTTGCGTTTCTTTTTATGCGCAGTACGTAGTGGGGAATATTTTTAAGCGCCAAGCAGTGAGCAATCTACGCATTATTGCCGAGCAGAGCGAGAGCGCGTATCTTGCTTTTTTGGGAACAATGAAAACGCGTGTAATAGACTGGACATCAGACACAGGTATGCGAAATATGGCAAAGGCTGTGATGAACGCTCCAAAGGATTCAATTGAAAGGAACAAGGCCTCAAAGGAATTTGGAGATTACGTGTTAAACAAAAAAATGCCTTTTGATGAGACCATCATCATCACAGATCTCCTTGATAAGGATGGAGTTGTTATAGCCTCCTCAAAAAACGAACGCATCGGAAAAAACGAATTGGAGGAGGAAACTGAGCACGGGAAAGTGCATAACATAGAGGACACGCTTAACTCAAAATTTGGCGAGGCTTTTTTTGGTACGATTGTTCTTGGCGGAGATGAGTATGAAAACCCAACATTCAATGTAACAGTAAGATTTTTTGAGCCAGACGCTCTCGGTGTGAGGGAGCCACTTGATCTAGTGCTTCTTGTATATTATTCAAATGTTATGCAGATTGCTGAAGTTCTCGGTTCTGGAATTGGCGCCTATGCAGGACTGCCAACTTTTATGGGAAGGCTTACGCAGGCCGCGCACCTCGATGAATACGAAACATCAGAGCTTTACTTGGTAAATAATGACAGATATATGGTCACACCATCGCGCTCGGTGCGAGATGTAACAGTGAAACAAAAGGTTGACACATTGCCAGTACGTGAATGCCTAGAAAATGGAAATGAAATAAATGAGGAATACGACAACTATCTAGGTGTACGCGTGCTGGGGGCATCAATGTGCTTCCAAGATGAAGGCGTTGTTGTTTTGGTTGAAATTGAAAAAGAAGAAATTTTCGCGCCAATAACAACACTTATTCAATCAACCATAATAGGTCTTGCCATCGCCATTATACTAGGATTAGCGATAATTACTTTTTTTATTCGACGCCCGCTTGAGCGCATCAACAATGTCGTTTTAGTTGCAAAACAGGTTTCAAAGGGCGACATGAACGCGCAGGTAGCAACAGAAGAAAAAGACGAAATAGGGTATCTTGCTACCTCTTTCAACGCAATGATTGCGACAATTCGCAATTCACAAAAAGAACTTCGCGCGTCAAAGCACATAGTTGAGAAAGAAAAAGCAAAGGACGAGGCGCTCCTTGCAAGTTTGGGTGAAGGAATGATTGCCACCGACAAATCGGGGAATATTATCGCAATAAACCGCATGGCAGAAAATATGCTTGATATAACCTCTGCAGAGGTTATCGGGAAAAAGGCAGTTGATGTAGTGGACGCATTGGACGAAAATGGAGAAGAAATCCCGCCTGAACAACGCTCGTTTTCGTTGGCAACGACAGAGGGGTCAGCAACATCGGGAACACTGCAATATCGGCGAAAAAACGACGGCTACTTTCCAGTGGCTGTTACCACAACCCCTGTTTTGCTTGAAGAGAAAGTTATTGGCTCCATTAACATATTCCGCGACATCACAAGAGAAAAAGAATTGGAAAAAACTCGGATGGACCTTCTTTCACTTGCTTCACACCAGCTACGCACTCCACTCTCTGGCACAAAGTGGCTCATTGAAACATTAAAAAAAGGTATCCACGGACCTCTCACAGAAGGACAAACAGAGTACATAGATGAACTTTATAAAATTAACGAGCGTATGACTGGGCTTGTGCATGATATGCTCGGTGTGCTTCGCATGGAAGGAGGCGACACAAAAATAAAAACTGAAAATGTTTCAGTAAAAGCGCTTTTTGCAGATATTTTTGAAACCGTGCGTGGAGTTGCCGAAAGTAAACATATAAATATAAAGGATTCAATTAGCGAGGATTATAATATAGTAACAGATCCTGTTCTTCTACGAAATATTCTTGAAAGTTTGGTTGGTAATGCGATAAATTATTCAAAGTCTGGGAGCGATGTTGAGGTCTTAATTGAGCAAAAACCGTCAGAAATAGTATTCGCCGTAAAAGATTACGGCATCGGGATTCCAAAAGCAGAACAGAGGCAAATTTTTGAGCGATTCTATCGCGCATCAAACGCAAAAACTTATGATACTCGTGGAAGCGGCCTCGGGCTGTACATAGCCGCGATGCTCGCAAAGAAAATCGGGGCACGCCTTTCATTTGAATCCGAAGAAGGCAAAGGTTCCACATTTTATGTGCACCTTCCTTCTCCACAGGAGGGGGTATTGCCAGGGAATACTACTAGTGTATATAACTAGGTACAATATACACTGCGTTCGTTCGGAAATTCAAATAAAAAATGGAAATACCCATTTTATTTGATTTCTCTCACTCACTTGTGTATAATTAAAACACATAACCTTAATATATTATGAACCACGTATTAGTTGTTGAAGATGAAGATTTCTTGGTTAGGGCGCTAAAGGATAACCTAATTTCAGAAGGGCACAGTGTGTCTGTTGCCACCGACGGTGAGCAAGTTTTTGAGGAGCTAAGAAAAAAGACACCGAGCCTTATTTTGCTTGACCTTTTACTACCAAAGAAAAACGGGTTTGATGTGCTGAAGGAAATTCGCCAAAGCCCTGAGTGGCAATTAATTCCAGTAGTAATACTCTCTAATCTCGGCGAGGACTCTGAAATAAAGCGCGCGCTAGAACTAGGCGCAAACGATTACTTCGTAAAGTCACAGCACCCTATTCAGGAGGTTGTTGAGAAAGTGCGCGAATATTTGCAGGGTAAAGGTTCGACGAAGGCAGGTTTGTAAAAATAGAGGAATGGGGCGAGGGCAAAGCCCTCGCCCCATTCCTCTTGCATACAAGAACCTTCGCAATGTATACTTACATTTAAGTATGCTCTCCTTTTTATCAAAACGAACCACAAAATTTGTTGCTGTCGTTTTTATTGTAGTAGGGTTTTTTATTGCTCAAAACATTTCTATTGCCGCAACAGAAACCAGATGGGCAAGCTCGCACATTACAGGTACTTTTACTAACCCAAATAATGCGCTTGGCGTGACTAACGGGGTCTGGGCTGGGCAGTTAAATACCAATACGAATCAAACATCGAGGTGGGCAATGGAAAACCCATCGACGTCAATCACTGGTACACAAACTATTAATGTCATTGCTCGTAAAGGCTCCAACTCTGCCAATCCTACTATTGCAATCAACCTTTATGAAAATGGGTCGCTAATTCAGTCGGTTGCTGGAGCAACCTCTATCACCTCTACAACAGGGCAAACCGTTTCTGGAACATTTGACGCTTCAGTAATTACCACACCGGCCAACGTAGAAATCGAGGTCGTAGGGACTGGCGTAGGAGGAAATGCTTCAACAAGAAACTCAGCTCAAATTGACTCTATAGAGTGGGTTGTAAACCTTGCTCCTACTCCTGTTGTCCCCACTGTCACCACTCCCACTGTGACATCCATCACCACCACGGGCGCGACACTCGGAGCCAATGTGACATCGCTCGGAATCCCGGCTTCCATCTCGGCGCGCGGAACTTGCTGGGGAACATCTCCTGCGCCAACAACAAACTGCCTCGTTGCGGGAGGTACTACGACGGGTGTGTTCACGCATGCGAGAACAGGGATGAGCCCAGGTACCTTTTACTACTACCGTGGCTACGCGACAAACTCCACTGGCACAGGATATTCAGCTGACGGAACATTCACAACAACTGCCAGCGCTTCCGGCTCAGTCTCCGCATCCCCAAACACCTGTACCATTTCTTCTGGCGCAAGTACGTGTACAGTGCCTTTTACATGGAGCATATCCAACGCAACCTCGCCAAATCTTTACAACTCCACAACAGCTAACACATATTCAACATCTGCGTCTGGCACGGGGGTTTCGTATCCAATTACAAATGGAGTGAATACTGTGCAAGTGAGAGACAGCAGCACGGTACTCAACTCAACAACAGCGACGGGAAGTTGTATCACGGGGACGACATGGAACGGGAGTATCTGCGCAGTTGTTGTTATTTATTACGACATCTTCGCATCTTCAGGCGCAAACGGAAGTGTCACACCTACCGCCACCACGTCTGTTGCGCAGGGCGGGTCTCAAATTTATTCTATTACTCCTAGCTCTGGATACGAGGTCTCGACACTGCTAATAGACAGTAGCCCTATTACAGCATCAACAACCTACACATTCACAAATGTGCAGGCAAACCACACCATCAGCGCGACATTCAGTCTCCTGCCTGTCACACACACTATCACTTCGAGCGCAGGTTCAAACGGAACCATTAGCCCGCTCGGAGCCACAGTAGTCGCAGACGGCGCGAATCAAACATTCAACATTATTCCTGATAGTGGTTTTTATATTTCTACACTAGTGGTTGACGGTAGCGGAATTGCAACATCTACTTCGCACACATTCACAAATGTCACGGCAAATCACACGATTTCCGCGACATTCGCTCTTATACCTCCCCCGTCTGGCTCTTTCACAATCATTGCAAACCAAAACCCAAACGGCACAGTGGCGCCAAGTGGTTCAACTGTTGTGACAGAGGGGTCATCGCAAACATACACAATCACTCCAAGCTCCGGATACGACGTCGGATCAATCATTATTGACAGCACTCCCCTTTCTTCAACATCCACAAGCTACACATTTACAAACGTCACTGCCGACCACACCATAGAGGCTACATTCACAGCCTTGCCTGGAGCCACTCCAATAATCAGAGTCCGTAGGCTCGCAAGCATAACATTCCAAGGAAAAGCATTTCCAGAGGGTAAAATTTCTATTGTTCAAAAATCTATTGAAACAGAAACGATCACAGACCGCGAAGAAAGAACAGACGCTACAGGATTTTTCCAAATAAGATTCACCGACCTTCAAACTGGCGCGCACAGCTTTGGGTTGCTTATTAAGGATCCGGACGGCAGAACATCTCAAACAAAATTCTTTGTTGTTGATGTGAGCAGGGGTGACGAAATTTTTAAGGACATAGTCGCTCCACCTACTGTTGATATTCTGAACGGTCAGGTATCAAGGGGTGGAAATCTAAAGGTTTTTGGTTATGCATCACCAAGCCATACCATTCGTGTATATATTAATGATATACTGTCTAAAGAGGCGCTTGCTGGGCGCGGAGGGGTGTACTCTTTTGACATACCTACAGGAGCGTTGCCATTTGGACAGCACAAGGTTAGGGTAAAACAAATTAACCTTGATGGTGGGAAGGAAAGCGATTTTTCAACAGAAAGAACATTTATGGTTTCAAAGCTCACGGTTGTGAAAGCCGACTTCTCAGGCGATGGTAAAATTGATATCAGGGATTGGAGTATCTTTCTCGCTCGCTGGGGCGCAAAAAACTCCCTAGGAAGAGAGAGCATTGATCTTAACAGCGATGGGAAGATTGATATATCAGACTTTAGCATATTCATTAAAACAATTAGAAAAAAATAAAATGTTACGAATACCACTTACAATCATATTAGGAGTTATCTTATTTTTTGCAGGCACAGCTCAAGCTGCCACACTTTTTTTTACGCCTGGAACCGGCGAATTTGGTCTAGACAAAGAAATCGTTGTTGATTTAAAAATTGACAGCGAGAGTGTGGGTGTGAACGCGGGCCAGGCAACGATCCGCTTTCCAAAGGAAATGCTTGAAGTAAAGTCCGTGGATAAAACAGACTCTGTATTCAACTTTTGGCTTGAAGAACCGTCATTTTCAAACACTGACGGCGTGATAACATTTGTTGGCGGGACTCCATACGGCATTTCTGGGGCATCTATCAATGTTCTTCGTATTACTTTTACAACAAAAAGCACTGGTACTGCCGTGCTATCATTTGCAGATAGCGCTGTTACAGCGTCCGACGGAAGCGGAACCAATGTGTTGTCCAAATCAAAAGAGGCTGGATTCACAATTACGGGAGAAACTGTTCCTCCCGTGATCACGCCTCCAACACAAATCAAAAGGGAACCAGCGCCTGCAGTCGGATTGCCAGCAAAACCTGTAGTAAGCGTGTCACTTTATTCCAACCCAGCGGAATGGTATGGTCATTCCAATGCCTTCACCACAACATGGGCGCTTCCATTAGATGTTTCTTATGTGGCTACTGCTCTAAATAAACAACCAAATTATACTCCATCTGTAAAAGAGGGACTCTTTGACAACAAGATGTATCAAGCGCTTTCTGACGGTATTTGGTATCTTCATGTGCGGTTCCAAAACGACATTGGATGGGGTCCCACCACCCACTACCGCCTGGCAGTGGACACAAAAACTCCGCTTCCTTTTGAGATTACCTCAAACGAAAGTGAAACAACTGATAATCCAACACCAGAGTTTGTTTTTAAAACAAACGACGCTCTGTCTGGTATGCGTGAATATAGAGCGCGAGTTGACAACGAAAACTGGATAACAATTCCCGCAAAGGACTTCAAGGGGTCATACAAGCTAGCACCACAAAATCCGGGAAAACACCATTTAACAATCCGAGCGGTAGACAACGCAGGTAATAGTATAGAAAATACATTTGACTACGAAACGATTCCGCTCGCATTGCCAACCTTTACTTTTGTTACTGACAAACTTTTCTCGGACACCACGGCAGGATTGTCATTCAATGGAACAGCGTTGCCATCCACTGAAATACTCTTTGTGCTTAAAAAAGGAGATGCTGTTATTACAAACAACACGATAAAGGTAGACAGTAGCGGTAACTGGGCGTTCACATATGGCGAGTCACTCCGCAATGGTCGCTACATTGCAACAATTCAAAACATGGACGCTCGCGGAGCGCTTTCACTTATTATCATGGCGCCGGAGATTGTAGTTACAGGAAGGTACACCACTGCAGTAACAACCTTAGTTATCATACTTATTGGCGCGCTTTTTGGAGGGTTTTGGTTTTATGAGCGACGTCGTGAGCGAACAAAACTTCGCATTCAAGTAGCAGAGAGAGACGCTGCAAATGTATTTAACATGATTAAGACTGACGTTGAAAAACTTGAGGACGCGCAGAAAACGTCTACTCCCGCTGATGATCAGTTCATTGCAGACAAACTGAAAAAGAACGTAGATAAAATGGGTTCGTATGTGAAGGACACGATTGGCAGGGCGAGGGAGTAGTTGCGACAAAGTCGCACATGTGACAATTAACAATTGACATTTGACTTGAATACAAAAGAGAGGGTTTGCGCGAAGCGCAAACCCTCTCTTTGTCAGTTGTTAGTTGTTTTTCCACACGGCTCGCACCTGCATCCATACGGCTTGATATACTCATCAAAGTACTCCTCGCCATAGTCATAGTTGAGCTCCTCCCCTGCTTCTATTCGTTTTATTGATTTTATAAACACACGCCCTCCTATAATATCCACCTCGCAGTTTGGCTTGCAGGAGTGGTTTATATACCTCGCAGTGTTTGAGCGCGCGCTGCCGTCAATCATTCTTACAGCGCTTGTTTCAAACAAATACTTATTCTCCGGGTACTCTTCAACCTCTTTTCTCCCGTTTATAAGCTTGCCAACGTATTCAATAATCCAAGTTCCTCGTTTAATAGGTTCCTCGGCAAAGAGCCCAAGCCCAGCTTTTGACTTCTTTACTTTGTATTTAACATTCCCTATTTTTGGAATTGGCATAATTAGTCAGCATTGTACCAAAAGTCTAATATGAAGTAAACTAGAGGAAATGAAAAAGGAAATTACTTGTGACGTCTGTGTAATAGGTGGCGGACCTGCGGGGATGATGTCGGCAATCCAAGCAAGTGAGTCCGGAGGCTCCGTCGTACTAATTGAGAAAAACAAAACGCTCGGCAAAAAGCTCCTCATCACAGGCGGAGGTAGGTGCAACGTTACCAACGCCATCTTTGACAACCGCGCTCTCGCGAATAAATATGGAAAAAAGGGGAAATTTCTGCTATCCCCTTTTTCAAAGTGGAGCGCGAAGGACACAATTGATTTTTTTGAGTCGCGTGATATGCCTATAAAAATTGAGGCTGAGGGTCGTGTTTTTCCAAAAAGCAACTCCTCACAAAGCGTGTTGGAAGTTTTAGTGGATGAAATGAAAGACAGAGGAGTAAAAGTTCTCGTAGGCTTCCCTGTCACCAGAGTAAACTCCTCAAAAAATATCATTACGAGCGTGGAAACTGACGACGCTGTGATTTCAGCAAAGGCATTCATCTTCACCACAGGTGGCACAGCGCGTCCTGAAACAGGCTCATCTGGCGACGGCTTCAAGTGGTTGGGAAAGCTTGGACACTCTATTAACACACCGAGTTCTGCCCTCGTGCCCGTCAAAACTAAGGAGGAATGGTCTCACAGACTACAAGGCCTCTCACTTTCAAATGTAAAAATAACTCTCGTTGACGCAAAGTCGCGTGGTGAGTCGCGTATTGGAAAAATTCTTTTTACGCACTTTGGACTTTCAGGCCCACTCGTTCTTGGCCTTAGTCAGACTATCGGCGAATCACTAAAAGACCTGCCCGCCACTGCTTCATCGCTCAATAAGGAAACAGTCGGGCGATGGCAGGCGGGAGGTACGCCGACTCTTGAATTGGATTTATTCCCCACTCTTGATCAAACTATGCTTGATGAAAAGCTTCGCGAGCATCTAGCCAGGGTACAAAACAAAAAATGGGCAAACGCTCTCACGGGATTTGTATCTCCCCTTCTTGCTCCTGTGCTTGTAGAACTCTCTGGCATTAGCCCAACAATTCCAGTTAACAAAATCCCTCGCACAGCGCGCCTAGTATTTTTGAGAAAGCTTAAAGCATTGACTCTCACTCCAACAGGGCTCCTGGGAGCAGAGAAAGCTGTCGTTTCTTCCGGTGGTGTAGCCCTAGAGGAAATAGACTTTAAAACAATGCGTTCACAAAAAATTGACAACCTTTTCCTAGCTGGCGACATACTAGACTTTGAGCGTCCATCAGGGGGTTTTAGTCTACAAATATGTTGGGCAACTGGATCTATTGCGGGAAAAAACGCAGGAGTGTACAATGTTAGTTAGCATCTACGAAATCAATCTATGGAAGACATAAAAAAATCGCACAAGATAAAATCCCATCTGCAAAAGGTGCAGCAAAAGAAACCTGTTACAAAAAAGACGATTATTTTAATATCCGCGGTCATTGTCATTTTAGGTATTGGCTCTTCATTCTATTTCACAAGCAAAATTGAGAAATTCTTTTGGAGCGCGCACACTGCGTCTGTCGCAGATATTGTGCACGAGCTCACAATTCACAGTCTCCAAAATGGAGACGTAAAAAATTGGCAGAACCCTGAAGCAAACGCTCGCTTGTCGTATTTTGCGAAGGAGATGAAGGAATACATTCCGAACACGATGGCTATGAAAATTTTCACTGTCGATGGAGTTCTTGCGTGGACTGACCTAGCTAGCAAGCAAGCAGGATACCAAAAACCTGAAAGTGACGGCCAAATGGCTCAAGTCAGAGCAAATAAGTATATGATATTGCCTGCTAGCGATTCCACAAAAAACGAACTCAATGTATATACCCTGCTTGAGGTTTGGTCTGCTATGGATATGCGAGACGGGGAAACATTAGGATACATTGAAATATATTTTAACACTGCCTACATTCAGTCATTCATCACTGATATACAATATTCTATTTGGGCTTCTATTCTTGTAATGCTCGTTATTGTGCTCTTTTTTGTCAGGCTCGCGTTCAAGGAGCAGGACTTACGAATTATTGAGCAATCGGAATATTTAAATGGCATCATTGACCAATCACCTATTGGCATCTACACCATAAATACAAGTGGATTCATTGAAAGCTACAATCCAGCTATGATGAGAATATCGGGAATCACTGACGCGAGTGAAACAATAGGAAAAAATGTTTTTGACGCTGTGGCTTATCAAAAAAATGGACTAGATAAACTCTTAATGAGCGGTATCGGTGGAGTTCCTTTTGAAACTGAGGTTGAGGTTGATTCCTCGCTGGGAGATCACAAAAAATCATACCGACACTACTACGGTGTTCCACTGAGAGATCAAGCAGGCGATGTTGACCACCTGCTAGTGATGGTTGAGGATATCACTAAAAGAAAAGAGCTTGAAAATGAAGTTGTTTTGCGCGCTGGTGACCTAGAGCAAAAGATTAACGAGCGCACAAAGTCAATCCAAGATAAGGTTGACGATCTAGAAAGATTTCAGAGACTCACTGTTGACCGCGAACTTCGTATGACGGAGCTCAAGCAGGAAATAGAAAGAATGCGAGCTAAGCTAGAAGAATTGGGTTATAAATCTAATACAGTCTAATATTTAGCAAGATGAATCCCGTTAGAGACCCTCATGTTATTTTTTGGTAATATAAACATATGTTGAATAAATATTATTGGCAGTATAATGTAATTAGACACGGAGATTTTATCTCCTGTCTCAAACGGGATGAACGGCGGACACTTTAATTTTAAAAGGGCGCTTCGTTTTGAAATATCTCTTGTTGTTCTTTTTCTTGTAACATTCGCTCTTTATGTTGGAGATTTTCTGCCAGTAAAATTTGAGGGTCAAATTCTTGGAATTGTTGGTTTCATTGGAATCGTCCCAGTTGCTCGTAGCGCGTATCGCTCATTGCGAGAAAAGAAAATAAATGTAGATTTACTCGCGACAATAGCGCTCTTTTTCTCATTCATTAGCGCGGAGTGGAGCTCAATGCTTTTTATAAACATAATGCTTGCAGGCGCGCGAGTTCTTGATCTTTACACAAAAAGACGCGTGCGTATATCGCTTGAGAGTCTTGTTAAACTAAAACCCTCAAAAGCGCGAGTAGCGCGTGTTAAAGAAACTTTGGAGATCCCACTTGAGGATGTGCGCAAGGGAGACTTTGTGGTGGTTAATTTAGGAGAGCAAATACCTGTAGACGGAGAAGTCATCAAAGGCTCCGCCACTGTAAATCAAGCGTCTCTCACGGGTGAATCAATCCCTGTGCTTAAAGATATTGGCTCCACTGTTTTGTCTGCTACTGTTGTTGTTTCTGGAAATATTATCATCCGCGCGCAGCGTATTGGCACAGAAACCACATTTGAGCGAATGATAAATCTTGTCGAATCTTCGCATGACGCAAAAACGAGAATGCGAACATCTGCAGAAAGATTTTCAAGCTGGTACATTGGCATTATGCTTTTGGTCGCTATTGTTCTCTATATGGTTACAAAAGACACACGACTTGTTCTTGCTGTTGTGCTCGTGGTGTGCGCAGACGACATCGCTATCGCGGTTCCTCTTGCATATATTGTGGCGATAGGAACTGCAGCGCGCAGAGGTATCATAATAAAAAGCGCGGACTTCCTGGAGCTTGCTGGAAAGATAAACACGCTTGTTGTGGACAAAACTGGCACACTGACATTTGGAAAACTCTCAGTTGAAAATGCGCGCGCTATTGGAGGATCAACTATGGAACAAGTACTAGAGATATCTGGAGCAATATGCGCGCGCTCAAACCACCCTGTCTCAAAAGCAATAATGGAATACTCCAGAGAAAAAGGTTGCGCTTGCACACCACCGGAAAATTTTAAAGAAGTTGAAGGTAGGGGCATAATCGGCAATGATAATAGCAACAAAGAAATAACCATCGGTAGAGCTGAGTTTCTAAATGAGAAAGGAATTAGATTTTCTAATGAAGTGGAGAGCACACATTCAGAGTGGGTGACAAATGGAAACAATGTGACTCTTGTTGCGTTAGATGGAAAAATAATCGGGATGTTTGCTCTCGCGGACGAACTGCGAGAAGGTGTCGCAGGCGCTATAAAAACCCTAAAGCAAACTGGCGTCAACGAGGTGGTGATGCTCACAGGTGACAACGATGGTGTCGCAAAAAAGATAGCCGACCGTCTTGGAATAGATAAATACTATTCAAAACTCCTCCCAGATCACAAGGTTTACGTTCTCAGAGACTACCTCGGCAAGCACGACCGCGTAATAGCAATGGTTGGAGACGGAGTAAATGATGCGGCAGTGCTTGCTCGTGCGGATGTAGGAATAGCCATGGGTAGCATTGGATCGGATGTCGCTATAGAATCCGCTGATATTGTTTTAATGCAGGATAATTTTGAGAAAATACTTGACCTTCGTGGTATATCTAAAAAAGTTTCCTCTGTAGTGCGTGGAAATTTTATAATATGGGGCGTGGTCAATACATTAGGTCTTTACCTCGTATTCACTCATACCATAGGACCATCTGGGGCCGCCGCCTACAACTTTGTCACAGACTTCATTCCAATAGCAAATTCGCTTCGCCTTTTCCGCTATCGCTAAAACGCGCGAATTGTTTTCTACGCGGGGAAACTCTTAATCATTACCGACGCAACTGTAAAATAAATAGTAATTCCGAGAATATCTCGCACAACTGTCGCAAGAGGTCCAGTCGCTATCGCGGGGTCAATTTTAGTTCGCATGAAAATCCACGGGATAAGAAGCGCCACCGCAATCGAGGCAATAATCGTGATAAAAAAAGAAACTCCAAGAATTATTGCTAGTATCTTTGGCTCCCACCAAATGAACGATATGGCGCCTATCAACAAACTCAAAAACAACGCGATGGCTGTTCCAGTCGTGATTTCTCTAATCAAATATTTTTTGATTCCCATTACAGGATCAATTGCGAGACTTCGAATAAAAATTGTTTGTGATTGAGAGCCCACTGCGTCAGACATATAAACAATTGCTGGTATGAACGCGGCAAGTGTCAGCATTTCTTTTATAGCGTCCTCAAATGCTCCCAATATAGAAGCAACAAGCACACCCCCTAGAAGCCCTAGAACGAGCCATGGGATGCGCTTATTAAAATAGATTAATGGAGATGCAGAAATAATGCTTTTAGCTGGGTCTCCAGAAATAACGACTCCAGCAGAACGCAAAAGGTCTTCACTATGCTCTTCGTGAAGGATTTGTAATATTACATCTGATGGAACAACGCCAAGCAGATGGTCGTCCTTGTCAGTAACTGGTATCGCTTTTAGGTTGTGTTTTATCGCCAAATTTGCAACCTTTTCTTGATGAACCCCCAAGTGAACCTTCACTAGTTTTGTTTGCATCAGGTCACCTAATGCAAATTTTTTATTAGCTCGAAAGATCTCCTTCAAGGAAACAACACCTACTAGATGATTTTCATTGTCAGTTACATATATATAATTTATAGTCTCAAACTTCTTTGCGTCTCGCACAAGCAACTTTTCAATCTCCCCCACCGTATCATCCGGCTTTGCGTTTGGAAACATTTTTATCATTCTATTTCCCGCAGTAAGTGCTTTCATATATAAATTATAGCAATATTCAACATATGGGTCAAAAATATGGTATGATATATAAACATCTAAGATATGCAAATAAAAAAACAGAAAATTAAAAGCGTAGTGAAGGTCGCTTTTTTTATTGCTCTAAAAAACATTCAGAGAGGATCAATAGCAGTGAAAATTGTTACTGTTTCAATACTTCTACTTACGTTTTTAAATCTGACAGTTGTCGGTGGCCTTCTAAACGGTATTGTTGATGATATTAGCCTAAAAATTAAAAACTCGCTTTTTGCTGATGTTGTTATTCAGCCAAGCAAAGAATACTCATATATCCAGAACCCTGGAGAAGTAATGGACAATCTCAAAAATAATCCAGATATTGCTGGATATTCTGAAAGATTATTGTCAGGCGTGATTTTGGAATCTAGATACAAGGAGGTTAGCGGGAGCGAGATCCCACAGCGTATGGGAGCCTCAGTGGCGGGTATTACTGTGGCGCACGAAAACCAAACAACCGACATCTCAAAAAAAATAATTGCTGGAAGATTTCTGGTTGATTCTGATTGGAATGCTATAGTTCTAGGATCATCATTGGTTGATGGGTACACCAAAAAAACAGCGAGCGGAGATACTACTCTTGGACACGTTCTAGTTGGAGAAAAAGTAAGAGTGAGATTTAGCAATGGAGTGGTGCGAGAATTTACAGTTGTTGGAATATTAAATACTAAATCATCAGTTGTAGATCAGCGCGCCTATGTACAATACAAGGAATTGCGTCAAGTGCTTGCTCTGCCAGAAAACAAGTATTCTGAAATAGCTATTGCTTCATCTGCAACATCAGCATCCGGCTACTTATCTGAATACCTAAGAGCAAATGATATAAACAAAAAAAATGACGTTAAAACACTAAACGAGGCTACTCCGTCAGGTGTGTCAGATGTAAAGGTTGCATTTGCAATGATAGGCAATATTGTTGCTGCTATCGCTGTGCTTGTCGGACTAGTTACAGTGTTCGTAATTATATTTGTTAACGCATCTAGCAGGAGAAGGTATCTTGGAATTTTGAAGGCTCAGGGTATTGATCCATCCGCTCTTATTTTTTCCTATGTTCTACAGGCATTGTTTTATACGATAATTGGTATTTCGCTAGGAGCTCTTGTGCTCTTTGGTTTTTTGCAGGGATATTTTGATAAGCACCCCCTATCTCTTCCAATGGCAGACGGACGACTAATGCTTGATGCCTCATACCTTAGTGTTCGCGTAGCAGTTTTGATGGTATCAACACTAATATCAGCGTTTGTGCCGGCGTGGTTTATCATTAGGCAAAACACACTTAATGCTATTCTAGGCAGATAAATATATGATTAATGTAAAAAATATTACAAAAGATTTTACAAGCGGAACAGTTGTCACTCATGTTTTGCGTGGAGTAGATTTAGAAATACCTGACGGTCAGTTTGTAGCGATAGTTGGACCATCTGGCGCTGGAAAATCCACATTAATGTACCAAATGGGGCTTCTAGACACACCAAGTAGTGGTTCTATTTTTGTTGATGAGATAGAGGTTAGCGCTCTTAACGATGCAGATGCGATTCAGTATCGACTAGATAACTACGGTTTTGTTTTTCAAGATTACGCGCTTATACCCGAGCTAACAGCTTTGGAAAATGTAACATTGCTGGGCCTTATGCAGGGTATTGATTACGAAACCGTAAAAAAAGAAGCAGTTGCAATCCTAGAGTCATTCAATTTAAAAAATCAAGTTCATCATCTTCCGAGTCAGCTTTCAGGGGGTGAGCAACAGCGTGTCAGCGTTGCTAGGGCTATCATTAAGAAACCAAAAATATTGTTTGCTGACGAACCCACTGCAAGCCTAGATAGCGATATGTCTGCTCAGGTGATGAAAGTCTTTCTAGATTTGAATAAAAACGGTCAAACGATTGTTATGGTTACTCACGAAGAAGAATACGCAATGATGGCTGACAGAATAGTAAGAGTCAAGGACGGCAAGGTCGTAGACGACAAAATGCTACCAAAGAAACATCAGGCGGAAATGAACCTATAAACTAACGCATATGCTTGAGTATAAAATACAAACGAGCTATAATTAGTTTATTGAAACGCTACATTTAACATCAATTAATATTTATGCAACTATCTAAAAAACAAATCATCTGGGGCAGTATAGTACTCGCGGTCGTCATAATAGTATTTTTTGTTGTAAGAGGCGGAAATGACTCTACTATCCCAAACACCACAACTATCAAACGCGGTGATGTGATACAAGAAGTAAGTGTTACTGGACGCGTGCAGTCCACCTCTGCGGTTGACCTTGGTTTTGAAAAAAGCGGGCGCGTGGCGGGCGTATACACAAGTATAGGCAAACACGTGGAAGCAGGGTCGCTTCTAGCCGAGGTTGAGTCCTCAAGCGCTCGCGGAAGCCTCATGGAGGCTGAAGCGCGTCTTTCAGAGCTACAGCGAGGATCTCGCCCAGAGGAGCTTGATGTAAAAAGAGCAGAACTTGCAAAATACAAGCAGGATCTGGACAATGCCTATAACGGTGTTACTGACATTCTAAATGACACATTTACAAAAGCAGATGACGCTCTGCACACAAAAACAACTGGAATTTTTTCCGGCTACAAGAACACTTCATACAAATATACATTTTCCGTTTGTGATAGTCAGCTTGCAGGCAAAGGTGAGTTTGCGAGACAAGAAGCCGAGCTTGATTTTGACAAATGGCGAGAGGGAAATGGGGCATTCCCGATTTCACCATCAAAAACCGATCTATCAAATGCTCTCAATCGCGCAAGCACCCACCTTGAGGGGCTACTGTCACTTTTTGAATCTATAGGACGCACACTATCTCTGGACTGCACTGTTACAAACACAGCTCTGGACACATATCGCACAAACATAAACACTGCGCGCGCTAACATTACAACAGCGCTGTCTAACATAAACTCAAAAAAACAATCAATCCTAACATTGACACTTACTCTCGCAAAAGCAAATAACGAGCTTGCATTACTTGAGGCAGGGACAGCAAGCGAGGTGTTGTCAGCGCAGGAGGCGCGTGTGCTTTCTGCTCGCGGAGAACTCGCAAAATATCGCGTCACGTCCCCTATCTCTGGCGTTGTGACAAGGGTAGACATAAAAGCAGGTGAAACATCTTCGATCGGAAAAACAGTATTTTCTGTTATCTCTGACACATCTTTTGAAATTGAAGCTTACGTTCCTGAGGCCGATATTGCTAAAATTAAAATTGGCAATATGGCGCGTATCACGCTTGATGCGTACGGCTCTGATGTTCCATTTCCAGGAAAGGTTACGGCTATAGGCCCAGCAGAGACTATTATAGACAATGTTCCAACATACAAAACGACTCTGCATTTCACAAAAAGTGACCCTCGCATCAAATCTGGAATGACGGCCAATATAGACATAGCGACCGCTTCGCGAGCAAATGTGCTTTTTGCTCCTGAGCGCGCTGTAATCACACGCGACAATAGCAAATATATTCGCGCAGTAGATTCCGACAAATCCACAACAGATGTGCCTGTCACTGTGGGGTTAAAGGGTTCCGATGGCTCCATTGAAATCCTGTCTGGAGTTACAGAAGGAGCTACTATCATCATGTCGCCAAAGGACTAATCATGAGTCAAAAGGGCGATAAAGTCACCAAGTTCATAAAGAGATGCGAAGATTTGAATTTACTTTACAAACTTTAAAAACTTCGAATCAGCTGATTCGTGTCTTGGACATAAACACTTTGGAAATTCATCAACATGCCCCTCATTGAAGCTAAAAACCTTACAAAAGTATATGTAAACGAGGAGGTAGAGACTCCGGTTCTTAATGGTGTTTCGTTTTCCATTGACCAAGGAGAGTTTGTAGCTATTATGGGTCCATCTGGCTCTGGTAAGTCCACACTTCTTCACGTGCTTGGATTTCTAGACAGCTACACAAACGGCTCCTACAGATTTGAGGACAAGGAAGCAAAGACTTACGATGGTGACGCAATGGCTCATATTCGCAATAGGAAACTCGGTTTTATTTTTCAATCATTCAATCTACTTCCCCACTCAAGCGTTTTTGAAAACGTGCGTTTGCCTCTTTTTTATTCTGATATTCCAGAGGTTGAATGGGATGAGCGCGTAAAAAATGCGGTGGAGGAAGTTGGGCTCACACATAGAACTGAATACGATGTTACGCGTCTCTCTGGTGGAGAACGTCAGAGAGTAGCAATTGCGCGCGCATTGGTATGTAGTCCGGAAATTATTTTTGCGGATGAGCCGACAGGCAACCTTGATTCAAAGTCTGGTGGTGGCGTTATGCAGACCCTTCAAGAACTCAACGAAAAGCACGGGCACACTATTATTCTCATCACGCACGAGACATACACAGCCGAACATGCAAGGCGAATTATTCACATTAAAGACGGCCTAATTGAAAGCGATGAAAAAGTCAGCTCGCGTCGTCATACAAATGGAGGAATATTAATAAAATAACCATGCTTTTTAAACACAACCTTAAAACAGCATATAGAGGATTAGAGCAAAACAAGGCTCGCTCTTTCCTTACTATTCTTGGAATAGTCATTGGGGTTACAGCAATCATTCTCGTGATGTCACTTGGGCAGGGCGCTCAAGATCTTATTCTTGATCAGGTAAAAGGAATGGGGACTCGTACCATTATAGTAGGCGCTGGGCGTGAACCGACAGGGCCGTCTGATGCGGGGCAGATATTTAATGATTCACTCAAAAAACGCGACCTTGATCTTCTTGGACGCAGAGAGAATACACCGAGCTTAAAAGATGTTATGCCACTTGCTTTTGGAGTTGCGAGCGCCTCATACAAAAGCGATACATTCAGTCTCACCATTTATGGTACTTCTCCCATTATGGAGGATATTTTTACAATGTCACTTAAAGACGGTTCGTTCTTTACCGACGAGGATGTGCGCGCGCGAGCGAAATATGTCGTGATCGGAAACAAGGTAAAAAACGAACTTTTTGGCGCCGACGATGCAGTAGGAAATATAATCAAAATGAAAGGATATAATTTTCGTGTCATTGGAGTCATCTCTGAAAGAGGACAAGACATGCTCGGCTTCGATGAAGCGGCAATTATTCCCTACACCACAGCGCAGGATTATGTGCTTGGCATCAAGCACTTTCAGCGCATTATTGCCGAGGCGCGAAGTGAAGAGCTTCTCGACCAAGCCGCAGAGGAGATCAAGCTCACTTTGCGGGAAGCCCACGATATTACCGGCAATGAAAAAGATGATTTCTTTGTAATCACTCAGGTGCAGGTTGCAGAAAGCCTCTCAACCATTACAAACGTTCTTACTATATTTCTAGCTGCTGTTGCTGCAATATCACTCATAGTTGGAGGCATTGGCATCATGAATATAATGCTCGTATCAGTGACAGAAAGAACAAAAGAAATTGGCCTTCGCAAGGCTCTTGGCGCAACATATAAAAATATTCTTACACAATTTCTCTTAGAGGCAGTTATTCTCACAGGCGTTGGTGGAGTAATAGGAATTCTCCTAGGTGCATTCCTGTCCTGGTCAATAGCGACCAGTATCACAAACTTCACAAATATCGCATGGACGTTTACATTCCCTGTAACTGCTGCAATCCTTGGAATCGGCGTTTCCGCCGCCATAGGACTCATTTTTGGTCTTTATCCGGCCCGCACAGCCGCAAACAAGAGCCCGATCGACGCTTTACGTTACGAATAACCGACTTCTTGAGTCGTGCTCTTTACCACATCAGCGTTCAATATAAATCTCACCCAATAATAAGGTAGCGACCGCTACCTTATTATTGGGTGAGATTTATAACTATGAAGTTTAAATAGGTAATAAGTATGATTGTGGGTTTTACTACTTAAGCTCAAAATATTTCCTTACCCATTTGTCATTTTCTATAGAATCCGCGATTATGTACAAAATCTCCTTCCCTATTTTATAGTCTGCCTTAATAAGCGTTATAATCTCCTCACAGTTATATGGGAATACCCACACGCTGTTTTGTAACTTAAGGAAGCCTATTTGCTGAAGTTTTTTTCTAAATTTCTCGCGAGTTCCTTTCCTTTTTTCGCGAATATCAAATATTATTATTCGCCATTTTCCATCCCACTTCCTAGGTTTAATAGACTTAAATTCATTTCGCTCAATAAGCCTGAGTGTTCGCTCGCCACCCTCGGTTAATCTCAAAAAAACACCTTTTTCTGTTTCCTTCCACGCAACCAGTCCTTTGTCGCGTAATCTCTTGATTGCATTATTTACTGCGTATCTTCTATTTTCACTATCTTTTTTATTTGGATCAATATGCCTCAATACAGAGAGAACGTTAGGCATTGCCAATGCGATGCTGATCACTCCTACAGTATACAGAGAAGTCAATACAGCCCTCTGAATTTTTGAGTTACGCATCCTCTTTTTCAGTTTTTCCTCAGCTGTATGCATTCATAAATTCTATCACACCTCCCAATAATAAGGTAGCGGTCGCTACCTTATTATTGGAGGGTGAGTAAGTTGATAATTAAATACTTATTATAAATAATAATAAATAATATTTTTCTAACCTAAATTAGTTGGTGACTTCGCTCCACGCGGAACCGGTGATTTCACCGTCAGAGTTCAATGTAACGACAACCTGCAATGTTCGCTTATTGGCATTCATTATTCCTTTTGATGTTATGGTCTTTGAGGTAGCGTCGCCAGTCACCTGCACCTTTGCGCAATCTTTAGACAGGGTGCATCCATTCGTACTGAAATCAACTGAATAACAATCGGTAGTCGCGCAAAGATATGTTTTATTGCGAGCGATTTTAATAAGCGCGTCTCGAGCGCCGGACTCTGCGTAAAAATGCGCACGTGACGACTGCGCGCTTCCCTGTGAAATAAAAAGCTCGGTAAAAGAAAGCGTGGTGATGCTCACGGCAACCACTAGCGCCATCACACCAAGAAGCATGACTGTTGGGAGAGTTGCGACACCGCGGGAGCGCAAAGCACTACAACTGACCACTGACAGCAGACCACTGACAGCAGATTTTCGCTTCGCGAAAATCTGCTGGTTTGTTTGAGTAGTCGCGTAAGTTGTAAGTTGTAAGTTGTAAGTTGTCATTTGTTTCATCTCTACCTAAGCGTTACTGTCGTGCGAAGCGAATCTTCGTATGTCCAATCGCTACTCTCTGCATTGTATCTCATTGTCATCAGTACCTGAACCGCTGTAGTAGTGGCAAGAAGCACTGAGTTGTAGTTTTCAATACGTGTAAACGTTGGCACATCCACTGTAACATAGCTTCCAGTAACAGCATCCGGCGCGCCGGCATTAACCTTTCGACGCAGAGTCCCGTCCAACATATCGTAAAAAATAGTATCCCCTGACACAGTGAGCGACAGCGTGCTACCTGGAGCGCCAAGCGTGGGCGCAGAAATAGCTGTGGCATTCTTTACATCCTGCTTGATGAGCTCGCCTGCAAAGCGAATCGCGGAGTTTATCTCGCTCCGCGCTTCTGACTGCCCGCGTCCCTTTGAAAGCATTATAAACGCGTCAGAAACAATCACCATAAGACCGGACAAGAGAGCAATGTAAATCAGAAGCTCCAGGAGAGAGATACCGCGAGTACGCGAACAACTTACAACTGACAACTTACAACTTACAACTGACCCAAAAATACTATTCGATGCTTTTGTTAAATATTTTCTATTCATAGTCAATTATCACTCTTGTTCTTATTGTATCTTGTATTCTGTTAGTTGTCAGTTGTTTGTCGTTAGTTGTTCTCCCACTACGGCGCCCAGTTTACCACCACATCCTCTACTGTTGGCGTATATGTTCCGGCGTCTGTACAGTTATTTGAGCAAATGCGAATCTTGTAGCGGAAGTATCGTTTATTGTTCCATGCAGACCGGCATAGCTCAGCGTCTGTAGCTAATAATCCCACAAGCTCAACAGGGGTGCCAGGAGTAGGCGCATCAAACCAGTCTCCCGACGCGCATGTTGCGCCTCCAATATATGTCCATGGCCCCCCTGCACTATCAGAAGCAGAGAACTGAAAACCAACCTTCCCCTCATTTGAGCCAGGTCCACCGAGTGTTCCCTTCCACATTACCGAGTTGTACCCTGCCCCATCGGCGCTTCCTGTTGAGTCAAAAACTGCTGAAGTAAGTATGCCGAAAGCAGGCATACCTCCACACGCTGGCGGTTTGTACCTGTGCGTCTCAGTCATTTTGATTCCAAGTCCATAGATCGTCACACCTGAAGGGTTGAAGTTGAGAGTGTATGAATATGTTCCAGCAGAGATTGGTGCGATTTTCCCGCTCGTGTCTTTATAGTCCAATTCAAACGGAGTCGGTGTGGCTCCGACATTGGGTAACGTAAATGTTTTTGATGTCCCTGCATCAGCATCAATCATAAATGTAATACTTCCGGTTCCCGTGTAAACGCCTGACGCAGTGAAATGAAGTGATTTCACTGGATTTGGAACACCGGTTAGATTGTCACCAATGTAGAGATTGAATAGGTATGACTGGTTTGTAGAGACTATCACGTTAGAATTTGCCACAAGAGTTTCGGTGGTTTTTATTTTTTCATTTGATGGAGAGCCGTCTGCGCATGCCGGAGGTACATACCGATGCGACTCTGTCATCCTTACGCCCAATCCATAAATTGTTACCCCTGAAGGGTTGAAGTTGAGAGTGTATGAATATGTTCCAGCAGAGATTGGTGCGATTTTCCCGCTCGTGTCTTTATAGTCCAATTCAAACGGAGTCGGTGTGGCTCCGACATTGGGTAACGTAAATGTTTTTGATGTCCCTGCATCAGCATCAATCATAAATGTAATACTTCCGGTTCCCGTGTAAACGCCTGACGCAGTGAAATGAAGTGATTTCACTGGATTTGGAACACCGGTTAGATTGTCACCAATGTAGAGATTGAATAGGTATGACTGGTTTGTAGAGACTGCGGTATCGGAGCTACCAATAATACTTTCTGTGGTTTTAACCTGATCAGCGGCAAAAGCCGCGTAGCTAATGAGACCAAAACCAAGTATTGAAAAAAGTATATGAAAAATCTTCATAAAATATGATTAGCGGACGGGAACAGACACCGTTCCGTTTGAACTGGTAATCACGTACCCCCACCTCTTGCCGTCTTCATTGTAGGCAAAGCTAAGTCCGGAGATTGTTGATTTACTAAACTGGGGAAGATTCTGGATGGACCTGATGGCCTCTACGCCATCGTACCAATCGGAAGGCAACTCATAACCATACGATTGTATATCTACTGTTCCCTTCTCTACAACAGCTCCATTTGTAATATATACTGAGTATCCTTGATTCATCTCCTTTGACCCAAACACGACAACCCAACCACTTGATGTCCCGTCAACAGTAACTGTTCCAAGTGATTTTATATAAACAAGCTTCACGTCCTCAGACCAGGTTTTTGCAATATTCTCAGCAAATAAATATGCCTCCTTTGGGGTAGTCCCTCCCGCAATAACTACATGCTCCCTGCTAACGAGTTCAATTGGCTCACCGGTACTACCAGCGTATTTGCCATCTAGAGCCGAGGTCGAATCCATAATGTGAACAGTTGGAGTTTCGGTGATTATTCTCTCTCCACTAAAAACAGCTGTTCGTACTTTGTTGTAACCGCCATAATACACAACAGCACCGGCACAAATAGCGAGGAGAAGCGCGACAGCAAAAATAAAGACCTTTTTGTTTTGTAATATTTCTTTCATATTATGGTGTATAGGAATAGGTATTCAATATCTTCGATGACAAAACATACATACTCACACCGCTTGGAGTAACAACAATGTTATTACAAAGAGGCGGCGTACCAGGAACTACTGCTCCAGAACAAGGAGCTTCGTCGTTTAAATTTAAATTTGTCTCCGTACCAGGCGAAGGAATTTGATAGAGGAAACGATAAAACGTTGGGTTTGTCGCGCTCACATCATACGCGCGCGATAGAGCGCCGTTTGCTTTTACTGTGACCGTACCAACACCTCCTGAAACAACACCAAATACTTCAATGTATGCATTTTGTATCGTTGGAGCGGTCTCGGGGATACTTACTGTGAAGTAGTATGTTGTCGCACCTGAAACAAGCCCTGTTGCTCCATTTATGTAAGACTTGGTTGTTTTTGCGGGCTTAGTGACAGCTTGAGTCAAAAAATTATATGTCGTGCTAATCGTTTCATTCCCCGCCGTGTCCATAGAACGCACACGATAATAATACGTAGTACCAGAACCTAGATTTGAAAGTGGCACACTATGGCTATTTACCATAGGCGAAGTATCAGTGAGAGCTGTACACTCGCTAGTCCCTGCACAGTTGTACCCACCACTAAATGCCTCTGTGGTGTTGTATTCAACTCGCGACGAACCGAGCTCGCTTGCGGTACTCCATGTGATTGTCGCACTGTTGCTTCCTGGGCTTCCTGACGACACGAGGGTTACAGCAGGCGGAGTTGTATCAATTTTGAAATCTGTTGCAGTTTCAGGGTTCACGTCATCAAACGAAATCCACGGACCATAGTAATCAACTGCAGTCTTGTTAAATCTTATACGCGCTTGCCAATGGTACACATCATCTGACGGAGAGATCGCAATTGAACAATTATTTGCAGGATTGCTACAATCTGTTGGGCCGGGAGCGGCGCCTGCGCTCAACCCTTCTACCGCAGACCCGCATGCCGTTTGAGCAACACAGGTAAAGGCTGTACCGATCGGCTTGTATTCAATTTGCGGATACATCGTTCCACCAGTGATACCAGTATTGGCTACCGTCATAGTGAGATAAATTGGAGTTGAGCTTGCAGAACCACCGATTGAAATAGCGTTCGTAAGCCCTGCATTTGTAAATTGATTTAGGTTCGTAGGCGCATTTGGAACATTAGAAATAACCACAAAATTTTTATCATTGGAGGTGAGTGCATTTGAAGTCACGAACACGTTACCCGTTGAAGCACCTACGGGGACAGCAGTGACGATTGCTGTTGCGGACCAGCTCGTAAAAACTGTCGCATCCACACCAGACATAAATGTTACTTTGTTACTAGCGCTAAATGAAGCGGGGCAGCTCACGCCCTGACAGAAGTGGTTGCCGTTTACGGTCACTGGGTTACCTTCTGCTTCACTCGCAGGAGTAAACCCTGTAATACGCGGAAGAATCCTTAGAGTATTTATGTATGTATATGTTTTACTATTTGTGCCGGTCCCTTGTGTCATTGAAATACTCCCAGTATTCACAGAGTCTACAATAGTCGTTGGCACTTGAACTTCAATCGCAGTGTTTGTCCACGAGTTTACTGATCCAGTTTGCGCGACAATTGTTACCGACCCAGATCCTTGAGAAGACCCAAAGCGTGTTCCGTTCAAAGTTATTACACCATCGGTATCTCCTGCATCGTACTCACGCGCTGTGTCTTGAGAAAAACCGACCGGCTGTGTTACTGATGTGATCTGTGGATATATATAGAAGTTTTTTCCCGTAGAACCCGCTCCGGCTGCGGTAACAACCAGCGCACTCGCTCCACCAAAATTAACACCCCAATCAGTATCCGTATCCCCCGCTATCGCAGAGTCTGTTAAAAAAGTAATAGATGTTGGTGTCCATGCAGTAACATTTGCATCTGCTATTTGATGTGTGCCGATTTTAATATTGTTCGTCGCAGTAGACCTGTTCCCCGCTGTCACTGTACCAAAACCAACACCAGTGATCGTAATGGACTGCCTAAAACCTGCTCCATTGCCAATACGCGCGCCACACGTTGTGCAAGCGGCAGAATAATCAAGCGCTGGTTCTGTAGTGTTTGTATACGTAGTTACGCTTATAAGTAGTATTGGTGTAAATGTTCCTATAAGAACTCCCACATCATAATTCCCCCTTGTGTCTCTTTGGAAAACTTTGTATGTATATGCCTGACCGTTTGTAAGCGCTGTTGTCGTACACCCAACGCTTCCTCCAGTACCGTCAATCTTAGTTTCAGCTGTTGATACTGCGCTCGAGATCACGCAAGCAACTGTTGCTGTACCAATCGTGTTCCCTGCGACATATGCGCTATTCCCCTCTACTGGAACCTCTGCACCTGCAGATGCGCTTGTCCACCTAAGGACTACCGAGCCATTCGTCGTATCAAAATCAGCGCTACTTGAAGTGGTCCAATTTAAAGTATTTGCGGTGTCTTCCGGAGAACCACTGACTGAAGTTCCTCCATTAGGGGACAGGTTGTCTACGGTTACTGTGGCACTACTTGAATCAGTGCCTCCCTGTGTATTCGTGCTTGTAAAAGCAGTAACTGTTCCTGTAGTTGCATACTGAGCGCCAGGCGGAACCGCCATATTTGCGTGAGTCTTTGGCGTAATACGCACCTTGTATGTAGTCACGCCTGTTGTAACAGGAATCCCGCCATTTGAAGTACAGGTGTTAAAAACTATTGTATTGCTTGCAGGATTTGTTACCGCAGTACACCGAGCAAGGTTTGCGTTGTCGGTGATATCAACCTGCGCAATGTTGTTGAAAGCTCCAGCAGGCCCGAGCGTAACGGTAACAGCCGTGACTGTATCTGTGCCTTCTGTTGTTGTGAGAGTAAATGCGTCTAAATCAGTAATTGGACCACTTGGTGCAATTATCGTATTACCTGGATTTGTTCCATTTCCTATGTTGGTTGTCGCTGCCCCATAGCGCCAGGAAACTTGCTCCACCGCCGCCATTACGTTGCTTCCTGTTGAACCGAGATTTATAGTGTAAGCGCCGTTGCCGACAATTTCGTTTGCGAGATTTTTATCAAAGAATAGCAACCACTGATACTCGCCCGTGGAGTTCCAGTTATATGTATTTGGAGGGGTTGGATCAACAGAAATAGAAGCAACCCTGTCCAATGTCACACCATTTACTGAATTTGCCCATGTGTATGACCGATAGCTTCCAGACACAGGACTACCTGCTATGTTGATGTTCACAACAGGCGTCCCTGTTGTTCCGTATGCAGTTTGCTGTTCAGCCCAAAATGTTGCGGCGCCGGATTGTATAGGTGAAGTTTTCGGGAATGAATACGTAATAACTGCTTGTGCTGCGCGTGAGGACATTGTTCCGGTAAATGTAGCAGAAATAACATTGTCGCCTTGTACCATAGAACCAAGGTCATTTATATCATCAGACAATACCCAGAAATTGTTCATCACCTCGGTTGAAGCAGTATACGCATAATTTGTAACAGGAGTAGGGAGTGAGATTCCTTGCTGTGCGGCAAGCCCAAATGTGCCATTTAACGCGGCGTGACCTGTGCCACGCAAATACACATTTTTGATAGAAATAGTATTTTCTGGAAGTGTAATAGTGTCTAAAACATCCAGAGGTGTAGCTGAAGCCTTATTCCCATCAGAACCCAACATAATTTCAGATGTCTGCATTAGAAGCGTTGAGGCTGAGTAGTTGAATTTATATGTAAGCACCTGCTCTGCCGAGACAAGGTTCATCTGATATCCTGCGGTAGCGGCAACCTTCAGATTGTGCGTAGCGTTAAGCGAAATAGCGGTTTTCGGATGTAAAATATAAATCGCTTGACTATCGGTACTTCCTGCATTGTCTAAGTAATAATTGGATACAGCATCAGCATCATAGTTGACTGTGAAAGTGCTATCTACTGTGCCTGTAGCAGGAACATGCCCACGAATTTCCGACCATGCTGATACGACAACTGGTGTATTTTCCGTAACCGTCATTGTTGGACTGGTAAATGTCACTCCTGTTGCACCTACTGCAACGTTGCCGGGAGCCTGCCCGATGCGATATTTAATCGTGGTAATTTGCGTAGGAGCAGTATCGTCATAGTCATAGGTAATGAACATTTTCGCATTTTCCATTTTTCTTGGAACACCTGCGACGTTTGCTCTAAAAGTAATGCTCTTTGTTCCAGCAGTTTGCATTGCAGCTTGCATTGCTGCTGTAAAATCTGGCTTTACGCGAATCGTGTAGTTTTCTGTTGAGGACAAATAAGACGCTGAAGTAAATACTGTTTCTGAAAATCCTGAGGGGGTAAGACCGAGAGTGACTACGCCTGGCGCAGCAGTTGAGGCGCCTTGAAAGGTATAATCAATCCACGCGGATTTAATCATTGTCGGTGAAGTAATAGCGTCTGGAAGGTCTACAGTAAAGACGAAGTTCTTGTTCGCAGCGGCAGCAACCCCAGTGCCTGACGTTTGATCCTGCCCTACAAAAAATTCAATAGTTTTTGTTTTTGTTCCGGCTGCATGAGCAACCGGAACATTAAAAAATTGCGGGTACTTCAACGCAAGTTGTTTTGAAATGAATGTGTTCGTGGCTGGCAACACTGGCGAGAACGTGAATGCTAATATAAAAACAGAAACAACTACTCGCTTTAAAAAAGGAAGTATCTTAAAACACAAAACGCTTTTCAAAAAATTACTAAAATAAATGATCATTTTAAACAATATGTTAGTTTAATTGTAGCATTCTCACAGCACTTATCAAAGAAATATGTGGATAAAATTACTGTAATTTAAGCGAACCGCCAGCAGTATCTTTAGTATCTGCTGGTGAAATTGACTCATCGAGAGCAGACTGATGAAGCCACTCAACAGACTACTTTCCTCTGATGTCATCCTGCCTGATGCGGATAGCAAGACGAAATAGCTTCTCATATTCCTTCGCGGAATGTTCCCACGAAAAATCCTCCTTCATACAATTTTTAACGATTGCTCTCCAGCTCGCGGGATGTTGCCATATTGCAAAAGCCTTCGTGAGGGCGATAAGAAACGCTATAGGGTCCGAGTCATCAAACAAAAAACCATTTCCCGTTTTTTTCTCTGGGGAATACTCCTTGACGCTGTCGGCTAGACCGCCTATACGACGCGCAATAGGCACAGCTCCATAGCGCATCGCCTCCATTTGTGTAAGACCACACGGCTCAAAAGAAGAAGGAATTAGAACGGCATCCGCTCCTGCGAATATTTCACGCGGAATTGTGCCGTCAAACTGCAAGTGCGAGCGTAACTGAAGTGGGTATTTTTTTTCAGCATCTCTAAAAAACTGCATTATTTCTGGCTCTCCTGTGCCAACGACAACAAGCTGTGAGCCGGTTGACTTAAAAAATTGATCAATGATTGGTATGAGCAAATTAAATCCTTTTTGCTTAGTAAGGCGAGCCACAATACCTATGAGAAAAACATTCTCATCTCTAGGTAGCCCAAAACGATCCTGAAGTGCCCGCTTGTTTTCCGCGCGTGCATTTATGTTCTTGACGCTGAAATTCTTTGCAAGCACATTGTCTGTTGATGGATCATTTGTGCTGTAATCTATGCCATTTAGGATTCCGTATAGTCGGTCTCGTCGTTCTGTTAGAAGTCCTTCTACGCCTTCGCCAAATTCTTCTGTCAGTATCTCCTTGGCATGTGTTGGAGAAACAGTATTGATGACATCGGCATGCAAAATACCTCTGCGAACGCTGTTTGTAAAATCGATTCTAGGACTGAATAAATCGGGAATCTCTCCAAAGCCGTCGTCGCGGTCGCCTTCAGGGATAAACCTATGATGCATTCTCATTCCTTGATTTCCGCCTATATTATGTATGGAGTAAACAGTTGCTATTTTTGAAAGACGAGGATCGCTTTGATATTCTGTACGCAGAATATTCAAAACCCATCCAGTAATCCAATCAGCCCCAACAATCACGTCTGGAATCCAATCACTCTTTTGAGCTAAAAAAGTAAGCGCTCCGCGCGAAAGCAAGGCGAAACGAATACGGTCATCCATATAACCGTATACATTGGAACGCATTTCATAATATTCCTGATTTTCTAGAAAATATGTTGGCGCGTTTTCATTGTGATTGCCATTCGGGACCGACAACAATACATTACAAATAATATTTTTCTTTGGGTTACGTATCGCCGATGGAACCTCAAGCCCTTCACAAACCATCGTTAATTTATGTTGTTCTGGATTGATAGACGCGTATCGTGGCATAAAAACACGGGCATCGTGCCCTATCTCACGAAGCGCTCGTGGCAAAGAAAACATCACTTCTCCAAGTCCCCCAATCTTTGCAAAACCTGTTTGCTCTGACGAGACAAACAAAATTTTAAGCCCCTTTTTTTTCCTAGAAATCATCTTATTTTCATGATAACACGATTGACTCTCTCAACAAAGCGTTATTATTGGAGTTTAATTGATCCACCTGTCGTATCTATCTCCGTGCCGATTGGGCCAATGGATTCATCGCCGGTGCCTGTCCACGATGTTTGATTTGTGACTTTGTTCCTCCAGCGAATGAAGTAGTCGCTAATTGTCACGGGGCTTCCCGACCCCTGCCACGATACAGTAACAGTAACTTTTTGTGTGGATGGATCAAACGCGCCAGTGCTTGTTGTGCAGGTGGTTGCTGTACCGTCTGTGTCGGTAATACCAGTAACATTTCTCACGCCTGCCGTTGTGTCGCGACAAATATTTTGGACTACAATATACCTCGTAAAACTTCCAGTATTGAGGGCGATGAGCTCGCTTCCTGTGGATGTCGCCCACTTGGTGCCAGACTGAGTAAAGTGATACTGCGAACCCTTTGTAAGATCATAAATATTTTGCCACTTTTCGTCCGCTACAGAGCGCGACTGCTCTAGCGCCTCACCAGCAAGACCCATAGCAGTATCGCTCTCGCCTGAAACCTTTCCGCTTTGCATACTCACAAACACCGACTGCGCGCCGATGGAAAGTATAACCGCGAGGATTGATGTTACAATAAGAAGCTCCAGAAGTAGCGCTCCTTTTTGGGAGGAATGTGGAAACTTATAAGAAGCCTCCAGTTGTTTGCCATATTTGTCATAATATTTTTTGAATGATGGATTTTTTAATTTATTCTCCAAATATTTCTGAAAATCAAATGTATACTTCTTTTTATTTATTTCCTCCATATTTTATATTGTACTCTATTGACACATTTTTTGTTAGGTGTATACTGTGCACATCACCACGAAAAGTCCCCCGTAGGGTTCCGTACCTATGGGGTCCTTTTTTTATATTCTAGTTTGTCTTTTAATTCATTCATAAAATCCAATTGTTTACGTCCAAATCTCTTCAAAAGCGCTGAATATTTAAAATAGTTTGGAATAATAACTCGCTCAAATTTATTTTTTTCTATAAGGTATTGTATTAGGCAATAAAAATCTCCATCGCCAGTTACAATCACAGCTTTGTCGTAGTTTGGGTATTCTATCATTGCGCGAAGCACCAACTCGGCATCACAATTACCCTTTGTCGTGCCATCCTTATATTCAAGCGTAGGCTTGAATATACAAAGGAACCCTGCTGATTGTAAGGAGAGGTATAAATCATTATTACTTTCAACGTAACCAACAAATAAAAAGGCCTTCTTTACACCATATCTTTCTCTAAGATGGACACGAAAACGAGCAAAGTCCAATTTCCACCCGAGCGAACGGATGGCCAAATTCACATTTTGGCTATCAATGAATGCGTAATTATTCCTAGAAATTTTTTCCATATCTAGTATATCGTTCCGATAGCTGAAACAGTCGTTGTTGCTGTTGTGTCCTCTAGAGTAACGCTCGTTGTGGTTGCTGTGGGTATTGTGCCGGTGATTTTGTTGAAAATTATTTCCTTGTACCCCGATGCTGGGTCAGAAAATGTGACACCAGATGAAAGTGTGGTTGTGGCAGTGGTTGTGGAGTTTGTACCGTCTGTTGAGAATGTAATGTAATAGTCCCCTTGAGCGTCCTTCACAAAGCGTACGCCCCATTTGTATCCGCTCTCCCCTGCCATTGACTTTGCGCGCATCTGTCGCAAGTCGCTCGCAATTATTTTTGAAGTAGACTGAAGCTCCACATTTTTTGCAAACCCTCTATAAAACCCTGCTCCAATGGCAGCAAGAATTGCCATAATCGCGATTACAATTAGCAGTTCCAGAAGCGAAAATCCGCGAGAATTTTTCATACTTATGTGAAGTGCCCAACAAGCTGATAAATTGGCAAAATGATTGAGAATGCAATAGAACCAACAAGGAGCCCCATTATCAATAGCAATATTGGCTCTAGCACAGCAGTGAGGCCCTTGAGTTTGTTGTCAACATCCTCTTCGTAGAAATCTGAAAATGTAATGAGAATTTCAGAAAGGCTTCCTGTGCGTTCACCCACAATAACAAGGCTCACGAGAAGTCTAGGAAAGAGCTCTGGAAATTTTGCGATCGCGTCCGAAATCGAGAGTCCGTTTTTCACATTATCAACAATCGCCTTGATTGCTATTTCATATTTTTGATTACCAATAGACTGGGCTGCGGATTCTAGCGAACCCACAGCAGAAAGCCCACTCGCCATCAGATTGCCCAATGTGCGCGTAAAACGCACGAGCGCAACTTTTTTTATTAGCTCGTTCGCGACAGGGATATGAGATATGAGAAAGAAAAAGAATTTCTTACCCATATTTGTTTTTCTGAAGTATAGGAAAAACCAAACTGTGAAAAAAAGAATTATGCCGTCCAAAATAAAACTATATGTGAGCATTCCCGACAGCCCGAGAAAGAACTTTGTTACCCATGGAAGTTCCACTCCGCTGGACGCAAAAGCTTTAGTAAGACGCGGGAGCACAAAGATGAGCAAGAGCGACACAACACCAATAGATGCGACGAGAAGGATTATCGGGTATGTAAGCGCGCTCTTTACCTTTGCGCGAAGAGCGTACTCTTTTGAAAGATACTGCCCGAGCTCTGTGAGCGTGCGTTCAAGCTGGCCAGAAGCCTCGCCCGCGCGAAGCATACCCAGAAATACTGGTGGAAATTGATTTGCAAAGTTCGCAAATCCAGCAGAAAGCGGTTGCCCGTTTTTTACCAATGCCTGCACCTCCCTCAAGATATTTTTCATCATCTTTTTTTCTGTGTCTGCAATCAGAATATCCAGAGCCTCCACCACAGAGAGCCCTGCCTTTACAGTCGCCGAGAGATTGCGTACCAAAAACAAAATATCAACAGAAGTAACTTTTTCAAAAAGTGAAATAGATAAATCTAAACCTCTCTTGCCTCCGCGAAGCGCCTCGACAGAAATAGGGGTTAGGTCGCGCCTAAGCAAATACTGCACAACCTCCTCGCGTGTTAGAGCTTCGTACTCGCCTCGTACTATTGCCCCGTCTTTATTGTAAACTTCGTAAATAAATATGCTCATGATTTCTTATATGTGACCTTATCGTAATTATACAACAGTTTTTGTTTTTATTTGAATTTTTGCACCCAAACTTAGAGCGAGCGCACCTCTTTTTGACAGGGTCCGCAGGTGCTTTGCTTGGCTCGGGCGGTACCCCGCACGAAAAGCACCGAGGATTAGCGAGCCTTCCGCAGGAGAAGGCGTGGCGCCCTGTCAAAAAGACGATGCCGAGCGACCTTTATTCGTTGACTACTCTAAGTATCTCCTCTATTGTTGTTACTCCGCGTTCCACCTTATCCAAACCATCTTCAAACATAGTTGTCATTCCATCATCTACCGCTTTTTTTCGTATCTCCCCTACGGTTGCCTCTCGGAGTATTAGCTCACGAATGGCATCAGTAACTCTGAACAATTCAAAAATACCAATCTGCCCCTGAAACCCAGAATTTCCGCACACCTTGCAACCGCGTCCGCGATAGAGAGTGTTTGGAATTGCTGAATCCTTGTTTCCAGAAAGCGCCATCTGCGCCTTAATAATACGCACAATCTCTGGGCTAGCAGGATAAGACTCTGTGCACGAGGAGCAAATGCGACGCACAAGACGCTGAGCGATTACAATATTTACAGTAGAGGAAAGCAAAAATGCCGGCGCGCCCATATCTAGAAGTCTTGGTAATGCAGAGGTTGCGTCGTTGGTGTGAAGAGACGACAATACAAGGTGCCCCGTAAGCGCGGCGTGGATAGCTATCTCAACCGTTTCATTGTCGCGAATTTCCCCTATCATAATAATGTCAGGGTTTTGACGAAGTAACGCGCGAAGGCCATTTGCAAATGTAATTCCGGCCTTTGGATTTACTTGAGTTTGATTAACGCGAGGAAATTCATATTCAACAGGATCCTCAATGGTAGTGATGTTAACAGATGGAGTATTAAGTATTTGAAGTATTGCATAAAGCGATGTTGTCTTGCCGTGACCTGTGGGGCCAGTAACAAGGATCATTCCATGGGGTTTTTTAATTTCATTTTGAAGTATCGCTATGCCATCGTTTGAAACTCCAAGATCCTTGAGGGTAAGCGGGCGCGCGGCTCCTTTCAAAATACGCATTTCAACTTTTTCTCCATGAAAGACAGGCATTATATTTACACGCACATCTACAGAACCGCCATCTTCCATATCAAAACGAAAACGACCATCTTGAGGAACGCGATGCTCGTCTATTTGCATTCCAGCGAGGATTTTCACGCGCGCGACAAGCACAGGGGCGATAGTTTGCGGCAAGCTAACGATCTCCTGCATAATTCCGTCAATGCGATAACGCACAAGGAGTTCCTTGTCCAGAGGTTCAAAATGAATATCAGACGAGTTTAGAGAAACTGCGTGATCAATAACATTGTCTAGTATACTAACGATTGGCACTGCGGCAGCGAGCTTTGCGACATCTGCATCTCCACTAACCGCGAGTGACTGCTCTACGTTTTCGGAAATAATTTGATCAAAATTGATGCCTACTTTTTTCTTATACTGCTTGAGGCCATATCGCAAACTTGGAACCGTTGTAATGTATACGTCTACCCATACATTTAGTTTTGCGCGCACGTATTCAATAGTTTCGTAATCAAATGGGTCAAGCATTGCAAGCTTTGCGCGACCTTGCTTTTTGTCGTAATCAAACAAAACTACATTTTTTGCTTTAGCATACGCTTCTGGAATGAGCGCAAGCACGTCTGGGTTGATGGTTTCCGAACCCTCTTTTTTAAGATTAATTATTGGCGTGCCATAATACGGACTCAAAAGCTCTGCAAAATAATCCTCGGGAATTTTCCCTCTTCCTATTAAAATATTTTGGATAGACTGCCCAGAACGACGAGACTCTTCCACAGCAACACCAAAATCCTCATCAGTCACAAGTCCCGACTCAATTACAATCTCTTTTAATTTCTCTTTTGCGATGTGCATTGCCTTTATATTATATCATGCAAAAAATAAATATGCTCTGTGTATAACCATACAGCGTACATATACGGCAACCAAGTGGCCCACAAATAGCCGATAAACCACAGCTATCCCCATTTTCTACCTATAGGTAGAAAATGGGGATAGTGAACGGCATACTATACGCTCAATTACGAGAGTCCGAAGTACTCCTTAAGCTTGCCCACACCTTCGATCTCTTTTGCCTTAATATAAATGATGTGGTCTCTTACTCCGAAAAATTCTCCGACGAAATCAATTTCGTTCTTACAAAGATATGGCGACACAAAAACAGATTTCTGAATCGGATATAGTCCAAGGTCTTTTATCTTTCGACTTACTGCGCTCCGTGCTAGTTTTTTCGACTCTGGAATATCAAACATCACAATGCGCCAAAAGCCATCCCATTTTTTTGGCGTCTTAAGCTTCATATCATCAAGGTTGTATTCAAGAACTTTTTTCTTGCCTGCTTTTGTTATTTCCACAACTTCATTACCATTATGTGTATAAATATTTATTAACTTCTTTTCATGAAGCCCTTTAATTGCCCTCTTAACGCGATACCTATCCCGCGCGCTTTCTGGTTTAAATAAAGGAACGATTTTTGTGAGTCCAGGCATAGCAAGGCACGCAACAAGAAATCCGCCGAGTGCTAGACCTATTAATATCTCTTTGGCAAGCTCTCCATTTTTATAATCCTTCATAATATATACTCATGTACTATTGTATCATACTATCCCCAAATTCTACCTATAGGTAGAAAATGGGGATAGTATGACACCAGAATATATTACTTTGAATTACTAAACTCTGGTTTCTCGTCATTGTGAGAAAGTACTCTTGCGAAGCAACCCAGTGTTTCTCGCGCATAATCCTGGATTGCTTCACTTCGCTCGCAAAGACAATGCAGGAATATTGGAGTTTCGTAATTCAAGGTATATTAGGTGGCGAAATATATCAACTGAATACTATTATCCAAATTGAATCCGATGTTCTCATTAACAAACAAACCTAGAGCTTGAGGAGCGGGTAGAGATTTAGGGCGGTGAGGATTGGAATGGCGTAGATTAACGCGACTGGAGACGCGAGAAGAAATGATGGAGGGAGAGGGATGCGTTCAATACCGTAAATGAAGCGAGCACCGATTGAGAGTAAAATTGCAGAAATAAGCCCTATAGGCAAAAGCACAATGACTCCGGGCCACCCAGAAATAAGCATTGCAAGCACGATTAGCATAATATCCCCTTCCCTAAAATTGATTGGGTGTGTTTTAGAACGCACTATAAGGAATAGCAAAAACAACCCTACAACAATGAGTAACGCAATAGTGCTTAAGAAAAAATGTTGAAATGAATAGAACGCAAAGTATCCATTGGGTCCATCAAACAAAGGACGAAGAAATTCAAAGTACGACGGAAACGGGACTTCTTTTGTAAGCGGTGATGAAAGAAATACTTTTGTAAACTCACTCTTGCTCCACACAATATACTGTCCACAGGTGGCAACTATGCCATATAAAATGTGCAGTCCTATAGCAATACCAGCTAGCCAATTATATGAAATGTTTTTTACCCAAAGCGGGCGCATATAACGAACAGCAACAATAAAAAAGAATATTGTCCAAACAACCAATTCAATTGTATTTAGGTTTGCGAAGATGAAATTTAACAACATATTGGGCCGAATATTGAATATAAGATTTAGATATATTAACAAAAAACTACCTCCTGCGCCAATTTTGTTTTGGTTTTTTCCATAGGTTTAACCTATGGAAACTTTTGGACGTTGGACGTCCAAGAATAATTGGCTCAATAAAAGCCGTGCAAGCGCTCATGAGCCATTCGTGACATTATCCAGAGATTACTCTTCCTAAAATTTCTTTTATTACCATCTATATGGTGAACAACCATCCCTGGGAAAATTCTCCCACCGACCATATTGGCCGCTACGGTTCTATGAACCAGGATATTGCTGTCTTTCCATCTAGGATATCCTTTTTTATCTATATATTTATTATCCACAGTTTTGGTACCCTACACTAAAATACTGATTATGTCAAGTCGTGCGTAATGGTTCAATAGCTTGGACGCGATACAATAAATATCATGTCATACACAACAAACCCCAACATGCCTAAAGTTCGCCGTGATGCGGCGCAAATGGTGTACAAAGGATATTCAAAAGCAGAGGTCGGGAGAAGGTTCGGTGTAGGGTCCAGCACCATTTGTAAGTGGGTAAAGAAAGCAGAGAAGTATGGATATTACCCAATCCCTACTCTTTCCTCTCGACCCAGACACCACCCCAAGGAACTTCCAAGTGATCTTGTGTGGAAAATCTTTGGGCAGAGAGTTAAGAGTAAGCGCTGCGCGGAAGTAGTGCATCAAGAACTCAAGAATGATGGAGTTGAAGTTTCGCTGTCATCGGTAAAGCGTGTGCTTGATCGTGCAGGACTTACGAAGAAGAGGAGCCCTTGGAAGCGCTACCATCCGCACGTAGATCGTCCACTTCCTAAAAACCCTGGTGATTTGGTCGAAATGGACACCATTCACCTAATGGTAGACAAGAAGAAGCGCATCTACGTCTTTGTGCTCATTGATGTTTACTCCCGCTGGGTATATGTAAAAGCGTATGAACACATGAACAGCCTCCAGATGCTTCGGTTTGTGCGTGAGGCACAAAGAGCTGCGCCGTTTCATTTCTCGATGCTCCAGAGCGACCACGGACCAGAGTTTGGCAAATTGTTCGTCTCTCGTATAAAAAAGGATCATCGGTTTACCCGTATTGGCAAACCAAATGACAATGCCCATGTCGAACGGTTCAACCGCACTATCCAGGAGGAATGTTTAGACAGAGTGGATAGTAATGTGCCAGTGCTTAACAAAGCGATTAAGAAGTATGTGCATTACTACAACCACACACGCCTCCACATGGGAATTGCATTTTTAGCGCCGATACAATTAATTAATCGCGTCCAAGCTATTGACTAGAATACGGTCGTGCGTTCCCTGCATAATCCTACATAGGGTAACCCTATGTAAAATATGCGCGAGATCTATGGGAGATAACTGAGCTTGCCTAGGACGGTCCTAGGTAAATAGGTGAGTCCTATGGAGACTATCCCCAAATCCTACCTATAGGTAGGATTTGGGGATAGTGGGTGACGAAAACAAAAAACACCCGGCTTTTGGGGAGCTGGGTGTTTTTGGGAGAATACTTAGGCTAGAAGTTTGTTGTAGTTGGTAGAAGGTTTAGACTATTTCCTGTCTCATAGTAGCTATCATTGTCGCCACCATCTTTTGCCATTTTTAGCTCGTCAGTTTTGTATGCCTGACTTTCAAGAACTGCATTTATTTCAAAAATATATGACGGCTTTCCTGCTGCTGAAGAACCATTTTGGCAGGCATAACGATAAACTAAATCATCCAAGTCCGTTGCGGACAGCGTCCCAATGGCATTAGTTGGATCTATTGGAAAACTTGAAATTGGTGTTCCACCTGTTAATGCTTTTAGGTTTACAGGAATCCAACCAGTACCATCAACCTTTCCAGCGGTTGAAGAGATGGATCCTGGGCTAGTAAAAGTAGACCCTGTAATTGCATCCCCACCTGTGGTAGCTGGAGTTGGCGGTGTCGCCCATGTTGGCGCAGACGCACTACTGTACGCGATTTTTCCAGCTCTAGCAACACCGTCAGCTGCAGTAAGGCACAGTGTCCCGAAGTTATCCAAACTTGGTGTTGAGGACGCTGTGAGCATGATGCCGAGGGCTGTCTTAACAGACTTAAGGTCGGAGATGCGTTGCGCGTCGCGAGCTTTTTTCAAAGTTTCTGCGGGGTTTAGCATGAACACGAGCGCGATTGAGAGAATAGCGATGATTGCGATAACGATGAGGAGCTCAAGCAATGTGAACCCTCCTTCGCGCTTTTTCATATTTGTAAATGAAATCATAATGATAATGTTAGTTAATAATGCTAGAAGTCAGTTCCAGTGCCAAGAATCTTCAAATTAGTACCAATCTCATAAAGATTTGAGTTGTTTCCGCCATCTTTTGTAAGCTTGTTATCAGTTCCAGTAGTGTATGTGGTACTTTCTAGGACTGCATTAATTTCGAATGCAAGTGGTGTGATAGAGCATGCGTAACGGTAGACATAATCTCCATTATCTACTGCATCGAGGGCTCCAATTGTGTTTACAGGGTCAACAGGAAGATTTGAAATTGGTGAACCACCGATAAGTGAATCAAAGTTTACGGGGACCCAGCCTGTTCCGTCTGTGAGAGTGTAATATGTCGATGAAGTTGTTGATGCTACAGTGGCTCCAGTGGCACCATCAAGATTTGCATCCGTAATAGCACTAGTGACAGAGTAAAATATTTTTGGTGCAAGAGAACCATCCCACGCAGCTGCAGGGGTTAACTTACAACCATTATTATTGGTAAGTCCTCCAATATACGGCGTTGTTGTGCTCGTTGTATACAACGCAATTGCAGTCTTCATTGTGCTTAAGTCTGACATACGCTGAGAATCGCGAGACTTTTTCAATGTTTCTGCAGGGTCCAAAACAAGCACAAGAGCTACTGACAAAATTGCGATAATGGAAACCACGATGAGGAGCTCAAGGAGAGTGAACCCTGCCTCACGCTTCTCTTTTATATTCATATTCAAATTCATATTTATAATTATTAAATTGTTATGGTAATAGTATAGCAAACTATATTTAAATAGCACAATGGGGTGTGGATAACTTTTGGGGTGCCTGTCATTGCGAGCGGAGCGTGGCAATCCAGAGCAAGCGTGGCGAACTCCTGGATTGCTTCGTGCCTCGCAAAGACGGTGCGGGCCCATAAATGCACGACCTTGGGCTCAGGATGCGGGCCCATTCAATATTCTACGCGAGGTACCCCTTCACCCTATTCACCACCTCTTGTATCGGATAGTCTACCTTTACCAAATATTCATTGGCCCCAAGCCCAAGCGCGCGGTCTTGGTCGGTCTGTTGCCCTAAGTTTGAAAGCACGACAACGGGGATGCTTGCGGTCGCTGGATTCTTTTTTATCTGCTCCAGTACTCCAAAACCATCCATTTTTGGAATCATAAGGTCAAGCAAAATCAAATCTGGCTTTTCTGCGGTGATTTTTGCCACAGCATCCTCGCCATCAACCGCGAGAGAAGTCGCAAATCCCTCCTTTGCAAGTTTAATTTCATACACTTTTGAAATATGCTCGTCGTCCTCCACAATCATCACTTTTTTCTTATTTGTATCCACAGCTATATAATATTATGCGTAGCTCAAAACCTTTTCAACAAGCGCTTCTAGCTCGTAGTCGCTTTTTACAAGGTAGTCAGATACACCAAGCTCGCGCGCGATTGATTTTGACTCCTCCCTACCAGAAACAGAGCAGATGACTACTTTCAAATCTTTATATTCAGGTTTTTTGCGAACCTCCGCGAGAAACTCAATACCGTTCATGCCTGGGAGCAAGAGATCTAACCAAACTACATCTACGGCAGGGTGCTCCACATTCAGCACATCAAGAGCCTCTTCTGCGCGCATTGTTGAAATAACACGATGCCCTTTTTGCCCAAGCTTCAACACAATCGCGCGATTTAGAGCGTTGTCGTCTTCAAGAAGTAGTACTGTTTTTTGAGTTTGTTCAGTCATTCTTAGTTTGTTCCGTTCATTTTAGCATGTTCAGAAATATCAGCAACCTTTGTTGTCAAAGGAACCGTAAAGAAAAATGTTGAGCCTTGCCCTTCGGCAGTGTCAAACCAAATCTTTCCACCCCATGACTCCACGAGCTCCTTTACCAAAGCAAGTCCTAAACCAGAGCCGTCTGGCACCTGTGAACGAGCGTTTTCCGCGCGGAAAAACTTTGAAAAAATACGAGGTCTGTCCCTTTCTGGGATACCAATACCATTGTCGTGAACCATATACACAACCTCCCTACCCTCATCACCCATCCACCATTTTATTTCAATGAGGCCCTTCTCGTTTGTGTAACGAATTGCATTAGAAACAAGATTTAGAACAACCTGACGCAGTGTGAGAGAGTCTAGCCAGACGATCACTGACTCACGGTCAGGCGGAATCACAGAGAGCGACAGACTCTTCATATCAATCTGCGACCTTAACTCCTTTGTAATTTCGTTTGTAAACGCGCCAACGTCTATTGGCGTCCTTTCCATTTTGAGCTTCCCGCTTTCAACGCGCGAAATACCGAGCAACAAGTCTACTGTTTGATACAAACGTTCCGCGCCCCCGTGGATCTCATTCATAAAATCTTTTTGCGAATCATTAAGTGGCCCCGCGTCTTGCGATAAGAGCATTTCTGAATACCAGCGAATAGAAGTGAGCGGCGTACGAAGCTGATGTGAAGCAACAGATATGAAGCCGGACTTTGCCTCATCTAGCTCGCGATCTCGCGTTGCGTCACGGAAAATTATAACGACACCAGCATTTTCAACACCCAATGGCGCAAACGAAAAGACTATCGGGATTCTCTCTGGGTGCTTTTCTGTGGAAAGAGAAATGTTGTCCTCAAGTGTTCCAGTGATGATTTTTTTTGTTAATAATACTTCCTCTATAGGCCACGAACTTGGCGGTATCACATCCTTGTTCTTTCTCCACAGCGTCACAATAGAGCGCAAATCCTGCCCAAGTAGTTCACTTTCTGTCATCCCAAACATTCGCGATGCAGTGGGGTTTACTAGAGCCACGTGATACGAACCATCTATAAGAATAAGTCCATCTCCAATAGACGAAATAATAGTTTGCAGTTTGTTGCTCTCTTCTGCAAGCGCCTCCTTTGCCTTCCACGAATCCTCAAGTAAATTAAGTGTCGCCCTTTTTGACTCCTCAAGAAATTGCTCTTGCTTCTTGTGCTCCTCCACGTCTTTTTCAAGAGCTGTTGATTTCTCTTCTAGCACAACCATAGATTCGCTCAATGCCTTTTGACTGGCGCGAATCGACCCAACCATTGTGTTGAACATAACAGAAAGGTCTCCAATTTCATCTTTACTTTTTACATCAACCAAAACATTCAGATCGCCATCGGTAACACGTTTTGCGACCCGAACAATATTATCCAAATGCGAAAGCGGGCGTCGAACAAAAAATATCGCAATTAGCAAACCAGAAACAACCACTGTGATACCGCCTGCGATAGTCGCGCGGGTAAGAGTAGCAAGTGGAGCAAAAATTTCATCTTGGTGCACCTCTACCAAAAGCACTAGACCCTTATCCTTGAAACACATCGAGGCGCCGAGTACGCGAATTCCTTGATAATTTTCGTACTCCTCGCTTATTTCTTTTCCGTTATCAAGACATTCTAGCACAGGCAATGTCTCAACCTTTTGCTTAAGTTGTACATTTTTCATAAAACGCGAGGGCGTGACCATTGTATAATCACGATTCACAAAATACATATCGGAGGTTTTGTAACTTTCAAGAAATGCCTGCCTTGAAACACGGCTAATTGTTTTAATATCTATTTCCCTTTCTCCTATACCAAGCGAGTCTGCAATCTCATTTGTATTATCAAAGTAAACAAGAAGCACTGCATCTATAGGACTGAATTCATTGCTCCCAATGGGCTCCGAAAGTCTCACAGTGGCGCTAACATACGGTTTAGAACTTTCGTATCCAAACTCCATACCGCTAAAATAAACCTCGTTTTGAGATGAGTTGATCGTACTAGCAAAATTGTGTATCTTGCGTCCACTAACCTCCTCGTTTGCCTCGTCCTTGCCAATACGGCCTGGTTGGGTTGAAGCTATAACTACGCCATTTTTATCCAACAAATCTGTGACAATAATCGTACTATCATAAGGCATCTTTTTTTCGCGAATATATTTCGCAAATTCACTTGCATAACGCGAACGCTCTAACGACCCATCGGGGGTAAGAATTAATTTTTTTGATAGCTCTTGGATTGTATTGTCCGATGTCCAGCCCACAACACGTTTTTTCATTCCGCCCAAATATGAGAGATAAATGCCTTCGCTTTGTTCTGCAATTGTTCGAAAATTGTGCTGTGTTTGTTTTTTGAATGCACCGATTACAGAATAATCAATATATAGTACAATTGTAGATGTAACTGCAACAAAAAATATTATAAAGAAGATGGAAGTTTTTGTACGAAGCTTCATGGCGTTTAATAAATGATGTACTGTTAACAACTATTGTAGCATGCAAAGAATTATCTTGGTATACTATTTGAGTACAAACATGTGACATTTAACCATTGACATGTGACTCGCAGATTTTCGCGAAGCGAAAATCTGCTGTCAATTGTCAAATGTTAATTGTCAATTGTCCCAAATCAATGAACCTATTAAGCCTACTTACAAAAGAAAAGCGCGTAGCTGGAATTGAGATCAGCGACTCTGTTGTTCGTGTTGCTTTTTTAAATACAAATCTTAAGAAGAAAAACCAAGTTACCATAAAACCAAAGGATGATAATATGGGGAATGAAAATACTAGTGTTTCATCAGAAAATAATGAGGATTACGAACTTATTCTTATTGAGGAGCCTATTGCATCAAATATAATTGCCGATGGTGTGGTAATTGACATTGATCTTCTTGCAAACACACTAAAGAAAATATGGGAAAAGGCAAACCTTGGCACAGACTATGCTATTGTTGCAATCCCTGACGACAAAATATACTCAAGAATTTTTTCATTTCCAAAGTCAGTCACAGATGAGCGCTTAAACGAGGCGATGCGTCTCGCTATCAGTTTTCAAATACCTATAAAAATTGAAGACGCGTATCTAGACTGGGAACGCACAAAGGGAACAAATACTACAAATGAGATCTTGCTCTCAACGATTCCACGCAAAGTCGCAGAGGGTTATGTGCAAGCGCTTGAGAGAGCCGGTATTAAAACACTCGCTCTTGAAAGTCATCTAGCGGGGATCTCTCGTTCCGTAAAGCTTGAAGACGGTGTTACAACTATTTTTCTAAAAAAGACCCCTGACGGAGCGACAATCTTTGCCATCAGAGAGGGTGTCTTGCATTTTTCACGGACGCTCCCTCTTAGTTTTGTTCCTGAAGCAAATCTTCACAATGAAATTCAAAAAGTTAAAGATGCGATTGCGTCTGAAACAAAAGGAGAGATTAACGAGATAGAGCTTCTGAATGCAACAGTGTGTGACGAATATGCAAATCGCATGGAAATTTCAGAGCCAAAGTCAAAATGGCTTATTGCTCTTGGGTCAGCTATGCGCGGGAGAATCCCTGAAGGCAATGATAACCTGATCTCACTTTTGCCAGTTGGAACAGAAGAAGCATATTCGTACCAGCGCGCGACAACATTTATTGTGCTAATGAGAAACCTTATAATTAGCATTTCTATATTTTTTGTGTCTGTGTACACAATAGCGTATGTATCAATGCTATCAATGTTGCAAAAGGGAGCCGAGCAAGTAACAACGCTGTCGGCAGGAGCCGTGCCACCAGAATTGGCTGAGAAAGAAAAACTGATAAAGGATGTGAACGCGATTACTGAAACAGGAGCAATATTCCTATCAGAGATGCCGATATGGAGCGCTGTGTTAACAGAACTCGTAGCGAGAACACCAGATGGAATCACAATCTCCGCATTTTCAGCGCCCAATTTTACAGATAGGTTCTCTTTGGTCGGTAATGCACGGAGCAGGACAACGCTTAATAATTACAAAAAAACGTTGCAAGAATCAGAGATGCTTTCTGACATTGAGCTCCCTTTAACAAATCTTGATAAAGAAGAGAATATACCATTCAGCATATCGTTTCGCTTGAAGGATCCTAGTACGCTATACTATACTCAAGCGACTGAGAGAACTACAAATATATGATTTGTAGTTCCGAGCGAGTGTGGAGTATATAGTAATCTATATAAGTAAGACAACAAAAATCGCCATGTTCACAACAAAAAATCTTTTTGCTCATTTTGGAAAACATATATTAATAGCTCTAGCTATTATGAGTGTTTCTATTGGTGCTATTATGTTTATTTCTGGCAAGATTACAAAAATGGCATATGAAACTGCGACTAGTCGTCATCTTGCCGCAACACTTAGCGAGCGTACTTCCCTGCTATCTAGCCTTAAGCACGAGACGGACATCATCGGCCCAAATGCGACAACTATAATACAGGCGTTCATTCCGTCAAACAACATTCTTGACTTTGTAGCTATCATAAAAAGTATTGCTCTCAAGAACGGCATCACACAATCTCTTAATTTCTCATCTCCAACACCAACATCACTTGGTACGGAATTCAATGTTGCAACAATCTCATATCAAAACACAATATCGTCAGCAAATGTTTCAATATTTATCAATTATCTCAAAGATTTTGAGAGGCTTCCATACTTCACAAAAATTAATTCCCTAAACATCTCTTCTGGGAGCGCGGACTGGCGGAATACTTCAAATATATCCTATAGCGCTACTGTTGTAGCTCAAACAGTAGAATAAAAATATGATCAAATTTATTGATAAAATCAAAGATCTAGTTTCAGACGTAAATCCAAAAGATTTAATTTATCCTGGAATTTTATTTTTGTTTGCTATTATTGTGGGTTTTATTTTTATCCTTGCTACTGGATTTATAGCAAAAAACATAGACACAGCGTTTTCAGGCGACACAGGAGAAGGTGCAAGCTCTCTCAATATGCAAAATTACACTGTTGTGGCAAAGAAGCTTGGCATAAGCATGGATGCAAAAAGGGAAACCACTGAAACGCCCGCAGCGGCTATTCCATCTGCAGAAACCGCTACAACTACGCCAGCAGAGGTTCTGGACAAGAAAGCGTTTACACTTAGCATATTAAACAGCACCTCTAAAAGCGGGATCGCGGGCGCGCTGGCAACATCACTAGAGTCAGCAGGGTTTGCAAAAGCAAAAACTGGGAACGAGAAAACCCTGTATGCCACCACAACAGTTGCAATAAAGGAAGGTAAATCTGCTATTGCTCAATCTCTCCTTGAGATAGTCTTAAAATCCTACCCAGACGCAGTGTCCACCACAGCCCCAGAAACCGCCTTGTTTGACGCGACCATCACAATTGGCACAAAGTAACGGTATTGCAATTTTATATAATTATGCTATAATAAATAAATCCTCAGTAAAATCCTTGGATTTAAAGGGGTTAGTGGAAGGCGCCTTTGGGCGTTTTCTTATTTAGAAGTAGTTCTTTTTAGAGGGAGTGAAAATTGATTACAAAAATTCTTAAGGTGTTTGCGGGTGAAGAAAGAACTCGTTTCGTAAGCAATAGCCCTGGATTGCCTGCAAGGAAGGTTATTTCTACACCGTTTATCGGCACGCGATCGCGTGGCAATAACACCGAGTGTGGTCTTGGTGTGGAATACCATAGCAGTCTCGCAGGCAATACGGAATTTGGCCACGTCTTTGTGGCGCTGGAAACAAGTAATCCGAAAGAATACCTGCGGGCTCTTAGTATTCTGAATCGCATGGAAAGGATTGATCTGGACATTCTCGAATCTTGCGCGCATGCCGGCAAGAAACGTGTTGGGCGAGACGATCATTCATTCCACCTGCTGAAAAAATACCAACCAGCTCAAATTGAGGTAATCCTTGAAAAACGGGCTGTTGTTTTTGAGCAAACACTCGATCAAGAATCCATCACGGCAATCATCGATGGATTTCTAGAGTGTGGATTCAAGGTTAATAACCCGCTTGTTCACGACAAAATAACAAATGGTGTGGCAAATTACTCGAAAGAAGCCACTTCGGGGACAGCAGTCAAGAAAAAAGTATCAGAATCGCTCACAGTGTAATCGAACACAACATATCGAAGCTCCACCGTAATTGGTGGAGCTTTTTTTTGTTGCTAAACCCGCAATAGCGAGTCGCCCGAGCATTTTGAAGACAAAATGCTTTAGGGTACAATATGTCTCATATGAAAAAAAATATTGAAACTGCGGAGACTATTCGCAAGGCCGGTTTTGAAGGCGAGATTATCTCCGATGTAGCGAATCTCATTAAATACGAAAACGACACGAGCCTATTTGAGCTTCGTCCGGAACTCGCGGTCAAACCAAAAGACGTTTCTGATATTAAAAAATTAGTTTCCTTTGTTGCTGACAAAAAAGACGAGGACTCAACACTGTCTCTCACCGCTCGAGCTGCAGGAACAGGGATGGCAGGAGGCGCGCTCAACGACTCTATTATTGTAGATGTTGCAAACTTAAATCATATTAAAAGTGCAAGTACTGAAAGAGTCGTTGTTGAGCCTGGTGTTTATTATCGCGATATGGATACTGAAACAAGAAAGCTTGGCGTTATTATGCCGTCATTCCCCGCTTCGCGAAATCTGTGCGCAGTGGGTGGAATGGTAGGTACAAATGCGTCAGGCGAAATGACACTCTCTTATGGAAGCACCGAAAACTGGGTAAGGCGTCTTAAGGTTGTGCTTTCTGACGGTAATGAATACGAACTTGGGCCATTAACAGAGAGCGAGCTTGCTTTAAAGAAAAACATCAAAGGTTTTGAAGGAGAGATTTATCGTCGTATGCACGAGCTTGTTGAAGAAAATTACGACATAATTAAACGCGCAAAACCAAAGGTTTCAAAAAACTCCACAGGTTACGCTCTTTGGAATGTGTGGGACAGAAAAACCTTTGATCTTACAAAGCTATTCACTGGATCTGAGGGTACACTTGGGATTTTTACAGAAATTGAATTTGCTTTGATAAAACCAAAGGAACATCGTAAGCTAGTTGTGATATTTTTGACTGATTTTAACAAACTATCAGAGGTCGTCACGCAGGTGCTTAAACATAAACCAGAAACATTTGAATCGTACGACGATCACACGTTTCAATTTGCAATTCGTTTTTTCCCAGATATTGTGAAGTCACTAAAAACAGGGATAGTGAAGCTTGGGCTTTCATTTATTCCTGAAGCATTTATGGTGCTACGTGGCGGGTTCCCAAAGCTTGTGCTCCTTGCTGAGTTTACAGGTGATACGGAGGAAGAAGCGATGGGAAAAGCACAAATCGCGTATGACGACCTTAAACAATTCCGCGCGCAGATTGAGATAATGAAAACAGAAAAGGATGCTGAAAAGTTTTGGACAATACGACACGAAAGTTTCAATTTGCTTAGAAAGCACGGTGGAAAAGACAAGACTGCTCCTTTTATAGACGACATAATTGTTGCCCCAGAAAAGCTTCCAATGTTTTTACCAAAACTTGCCGAGGTGATGAAGGAGTACAAGCTTACATACACTATCGCTGGACACATTGGCGATGGTAATCTGCACATTATTCCCCTGATGAACCTAAGGAACGCTCGTGACCGCGATATTGTGATGGAGCTTTCACAAAAAGTATTTAACCTCGTGTTTGAATTTGGCGGTTCAATGTCAGCAGAGCACAACGATGGACTCGTTCGCACTGCGTACCTAAAACAGATGTATGGCGAAAAAATCTATCATTTATTTGAGGAAACAAAAAATATTTTTGACCCTAAAAATATTTTTAACCCTGGCAAAAAAGTTTATGGACACGACCTTGAATACATCAAGGAACATATTGATAAGGTGTACTAGGAAGCAAGTAAAAATGCCCAGCCACACTAGTGTGGCTGGGCATTTTTACTTGCTTCCTAGTGTCCCATCTTTTCTGTCATTTCTGGCGTAGGAATTACGCCCTCATATATTTCTTTATTCTCTGAGCCAGTAACACTTATGACCCCCCATGCTCCGCGATCAAGACGCGCGAGCGCGTGATCAACGAGGATATAGTTGCCTGGAACATCGAATTTCATCTCAACGATTGCGGCACCTCCAGCTGGAACTATCGTTGTCTGCACATTTTCAAAAATCGCAGAATTAGGACCCATGGCCGCCTCTGGATATACTCTGTCAAAAATTTCACCAATCACATGAAATGATGAGATAAGATTAACTCCGCCATTCCCTACATAAATGCGCGCTGTCTCTCCTACTTTTGCCGACATATTCCCAACAGTACCTTTCACACGACCGTTGAATACGATGTACTCCGGATGTCCGTCAAGAAGCTTGTGAGCATCCATAATCTGAAGACCCTTTGTACCCATTTTACCACTTGGATAAAATTCTCCCTGCACCACGTAGAATTCCTTATCAACCTTTGGAAGACCCTCTTTTGGCTCAACCAATATGAGTCCGTACATACCATGCGCCATGTGGTTCCCCACATTTGCATGCGCGCAGTGATAAATATAAAGGCCAGGGTTAAGCATCTTAAAGCTCGCCTTTTTTGTCTCGCCAGGAGCAATGTTTGTCACTACAGCTCCACCTCCAGGGCCAGTTACAGCGTGGAAATCTATATTATGTGGAGCAACACTCGTGAGATCGTTCGTGATAGTTAAATCAATGGTGTCCCCTTCACGTACGCGCACCATAGGGCCTGGAACTGTTCCGTTAAAAGTCCAGTAATCTATAAAAACACCTGGAGCAATTTCAGAAATAATATCCTTTGTGACTAAGTCAAGTTTTACACGAGCTGGTTCCGTGCGGTTGATTGGAGGGGGGACATCGTTTGGGTCGCGGGCAATATCAGATGCTCGCTCAATAGTTTTAAATTTCTTAAAAAAATCAGTGATGTTTGCAAGCGGTAGCGAGGGATTGGCGCCTGGTCCGTACGTCGTTATTCCAAATGGATATTCAAGTTGATTTGGAAACGCGCGGGGAGAAAAAACGAATACCACGATACCAAAAAATACAACAGAAAGCCATATTGCAGTCTTGAGTGAATGAATTTTGCGAAGAACAATAAAAATAAAAAGTCCACCAGCAGCGAGCGCTATAAAGAAACCAAATGTTTGAAAAATGACAAACTTAGTAAAATAAAAAAATTCAATCATATAATATTCAGTATGTTAGTAAACTGATTAATAATTTATGATAACACAGAGCTCCCATTAACACAATTCATTAATTACTTTTTTGCAAAGACTAAAGAGATAAGAAAAATAATAAGAGCAATCATTACTATTGCGCCTCCTGACGCAATATCATAATAGTACGAGGAGATCAATCCAAGAATTACCGAGATTAGCGAAAAAATAACTGACAAAATAAGCGTATAACGGAACCCTCGTCCGTATTGCATTGCTGAAATGACAGGGATAACCATAAGCGCCCCAACAAGAAGCACACCAACAATGCTGATAGAAATCGCTACAGCCACTGCAGTCATTGTGACCATTGTAATATTAATCATTTTTACAGGAAGACCGCTTGCTTGTGCAAGCTCTGTATCATATGAAGTGAAGAATAATTCCTTATAAAGAAAAAGGACATCCAAAATTACAACAATTGAGAGTGTAATGATTACAATAAGCTCTGTTGTTGAGACAGTTGAAATGCTACCAAATAGATAGCTGAATAAATTCGCATTGAATCCCTCCGATAGAGAAAGAATTATCACAGCAATAGCAAGCGAACCCGAAAGAAACAGCGCAAGAATTGAATCGCCAAAAAGACGACGAGAAGACCGTAAGTACTCAATACCAAACCCAGCGACAACGGAAAGTCCTATGGCAGTAAAAATTGGATTTATTTTTAAAAGTAGACCAATTGCAACTCCTGCAAACGACACATGAGCGAGAGTGTCTGCCATTAATGAGTACCTTCTTACAACAAGAAAAATGCCAATGAGAGGAGCAACAATACCTATTGCTATTCCTGCCTCAAATGCGCGTATCATAAAATCGTATTGAAAAATTTCTGGCATATTTATTTGTTATTATGTGGCACGCGTTTTGAATGGCTGCCATATAGACGCTCCAAAATGTGTTCGTTTAAGAGATCCTGCGGAAGCCCGTGACACACTAGGTTGTGGTTTAGGCAGAGCACCGTCTTTGTCTCCTGGGAAACTGCATCAACGTCGTGTGATATAAAAATGATTGTGAGATGATGTTCGCTGTTGAGCTTTGATAGAAATTCATAGAATGTCTTTTGCGCGCCTATATCCACGCCGACTGTCGGCTCATCTAAAATAAGAATGTCTGGCTCGCTAGCAAGTGCGCGAGCGATGAACACGCGCTGGCGTTCTCCACCGGAAAGCTTACCCACAAGTGTGTCGCGGTATTTCGCAATGCCAGAAATCTCCATCGCGCGCTCCACAGCGGTGGTATCTTTTTTTGTAAATCTCTCAAAAAAGCCTAGTCTCGCAATGCGACCTGTTCGCACGACCTCAAAAACAGTGGCTGGAAAATTTTTATCTGCTTGTGCTACTCTCTGTGGGACATAACCTATTCTATATTTTTCCTTGAAATCGTGGTGATCCTTTCCAAAAAGCATCACAGAACCCTCTTTTGGATGAAGGAGTCCAAGAATTATTTTGATAAGAGTTGTTTTACCTCCACCATTTGGTCCAATGATTCCAAGATACTCGCCTTTTCGCACGGTAAAAGTGAGGTTCTCTATAACTGGAGTGTGGTCGTATGAAAAGCTTACATTATTGAGCTCAATGTACGGTTCTGAAATCATATTTAATTGCATTGCATTGCTATTTGCAGATTGTTTAGATTCATCTCCATAATAGAAAAGTAATCTTCTCCTGATTGTACCTCATCTGGTCTTAGACTTTCAATAGGGTTCAACACAAGTGTTGCACCGCCAATCTCACGAGCAATAAGCTCTGAAAACTTTGGGCTTGCGACTGTTTCAAAGAAAATATGTTTAACACCTTTTTCTCGCGCTAGATTGATTATGCGCGCAAGCTCTTTTGGCGATGGTTCATCATCTGGAGAAATTCCTTCTATTGAAGTTGCCTTAATACTGTATCGGCTTGCTGGATAGTTGAACGCCTCATGCAAAACTATAATATCTCGCAATACACATGATGATAGTCCAACACGAAAATGTTCGTCAAGGAGGTCAAGCGCGCTAGTGTAGCGCCTTGCGTTTTCAGTGAACAAATCCTTGTGTGAGGGATCTATCTCTATGAGTAAATCACGGATGATAGCTACCTCGCTTTTCATTATTACTGGGTCAAGCCAAAAATGAGGATCGGTAGCGCCGTCTTTTGTAAACAAAACTACCGCTTGTTTCTTTAGCGTCTCTGCCATATTGACAGTATTTTTTGGCTTAGGAGTATTGCCCTTTTCCCATTTAGCTATCCATGCTTCTAATGAGGCGCCATTGTAAATGAGTGCGTCAGCATTTCCTATTTCCACCAAATCGCGAGGTGATGGCTCAAAGTCATGCGCTTCCACGCCAGCTGGGACAAGATTAGTTACAGATACAAGGTTGCCACCAATAGCGCTTGCTATATTTGAAAGTGGGTAAAAACTTGTAACAATGTGAATTCTTTCGTTGCTTGTGCTAATTTTTGGCACGCGCGAGGACAGCATCATTAATGACGTCAATACAACAACAATAACAGCAGTTAGAAAAACAAATTTGTAGTTGATAATTATTTTTAGCATCTTGTTTTGTTATAAAATTAAGCGATTAACTACTGACACCTCGCGCACAGCCCAAAAAATTCAAGAGAATGATCAAAAACTTTAAATGATTTCTTTTTCATAATATTTCTTTCATAGGCAATCATATCATTTTCCATATGAATATCTTCAATGCAATCACATTTTGTGCAAATAAGATGATGATGATGTCCAAGCGACGTGACTTCATACACTCGGCGATCCAACCCAAGCTGAACCTCCTTAATAAATCCACCCGCGCGCAACGTATCCAGCTCACGATATATTGTTGTCTTGTTTGGATATAATTTTTTCCTAGCAAGGTTCTTAATCAGGCCTTCAGCAGAAATAGGCTTTGCTTCATCTACAAAAGTCTCAAGAACAGCCTTGCGAGTGCTGGTTATACGGTAACCCTTTTCCCTAAGTACGCGAAGTGTATCGTCAATCATTAATATATACTAACGCAACTGAGTTGCATTTGTCAAATGGCTATGTTAGGATATCTCAAGATCACCAACAAAAGGAGTGTATTGTGAAAATTCTTAATGGTAGACATAACGGTAATGGTTCTCTTGGAAGAAGCTTAACTCATACGATTCTTTCAATTCCATGGTGCTGTGTTGTTTCGCTCAGTATTGCATTATTTACCACTACAGGCTCGCTGATTGGGTTCTTTTTTGACGAATTGATGCACGATGTAATACCGTTTCTTGTTGTATTTCACATTTACGGTATTTTCAGATATTTTCGTCATCCAGAGAAAACAAGAGGGCGGACATTGTTTCTTGTCGTCACAACCCTACTGTTCTTTGTGTCTGTTGGTTTTCATTTTACCGACCTTCATGACGACATTCTTGGTTATGATCATGATCACGAAGAACATGGCCATGACCACTACTAACAAACAGCGCCCAAATAGGCGCTGTTTTCTATTTGATTGCCTGTTCTAATACTTCTAGAAGATCTTCACGACCCTTGCTAACACGTGCAGAGTATGGAAACGCCTGAACCCCAAGAGCAGCTTCAATTGCTTTTAAACTCTGTGAACGCTCTGTTTGATTTAGTCGGTCTATTTTATTCGCCACAACAACAAACGGAATATTTTCAGCACGAAGAATATCTGCCATTTCTTTATCATATGCCATTGGTCTAACAACTGAATCCACAATAAGCACCACAAAATCCACATGAGCCTCTCCGCTTCCTAAATACCACAAAATAAGTTTGCGGATTTTTTCTGCGCCTTTTGCGCCCATGCGAGCAAAGCCGTATCCAGGGAGATCTACAAAGTAGAACTTTTTGTTAATTAAAAAAAAATTTATCTCTCTCGTTTTGCCAGGCATTGAGCTAGACTTTACAAGATTTTTCCTCATAAGAAGCGAGTTGATAACACTGGATTTTCCAACATTTGAGCGCCCAACAAACGCAATATTATGGTGCTTTTCCTTCAAAATTGGGTCTGTGCCGAGGATTCCCTTTACGAATTCTGCGCTAGTAATGTTCATACTTGTATTCAAGCATAATGGAGGTGAAATTCAAAGTCTGTGATATACTACTACTACTTAATAAGTTTAATATAAAAAAAATATGGAAGGAGAAAATACAACAACACAACCAGTACCACAGAATTATGCAATCCCATTTGCAATCGTTATCGCAGGACTTGCTATCGCAGGAGCAGTTTACTTTGGGGACGGGAGACAGCAGGCTGCAGTTGCGGGTATTCCAACCAGCTCAGTTGATGCTGTAAATTCTGATGACCATATTATAGGAAACCCAAATGCGAAAATTGTTATTGTGGAGTACTCGGACACCGAGTGTCCTTTCTGTAAATCTTTTCATCCAACGATGCAAAAAATAATGAATGACTACGGTAACGATGGCAAAGTTGCGTGGGTCTATCGTCACTTCCCTCTCCCTTTCCACGCGAAGGCTCCGAGAGAAGCTGAGGCAACAGAGTGCGCAAATAAGCTTGGCGGAAATGCAAAATTTTGGGAATACCTTAATAACGTATTCCAAATAACGACTGGTAATGATAATCTTGACCTAGCCGAGCTTCCAAAAATTGCAGGATCTATTGGTCTTGATATTGATGCATTCAATAAGTGTCTTGATAGTGGCGAGATGAAGGCAACAGTAGATAAACACATTGCAGGTGGTAAAAAAGCAGGAGTAAGTGGTACACCCTTTTCAATAATTCTTGTCAACAAAAAACCTGTATCAAGCATAAACGGCGCGCAACCATACGAACAGGTAAAGGCGCAGATTGATGCGCTTCTCAAATAAACTCGTTCCTCTACACATAAAAACCTCCCCCCAAGGCGGTTTTTATAAGGTATTGACAAAGAAGCTCCTTTTGTGTAAAATTAAGGGGTTCTAATTTAGAGTTTGTTCTTTAACTTTTTTGGAGAAATGAAATGAAATCAGTCCCCATCTATGTACGTATTGAGGCGTACAACATTGCCTTAAAAAGGGCGTTGATCAGAGCAGCTAAAGAGAGCATTACATGCCAGCTTCTCTTATTGCTCATGATCGGCACTGTTGTGTGCGAATTTCTGAAATAATGAAATAAGGGGAGCGCTAGCAGCCCATGCAATGATGTTCTTCACTGACAACCCAAAAGGCGGACACGCAGGTGTCCGTCTTTTTTACTTTCTCGTAAGGACATTACTAATTATTGTGTGAGGCTCATTGAGACACAACTTTTTATGGGGTTGCGAGTGTGTCGACACGAGCATTTCAGGATTTTTTAAGCTTCAAAAAATCCGTACCGTAAAAAGTTGTGTCTCAAAAAGAGCCTGACCCTCAAAAACTAGTAATTCCGCAACTTATCCACCTTGTCGTGCGCGCGGATTTTCTCTATCGCCTTCGCTTCAATTTGCCTAATTCGCTCACGAGTCACTTGGAACTCGCGACCGACTTCCTCAAGTGTATGTACTACGCCATCCACAAGTCCATGGCGAAGCTCAAGAATCTTTCTCTCCTTTTCTGAAAGGTCGTTTAGGATTTCTTTCACTTGGTCTGAAAGAATTCGCTGAGCTGAATCCTGCGCAGGAGAAAGAATTTTATCATCTGCAATAAACTCGCCAAGTGTGGACTTATCATCATCATCACCGATAGGCTTTTCCAAAGACACCGTATCTTGGTCAATCTTTTTGATATTATAAATCTTTTCAACATCAAGACCCATCTCTGTAGCTACCTCTCCTGGAAGCGGTTCGCGCCCTAGGTCCTGCGACAAACGACGAACAACCTGCTTGTACTTTGAAATAGTTTCCACCATGTGCACAGGGATGCGAATTGTGCGCGACTGATCCGCAAGCGCGCGTGTAATTGCCTGACGAATCCACCAAGTCGCGTATGTTGAAAACTTGTAACCTTTTTCCCAATCAAACTTCTCTACCGCTTTAAATAGACCAATGTTCCCCTCCTGAATAAGGTCGAGCAAGGTAAGATCCGCGCTTCTGCCAACGTACTTTTTTGCAATAGACACAACAAGACGAAGGTTTGCGCGCGCCAAAAGGTTCTTGCCCTCTTCGTCCCCCGCCTGAATACGCTGAGCGAGATCACGCTCTTCACTAGCAGAAATGAGCGGGTACTGACCAATCTCTTTCAAATACATTTGGATAGAATCGTATGATGAATCACCACTTTTATATGTATATTTTTTGTGCGTCAAAACCTCTTCTGGTTCAAGCTCCAGAAGTCCACCACTTTCCAAAATGTCCACTCCTGCATCACCAAGCTTTTCATACAATGTGTCAAGAAAAATAACATCCTGCTCTACAGAGGGAAACTCCTTGAGAATTTCATTGTATGTGATGAAACCGCGACCACGACCCTTGAGTATCAAAAGTTGAGCCTTCTCTTCCCAGCCTTCAGTTGATTTTTTCTTTGTTGCGGGTTTTTTTGAAGCAGTCTTCTTTGCCAGCACTTTTTTAGGCGCTACTTTTTTTGTAGTCTTCTTTGCTGTTTTTGGAAGTTTCTTGACGACAGCTTTCGAACTAGCAAGTTCGCGTCTTGGACGTAAACTTACTTGCTTCTTGGCTGATTTCTTTGCTGGTTTATTACTTTTCTTTGTAGTTGTTTTTTTCGGCATGATAGATTTTAAATATTTTTTGTTAGCTCGTGTAACTCTTTTGAAATTGTCTGACACTCTGCGAGTATTTTGCCTGCCTTAGTAACATCCCCTTCTGTTTCTGCTTGCTTCAACTCTGCCATCTTTGTCGTAAACTTTTCTTGAAGTATCTCCTCATTTAAAGTTTTTAAAAGGTCATTTAGTTCATCTTCTATGTGCTCGCTACCATGTAGTCGCGCTTCTGCTTCAAAAATAAGCTCATCTCCTAAAACTACATCAACAGGCGGTGAACCTTCAAGCAGTTTTGCATAGCGAACACGATAATCTTCTATATTGCTGATGGATTTTTCTTTTAATCCTTCCTGCCATCGTAACACACCCTCTATGACGCGAATAATGCGTATGATCCTGGAAAGTGGCGGATTTAAGTATGCCAGTTTTTCAGTCTCTTGAACTACGTTCGCCATTGTTCCGCTTTTTTTTACTTCATCCCATACTGGCTCCTCTTTTATCCCCAGAATTTTTGCTATTTCTCCAACATAATGACCCTGATCAATTGGGCTTTTCAACAACGCAACAAAAGGCACAACAATCTCTGTAACTTTTTTGCGAAGCTCTGCCTTGTCTTTATGTAGCGACGGCAATAGTTCCAAATACAAATCTATCACCTGTTTTGCGTCCTTTACAGCCGACACCCAATGCGAAGGATCATTGAGAGCAACATCAGCAGGATCCATTCCTTTTGGAAGACGGGCAATTCGTACTGACATATTTTGCTCTAGCGCGAGCACTACTGCGCGATGCGCCGCAGAAATTCCAGCGTCGTCTGCGTCAAACGCGAGCACAATATTTTTTGTGAAGCGTTTTATCATCTCTAAGTGTTCTGATGTTAAAGCAGTCCCCGATGATGCAACTGTGTTCTTTACACCTGCTTGATGTGAAAGAATAAGATCCATTTGCCCCTCCACAAGCACGCATGAATCTCCGTCACGAATAGCATCACGCGCTTGCGAAAGACCAAAAAGCGCGCGTGACTTGTGAAAGACCTCAGTCTCAGGACTGTTTACATACTTTGCCGAAGCAGAAGCGCCGAGTGTCTTCCCTGCTTCTTCTTTTAGAATTCGTCCAGAGAATGCGATAACGCGCCCCGAGCTATCCGTAATAGGAAACATCACACGCCCTCGAAACCTGTCATAGAATCCTTTCGGTGAACGCACAATAAGCCCAGCTCTCTCCATCACCTCTTCTTGTATGCCTTTCTTTGTAAGAAAGTCCCCTAGCGAGCGCCATTCGTCTGGAGCGAACCCAACACGAAAACTTTTTATAGTTTCTGGTGTCAGCCCGCGACTTGTGAGATACGAAACTGCCTCTCCGAACTTTGGCAGTACAGCCTCGTAAAACTTTGTAGCAAGCTCAAGCGCCGAAAAGATAGCGTCTCGCTCGTCTCTTGCTCCTGGCTTTTCACGAGTGAGTGTCACTCCAGCTCGGTCTGCAAGGAGCTTCAGCGCTCCCTGAAAATCAAGGCCTTCTATTTCCTCCACAAAAGAGATTACATCTCCACCCTTATTGCACCCAAAACAATGATATGTTTGGCGTGAAGACGAAATGAAAAATGAAGGTGTACGCTCGTGATGAAATGGGCAACACGCCTTGAAATTCCCCCCAGCTTTTTCAAGCTTGAGATATCCGCCGGCAACATCAACAATGTTGAGTCGTGATTTTATATCTTCGATGATTGATGACATGCGATTTTGTATATATTACCGCGCACTCACCGAACACGACGTGCTACGCTACTTCTTCTGCTACCTCTCCTGGTAGTTCGCGCACTCCGCCATTCTTTCCGAATCCTGTTCCAGCTGGAATAAGGTGACCAATGATAACATTTTCCTTAAGACCACGAAGCGTGTCAACTCCACCCTGAATTGCAGTGTCAATGAGAACACGTGTTGTGTTTTCAAACGACGCTGCCGACAACCAGCTCTTTGTAGTAAGAGCAACCACCGAGATACCAAGCACAACAATCTCTCCCTTTGCCTTTTCTCCACCCATTTTTTCCACACGCTCATTTTCGTGAGCAAGCTCCCCCTGCTCTACAACCTCCCCGAGGTTGAACATCGTATCACCAGAATCCTTAATCTTTCTACGTGAGAACATTTGGCGAATGATCACCTCAATATGCTTTCGTGAGATTGACGCGCCCTGAAGCTCATAAATCTTTAGAACCTCGGTAATAATGTAGTTTTCAGCAGCGTCTTTTCCAGCATATTGGAACACCTCCGCAATATCCGCTGAACCGTCTGAAAGATGTTGCCCCTTTGAAACAGCATCTCCAACTTTTACAAACGGTGAACGCTTTGCAGATGTCTCGTACTCTATTGCCTCGCCTTTCTTTTTACCCTCTCCTTCAGAAGGAAGCACCTTGATAATGAGCTCCTTTTCATTTCTAATTACCTCGGTAATTACACCATTTGTGTGAGAAATAATCGCAAGACTCTTTGGCTCACGTTTCTCAAAGATTTCTTCAACGCGAGGAAGACCCATAGTGATGTCACCTCCAGCAGACGCAATACCTCCAGAGTGGAAAGTACGCATAGTAAGCTGTGTTCCAGGCTCACCAATAGCTTGCGCCGCGATAATACCCACTGCCTCACCGATTTCTACAAGCTCGTTTCTACCAATATCAAGACCGTAACACGTACGACAAATGCCGTGTGAAGTCTTGCATGAAAGTGGGGAACGAACATGCGCCTCAGTAACACCACGGGATTCAGCATCCTTTGCATCTGCCTTGGACATCAAGTGACCTTTTTTATAAATTACTGTGCCATCAGCAAGAGCCATATCACGTACAAGCACGCGCCCTTTCAAGTTGCGTGAAAGAAGGATGTCAAATCCAACTAGGTTCTCTTTGCGAATGATTTTACCCTCCTTGTCTCCACAATCCTCTTCTGTGATGATAGCGTCCTGCGCAACATCAACAATACGACGAGTAAGGTAACCTGCCTTTGCTGTTTGAAGAGCGGTGTCAGCAAGACCTTTACGCGAACCGTGAGTTGTAATGAAGTATTCCACTGGAGACAAACCTTCCTTGCTTGATGGAATAATTGGGAAGTCAATCGTGCGTCCTGCAGTATTGATAATCATACCCATCATACCTCCCATCTGGAGAATCTGCGCAATGGAACCGCGAGCTCCTGACTTCAACATGTCTTCCACTGAACCATTCTTATCAAGTGTTCCTGGCATAAACTTTTCAATCTCTCCGCGAGCTCCCTGCCAACACTCAATGGTGCGACGATAACGCTCGTCTTCAGAAAGAAGGCCGTCGTTAAACTCAGAACGAATTTCTTCAGCCTCTATTCTTGCCTTAGCAATGATTCCCTTTTTCTCAGCAGGAATCTTGATTTCATCAATACCCCAAGTGATGCCAGCTTTTGTAACGTACTTGAAACCAAAGTCCTTGATCTTGTCCAAAATTGGAGGAGTTGCGTCAATGCCGTATTTATTAATGATCTCATCAATAATCGCCTCAAGTTCTTTTTGCGTAATCTCCTTGTTCACATATGTGAAATCAGAAGGAAGCACGCTGTTAAAGAGTAGGCGCCCTACTGTAGTTTCAAAAGGCTTGCCTTCAAAAACTGCATACTTTTGAGAATCAGTACCCATAACTTTAATCTTTGCGCGATAGCTCACTGCGTCAAAGTCGTACGCTGTAATAGCGCTGTTTGGTGTAGGGAAAATTTTACCCTCTCCCTTTGCGCCTTCTACAATCTTTGTCATTGAGTAGCAACCAAGTGGAATATCAAGTTTTGGCTTTACAATAGGATCGCCGTTGCCTGGCCCGAGAAGGTTCTTGTTTGCGGCCATAAGCTTCCCTGCTTCTTCTTGAGCAGATTTTGAAAGTGGCACGTGTACCGCCATTTGGTCTCCGTCGAAGTCCGCGTTAAATGCGGCACATACGAGTGGATGCACCTGAATAGCGTTTCCTTCAATAAGTACTGGGTGGAACGCTTGGATGCCGAGTCGGTGAAGAGTTGGCGCGCGGTTCAAAAGAACATACTTGCCCTTAATCACTTCCTCAAGAATAGCCCAGACCTCAGCGACACTGTCGTCAATAAGTTTGTTTGCTCCGCGAATGTTATACGCAAGTTCGCGCTCAATAATTTTTGAAACTATGAATGGACGGAAGAGCTCTAGCGCCATGTGCTTTGGAAGACCGCACTGGTCTAAGCGAAGACGCGGGCCAACCACAATTACCGAGCGGCCCGAGTAGTCTACGCGCTTACCGAGGAGGTTTTGACGAAAGAGACCTTGCTTGCCTTTCAATGTGTCAGCGAGAGACTTCAATGTGCGCTTCTGCGCAGCGTTCATAGCCACAGACTGCACGCGACGGATTGAATTGTCTATTAGAGAGTCTACCGCTTCCTGGAGAATACGCTTTTCATTACGGAGGATAACATCCGGCGCGCCGATAGCCATAAGTTTTTTCAAACGATTGTTGCGGTTTATTACGCGACGATAAAGGTCGTTTAAGTCAGATGTCGCATGCCTACCACCCTCAAGCGCTACCATCGGGCGAAGCGCTGGTGGAATAATTGGAATGACCGAGATGAACATCCACTCAGGACGCACACCAGAGTTAATGAGTGACTTCACTATACCCAATCGCTTATGAAGCTTCGCGCGCTCAACAGCGCCTGCCTTTTCAAGCTCAGACTGAAGCTTCTCGCGAAACTTTACCAAATCAATCTTCTTGAAAATATTGTAGATTGCCTCTGCGCCAATACCTGCTTCAAATGCTGTTCCGTACTTTAGAGCAAACTTATGGTAAGTCATTTCATCAAGAACCTTGCCTTCAACAAGAGATTCAAGCTCGCGCTTTGTGCTAAGAAGAAGCTCCTTCAATTTTTCCTTTCCATTTTCATCAGTGAGCGTCTTTGATTTATTTTTGTACTCCTGGTCAAGCTCCTTTAGGAAGTTGTCGCGCTCTGTTGTGTTTACACTTGTAATAATGTATCCAGCAAAGTAAATAACTTTCTCAAGATCAACAATAGGAAGATTGAGAAGAAGCCCCATGCGTGACGGAATAGAACGAAGGAACCAAATGTGCGCGACAGGTGAAGCAAGCTCTATGTGCCCCATTCTCTCGCGACGAACAATAGAGCGAGTAACCTCAACTCCGCATTTCTCACAAATAATATTCTTGTAACGAATGCGCTTGTATTTTCCACAGTAACATTCGAAGTCCTTTTCTGGCCCGAAGATACGCTCGTCAAAAAGACCTCCACGCTCGCTTCTCTGTGTGCGATAGTTGATAGTCTCCGGCTTTGTAACCTCGCCGTAAGACCATTCCTTGATGCGTTCAGGAGATGCAAGCTTGAGAACGATTTCGTCGAAATTCTGTAATTCGCGTAGTGTTTTCATATTATTTTTTCTTATTGAGCGAAATGTCGAGTGAGAGCCCGCGTAGATAATTTAGTAATACATTGAACGACTCAGGAATGTTTGTGCTTGTGATGTCGTTGCCTTTCACAATTGCATCAAATGCCTCCGAACGACCTGAAATATCGTCTGATTTAATAGTGAGCATTTCGCGAAGTACGTGCGACGCGCCGTAACCTTCCAAAGCCCACACTTCCATTTCTCCAAAACGCTGACCTCCACCTTGCGCCTTTCCGCCAAGTGGCTGTTGCGTGATGAGAGAGTACGGCCCGATGGAACGCATATGAATCTTGTCCTCAACCATGTGGTTAAGTTTCAAAATGTACATATAACCAACCGCAATGTCTTGATCGAAACTGTCGCCAGTGCGTCCGTCAAAGAGTGGCATCTTTCCATCTTCACGATAACCAGCTTTCACAAGCTCGCCTTTTATCTCATCCACTGTTGCTCCCATAAATGGAGGGACGATAGCCTGGTAGCCAAGAGTGTAAGCCGCGAGACCAAGGTGAAGCTCAAGAATCTGTCCCAAGTTCATACGAGAAGGCACACCAAGCGGTGTAAGAACCACATCCACAGGAGTACCGTCTGCCATATATGGCATATCCTCTTCAGGAAGAATCACCGAGATAACACCTTTGTTACCGTGGCGTCCTGCGAGCTTGTCGCCAACAGAAATGTTACGCACTTGCGCAACTTCAATGTGAATCTTCTTTATAATACCGCTGTCTAGCGCGTCACCTTTTTCACGAGAGAAAACTTTTACACCAATAACACGACCACGCTTGCCGTGATCCATACGAAGTGAAGTGTCTTTTACATCACGAGCTTTGTCTCCAAAAATACTGCGGAGGAGTCGCTCTTCTGGTGTGAGTTCTGTCTCGCCCTTTGGTGTAATCTTTCCAACCAAAATATCGCCTGAGTGAACCTCTGCTCCGATACGGATAATTCCGTCCTCGTCCAAGTCCTTCAATTTCAATTCTCCGACGTTTGGAATATCGTGAGTTGTCACCTCGGGCCCGAGCTTTGTGTCACGAACGTTCACAACAAACTCATCCATGTGAATAGATGTAAACTTGCTGTCCTTTACGAGACGCTCAGAAAGAATAATAGCGTCTTCGTAGTTGGAACCTGCCCACGACATAAATGCCACAAGAGCGTTTTGTCCGATAGCAATCTGACCCTTGTCCGACGATGAGGTGTCTGCAAGCACTGCGCCCTTTTTAACCTTGTCGCCCACATTTACAATAGGACGCTGATGGAACGCTGTGAAGCCGTTTGTGCGTGAGAATGTTACGAGGTTGTTTACATGCTCCTTGCCCTTCTCATCCTTCAAAATAATCTTTTTTGAGTCTGAGTGTGTGATAGTACCGTCTACTTCTGCAATGACGAGACGCCCTGTGTCGCGAGCAGCCATTCCCTCCATACCAGTAGCAACTAGCGGAGCCTCTGGTACAACAACAGGGATAGCCTGTTTCTGCATGTTGGAACCCATGAGCGCGCGGTTCGCGTTATCGTGTTCCAAAAATGGAATCATAGATGTAGCCACAGAGTATGCTTGGTTTGCGGCGATGTCCATATAGTGCACATCTGCGCGATCTACAAGCTCAGGGTGTCCAGCGCGGCGCACTTCCACTTTCTCTTCAACGATTTGGTCGCCGTCCATCTTTAGAGACGCGTGCGCGATGTTATACTGCTCTTCCTCTAGAGCGTCCATGTACACGATTTCCTTTGTGATTTTGCCCTTAGTTACCTTTACATAAGGAGTTTCAATCATTCCGAAATCATTGATACGAGCGTAGCAAGAAAGGCGGAGAATAAGACCAATGTTTGGACCTTCTGGTGTGTGAATAGGGCAAAGGCGTCCGTAGTGCGAAGTGTGCACGTCACGAACTTCAATACCTGCTCGCTCGCGAGTGAGACCACCTGGCCCAAGCGCTGAGAAAGTACGAAGAAGCTCAATCTCAGAAAGCACGTTGTACTGACTCATAAACTGTGAGAGCTGGTTTGTCGCAAAAAATTCCTTTAGTCGCGCCTGAAGCGGACGAGGGGAAATAAATTGCACCGGCATTGTAGCGTCTGTATCAATCGTGGACATTCTGTCCTGAATATTACGCTTCATCTGTGTCATACCCACACGAATTTTCTGCTGAAGCATTTCACCAACAGAACGAATACGGCGACTTCCCAAGTGGTCAATGTCGTCTGGGAGAGAACGAGGATCAGCGTTTAGCTTCACAATGTGTGCAACGATTTCCGCAACATCACTTGCGTCAACAGTGCGTCTTGCAATATCTTCTTTATCAAGTCCTCTTCCAAATCGCTTGTTAAACTTAAAGCGTCCCACTTCTGAGAGGTCATACTTTTCCTTCGCGAAAATAGAATTCACGAAACCACGAGCGTTCTCTGCTGTTGCTAGGTCGCCATCGCGAAGCTTCTTGTGGATTTCAATAAATGAATCATCAGGAGTTTGAGCAGTGTCTTTTGCGAGAGTTGCATCAATCACTTTCTTTACAGCCTCATCCTTCTTTGCGAATACCTTGAGGATTGCTTCATTGTTTTCCAAACCAAGAGCGCGTAGAAGCACAGTCACAGGGAACTTGCGCTTCTTGTCAATACGCACATACACCGCTCCGTCTGGATCGGACTCCACCTCCACCCATGCTCCGCGACCTGGGATAATCTTTGCTCCGAAGTAACGCTTTCCTTTGATCTCATCCACAGTGAATGACACGCCAAAAGAGCGCGAGATTTGTGGTACAACCACGCGTTCAACCCCGTTCACGATAAATGTACCGTGCGAGGTCATCATAGGGAAATCCGCCATAAAGATTTCCTGTTCCTTCTCACTCTTAAATGTTTTGTTTATGAGTTTTACGCGAGCCTTGAGAGGCGCTTCGTAAGAGAGATTGTTTTCTTTTGCAAAATATTCGTCGTACTTTGGCGCTCCAAGTTCAATACCAATGAATTCAAGTTCAAACTTTTTCTCTGAGTAGTCCTTTATCGGAGAAAATTCTTTAAATGCTTCTTTGAGTCCTACTTCTAGGAGCCATTTGTATGACTTCAAGTGTGTCTCTACCAGGTTTGGCATCTCTACCAGCGGCTTCTTGTAGCGCGCAAAGTGTTTCTGTTCTCGCATATGTGATGTGTTAGTTTTTCTTAACGAGTAAACGAGTTTAGAAAATCTTACATCCAGCTCTACTTATATATTTTTGCCTTTAAATTTTTCGTCCAGAAAATTTCCTCAAATTTTCTGGGCTTTAAATTCTTGGCAAAACGTAGAAGTAGGGCTGGGTAAAATATTCAGTTAACCATTATTTAGTGTTATTGCCCCAAAATAGCAAAAATCAAAAAGGCAGGGAATATCCACCTTTTTGTTAACTAAGGGTATAAAAGACACTTAATACCTATTAAAATTGTAACCTTTCCCTACCGTACGGCGCCAAGTACGCAATCAAATTACCGTTATAACAAGTATACCATACCAATAAACCCTGTCAATCAAAATTGCGCACCCATAAATTCTACGGATTGTCCCCGTAAAAACCATCAAAGGTACCTGACCACTATTCCATTTAACTTTTTCATCTTCATATTTTTATGTATTTCATTAATCTTTATTGCAATCTTTTTATCAGAAATCCTGGGGAATATATCGACTGAGAAAAACCTTAAGTAGCCAAATAATGAGTGGTTTCTTATTTCCATAATAATGCGCACTACCGCAAGTGACTTTATTAGTTGTTCTTCTAGGGTGTCATATCTTGTAAGTACTGCATTAAGCTCGTCAATTATTTTTTTGAAAAAAATTACAAGGTTAGCCGCAGACTGCGTAGGATCACTTTTATGTCTAATACCAGGAAGTACTTCCTTGTAAAATTGCTCAAGATTTTTCATATCAAGGTTCATCCTTTTTAATCTATAATTAATGTTGAGCATTTCATTAATTAACTCGGGCTTACTGAGATTCAAGATTGCGTCTTCTTCAACAATATAATCATCGAGGAACGCCCTAAATTGCGTACCATCTTTTAAGGCTTCTATCCATTGACGAATGAACCCTAAATTATTTTGAAGAGATGTTATATTATTTATGATAATTATTTCAATTTTTTGTAGGGCAACTTCTTCATCAACATGTTTCTGGTATGCGACTCTTAAAAACCAAATAATCCCCGCAAAAAGAAGAGTGACTCCTGCACTAATGGAAGCAATGAGCATACTTTTTATAATTTCTACTTCTGGCATACTTTGTCAGGTATTCCTTGTCAAGGGTTAATCTTGATATTTAGGATTATCTTGGAAATGGGAAATGGGGTACGGTTCACAGGTACCTTTTTAGACTACCATCAACACCACCCCTGAAATTAAGATTTTCTTCATTCCCCCAATGGTACCCCTCTTCCCCCAAATAAGCAATGTTTTTTTGAGCTGTGGATAACTTTTGACTTTTCTTCTAAAAAAGCTATAATGTGTTTATCTTTCGGTTTTCCATAAACCGTAAGGGCATTACATCCAAGGGTAGCCCTCCTCGCGGAGGGCTACTTTGTTTTTTCTTCTCGATATTTAAGGTCTCGTCCCCAAATATCATCTTCAATTTCGAGAACATCTGTATACCCATTTGCTCCAGTTCGTAGTTCTTCCGAAACGTTGTTTTTTGAAGAATAAATGTATACTTTTCTACCTCCTTGTTTCAAATAAGTTACTAGTGCGAGAAAATCTGAATCACCAGAGAAAAAAACTGCGGTCTCATACTTATTTTTATGATGAATAGCATCGATTGCCATCTCAACGTCCATGTTTCCTTTTTCCTCTATTGCGTCACCGCTATCTGAGTGAATAGTAATGCGTTTTAATTCTTTTTTACGAACAATGAAACCTAATCCTTTCTTTAGATAAGTAAAAAATTTGTGCTTGCCATCGAGTGGATAATCTCGAGTTCCTGCTGCTGGGTATGCTGTGTAATAAAAAATTTCAATGATTTGAGCCTGATGTTTACCCTTAAGAAAGCTCTTTAATTTTTCAAAATCAAAGAGCTTTCCTTTAACTTTTTGCGCAGCCCAAAGATTTGAAGCGTCAATAAAAGCGTAAACCGTATTTTGTTTTTGGCTTCCTTCTGGCATTCATAAAATTGTATCACACTTTCCCTTCTCTCCATTTTTCTATTTCCTTGTGGTCGCCTGACAATAACACCTTGGGCACTTTATATTTCTTGCCTTTCCAGACGAGGACTTCGGGGCGGGTGTACATTTCGGGAGAAGCAGTGCGTTCTTCTTCGAGGGACTCCATCTTACCGAGGACACCTTCTATTTGGCGCGCACAGGCGTCCACCACAACCATTGCGGGGACTTCCCCACCCGTAAGCACAAATGGGCCTACTGAAACTTCCTCCGCTTTAAAAATTTTCTTCACACGCGCGTCAATGCCTTCATAGCGTCCTGCGATAAGTACTATGTCAGTGTACTTTGTGACGAGCGATTTTGCATATACATTCGTAAATTGTTTACCACCTGGCGCGAAAAGAATTACTTTAGTCTTCGTATTCTTCTTGCGAGCAATACTCTTTGAGATTTTTTCCAGTGTGCGTAGCATTGGCTCTGCGGTCATCACCATGCCGGGACCACCTGCATATGGACGGTCATCAACTTTCCCCCATTTGTTGCCAGAAAGTTCGCGCGGGTCGTAGTAGGAAACTGAAATGTGCTTGCCCTCCTGCGCGCGTCCAAGAATAGACGCATCCATATATGGGCGCACGGCTTCTGGGAAAATAGTGATGATATGGAAACGAATCATTCCTACAATATACACGAAAGGGGGTCGGCGCCAAAGGCGCCGACCCCCTTCTGTCCTTCCTACTTCAAATCTTCAATTACTTCATCAACTGTTCTTGAAGCACTCTGACTTTTCCCACCTGTTGGCTCGCTAATCTTCAAATTTACACGAGCGTTGTTCTTCATACCTACCACACGGAGTAGCGTGCGGATTGCCTTTGCAGTGTTGCCATCGCGTCCAATGATTTTTCCCATATCACCTGGATTTACATCAAGAGTAATGAGCACACCCATCTCATCCACTACGCGTGTTACTTTTACATCACTTGGATGTTCTACGAGCGCTTTTACTACATATTCTAGAAATGTTACATCTGGTTCCTGTGTTGTCATATTGATCGTATTGGTTTATCGGTTAGTTTCTAACATTTCAGCGTATTAGCTGATTGGAATATCGTACAATAAATTCGCTAACTATTCAAGAAACCCGCGCTTTGTCCTTAAATTGTTTTAGATACGCGAAGCAAGGATTTTTTGGATGGAGGCGTATAATAAATACGATGACAGACAAAAAAGAAGTTGCGACAAAGTAGATGAAATAATTTTAGGACAAAGTGGCCTTTACTCGGCGGACTCCAGCACTGGACGCTTCTTCCTTAACAATTTTAAACGTTCCCATGCCTTCTGTATTTTCAACGTGGGGGCCTCCACAGAGCTCTGCTGAATAAACAGTGCCATCGTTAGCTGTCACCGAGTACACATTCACAATATCTGGATACTTCTCCCAGAAACTTCCTTCCACGCCTTTTGACTTTGCCTCCTCCTTTTTCATTTGTTCAATCTTAACAACTGACTTTTTCTCAATCGCCTCATTCACATACGCTTCCACTTTATCCAAAATATCACGCTCCACTTTCTGTGGATAAGTAAAGTCAAAACGCGTGCGTTCTTCGGTAATGTTTGAACCAGCCTGGTGCACGCCGTCACCCAAGTACTTGCGAAGTCCTGCGAGCATAAGGTGTGTGGCGGTGTGAAGAGCGGTCGTCTTTTCACTTGCGTCTGCTAGACCACCTTTAAACTTTCCCTCTGCGCCAGCTCGTGAAAGCTCTTGGTGTTTTTTGAATTCCTCATCATACCCAGCTCTGTCCACAGAAACATGATGCTCAAAAGCAAGCTCTTCAGTCATTTCAATAGGGAAACCGTATGTGGAAAACAATTTAAAAGCATCAACGCCAGAAATTGATTTGCCTTCAAAAAGACCGACAATCTCCTTCGTGCCACGCTCCAAAGTCTTTCTAAACCTATCTTCCTCCTCCCAAATTTCCTTCACAATTATGTCTGTCTGTTCAAAAACATTGTCGTACACGCCCTTGTACTTTTCTGCAACAATAGGCACGAGCTCAGAAAGCATGTTGTGTCCAATACCAAGTATGTCCGCATAGCGAACCGCGCGACGCAAAAGTCTGCGTAAAATGTAACCTTGATCGGTATTTGACGGGCGCACACCGTCTGCAATTAACATAATAGCTGTACGCACATGATCAGCCACAATACGCGATGCGCGAATACTCTTCACATCAAGAGGGATATCTCCTCCGGCGAGATCCGCAATCTTTTGCATTATCGGCGCGAACAAATCCGTTTCAAAAACATTGTCCTTGCCTTGTATTGCCATCACCACGCGCTCCAGCCCCGAGCCTGTGTCCACATTTTTCTGTGCAAGCTTACCGATTACTTTGCCATCCTTTTTTTCATACTCCATAAACACATCATTCCAAATCTCCACAACATCCTGTCTGTCGTCTGCGTTCATATACTCCTCTTTTGTCATGTCACCCAAGCCACGCTCGGTAACATCGTAAAACATTTCTGTGTCTGGACCACATGGACCATTGTCTCCAGGACTCCACCAATTTGACTTTGCCGGCATAAAATAAATATGGCTGTCTGGCATATAATTTCGCCAAATCTCTAGCGCCTCATTGTCGCGCGGAGCATCATCGTTTCCCTCAAAAATAGTTATATACAAGCGCGCTGGGTCCAAACCAAGACCTTCTGTTTTTGATGTTAAAAATTCATAGCTCCAATTTATCGCGTCTTCTTTGAAATAATCCCCGAGTGACCAGTTCCCTAGCATTTCAAAAAAAGTAAGGTGTGTGTTGTCGCCCACTTCGTCGATGTCGTTGGTACGCACACACTTCTGTGTATCTACGAGTCTCTTACCGCTTGGATGTGGCGTGCCCATTAGATATGGAGCAAGTGGTTGCATTCCTGCAGTATTAAAAAGCACCGAGGGGTCGTTTTCGGGCACGAGAGGAGCTGACGGCATAATGGTATGTCCGCGCTTCTCAAAAAACTTTAAAAATCTTTCTCTAATTTCTCTGGAGTTCATCCCATTAGAAGTTTTATTGTCTAAATTAATCATAAATATTACTTACCGTTTCGTTGTTTACATTATCATTTTATTAAACGACTGGGAAACTTCTAACGGGACAGGTACTATATAGATACCATAAAACCTGCTATCTCACAAAAAACAAAATAAGAAGATAAAAAGTGAAAAACAAGAATGGGACAGTAGCGTCTATAAACGCTGCGCGATATGGATTACCAAAAGACGCCTTCATAATTTCCCACTCAGTCTTATATATAGCAAGTGGCAAATGTTCTTCTATGCAGTGAAGAATTGAAAACTTTGCAGCAAGCACATCGTTGTAGTTTCTAGATGTAAACCACCATGCCATAGACATAAATAACCCTATGACTGGAATAAGCTCATGAGTAACAACAGGCGCTGAAATTTGATCACGCGCAACAGAAAGCCCTACTGCGGCAAGCAAAACTGTGTGAATTGTTAAAAAATAATTATTAACAATGTGTTTCCACTTACTTGTGTAGTCTACCCCTTGAATCGCCACCTTATACTGCTCTAAAAAATGGTCACGGTAGGATACACCGTATTCGCGTTTGTTCTTTTTGTGAAGGCTTACGTCACAAATACTTTGGTTGAAAATGATGGGGTCTTTCATAAAAAGCGACTTTAATCCTCCGGCGACAAATGAGCGAGCGCCTTTACCTTGTTTTCTATGTACCAAAGACCAGTGAAAATAAATAAAGCGAATACTGTCGCTATGACTGCCAAAACATAATACCCATACCCAATCGCTACACCTACGCCTGCCGCTACCCAAATGCCCGCCGCTGTCGTAACTCCGCTTACCTTTGAACCTTTGAAAATAATAAGACCGGCGCCGATAAAACCTATGCCTTGAATAATGGCAGCAGTGACTCGCGCGGAGGAATCTGTAAAAACAGTCGCGTTTGAATTATAACCTCCAGAAGCTAGTACTCCAACAATTACAAAAAGAGCTGAACCCATTGTTACAAAACCGTAAGTACGCATACCAGCAGTTTTCCCAGCAAGAGCTCGCTCTATACCAAGCGACATCCCGAGAAACATTGCTGTAAATAATTTAAGAATAATTTCTAAATCCTGACTGCTTAATAGTGTTGTGAAATCCATACTTTTTATTGTAACAAATGCCCCACAATTTTAAAAGTAACCATCACACGCCTCGTATGCAAGGCGTAAGTATGTAGTTTTCTTGAGGTGTACTTTTGCTACGGTGAAAGAAAACTACATACCTACAACGCAGTCAGACGAGGATGTGTGATGATTACGGCTAGAACTCCTGGCAAACCTGATCCACTTCGGTTATAACCTCTTTTATTTTATCATCCGAAAAACCAATAGATTTGAGTGCCACTGGACTACTCTTTAACTCGCGACACATTACAATACCCTGCTCCAATAGACTATTTTTGTCACTCTGACTCAAACTAGAAAGAAATGTGAGCGGGTGCACTCCTGTCTCTAAAATCAAATCCTGAAGATTCCCTTTTTCTGGATAATCCCAACCTATTACTGTCAGCCCTGAGCAATTTGCATACTGTATTGCATCACTCGTGAGCTTTGTGTTTGTAATGAGCCACCCACTGTGAATTTTCTTTGCTTCTCCCTCATGTTTTTTGTGCGCTTCAGTATGAGCCTTCTCTAAATCCATAAAACGCGCATGAACATATAGCGCTACTTTCACATCGGTTTTGATTCCCTGCTGATTATGAAATTTACACTCCGCAAAAATATGCTGGTCGCCCTTCTCCATGAGAATATCCACCTCATGGTCAACACAAAATCCAGGAAGTATCACTCCTGTCTCTGCAGTAAATCCCTTCCCACGCATTACCTCTGCAACATATTTTTCAAAAGGAAACCCGCTCGGTCCGAGTTCAAGCACAGCCTTACGAAGCGAGTAGCGTATAGCAGCAGGGTATTTACTTTTCTTGAGGATAGAATATGCGTGCTTGTAAATCTGTGATGTCTTCATTCCGTCGTGAATCTCGGGGATAAGGTGCTCCACTATTTTGTTGATAGTTTCATCGTCCGCGCCAGAGCGAGTGAGTGACCGACGAAGTTTGTTCAAAGAAAACCGCTCACGCTCGCCTGTGCTTTTTACGACCCATACATCATCAATAGCATTATTCATATCCCATATTGTCGCATAATTAACGCGACGATTCAATAATTCCCCCTCCGATACACTCTTCCTTGTCATATAAAACCACGGACTGCCCAGCATCAAATATTGCTGGTTTTTCAAGGTGGATCGAAAAACTACTCTCGGTTAATGCTGTAATTTTACATTTATATTGTTCGCCATGGTATCGCACCTGAGCGGTGTATTTCTTTGCCGTGTCTGGCACCCCTCCAACACAAAAGCTTGCCTGCGAGGCTCGTAGTGTTTGTGAAGCACATTCCAGGGCATTTTCTTGCCCGCTTAAGTTTTTCGTAGAAAAATTTTGACGGGTTGTTTGATGCGCCACTGTAATCGTATTTGATTCAAAATCTTTTGAGACTACATAAAGTGGCGCATCATCGGTGCCTTTTTTTGTCACCGTAAATCCGTGTCGTTCACCTAGTGTATAAAAATACGCGCCACGATGAGTGCCGACCACTTCCCCTTTTTCATTCAAAACACTTCCCTCTTTTTCTTCAATATAGTGCGCAAGAAAATCTTTCATATCAAGCTTGCCTACGAAGCAAAGCCCCTGCGAATCCTTCTTCTCCGCAACGGGCAACGCAAACCTTTTTGCGAGCGCGCGCACTTCGGATTTTTTATATCCACCAATCGGAAATAATGTTCTTGAAAGTTGCTCCTGGCCAAGTGTCCACAAAAAATACGATTGATCTTTCGCATCATCAACACCTTTAAGCATCCTGAATTTTCCTGACTTCTTGTCGCGCACAACCTGCGCATAATGCCCTGTTGCCACAAAGTCCGCACCCTCTGCCATTGCCCGTCTAAAAAACGCGCCGAACTTCACCTCCTTGTTGCACATGACATCGGGATTAGGCGTCCTGCCTGCGCGGTACTCGCGGATCATATAGTCGGCAACGCCTTCCTTATATTCTTTTTCAAAATCCCATGTGAGAAGCGGAATACCAAGACGTGCGGCAACTCTCATTGCATCAAGGCGCTCTTCTCTCCATGTGCATGGCAAAAAATCCGGTTGCCATACTTTCATAAAGACTCCAATGACTTCGTATCCTTCTTTTTGGAGAAGCCCCGCAGAAACCGAGCTGTCCACCCCGCCAGACATACCTAAGTATACTTTTCCTTTGGATTTCTTATTTGGCTTTTTCGCTTTGTTCCTTTGCATAAGCAGAAACTACCACAAATTCTGTTTACCTCAAATACTTCTGCTTATTCGCAACATGCTCATTAAAAGTTTTTGCATAATGCATCACACCGTCATTATCAGATAAATAATACATATATTGTGTCGCTGTTGGATGGATTGCTGATCTGATAGCGGTGATACCTGGGTTTCCAATTGGCCCTGAAGGCAAGCCCTTGTTCACATATGTGTTATATGCGGATTTCATTTTTAAATCTGCAGCAGTAAGTTCACTAGATTTCCTACCCAAAAGATACATAAATGTTGCGTCTACTTGAAGAGGCATTCCTTTTGAAATGCGGTTCCAGAGTACTCCAGAAACAAGAGCCATATCTTCTGGAGTGGAAGCCTCTCTCTCAAGGATAGACGCCATGATAACAATGTCGCGTTCTGAATGCTTTGACGCCTCAATCGCGCCTGCCCATGGTTCCATTTTTTTATTAAAATTTGCGAGCATTATAGTCTCAACACCTTGCGCTGTGACATTTTCTGGGAAAAAATATGTGTCTGGGAAAAGATATCCTTCCTTTTCTCGCGCGTGCTCTAGAAAAAACGCAGTATCAAACCCTGGAATATTTTTTTCTAGCACCACTACCACCTCCTTGTTGGACATTCCTTCTGGGATTGTCACTTTTATTGCGGGAATTCCTGAGATGCTTCTCGCGATGCGGATTGCTATTTTGCACGCTGAGATAGGTTCTTTGAAAAGATACTGCCCCGCAGAGACAGGCTTTGTGCCACCAACAAGCTTGGCACAAAATTCAAAAAGACCTTGCGAGCGAATGAGGCCCTCTTTATCAAGAAGCGTGGAGACTTCTGTGAGTGAAGCGCCCCTCTTAATAGTAATCATTTTATTTTCTGGAAAACCAAACGGCGCCATCAAACGAAATGAGAGGTATGCGGAAAAAAGAACAATGATAATCGCGATGCTAATCAAAATTTTTGCGCCACGGTCCTCTATGCCGAGTGATAACAAGAACTTCGAAAAACGACTTATCTCTTCTTCCTTTATTTTTTCTTCTGGGGTTTCCATTGGTTATTGTTTACCCACCTAACTTTTAGCGAGTTAAGAAAAGTATTCATCAGCTGATTTTATTATATACTTTTTTTAGTCTAACCACTACATAATAGTTGCTAAAAGTTTGGGCGGGTAAATATTATACCGGCAAATTGACTGGCGCTTCCGACTTGCGTGAAGGAATTCTGCCAAACGTTGGTGTCTGCGCTACTCCTCCAGGGAAGTGATAGATAGTTGCGAGTTCCTCTGTGGTGAGCACAAAAGGTTTCAGCTTGCATGGCAAGTGGAACCACGAGCGTTGCTTGTATGCCTCAAACATCTCAACTTTTTTCCATGTCAGACGAGTCATATCGTAATCCTGCCATGGGAAATCCCAACCGTATGTTTGGTCTCCGCCCTTGAACGAATTTAGGTTATTTGAAGTAAATGGACGAAGAAGCCCGCCAAGGGCTTTTATGTGGCTGAAATCTGCCTTATCCTTTTTCCCAAAATATATCGCGCGAATTCCACAATCAAAACCAAGTTTATTTATGCTACGCTCAATGGCCGCAACAGCATCTTGCTCGCCTTTTGTGGTCATAAAAAGCTTTGCAAACCCTTCATCTGTCTTCTGATCACGCTTCATTATTTTTTCAATAAGCGCCTTCCCTTCATCCTTCCAATCTCCCATTGAGCCGTCAGGTTTTTTATATCTCTTACTTGCCGACTGTACAAGTATCTGAATCCAAATCTGCTCGTCTTTTCCAACAGAACCTAAATACTCAATGATAGAAGTGAGAGGGTCAATTTTGAATTCCTCTTTCACTCCCTCCTTGTCCATACCATAATCAACATATGTTTTGATTGGATATGCGTCTTCTTTTGCAAGAGTATATTCTGAGCTAATCATTTCCCAGTCGCCTTTTTTCCCACGATAATCCACATAGCGAGTGTAATCTGGAACCTCGTGTATTTCTATATCTGGATACTGCGCGTAAAGTTGCGCCTCAATAACGTTTTTATAAAACGCAGGAGTGCGAATAAAAAAATGAATATTACCATCTATCGACACCATCTCCAGTGAAAACCAATCTTTTATTTTCCCCTTCCAGATTTTATCAAACCATACAATCTTTCCTGATGATTGATAAAGCGCGTTTAGCATAATCTCCATCGCAAGCGGAGTCTTATGAATCTCCTTAGGAACCTTAATCTCTAGAAGTACCCAATTGATACGCGAGATGTAGCGCCCCTGCACATAGTGCATCCACTGATGCCAAAACAAATATCCGAGAAAGAGCGGGCCCCAATACGGAAACCACGCAAAAAAAGCTGAGAGGACAGAAACAACCTGCGCGTATAGCTCACTAAAACCGAGAGACTGCAATAAACTCATATTCCACTATGATACCATAGGCGGTTTTGTTTGAAAAACAAAACCGCCTGACAATTAACAATTCTATGTCCAAGACACGAACCAGCTGATTCGCATGTGACAAAAGAGACGGTTTCGCGAAGCGAAACCGTCTCTTAGTCAATTGTTAATTGTCACATGTTAAATGTTCTCCGCCCTACGCCAACGCGTACTTCCCCTCCTTTGTCCTCTTGAACATCTTTGGGTCCTGAAGATTCACAAACACTGTGTTCTCCTTTACGTGACGCTCCTTGAGTACTCGGTCAATAATATCTTTTTTTGAAAGCGGCCCTTCATTTTTGAGAATCTTTGCAATAACATCCTTCACAACACCTTTCTCATAACCCCATGTTGATAACGCGTAAAGTCCGCGACCAACAAGAACAAAACGATTGTCCTTGATGAGCTCATTGTGACAAGTTGCAACGTGCGCCTTCTTGCCAAAAACCTGCGTTATTGACTTAGCAACTTCTGTAAAATGCATAGGTGAGCCGTGCTTTCGGATAATGAGGTACGCATAGTCGCGCATACCACGAGCGTTCACATTGTGTGACTCTGCAACACCCCACTCACCAAGCGGATTTTTCGCGATTGTCTTTGAAAGAGCTAGCCATCGTTTTGTAATCTCCTCATTCTTATACTCCTCGGAAACATCCTTGAGGTGCTCTAGGAACGATGCGACTATTTCACTCTCTGGAACTAAATCCTCGTGTGAAAGTGTTTTGTAAAGCTCGCGAATAGCATCGTGTACCTTCATTGAAACCTTGTCGTCCACAATCCAGCGATGGTGAAAATGTTCGTCTTCTTTTTCGCGCTTAAACTGGTCGCCAAGAACAAGGAGGAAAAACAAGTAGTTTTGTATACTCTCGTCTTTTGAAATATGCATCAAGAAATCCTCCTCGCACACCACACCACCCATAGACACAACAATTTCATTAAGCTCGTCAAATATCGACTCTTCTTTTTTAAATGCGTCAGATTTTTTGATTGAGCCAAGAGCAAAATTTTCAATCTGGCGAACACGCTCGCGAGTGATGCCGTACGTCTTGCCTATGCCCTCTAGGGTCATGCGGTCAGTACTGTCGCCCAATCCGTAGCGCTTTGTCATAACGTCTAAAGCTCGCGGAGAAAGGGGCGCGAGAAGACGCTTTACGACTTGTTTTGGTTTAAATGTAATGGCGGGCATATGTGATAACTATTATAATATCGTATTAATTGATTTCTTGTTGATGCACAGTAATTCCTTTATATCATCAAAGGAGTTATGAGTCAACCCCCACACCTATCTCCGCATCGCTTTTGTTCTGTAATCTAGTAAACAGCAGGGATATTGATATGTGCGGTTTTATATATTGCATACAGGTAAATATTCCAAAAGCAGAATAATGCGGGGATAGGTGTGGGGGTCAAGCCCTTATCCAACAACAATATTTATAAGTCTTCCTTTTACATAAACGATTTTTCTAATTGTATTTCCTTCCACCCATTTTACTATTGCAGGGCGCGCGAGCGCAAGAGTTTTTATAGCTTCCTCATCTGCGTCCGCAGGCACTATTATAGTATCACGGAGTCTTCCCTCAACCTGAATAGCGATGGTGACCTCGCTTGCCACACACTTGGACGCGTCAAAAACTGGCCATTTTGCAAGGTGGATTGACCCATCGTTGCCTATTTCGTGCCAAAGCTCCTCAGTGATGTGTGGGGCAAAAGGCGCGAGGATCTGGAGCAATGTTTCGTAGGCACTCTTTGAGACTGCCTCTTGTTTTTCCATTTCATTTACCAAAATCATCATTGATGAAATGGCGGTGTTGAAACCAAATGTCTCAATATCATCCCCAACTTTTTGGATTGTCTTGTGAAGCGCGGTTTCTATGTTTTCCTCGCCATCTGTTTTTGAAACCTTCTCCTTCAGCTTCCATACACGCTCCAGGAAGCGACGTGGGCCGATTATAGTTGCAGAATTCCACGCTTTCATGTCCTCAAGCGGTCCTAAAAACATTTCATGGAGGCGCAGTGTGTCCGCGCCGTGCTCAGCAACAATCTCATTTGGGTTAATCACATTTCCAAGCGACTTTGACATTTTACGACCATCCTCTGCCAGTATCATCCCCTGATGGCGAAGTTTCATAAATGGCTCGTCAAAGTTAATGTACCCAAGCTTCTTCAAAACCTTGGTAAAGAATCTTGCATACATGAGATGAAGAACGGTATGCTCAGCCCCACCCATATACATATCTACTGGAAGCCATTTTTCTATTGCTTTGCGTGAAGCGAATTCATTATTATTTTTTGGATCTGCAAAACGTAAATAATACCAACTTGAACAAACAAAAGTATCCATCGTGTCGGCTTCACGTCGTGCAGGTTTTTTACAGGATGGACACACGACATCATTAAATGTCTTTGAATATTTAAGTGGTGACTCCCCTGTCGGCCGGAAATCAACGTCGGTAGGGAGAAGCACTGGAAGATTTTCTTCGGGAACAGGTACTTCTCCACAATCATCACAATAAATAATCGGTATCGGCGCGCCCCAGTAGCGTTGCCTTGATACAAGCCAATCACGAAGACGATAATTTACTTTCTTGAAACCAATTTTTTCTGATTCTAGCCACTCTGACATCTTTTCACGTGCTTCCTCGGATGTGTAGCCTGAAAACTCACTGGAATTAATGAGTGTGCCGTCATTTGTGTGTGCTTCATTGCCATTAAAACCATCCAGACTAGGTATGATTGACAGATTATATTTCCTTGCAAATTCGAAGTCTCTCTCATCATGCGCGGGCACTGCCATCACTGCTCCGGTGCCGTAGTTGCCTAGGACATAGTCAGCAATATACACAGGAACTGGCTTCTGTGTAAATGGGTTTATTGCCCCTACTCCTTCTAATCTTACTCCTGTTTTTTCTTTCGCGAGTTCTGTACGCTCAAGCTCAGTCTTTCTTGTAGATGCTTTTATGTAATCTTCAACTACACTTTTGTTTTTTACGTTAAGCAAAAGGTTTGCAACAAGTGGGTGTTCTGGGGCAAGAACAACATATGTCATTCCAAACACGGTATCAATACGAGTTGTGTACACAGCAACTACCTCCGCTGTCCCCTCAATAGCCATACTGAATTCGACACCCTCACTTCGCCCTATCCAATTACGTTGTGCTGCAATAGTTGATGAAGGCCAATCAACCTTATCAAGGCTGTCAATTAAACTGTCTGCGTATTCAGTAATTTTGAAAAACCACTGCTCAAGATCCTTTTGAATGACTTCATTTTTACACCTCTCGCAGGCGCCATTTTCTGCTTGTTCGTTTGCCAGAACAGTTTTGCATGACTCGCACCAATTAACCTTTGCCTTCTTTTTGTATGCAAGACCATTTTTGTACAGCAGAAGGAAGAACCATTGCGTCCATCGATAGTACTCAGGAGAAGATGTGTCTATCTCTCGTGTCCAATCAGATGAAAAACCTAGACTCTTCATTTGCACAATGAAGTTTTTTATATTCTGATGAGTGCTTTCGTCTGGATGTATGCCAGTTTTGATAGCGTAGTTTTCTGAAGGCAAGCCAAACGCATCCCAACCAATTGGGTGCATTACATTGAAACCTTTCATTCGCAGGTAACGCGAATAAATACATGTTGCTGTGTAATTTTCCACGTGTCCGAGATGTAACCCGTCCCCCGACGGATACGGAAACATATCAAGCACATATTTTTTAGGCTTGTCAAAGTTGTTGTCGGCCTGATACATCCCAGCTGACTCCCATTTGGCCTGCCATTTTTTTTCTATTGACCTATGGTCGTACTTTTCAGACATTATAGCTATTGTAACAAACCCCAGCCTTAGAACAAAGGCGGGGGTTTGTTACACGACACCTATTAACGAAACGGCGCGGGTGTAGGAAGAAACCCTTTTTGTATCTGATAACGATCTGGGTCTATAGTGCGGTCAAAACACACTTTTCCAGCGCCATGCTGCCAGTTTTCATTCATAGCATTCTTGTATGGATAAACAGGAACAGAATATCCAGGCATATTCACTCCAACCGGAGTTTCTTTGCTAAATGTTGCGCACAGCTTAAAAGAAAGTTGTCCAGTAGCAACATAGTCGTATGGATCATTCGTTACTGGGTCTACTGGAGGCACATATCCGCTTATTGGATCTTGAAGATCATTGAGTGCGACTGGTAATTTATTTTTTGTTTGCCAGTAAGAAACAATTTGATTTTGAATCATCTGTAATTCAGATATTCTGTCAACGTCAAAACGCTTTTGTTTTTGCGCGTAAGGCGAACCCATTACATAAAATCCAAAACCAAACGCCAAAATAATGCAGACTGTTGAACAGTACGCGTACCAATCGCGCACGCGAGCGCCATCGTCTTCTGGTTTACGACGAAGGTCATATAAATAGTAGCCAGCAACTACGCCAACCACCAATATAATGAAAATTACCTTGAGAGCAAACGAGGCCGTAATTTCTTCGCCAGAAAAGAAGCTATTTAGCAGAACAACCAGGTCAACAGCGACAACCACTATTGCTATAAAGAGTGTGCAGTATGTAATGGCCTTGCGAGCCCACAAGTTTCGCTTTTCTGGAACAATGCGCTCCTCCCTTGAAAGCGCGTGTGTAAAAAGTAGGCACAATGGGAATGCTACAAGAAGCATAGCCATCGCGAGACTCACTCCGCCGGCGTATGGGTCGGTATAGCTAAACTCTTTTGGAAAAACCTGATCAATAATACTGAAAATAAGAGTCAGAATGCTGATTACGCTTATATACAATGCAACAAGCACGCCGAGATGAATAAAAAAGTCCTTTGGTGTAGTCCTAAGTTTTTCTGTAGTTTCCATACTCATAATTGTACCCCACAAAAACGCGCCACGCAACCCGTAAAAACTTCCATCCCTCGACTACTATATGGTAGAATAATTACCAATGGACGCTCCGAAAAAGAAGATACTACTTATAGATGACAACGAGATTGTTCGTTTGATGTTTTCAAATGTTTTTTGGCTTCATGGCCTAGATGACAAATATGAACTCAATACTGTCGGCACGATGGAAGAAGCTTTTGTGTTCATAGAAGACCCGAGCTCGCGACCCGATATTATTTTTACAGGACTAGTTATGCCCTTTACAAATAATGGTAAAAAGGAAACGAGTGCTGAAGCAGGATTTTCACTCCTTCGTCGGATAAAAAGTGACCCTTCCACACAGTCAATTCACGTAGTTATTTTTTCAGGATACAACGAGGAGGAGTACCGCGCTCAGGCAATGTCTCTCGGAGCGGAAATGTATCTTCAAAAGGGTGAGAATATGCCACAGGATCTAATTCAAATAATCCGTTCGTTTGACACGGACGCTAGCCCAAAATAAACACTATGAGCACTCCACTCGTAAAACTTGAAGATATAAACTTCTACTACAACCGTGGCAAACCATCGGAGGTTCACGCGTTGAAGAATATAAATCTCGAAATTGAGCGTGGTGGCTATGCGGCTTTTTTCGGACCATCAGGTTGCGGAAAGACCACACTCACCTATTTGATTGGCGGTATTGAAACTGAAAATGCGGATGAGGGGCACATTCTCATTAATGGGCGCGATCTTCGCGGTCTTTCAAAAAAAGAGTTGGCTGTGTATCGCCAAATCGGCGTGGGTATAATTTTTCAACAGTTCAACCTGCTTCCATCGCTTACCGTTCTTGATAATGTGGCGCTCCCAATGGCATTTCTTGGTATCAGCGTTGATCGTCGCCGAAAAGAGGCGATGAAACTTCTAGACAGATTTAATATGGTCAAATACGCTGAGCGTTTTCCCTCTGAACTTTCTGGCGGGCAGCAACAACGCGTGAGTATCGCTCGCGCGCTTGCAAACAACCCCCCGCTCATCATCGCGGACGAACCACTTGGTAACCTTGACTCAGAAAACGCAAACAAAGCGTTGGAATTTTTGAAAGAGCTCAATGAAAAAGACGGACGTACTATTATTATGGTTACGCACGAATCGTGGAGCTTGCGTGACGCGCGTACAATTTTTTATCTAAAAGATGGAGAGCTGATCAAAAAGGAACAGCCAGAAAAAAAGAAAGAAGCGCAAAAAAAGCTTTCAGAACATTTGTACCACAACCTTTTCCCTGAGATTACTCCGGAGCGACTGATGGCTCGTTCGCTTTCGTATATGCTTATGCGCGGATTCTCCGGAGATGAAATCAAGCGTTTTGAAATGTTCCTTGCAAAAAGACTTTCCGGCGAAATAGACACACCGACATTTATTGATTTTCTGGACAGCCCATACAAGGAGGGTGGCGTTGGTTTGTGGAAGCAACGCGCTATTGCAATTGCAAAAACTGCTGAGGATATTGTGGAAAAAAGAAAAACTGTGGAGGACGTTTACGTGGATCTTCAAAAGGACCCCGAGACTCCGCTTTATGAAGAAGTATCAAAGATGCGCTCATGGCTACTAGAAGACTATAAGGGTATTCTTTCAGATATTCAGATTGTTCGCTTTGACGAGGCAGTTGAAGACCGCTTCAGAAATATTATCACTCCAGAAAATTTTCGTAATGTACTAGAGCTCTCCCGCGCAGATTTTGGTGTAGGGCTAGCGCCAGGAACGGTCCGCTCTATTTCTGAACGACTGGAAACTATACTGACCGGAAAGAACCTGCAAGTACTCCACTAAGATATCAATCAGATGGAACCAAATACACAAAAAACCCCCGCAAAGCTTGAGGTAAAAACAGACCATAGTCTTTCTGCGTGGGATCTTCTAAAACTTTCCCTACGTGTCTTTCGCACAAAACCCACGCGTACAATTTTGACAGTACTTGGTATGTCCGTAGGTATAGGTACTGTCGTTTTTCTTGTATCTCTCGGATATGGGCTTCAATATATTTTGATAGGTAACCTCATCACGAGCGAAGACTCTTTGATGACTCTGGAGGCGGCATACCCTAGTGAGGCTGGAAAAAGCATTGACTTGGAAAAAATGGATGAAATAAAAACAAACGAGGAGGTGGACGCAATAAGTCCAGTTACCGAATTCTCTGGGGAGCTTTCTATTGCTGGAGGCGCACCAGGGCTTATCCCCGTAACACGCGTTGTTCGTTCATCGTATTTTAGGTTTGCGGGTGTGTATCCTGACATTGGCGATGTATTCAACGAGGACAATCCAGGCGTGGTGCTTTCAGCGCAGGCTTTGAAACTTCTCAATCTCGCGGTGGATGAAACAATTATCGGGAAGGAGGTGGTAGGAAAAGTTTATTATCCAAAACCAGACGGAAGCACCGAGGAAGTGCTCATTTCAAAACTTCAAATTCGCGGTGTTATTACCGACGAGAACGAGCCTCCACTTGCATACATCCCCTACTCATCCGTTTCAAAGGAGCCAACAGCTCTCAAAAGTTTGCTCATCAAGGCGCGGAATGTTGACCTCGTGGAGCCTCTTCGTGACAAGCTGGACAAAGAGGGCTTTCTCGTCAGCGCAAAAATAGACCTCGTGAACCAGGCGCGAAAGATTACCAACGCCATCACGACAGTGCTGATGGTCTTCGGTACGGCAGCACTCATTGTGTCCGCTATTGGAATGTTCAATACGATGATCGTGGGATTCCTTGAGCGTATCTATGAAGTGGGTGTTATGAAATCGCTCGGAGCTACGGACGGCGACGTTCAAAACTTGTTCCTGATGGAATCATTCATCATTGGATTCCTTGGTGGTCTTTCTGGTGTTGCGATAGGTATGGGTGGAGGTTCCGCCATCAACTTTGTAATGAGCACCCTTTCTCAAAACCTCGGCAGTAAAGCGCTCACACTTTTCATTACGCCAGCATGGTTTGCAATAGCAACTATTGTTCTCTCCTCATGCATCGGCATCATCTCCGGAGCGCTCCCAGCAAGAAACGCTTCCAAGCTGTCCCCAAGAGAGGCGTTCGTACGAAAATAAAATACAGCGATTTGGTTTCGCTGTATTTTATTTAAACCCTAAACTCCATCACATCCCCGTCTTTGACGATATATTCCTTCCCTTCAATCCTCAACAACCCCTTTTCCTTTGCATTTGCAAACGAACCAGCACCAAGCAAATCCTTCCAGAAGATTACTTCTGCTCGGATAAATTTGTCTTTGAAGTCTGTGTGAATTGCCATGCCTGCCACAGGCGCGGTACTTCCCTTTTTTATTGTCCATGCGCGAGTTTCTTTTTCTCCTGTTGTGAAATAAGTTTCAAGTCCGAGCATCTCATACCCTTTTGTAATGAGATCATTGATGCCGTCGTTTTTTGAGCCGAGCTCCGCGCGGAACATTTCTTTTTCTTCACCCTCAAATTGCGAAAGCTCGTGCTCCACTCCTGCATCCACTATCACATAGTGCGCGCCACGAGCTTTTATGTACGCAAGTAGCGCTGTGTAGCGAGGATCATTCATCTCATCCAAATTCTGCCCTCCTGCTTTTTTATTCAAAACATACAAAATCGGCTTCATCGTAAGGAGATGCATTGCGCGCAAAATCGCGCGCTCTTCTTCGTTGAGAGCTACTTCCTGCGCGAGTTTTTCGGCTTCTAGAGCTTCTTGAACACGAAGGAGAATTTCTTTTTCCTTTCCTGCTTCTTTGTCCCCACGCTTCACGTCTTTCTCTATGTTTACAAGACGCTTTGAGACAGTCTGCATATCGGCGAGGATGAGTTCGAGGTTAATAGTCTCAATATCCGACACGGGGTCAATTTTCCCATCCACGTGAATAATGTTGCTGTCCTCAAAAATACGCACCACTTCTGCAATAGCATCCGTCTCACGAATATGCGAGAGGAACTGGTTTCCCAACCCCTCTCCTTCGGACGCGCCTTTCACGAGACCTGCAATATCCACAAACTCTACCGCTGCGGGAATTGTCTTTTGTGTTTTAGAAAACTCTGCAAGTTTGTAGAGGCGCTCATCGGGCACAGCAACGACACCCACTGATGGGTCTATGGTGCAAAACGGGTAGTTCTCTGCAGGGACAGATTTTTTCGTTAATGCGTTAAAAAGAGTGGACTTGCCCACGTTGGGAAGTCCGACGATGCCAATTGCGAGTGCCATGATATTAGTTAAAAGTTATTAAAGTCTCTAAAGTTTATAAAGTAAACACGGAAACAATTTTAGAACTTTTGTAATTGGAGGCAATACGAGGCGACGAGGAGCAAGAACGTGAGCTGTACATAAGTACTGTGAGCGTTTTTGCGACGATGTCAACAAAGTAGTGCGCCAATTACAAAAGTTCTACTTGAGGACTTTCTGAAGTTCGCCTTGATGCGCCCGCATCACCTCCATAGATGCAGCTTGCTCTGAGCGACCAGATTTCACTTTTGCCTTAATCTCGTCCCCTATCTTTTTAAAAAGATCCGGATTCTTTTCTACAACAGCCAAGATGCGGTCAACCTCAGCCTCTGGCACGCCCTTGAGCTGGCGTTTGATCACCTGCTTCATTAAAAATTCTTTGATCATATTAAGGCATTCTATCAGAAAATAGTGAAAAACCAAACTACGGAGCTGTCACAGAATTTATGCATGCATTGAACGCTTGCACTCCAGCATTAAAGGTCGCAACAGCAATTCTGTTTGCCTCCACGAGCGAGTTGTACTGTGGAACAAGCGCGTTGTACTCGTTTACATATGTATTGTAATTTGGATCATATTGCTGTGTAGCCTCTAGTTGGGCTTTTTTTGCATCAAGCTGTGAGCGCAGGCTTGCGATATTTGTGTTGGTCACATCAATCTGCGTCTTGAGCGCTTGATCAGTCGCTGGGCACGCGGACAAAGGAAGACCAAAGCTCTGCACTGCAAGCCATGTCATATGCCCCTCGTACATTCCCTTCCCAACAGCGACACCTATCTCACTGTAGTGCGTATTTAAAATATTTGCGCGATGCCCCGGACTATTCATCCATGCCGTCACAACTCCAGAGTCCCCTGCAAAATCTCCGAGCGCGAGATTCTCACCAACTGTCACATACGCGTACCCAACCGCTTGAGCAAGATCTGCTGGACCAACACCGGTTGGTGATACATGATCAAAGTACTGCTTCGCAAACATATCATCAACTTTCATCTGCGCGTCACGATTAAGTGTAAAATTTTCTGTGAGGGCAGAGAGACCGCCATTCTGCGCGCGCTCTATATTTGTGCGCTCTATAATCCCACGTGGAGTGAGGTCTGACGCACTTGACGCCTGCGCAACCGCTCGAAGTGGCCCCGGAGCAACAACAGACTTTTCTGCGACTGCTGTTTTAGGGACAAGAATGCCGTTTGTTGCTGTCGCAGTAACTGGTGTCTTTGAAACAACTTTCTTCTGAACTACCTCTGTTGTAGTTGCCGTCGGCTTGGTAACTTCTTTTTTCACCACAACAACTGGAGCCTCTTGCACCTGCGAGGTCTCTCTGGGCCCAGCAGTTTGTTCTAGGTATGTATACGAAAGAGTCCCCGCTCCGATGAGCGCCAAAATTCCTGCCAGAACCATTAATAGTTGTCCAAACATAGTGTTACTTTTTTAGAACCTCTAGAAATAGGAACATCGGGATTTCCTTGCGCGCTTTGTCCTCTGCTTTTTTTCTAGGACCAAGCTCACTCTCTCTGTGTGATAGCCACTCCTCCAAACGCGCGACCACAAACCCGCTATTCGCGAGTGTCTTGAAATAATACTGTAGCGGGCGATGAAATGAAATCGTTGTCTTTGTATCGCGCTTACTTGGGTTCATTTCAATCTCAACTTTTGACTCTGACATATAGCTATCTACACGGCGATACTGTATCTTTGTTTCTTCATCAAACCCCCATGCGCTCGCTTTTGGAATACGGAATGCGGGGTGGTTCAGCACGATAAAAAGTTTTCCTCCTGGCACGAGCACACGCGCGCACTCTTTAAAAACTTTGTGTGGCGCTTCTATGTTTTGTATAGCGAGCACTATAGAAATCTTTTCAAATGAATTGTCTTCAAAAAGCGACAGGTCCTCCGCTGTATGTGGAAAATATTTAATTTCTTTTGGGGACTCCTTCTTCGCAATAAGGATGAGTTGCTTCCCGAGGTCTACTCCTGTAGCATCTGCGCCTTCGGCAAAAAACGCGCGAGTAAAGAAGCCCTGCCCGCACGCAAGATCCAAAACCTTCTCTCCTTTCTCAATCGCCATCGCGCGAAGAATATTTGGCAAAATTACTTTTGCCTGATATGTATCATCCCCCGCGAGCATTGTGTCGTACCAATGCGCCACCCCTCCCCACGAAGTGGTTTTTGATTTTTTTGTTGCTTTATTTGTCATAATAATGTTGATTATAGCACACCAATATGTGCCTAACAGTAAAAACATCCGCCTCTCAGTGGTGGCGGATGTTGTGCTATTGAATGAAACTAGGCTGTTGTGGTGGGAATTTTAGTCTCCACCACTACTACTTGAGCTGTCGGAATCCGGCTGGCTAACTGGAGCATCGTAATACCCGCTTGCGCCAGCTCCGGCAAACGCACCACCGTGCCCAGAAAATTCCTCTCTAGATTGGTGATTTGCTATACTTACAAGATCTGTCCTTATGATTACATCATCCTTATAGATTCTTGTACCAGAAAATGAATTGGGTTGATCAGGGATAGGCTCTGACTTCACATATCCTTTCCCGTGGCAAATAGAGCAAACCTTCGTTTGGAAGAAACCAATTCTCTTCCTGCCCTTACCACTACAACCAGTGCAAATTGTCGACATTTAAAATTCCCCCTTGCTTGTTAAACAACGCTAAACTGTAACAAGTATAGCAAATATTTACCAATTTGTCAACCTGTTGTCTTTCTTTGTTGGTGCTACAATCGTTTAATGAACAAAGCAAATAGCCTCAAAACCCTCCACTCAAAATGGCTACTAGAATGCACATGTGGGCTCAGAAAATCGGCTACGCAGGGTGTTCCTGGTGACGGCAATGCAAGTGCGAAAATTGTATTCATAGGTGAAGCGCCTGGCGCAAAGGAGGACAAAGAGGGGCGTCCGTTCATTGGCTCTGCGGGAAAGTTCCTCGCTGAGATGCTAGAGAGTATTAAAATGAAACGAGAAGATATTTACATAACGAACATTATAAAATACCGCCCGCCTGAAAACCGTGACCCGTCGCCAAAAGAAATTGCTGATTGCGCAAAGTGGTTGGAAGAAGAAATTAAACTCATTGACCCCGCGCTCATTGTTTTTCTAGGACGTCACTCAATGAACCATTTCTTTCCTGATGAAAAAATATCTACTGCCCATGGAGTCATGCTTAAAGGTAATCACTTTGGTAAGGTTCGTCACTTCCTCCCGCTCTACCACCCAGCAGCCGCGCTTTACAATGGTTCACTTCGCGAAACACTAAAAGCAGATTTTAAAAAGATTCCGAGGATTTTGAAAAAACTAAATTAAAAAAACGGCACTTTTATGTGCCGTTTTACCTTTCTATATAATTTATTTTGAACCAGCACCAGAAGGCCGCGAATTAAGAGAGATGAACGGAATACAAAGACTCTCTTTAGGGCATTTGAACTCGCCCTGACGCCACAATAACCAGCATATGTCTCCAAGGTTTTCGTGTACCCCCCAGGATTCCAACCCGTCGCGAAATCCTACAACTACTCGATGGGCGATATCTGGCCGAGATTGAGCCATCTTACCAAAGTGCAACCCAAATTCATAAAGCTCTTCCTCACTTAACCCGTCCAAGTTAACCATTATATTTCTCCTTTATAAACATCTCATGCCACACTACTACACAAAAAATTCCACGGCAAGCAGCCCTACAAAATTATTGTTGCCTCATTTCCGCCAACTTCCAAAATTCCGCTTTCTACTTTAATGCGGATTTCTTTCCCTTCGCTATCAACAATCTTAATCTCCCCTTTTTTGATGGGCGTTGCGAGGGGCACATGATGAGGCAAAATTGTAAGGTCGCCCATACCACCTGTGCAGGACAAGCTCGCTGCCTCTCCTTTGAAAAGCACTTCGTCTACTTTTGCTACGGTGAGTTTCATCATGTTAGTTATTGTTTATTTATTTTCTTCCTGCACCCGTCTTTGCGAGCGTAGCGTGGCAATCCATGAATTCGAATACTGGATTGCTTCGTCGTACCTCCTCGCAAAGACGAATGATGAGCTAGTGACTTTTAATTTAAACTGCCCTATCTTACCTCCTCAATAGTTCCCTTCATATAGAATGCAGACTCGTTCACGTCATCAAACCTGCCTTCAAGAATTTGTTCAAAGCCTGAAATTGTATCCTCAAGCTTCACGTACTTTCCAGGTGTGCCTGTAAATACTTCACCCACGAAGAATGGCTGTGAAAGGAAACGCTGAATCTTACGCGCACGATTTACCGCAAGTTTGTCATCATCTGAAAGCTCCTCAATACCAAGAATTGCAATAATGTCCTGAAGGTCCTTGTATCGCTGAAGCACCTTGCGGGTCTCCATAGCCACTTTGTAGTGACGCTCGCCAACTACTTGCGGATCAAGCGCTCCAGAAGAAGAATCTAGCGGGTCAATAGCTGGATAAATACCAAGCGATGCAAGAGCGCGAGAAAGCACAACAGTAGAGTCCAAGTGTGAAAATGTTGTTGCAGGAGCTGGGTCGGTAAGGTCGTCAGCAGGAACGTACACTGCCTGTACAGATGTAATGGAACCTTTTGTAGTGGATGCGATACGCTCTTGGAGCTTACCCATTTCCTCTGCGAGCGTTGGCTGGTAACCCACTGCGGATGGCACACGCCCAAGGAGCGCGGATACTTCGGCGCCTGCTTGAATGAAGCGGAAAATATTATCCATAAATAGAAGCGTGTCCTTACCACCAGCGTCACGGAAGTGCTCTGCCATAGTGAGACCAGAAAGAGCTACGCGAGCGCGAGCGCCTGGCACTTCGTTCATCTGCCCAAACACGAGTGCTGTTTTTTCAAGAACTCCAGACTCTTTCATTTCATGATAAAGGTCGTTACCTTCACGCACACGCTCGCCGATACCTGCAAACACCGAGTACCCGCCGTGCTCTGTTGCCACGTTACGAATGAGCTCCTGAATGATAACTGTCTTACCCACACCCGCACCTCCAAAGAGTCCCACCTTTCCACCCTTTACGAAGGGTGCCATAAGGTCAATCGCTTTGATACCTGTTTCAAAAATTTCTGTTTTTGTCTTCTGCTCTTTGAATGCTGGTGGCTTGCGATGAATAGAAAGTCTTTCTGTTTTTGCTGGCAATGCTGGTCCGCCGTCTATGGTTTCTCCGAGGACGTTGAAGAGTCGCCCGAGCACAGCCTCTCCCACAGGAACAGAAACAGGCGCGCCAGTGTTCTTTACCTCCACGTCACGACGAAGACCCTCGGTAGAATCAAGAGCAATTGCGCGCACACGGCCAAGCCCAAGGTGCTGTGCAACCTCAAGCGTAATCTTTCGCTTTTCTTTATGCTCGCCAATCCACTCCACAGTGAGCGCGTGTTCTACCTCTGGGATGTTGTGCTCAAAGTACACATCTACAACTGGTCCGACGATTTGTTTGATTGTTCCTGTGTTCATAATGTATTAGTTTTTCTTATTGAGCGAAGCGAGGTTAGAAAATCTTATACCCCGCCCCTTCCTATCCTGATAACCTTACTATTTTTTTGTGCCTTGTACAAATTCCTCACTATTCTCTTAACCTTTACTACGAAGGGGCGGGGTGAAAAAATAATAGTCGCTACTCTCCTTTATTTTCATCACTTCATCGCCTCAATGCCTCCAATAATCTCACTCATCTCTCTCGTAATCGCTCCCTGACGGGCTTTGTTGTACTGCCGCGTGAGTGAGAATGTAACTTCCTTTGCCTTGTCTGAAGCGTTTCGCATTGCGACCATTCGCGCCGAGTGCTCGGATGCTTTTGCTTCTAGAAACGCGTGATGTATCTCTATCGCAAGAAGTCTTGGTATGAGTGTTTCAAACACTGCCTCTGGTGATGGTTCAAATAAATAATCTGCGGGCAGGGACTCTTTATCAATATCCACATTTACCTCCGCGAACGCTCCACGTTCTGGCACGATACCCTTAATCATCGTTGTTAATCCTTCCACAGAAAGCGGGAGGAGTGTTCGTGATACTGGCTCCTGATTAAATGTTGAGCGGAAGTTTGTGTACACGAGCATGCATTCATCGTATTTCTCAGCGGTAAACATATCTGTAACCAATGACACCACCCCAGAAAAGTCATTTATGGAGCTCTCGTCTTTCATTGTTTGAATATGCTTTTCCAAAATGTATCCACGGCGCGCAAAAAATTCTTCACCTTTGCGACCGATAGCGACAATTCCTGTATTCTCTTTAGAAACATATTTATCCGCGAGAGCTGCGAGCGCGCGTTTTGTAACACCGCTGTTGAGTCCTCCGGCAAGACCTTTGTCGCTCGTCACTATCACGAGGAGCACACGACTCACTGGACGCACCTCAACAAGCGGATGACGCGCAATATCAACAGAATGTGAAATGCGAGAAAGAATACGAAATGCTGCCATAGCGTATGGACGAGCAGTGAGCGCAGACATCTGAGCCTTGCGCATCTTTACACCAGAAACTGCCTCCATGGCCTTTGTAACCTGGTGTGTCTTTTGGACTGAGCGTATTTTGTCTTTTATTGCGCGAAGGGCAGCCATGTTTTATTTACTTATGCGCTATGAAGAGCTCTGGGTGTGAAATGGTAAAGTCAGCAAGCGCAGATTTGAGTTTCGCCTCTGTGTCCTCTGAGATTGCATGTTCTTTGCGAATCGCATCCACAATAGCCTTTGCATGATGATCAAAATATTCCATCAACTTCTCTTCAAAGAGGCGCATGTCTTCCACCTTTACTTTGTCAATAAATCCAGAGATGCCAGAGTAGATAACGATAACTTCTTTTTCAAAGGATAATGGTTTTCCATTTGTTTGCTTCAAAAGTTCTGAAAGACGACGCCCGTTTTCGATGCGCGTCTTCGTTTCTTTATCAAGATCAGACGCAAACTGCATAAACGCTTCAAGTTCGCGGAACTGCGCGAGCTCAAGGCGAATCTTCCCCGCTACTTTCTTCATCGCTTTTGTCTGAGCCGCAGACCCCACGCGCGACACCGAGAGACCAACGTTTACCGCAGGGCGCATACCCTTGTTAAAAAGATCCGTGTCCAAATAAATCTGCCCGTCTGTAATTGAAATCACGTTTGTAGGAATATACGCTGACACATCGCCTTGCTGTGTTTCAATAATTGGCAACGCTGTGAGTGACCCGCCTCCAAGCTTGTCAGAGAGTTTCGCCGCGCGTTCAAGAAGACGTGAGTGAAGATAAAAAATATCTCCAGGATACGCCTCGCGTCCTGGTGGACGACGAAGGAGAAGTGACATCTGGCGATACGCAACCGCGTGTTTAGAAAGGTCGTCGTAAATTACGAGCGCATCTTTCTTTTTCAACATAAAAAATTCACCGATATTCGCGCCTGTAAATGGAGCAAGGTATTGGAGCGCTGCGGCATCGGAAGCGCCTGCAACCACTACAATCGTATACGCCATAGCGCCACGCTCCTCTAGCTCACCCACGATACGCGCAATCTTTGACTCCTTTTGTCCAATGGCAACATAAATACAAATAGGGCGGGTTTCTTTTGGCTCATTGATCTGGTTTAAAATAGTGTCTAGGGCAATCGCTGTCTTGCCTGTGCCACGGTCGCCAATGATGAGCTCGCGCTGCCCGCGTCCGATTGGAATCATAGAGTCAATCGCCTTAATGCCAGTATGAATAGGTGTATCCACTCCCGCGCGGTCAATAACACCGAAAGCGATACGCTCAATAGGCATTCTGTCTTCTTCTTTAATGGCGCCCTTGCCATCTACCGGCTCGCCAAGCGCATTTATCACGCGACCAACCATCTCGCTTGATACTGGGATAGAAAGTGTCTTGCCTGTGCCTTTCACAATCATCCCCTCCACAATACGCTCCGCTCCAGACAAAATAACGGCCTTCACATAGTCCTCTTCAAGGTTTAGCACAAAGCCAACGATTGATTCCGCGTCTATAGTATCCTTTAGCGCCTTTTTTCCTGCTGACTCAAAAACTACCATCTCTGCCATCATCGCGCCTTTGAGACCATCAATCTCTGCGATACCGTCACCAGCTTTTACAACAGTACCAATACGCTCTACCGATGTCTTTGGTTCAAGCGCTTCGATTTCCTTTCTGATTTTTTCTATAAGTATGGTGTTCATCCCGTTAGAGGTAGGAAGTGCTAGGCACTTCCGTAGTTATCTTGTAATAATTGGCAATAATAGCACATCTCTTTATAAAACCCGACGAGTACATAATTCAACTATGCGACCTCTAACGGGATTCATATTGGTGCTAATTAGTAATGTTTCGGTAAAGTTCAACTAAAGATTTTTTGTAACTTCCATCTATCAATGTGTCTTTTGTTCTTATCTGAAATCCTCCAACGATTGTTTCGTCAACGACATCACGGCGTGTCGCATGCTTTGAAATAATTCCTTCTTTTTCATAATGATCATACGCATGCGACCACTTGCTCATGCTTTTGTTGTCCGTGGTCACAAGCACGACCTCATTTTTGTCTTTTTCACGAACGAGTATCTTCTCGAGTTCGTGACCAATAAATGGAATTAGTTTTTCATGTCCGCGCTCTCCTAGAACTTTCTGAAAGCGTGTAAAAATTCTCTTTGAGTCAGCCTCTGTCTTCACTTCCTTACCCTGAAGTGCTCCATAGAGTGCCTCCGCGTACCAGGATGCTTTCATCCCGTTAGAAGTTACCTCCGATTAGCTGATAATGATTGAATTTTTGCATGTTGTTTTAATTCCTGTTACTTCTAATGGGACAAGTATTATTTAGCTACGGCCCCCTGACGAAGAATCTTTTCTGCAGATAGAACGGCCATGCGCGCGACCTCGCGTTCAGCTTTTTGAATCATCTCCTCACGCTCACGCGCAGTGCGACGCTCTGCTTCATTCAAGATGTGTACTGCTTTTCGATGCGCGTCCTTCATTATATTTATCTCTGAGATTTCCGCGTGCTTTTTTGCAGCATCTATTAGGTCGTCACCTTTTTGTGTTGCTTCTCTAATAATGCGCGCCTTCTCTGCCTCTGCTAGACCAAGGTCAGTCTCTGCTTTTTCAGCATCCTGAATAGCGCGCACAATCTTTGCCCGACGCTTATCCACCATTGCAAGAACTGGTTTGTATAGAAACACATACAAAACAGCAAGAAGCAAACCAAAGTTTACACCTTGAACAAGGATTAATTTCCAGTTGATTCCAAAAACGGAGACGATTTGTTCCATAATGATGAAGCTGAGTGTTTTATTAGCGACGTAGAGCGAGAGAGATGAGAAAGTAATCTTTCACAACTCCGAGCCGAGGAGCTAATATATGGGTTACGATATATTATGCGAACTTTACAATAAACGCAACAACAAGCGCAAAGATGGCAAGCGCCTCAGTAAACGCAATACCAATAAACATTGTCGCCTGAATTTTACCAGATGCGTCTGGGTTTCTTCCCATAGCCTCAAGAGCCTTTGCGACAATGAGACCAATACCTATCCCGGGACCTATAACACCAAGACCGACAGCTAGTGCCATTCCTAATGTTTTTGCTACTTCAATATCCATATTATTTTTATTATTTATTATTACTAAATTAATGAGCCGGAGTAATCGCAATCTTCACAAAGAATAATGTGAGGAGCGCAAAAATCGCCGCCTGTATAAACCCTACAAAGACCTCGAAGAGCATAACAGGAACAGGGAGCACCATTGGGACAAAGTGCTGTATGACCAAAATCATGACCTCGCCTGCAAAGATATTTCCGAAGAGACGAAACGAGTATGAAACCAATCGCGCTACTTCTGAAAAAAGCTCTATTATCCCCACCATAAATCCCAGGACCGAGCTAAGATTAACAAATTTCTTGCCATATTGGAAGAACCCAAGAGTTGCTACCCCGACCACCTCAATTACAACAAACGCAATAATTGTAAGCGCGAGCGTTGTGTTCATATCTGTATTCATTGAGCGAAGGAGTGGAATAAACTCTCCATCCCCATGCGTCCAGCCAATACTTCCTATTCCGGGAGTAAACTCAATGATATTTGCTGTAAATATAAACAGAAAAATCGTTAGAATAAGTGGAAAGAGTTTGCGCGCAAGCCTTGCATCCTCAAGCGTCTCGGTCATATAATCAAGAATACCGACAAAGAGCGTTTCAACAAGCGTCTGCATTCGACCAGGAATAAGAGAAAGATTTTTACGAACTGAAAATGTGAGTGTTCCCAATATTGCAAATACAACAAAACTCATCAATAGAGTGTTCGTAATCGGGAACCCAAAAAAGGTTCCAATTTTTTCAGCTGCGAGCGCTATATGAATGCTTGTTTCCGACATATTAAAAATGTTTACGTCCAAGATTGATAGCCTCCTTCCTGGTTCTAATTGCCCGCATTCTAGCAGAAAAAGGCTAAAAGAAAAAGGTGTGATTATGCGAAGCATAATCACACCAATTATTACGATACTTTCAAATGAGGACCACGGAGGATCGCGCAGTACATTTTTTGCAAAAAATCTGTGAATTATTCAAATCCTCCTCCCATACGTGAACACAGCATAAATCTCCCTCGTTTTCCTGAAGAAAATCCTCAGCTGTCATTCCGGCAAAAAGATCATCAAAACCATCTCGCGAATCGTACATAACCCACCTCCTTGTTTAGTTACCTAATACTATTATACTACAAAAGAAGAATTTTGTACAGCGAAATCAGGAATGAGATTAGACTTTCAATATCCTATACACTGCCACCCCAAAAGCAATGGTTACGTTTAGTGACTCCTTTGTGCCAAGCATAGGAATCTCCGCAATGGCATCACTGTGTTCAAGTACATCTTTTGCAACACCAACAACCTCCGCGCCAACCACAAAAGCAATTTTTTCTTTATTGTCAATATTAATATTTTTGTAGTCTACAGATTTAACATTTTGTTCTAATGAAATAACAAAATAATTTTCTTCCTTGAGTTTATTAACACACTCAAGCGTAGTTTCAAAATATTCCCATTCCACAGTATCTTCTGCACCGAGAGCAACCTTTGCAAAATCTTTTCTTCTCTCCCCATTTTTATCAATCGGTGTAGGTGTGGTTCCACACAAATATATTTTTTTAATACCAACCGCATTTGCAGTACGAAAAATAGAACCTACATTATAGACACTGCGAAGATCATCTAAAACTGCTACGTATTTCATCAAGATTTGCGACCGCCACGAATAGTAGAATAAATTTCAAGAAAAGCGAAAAGAAGGGCAAGTGAAAGCGGTCCAAACAAAATCCCAATTGGTCCAAAAAAACCAATACCACCTAAAATGGACAGTAGAATCAGGAAAGGGTGAAGCTTCGCGCCTGTGCCGACGATCTTAGGACCCAATATATTATCCACCAAGCCCACAGCTACCACACCCCAAATGAGTAGTCCCATAGCTCCAGCTTGAGAACCTGTAAAAAATAGAAATGCGATAGACGGAATAAGCACAATAGATGTTCCAACTCCTGGAATAAGAGCTGTTACTGTCGCCACACTGCCCCAAAGAATTGGGTTTGGAACTCCGAAAATAAAAAGTCCAATTGCCGTCAATAAACCCTGCACAAGCGCAACGGAAATACTACCGCGAACAACAGAGTTGATAGCAAGCTCGAGCTTGCGAAAAATAGTTTCATCGTAAGCATCAGATAGAGGGCTTAGCTCTATAACTGACCTCCTTAGCTCCATCCCATCTTTAAATAAATAGTAAAGCGCTATAAAAAGCACTACGATACCTGCAATTATTTTGGCAAGATTTGAAAAAATTGTACCTAGATGTTCTATCAGGAAGCTTAACCCTTGTTCCATATACTGCCCAAAATTTAAAGAATCAGCGGGCAAAAATGGAATACCGATGCCACGCACTACATCCTCTGTCATTTTTAAAAGTCCCGCAGTTCCACCATTGCTTACAAGAGAGGCATATAGTGATGTAGCCTCCTGAAAGATTTGCGTGCTTAGAAACGTAACAGGTACAACGATAATAACGACAACAAACGCAGTAGCCACAAGCGCGGATATCCCCCTCTTCTTGTTAAATCCAGACAGGATCCTCTTGTGCACGGGAGCAAATACTGTTGCAAAAATCACAGCAAGAATAAGAGCATACAAAAATGGCTCAAAAATAAAAAAAGTTAGGATGGACATCCCAGCGAGAAGTGTAATGAGGAAATATAGTTCTGATTTTTGGTAGCTCATCCCGTTAGAGGTAGGAAATGCTAGGCATTTCCGTAGTTACTTAATAATTAATAAGAATAATAACGCATCTATCTACAAGACCCGCCAGGTATATAATTTAACCAGGTGACCTCTAACGGGACTCATATTATTTTACCCACCCAACTTTTTACACATCAATAGGTGGTATTTATCTGATGCTTTTCTATTATATACCTTTTTAGTTTCACTACCTACTACATTATTAAAAGTTAGGCGGGTGAATTATACAGTTTTGCCGGTAATATTGCCATTTCCCCTGTTTTCTACGACAGATTTCCAGAAGAAATATCCAACAAAACCAATGGTGACCAGAGGCGGTACCCACGATGGTATATGGGCTCCAAATGCTTCAAGGAGCATCACACCACCCAAAAAGCCAACTGAGTACATTGCACCATTTTTCAAGTAATTATAAGAACGAATGCGATCAATCCCGACAATAGTAAGTTGTCTCACTACAATAGCACCAACACCACTTCCGATAAGAATAAACGGAATGACTGTCGTAAATGCAAACGCTCCAACAACGCTATCAATACTAAAAGCAACATCAAGCACCTCTAGAAACGCAACTTTTGCCCAATCTGACATCGTACTGTGTTCACCCGACTCTATGAGCCTCTTTTCTATTTTTTCTGCATTATCCTTGAACCCCTGAGTTATAAAGAACACAGAAAAACCCACCGCTGCTGCGAGAGCGAGGTGCATTGGTTTTTCTATAATCGTGGCATTTATTTCAATCAAAACACCAACAAGAAGAAGCGCGGCTATAGAATAAAACCAAACTGCGCCGTATTTTAGAATATACTGCTCGTGAGGAAGGCCGAAATGTTTATCCTCTATGAAGAGCCAATGAGCCCAGAGAAGAACGAGGAACATTCCACCAGCCATCATAATTATTGGGGTTGCTGCGAGAACGGCATCTGACGCAGCCGAATTAAACTGCCAAATCACTTGAAAGGCTCCCCAAAGACCAATACTTGGATCTGCTAGATAAACTATTACTGATGGCAAGAAACCACGTACAACGAAAACCGCAAAGAGAATACCCCATGTGAGGAAGAATCTTCGCGCTCGTTTACTCTTCATAGATGCGAGCACATCAGCATTTACGACGGCATTATCGATACTCATCACTATTTCAAAAATAATGAGTCCGAGGAGAGTGAGAAAAATTGCGAGCATTGCGATTATAATAACGCATTATACGGCAAAAGAAAAACCCGGGCTTGGTAGCTCGGATATGCAGTGAAATTACTGAATTGTATTGGCGCCTGAGTACCATTCCTCCACCTGGTCCAGGAAATGCCACAAGGTTTCAACATACTCACCATCATCAATCGTTCTATCAAGAATTTCCTCAATAAAACAGATAGCGAAACCCAAATGTTGAAAAGTGAACACGACACGTGCTTTTTTCCTTAAGGTTGCGAGGTTAATAAAGAAATTTTCTTTGAAATTGGGGACAGGGTGCCCTTTCCTTTTTTCATCTTCAAAAAGCAACTGCATGTGAACTGATACTTCGTCTATTTCTTCTGGTTTAAAATAAAGTATGAGCTTACCTTCTTCGCTGTTAAAAGACGCGTCCATGTCACACCTCCTATCTCCTTGTAAAGTTAAGGAACAGGGAAACCAGTAATTCAAACCTATTATAATAGTAGACCTAACCGTAGAACTAGTCAAAAGCAAGAGGCGGTGGACCCGAGGCTCTCGGTCACGAGCTACTAAGTCTACTCGTGCGATTACACACTGCGTGGACTAAGTACTCTCGACCCCAGCTCGGCGACCCACTGCTGTGGGTGCCCGCCTGCGCCTTTCGATTCTCCCCGGGTCTTACAAAATCTAAAACCCCCAAAGCTTCCGCTTTGGGGGTTAAGATTTTGTGGACCCGAGGAGAATCGAACTCCTTACCTCCGGAGTGCAAAACCGGCGCTCTA
>CAZXOE010000002.1:0-19141 GCA_964642305.1 uncultured Candidatus Saccharibacteria bacterium
CACAAGTGGAGCAGGTTCCCCAAACAATGAAACAACATACTTCGGCCCAGCTACAGTAAGAGCCGTAATCAAATTCCAAAACAAATACAAACAAGAAACACTAAACCCAATAGGACTCACAAAAGGTACAGGATTCGTAGGAGCTCTAACAAGAAAGAAACTCTCCACGATGGGAACATCAGGAACAACAGTAACTACAACAACACCTACAACAACCTGCCTAACTAAATATGATCCCAAGACAGGTAAACTCTGTGTCACAACAACCTCCACAGCTGTACAAACCTGCCTAACTAAATATGATCCCAAGACAGGTAAGCTCTGCTCTCAAATTACAGGAACATCATCTAGCTCAGTAACACCATCATCTATTACTTCAAATATCATCTCCCCAACACCAGCATACTCATTCTCTGGAGGAGGTGGTGGGGGAGGATACACAACACCATCAACATCTCAGACACAAACTCCCACTCCCACAAACGGAGGATGGAGCGCGTATGGAACCTGCTCAGCAACAGCTTGTGGAACAACAGGTAACAGAGTACGCACCTGCAACAACCCCACTCCTCTAAATGGTGGAGCATACTGCTCTGGAACATCATCAGAAACCTGCTCTGCTCCAGCATGTGGAGTAAACACCTACACACTCACAGCAACAGCTGGAGCAAATGGAGTCATCTCTCCTCTAGGTGGCACCACTGTATCTCAAGGTGGAAGCCAGACATATACAATTACACCCAATGCAGGATACCAACTCGCAACATTAACAATCGGTGGTGGCCCCGTAAGCCCTGTTAGTTCATACACATTCACAAACGTGCAGGGGGATAATACGATTAATGCGACGTTTAGCGCGGTGACAGTTACCTACACAATGACTTATTATGTAGATTACGATAATGGGTCAGACTCTAACGCTGGAACAATTTCATCACCTTTTAAACATAGTCCTACGGATCCAAATAGTACTGGAAATGCAGTTGTAACACTTGTTCCAGGGAATAGAGTTTGTTTTAAGGGTGGAGTAATATATCGTGGAACACCTAAACCAAAAGTTGCAGGAACGAGCGGTGCTCCAATTATTTGGGATGGAGAATGCTCAGGATTTGGTTCAGGGAAAGCGATTATAGATGGATCGGAAGTACTAAACGGATGTACATCTGGTGCGATGGTAAACGGACATCAATCGTATTCGTGCCCCATTCCTGCCGGGCTTCCGACGGCATCGGTGCCACACGCACTCAATTTATATCAAGGAGAACAGAGAATGATTATAGCGCAGGCGACTCCCGTGGCAAATTATTACAGCACTGATAATATCGCTGAATATTTTTCAATACCAATTGGGGCGGCTGTGAGAACTGTTAGTGATACTCGGGTGACGGATGCAATTAATATCACGCCGCACCTCTCTAATTATCTGAATTCATTTTTGAAAATCTGGGTTTATGGCAACAGGATTGAGACACTAGCGATTACTGGTGTTGATGTCCCAAACAATACGATAATCGCAGAGCGTGCCAAAAATGCTCCGTATACAAATTTTGATACGAAATATACGGTCATCAATAATCTGGTAGCCCTTGATACACCCGGGGAGTATTTTGTAGATACTACAAACAACACCATAACTCTCATTCCTCATTCCTCTTTTGATCCAAATAATTCCAATGTTACTTATAGTAAGAGGCAAGATGTGTTTGATATTCAGGCAAGCTATAACACAGTGAAAAACATGATTGTGCAAAAGGGTGCGGCTGGAGTAGCTCAATATCGGCACAATGGAGGTATTCGTGTATATAATGGTAATACCTCTCCTTCTTCACGGTATACAGGAATCATTATTGATAATATTGAAGCGAGATATAGTAATTCTTTGGAAGGGTACGGTGCTATCTATGTAGAACATGCGAACGACACAATTATAAAGAACTGTTATGTCCACCATGTTGCTCCTAATCGTGGCATCACTGTTAGTTCCTCTGATAATGTTATTGTGGAAAATAATGAAGTGACTGCTGTTGATGGCACAGGGATATACTTTGGCGTCGTGAATTACGGACGAATTATACATAACTATGTTCACGACAACGCCTCTATTCACGGGAACGGCATAACAACATACCAATCAAGTAATAATAATATTATTGCTTATAATCGTGTTATAAACAGTCAGATTGCGTACACTACTCAAGCAAGTTCCAATAACACTATTGCTTTCAATCTATTTTCAACACCTCTCGCTACTAATGCACAAACTGTGGCTGGCTGGAGTAATCCTGGAACGAGCAATTTAAAATTCTATAATAATATTATTCTTAATGGTAAATCAGGCTCTGGTTTTTATGTGAGTCCTGACAGTGCGGGAGGGTTGATATTTAAGAATAATATTGTTGATGGAAGTTCAGGTGTTGTTGGTTCGGGTGCGTCAAATAATATTTATACTAGTTTGGTTTGGAATCAGACCCCTGCGTATGGATGGTATTTGGGATCTGGAGAATCGAATGCTACATACAGCCAGCTCTTCGTAGATGCTAATAATGGAGACTATCGCCCTAAAGCAAATAGTCCAAGCATTAATGCTGGAGTTGATATGAGTTCCTATTCCTTGTTGGAAGATATTCTTGGTGTGTCCCTCGTTGGGAAGATTTGGGACATTGGTGCATACGAGTATATTCCTTAGCAGGTAAAAGATAACACAAGAGTTTTTTTACACTCGAAATGATATAATATATACACCATGAAAAAAATAACACTCATTTTTCTGCTCGTAACATCATTCACTCTTACTGCCTCTGCCTTTTCCTTCCCCACCAACCTCAAACTAGGAAGCCGGGGAGAAGAAGTAAAGAACCTCCAGATACTCCTAAACCAAGATAAAGATACTCAAATAGCCACAAGTGGAGCAGGTTCCCCAAACAATGAAACAACATACTTCGGCCCAGCTACAGTAAGAGCCGTAATCAAATTCCAAAACAAATACAAACAAGAAACACTAAACCCAATAGGACTCACAAAAGGTACAGGATTCGTAGGAGCTCTAACAAGAAAGAAACTCTCCACGATGGGAACATCAGGAACAACAGTAACTACAACAACACCTACAACAACCTGCCTAACTAAATATGATCCCAAGACAGGTAAACTCTGTGTCACAACAACCTCCACAGCTGTACAAACCTGCCTAACTAAATATGATCCCAAGACAGGTAAGCTCTGCTCTCAAATTACAGGAACATCATCTAGCTCAGTAACACCATCATCTATTACTTCAAATATCATCTCCCCAACACCAGCATACTCATTCTCTGGAGGAGGTGGTGGGGGAGGATACACAACACCATCAACATCTCAGACACAAACTCCCACTCCCACAAACGGAGGATGGAGCGCGTATGGAACCTGCTCAGCAACAGCTTGTGGAACAACAGGTAACAGAGTACGCACCTGCAACAACCCCACTCCTCTAAATGGTGGAGCATACTGCTCTGGAACATCATCAGAAACCTGCTCTGCTCCAGCATGTGGAGTAAACACCTACACACTCACAGCAACAGCTGGAGCAAATGGAGTCATCTCTCCTCTAGGTGGCACCACTGTATCTCAAGGTGGAAGCCAGACATATACAATTACACCCAATGCAGGATACCAACTCGCAACATTAACAATCGGTGGTGGCCCAGTAAGCCCTGTTAGTTCATACACATTCACAAATGTGCAGGGAGATAATACGATTAATGCGACGTTTAGCGCGGTGCCAGCATCTGTCTTTGCCACATGTGGATCAGTGACGTATCCTGCACCATCCGGTACCGCAAACAATATTGTGTTTACATTTGATAAGGCATATCCTTGTGGGCAGTATGCCAACGGAGATTGGTGGGTTGCACCTCTCACTCCAGGTGGTATCGTCACTATAATGTCAATCACGCCAGCTCAAGCGACAAGAACAGCTACAGGACACATGATAAACGGGGCGCAAGTAAACCCCACTAGCCCAACAGCACAATCGTTGGACGCAGACACTCCGGCTTACTACACTGCGTCTACACTAGTATCGTACCCGCTTGTTGTAAACACAGCGACATCGTCAATCAGTTCGGTCATCAAAGCAGTAGGAAGAAACATCGCGCTCCCTGCGCGTCCTGCACTGCAGTTCGCGGCGGTACTTACAGTGATCAGTACTGCCGCTGATAAGAGTGGGCAATTCAGACCCAGCTTCTTCGGAACAGCCACTAATAAGTTACAAATTTCCGTATCGAGTATAAACACTGCAATACTTGGACAGGCTGACTTGTCCTCAGTTTCGGCTGTAAGCTCCTACCCATTCTCCCAGATAGTAACAGACTACCAAGGTTTGCAACTTGATTTCTTGCAAAAATATATTAATGAGTTCATTCATCCATACGATAATTCATACAAAAATACAGGGTATGGCTCGGAGGCAAGCATAGAGTACAGCAAACCACTGATACGATTCTCTGCAAATGATTTCAACTATTCAGACGCAACACACAAGCAGGCATTGATAAACTATCTGCAACGCGTTATAGATTTGGCTGGCAACGTGCAAGGTGGAACATCGTTTGATGCCAGTGGTGGTGGATATGGCTTCGGTCGCAAGTTGCCGTTGCTATTCGCAGGACAAGTATTGCAAAACTCAACTATTACTGGACTGGCATCGTCTGGAATATTTGCAGAAGATCTTTCTTTCTACCAAAGCACTTCAACAGGAAGAGTTCTGCATGGTGAATATTATTCTTACGGCGCACCATACACGTGGCCCAATAATTACTTTCAGGATGAGGTTACTGGTAGTGGCTCCAAAACAACCAGAGACCCTATGGGGTGGACTGACTCAGGGTCAGGTGGAAATGCTGGAGCGTACTTAGCGTGCTGTGTTGCTGCGCCTGCTCGATACGAAGCGATGGCAGCATCCATTCTAGGGTTTGGAGCTGTACACCCATTTGACTGGATGCTACTCATAAGCAATCGTATACAGAATCACGGATTGCAGTTCCTGCCCGACCCATTTGCAAAGTATGACGGCGTACCCGGCAACATGGGCATAACCTGGGGGCTAAATACTGCAACTGGGTACTTCTTCACAGGGTCTGGGCGCACTCCAACCAAAGATGGTATAAAAACAGTTTATCATAAAGATACTCTTGGAGAAGCCATCTGGTCGTACTGGATTGCGAACCATGACATAGTTCCTCCGGCTGATATAAGCACGTTGACGAATACGCCCGGAACGCATCAGAATGTTTTGAATTGGTCGGAATCTACGGGAGCAGATCACTACAACATATACAGGGCAACAGATTCGGCACTTTCAGGTAGCTCCTACCTCGGTACGACTACATCTATAACCTATACTGATTCTGAGCTGACCGCTGGAAACACTTACGCTTACTGGGTTGTGGCCGTTGATGCAGCTGGGAACGTAAGCAATATGTCGAACAAGGTTATTGGCACTTCTAACTGAACAAAAGTATTGTTAAGCTGAATATTCAATTCAGAATATTGAATAAAAACAGAAAAGAAGAAGGATAATTGCCGTAGGCAATTATCCTTCTTCTTTGTCTTTGCATTAGGACTCGGCTAAAGTATAATATTCAGTAATGAAAAAGATACTCATATTTGTATTACTCGCATTCGCCTTCACCACCACCGCCTCTGCATATGTTTTCCCCTCCAACCTCAAACTAGGTAGCAGGGGAGAAGAAGTAAAGAATCTCCAAATACTCCTAAACCAAGATCCAGATACACAGATAGCAGTAAGCGGAGCAGGTTCTCCAAACAATGAAACAACATACTTCGGCCCAGCTACACACAGAGCTGTAATCAATTTCCAGAACAAATACAAACAAGAAACACTAACACCGATAGGACTCACAAAGGGTACAGGATTCGTAGGAGCTCTAACAAGAAAGAAACTCTCCACGATGGGAACATCAGGAACAACAGTAACTACAACAACACCTACAACAACCTGCCTAACTAAATATGATCCCAAGACAGGTAAACTCTGTGTCACAACAACCTCCACAGCTGTACAAACCTGCCTAACTAAATATGATCCCAAGACAGGTAAGCTCTGCTCTCAAATTACAGGAACATCATCTAGCTCAGTAACACCATCATCTATTACTTCAAATATCATCTCCCCAACACCAGCATACTCATTCTCTGGAGGAGGTGGTGGGGGAGGATACACAACACCATCAACATCTCAGACACAAACTCCCACTCCCACAAACGGAGGATGGAGCGCGTATGGAACCTGCTCAGCAACAGCTTGTGGAACAACAGGTAACAGAGTACGCACCTGCAACAACCCCACTCCTCTAAATGGTGGAGCATACTGCTCTGGAACATCATCAGAAACCTGCTCTGCTCCAGCATGTGGAGTAAACACCTACACACTCACAGCAACAGCTGGAGCAAATGGAGTCATCTCTCCTCTAGGTGGCACCACTGTATCTCAAGGTGGAAGCCAGACATATACAATTACACCCAATGCAGGATACCAACTCGCAACATTAACAATCGGTGGTGGCCCCGTAAGCCCTGTTAGTTCATACACATTCACAAATGTGCAGGGGGACAATACGATTAATGCGACGTTTAGCGCGGTACCAGCATCTGTCTTTGCCACATGTGGATCAGTGACGTATCCTGCACCATCGGGCGCAACGAGCACCATTGTGTTTACCTTTGATAAGGCATATCAATGCGGGCAATTTGCAAATGGAGATTGGTGGGTGAGTCCAGACAGTGCTGGCGGTACGGTTCGCGTTGTATCAATTACGCCGGACGGTATAGTAGGTAAACATGGCGTTGAGATTAACCCATCTAGTACAACCACGCAAGCTTTTGATAATGCATCAGATGCACCATATAACGCATCGCTACTTGCTACTTTTCCGAGAGATGTTTCAGGTGTAAGTTCAATTGTGAAAACTGTAAGTGTACTGATTAAGCCTTCACGCCCAGAATTGCAGTTTGCAGGAGTTTTAACTGTTCTTGATATACCATTAGCAAATTCGAATCAGTACTTCAGACCAGCCTATTTTGGTACTACCAAAACTCTTTATCCTATGAGCGATGTCGATTTGACAGTGTTGCCAAAATTATCCGCTAATGAAATAAATGTATGGGGTAAGCCGAGTATTCTTCCATCAACTATTAATACTGGCGCAATGAATTTACTTGATAGATATACCGGTGTTCGCTTGGATCACATTGGATCATGGACAGGTCGCGATATTCATCCTAAGGATAATATGCCCGATTATGGTGCTCAAATTGCTAATGATAATGCTGTGTATTTATTGCGAATGACAATTAATGATTTTGATCCAACGTCAAATAGTCAGCACAAGCTAGCTTTGATAAATTATCTTCAAATGTCCATCGATTTGCAGGCGATGGCTGTCAGCGGAACTAAATGGGACGCTACAGGCGGTCATTCAATTGGGCGCAAGCTACCACTTGCATTCGCTACAAGGGCCTTTACCAACCCAAGCATCAAGGCTGCTTTTTTGTCTGCGATTTCGACATCATCATTTGATGAGGATAATCTTTTATATCGCAGTACAGTTAATGGTAAGGTTCTGTACGGACAGTCAGGAACCGACTCGCGATACTGGCAGTCAACATTGAATGGTTATATTACTGGGGCAAAGGATGTGCGTGACCCATATGGTTTTATTGATGGTGGTGGCGGTTTAGTTGGGAATAAGGGGTACCAATTTAGTACAGCACCGTCATTTAAACATACAGCTCTTGCTATTTATATCCTGAATCTCCAGAGTGAATTTAATAGCCCAAATATGCTTGAATACGCTGAGCGCTGGGTGAATTGGGGTGTTATAACATTGCCTGACCCATGTGCGCCATTTGATGATGTTACGGCTGTTCATCCGCTTCTCCCAACTAACTACAATGTGACATATGGCTCTGTTTCTCCAGGCGTGACCCCATATAGCTGTATTCCTGGTGCTGGACGCTGGCCTTTACGCGATGGCGCAGAAAAAAATAGTGGCTATTACGGTAATTCATATGGAGATAACCTTTGGAATTGGTACAAAGCGCAATCTGATGCGATATCGGTGCCGTATACACACTAATAATTACGAGAAATAAGAAAGGACTCTAGTAAAGGAATGTAGAATAATAAAAGAAAGAAAGAGAGTGATTGCCTTCGGCAATCACTCTCTTTCTTCATATCCACTTCCCGTATTTGCTATTCCCATATACAATATACAAATGAACCCAATAATGAAGAAAACACTTTTGTTTGTATTCCTCACCACAATATTCACCACCACCGCCTCTGCATATGTTTTCCCCACCAACCTCAAACTAGGTAGCAGAGGAGAAGATGTAAAGAATCTCCAAATACTCTTGAACCTTGATAAAGACACTCAGATAGCCACAAGTGGAGCAGGTTCTCCAAACAACGAAACAACCTACTTCGGCCCAGCCACACACAGAGCAGTAATAAATTTCCAAAACAAATACAAACAAGAAACACTAACCCCAGCAGGACTCACAACAGGTACAGGATTCGTAGGAGCGCTCACAAGAAAGAAGCTCTCCACTATGGGAACATCAGGAACAACAGTAACTACAACAACACCTACAACATCGTGCCTAACCAAATACGACCCCAAGACAGGTAAACTCTGTGCCCCAACAACCTCTACAGCTGTACAAACCTGTCTAACAAAATATGACCCCAAGACAGGTAAGCTCTGCTCTCAAATTACAGGAACATCATCTAGCTCAGTAACACCATCATCTATTACTTCAAATATCATCTCCCCAACACCAGCATACTCATTCTCTGGAGGAGGTGGTGGGGGAGGATACACAACACCATCAACATCTCAGACACAAACTCCCACTCCCACAAACGGAGGATGGAGCGCGTATGGAACCTGCTCAGCAACAGCTTGTGGAACAACAGGTAACAGAGTACGCACCTGCAACAACCCCACTCCTCTAAATGGTGGAGCATACTGCTCTGGAACATCATCAGAAACCTGCTCTGCTCCAGCATGTGGAGTAAACACCTACACACTCACAGCAACAGCTGGAGCAAATGGAGTCATCTCTCCTCTAGGTGGCACCACTGTATCTCAAGGTGGAAGCCAGACATATACAATTACACCCAATGCAGGATACCAACTCGCAACATTAACAATCGGTGGTGGCCCCGTAAGCCCTGTTAGTTCATACACATTCACAAATGTGCAGGGAGATAATACGATTAATGCGACGTTTTCCCAGATACCAGAAGGAACATCAACTATTCATCCTTCAACTGGTTTACCTATTGACTCAAATGGTTGGACAGTATTTACACCAAGCGCCGATACTCGTAAAATATATATTTCAAATAGCGCAGGTCTAGATACTAATGATGGATTATCTGAAAATACTCCAGTAAAGACAATAGCAAAAGGCAAAACCTTATTAAGAAATAATTATCCAGACTGGATGTTGCTTAAAAAAGGCGATGTGTGGACTGATGAGAATATTGGTACAGTCTGTGCATCTGGTCGTTCAGCTACAGAACCAATGTTAATTTCTTCGTATGGCACAGGAGCAAGACCTCTTATAAAGACAAATCCAGCATCAGGAGGGATGTTGTCACAACAAGGAATAAGTAGCTCAAGCGGATGTAGTGACTATTCTGCACTTGTAGGTATTGAATTTTATGCCTACACCCGTGACCCAAATTCACCTAACTTTAATTCGTCAACATTGACAACTGAGCACGCAGGATTTTCTTTTATGAATGGTACAAATTGGCAACTCCTTGAAGATAATAAGTTTAGTTTCTATGGTGGAAATAGTATTAACCCATATCCATCTGGCACATTTCAGAATATTTCGCTTCGTAGAAATGTTTTTGCAAATAATTATTCAACCAACTCACATTCTCAGGGGTTGTTTAGCGCACATACAAGCAAGTTTCTTTTGGAAGAAAATGTATGGGACCATAATGGATGGAATGAACAAGTTACTGGAGCTAGGGCAACAATCTTTAATCGTAACATGTATCTTTCTAATGGAGACGGTAACACAATTGTGCGTGGGAACATTGATGCTAATGGAGCATCTGGTGGTGTGCAAGTAAGAACAGGTGGCATAGCTGAAAATAATCTATTTTTACGAACACCAGTTTCAATAAGTTTTGGTCACAAAGAAAATCAGGCAATTGATATATCAGGTATTATTCGTAATAATGTTACTTTGGGTGGTAGAGATATTGGCGTACCAGGAGAAGCAGGTAGTCAGGCAAACGGAACAGGTATTTGGATATCTAGTAATGTTGCGAGTGGGTCATACGGGGATTCCTTTGTAAAGGATTTGGAAGTCTACAATAATATTATTGCTCACAATAAATTATCAACTAATAATATAGTTGGAATATTGGTGGGAAACACTGGTAATGCTCCGTTTACCAACATGAATATACACGACAACATTGTGTATGACTGGACAAGAGATGTTTGGCCAACAACTACCGACCATCGTGCTAATGGATTTAATATGAATGTTAGCTCGTCAACAGTGGCAGTTAATTCTAATTTTTTCAACAATATAATTCAGCAAGTTAGATCTGGGTATGTTGGTATGTCAAAAAATTATGACACCACAACAGGTATTAAAATATATAACAATAAATATTGGAGTGCCGAAGCAGAGCCACCAGCAACTTGGAGTCAGGGATGGTTTGAATTGTTTAACCTTAATTCAGAAACATGGGAATCTTGGCTTGCGCGTACAGGAGACACAGGGTCAACTAAAGAGCTCGTTAGCTTCCCAGGTCCAAATAGAAGTATTGAGACTTATATGACTTCACTTGGTATGACACCAACTTATGAAGCGTTTATGGAAAGAGCTCGTCAGCAATCAAAAGATAATTGGGATCCTCGTTTTACAGCACCAGTAGTAAATAACTATATTAGAGAAGGTTTTGGTAGACCAGCTATTTAGTTTATCATTGTTAATCACTCCATCCGATGAAATGATGAACAACGTGACTAATCAATGAGCTAGGTATGAAAACTAGTCTTGTTTGCAGAGCTGAATACACCACAAAAATCTATTTAGGCCGCTAAGTGGTTCCAAGGTATTGAACCATTACGGGGGGTTGACTTTTTTATGCCACGTGCTATAATTGAATAAGATAGCAACAGAAGCTTGTTGTGTTTGAAAATCACAAAAAAGGAGGTGTCTCGTGGAAAAGAAAAAAAGGTGGCCACTCTGGGTCACAATTGTCGTTATAATTCTATGGCTCATCGGGCTCACTTTTTGGGGTTATTACGAAATGACCCAAATGGAGAGCAGAGAGAAGAAGCTTAAACTTATTGCGGAAAACATCGCAAAGGCAGATAAGCCGTGCGAATGTGAAAAGCCAAAGCCAAAGGCTAAGGTTACTCGCAAAAAAGCAAAAGCAAAACCAAAAACGACGCTGGCTAAAAAATTGCCAGAGGTTCAAAAAGCACAGCCAGTGGACAAGATAGCGATAGTATCAAACGCGCTACAGGACTGTAACTCGTTCGGTGGCACGCTAATTCTCCGGGAAGGTAAAGTTATCTGTGATATAAAAAAAGCAGAAACTGCACCTAAACAAGAGGTCGCTGTTCTGACTAAGGCCAAGGAAGATTTCTACGACAAGGCGGTGATGCCCCAAACATGGGTGACCGAGCCGGAAAAGGAAGTCGCTCCAGAACCGCCGAAGGTTGGCAGAAAGATTATTGTCATCAGAGAGCAACAGACGCCGTACTATGGTGGATATAGCTCCGGCTACTATCCGTCATATGCGCCACAGGTGACGTATGGCCAGCCGTACGTTCCACCACCTCAGACGGTGTTCGTGCCGGCTCCTCCTGTGTTTGTTCCAGCTCCTTCGGTGGTTACGCCAGCAGGTGGGTATGCGCCACGAGGTACCACTGATGGGCGTAGCCCGTCTGGCGTATCAGGCTCTGCTCTTTAAAAAAAGACAACAGCATGTTGTCACACGGGAGGAGGAATTGTTTCTCCCGTATTTTTTAAAGTTATGAACAACTGTCGTTCATGGTTTTAAAAAGTAAATTAATAGTAAATTACTTTATTTTCAAGCGAGCGAGCGAAGGAAATATTATATCCAGTTATATATACCATTATGAATAATAAAATTAAATTGCTAAGTGTTACAGCTATCGTGGCCGCTACGTTTTTTGCGAGTGCGAATTTTGCAGGAGCTCAAACTGCTATCGTTGCGAGTTGTTCAAGCGCTACACTAAACGCCACCTTGAGCGACACAGGCGGTGCATCAGCAAGCGTTTGGTTTGAGTGGGGTACAAATTTTAGCAACGTGGATTCTGGCTTTGGAACTAGAACAACTACACAAGTTTTCAATGCGCCTCAAAGTTTCAACCAGATTGTTTCCGGACTTAGTCAAAATACCACGTATTATTACCGTGCCGTATTTTCAAATATGTACGGTTCATCACAAGGTGGAACGCTTTCATTCGCAACTCCTTCGTGCGCTGTGCAAAACAATCAGACAGTAAGTGTTCCTGTTGTTACCACCAACTCTGCAAGCTCGGTGTTGCAAAACTCCGCAACATTAAACGGCTATGTCACACCGAACGGCGCAAGCACGAGTGCTTGGTTTGAGTACGGCACTACGCAGTCCTTCGGCAGTAATACATCTTCTGTAAACTACGGAACAACAGCAACTAGCTACAATACTCCACTTTGGAACTTGAATTCCAACACAACTTACTATTACCGCGCGGTCGCGCAGAATTCAGCTGGTATTGTGTACGGAAGCACGCTTTCGTTCACAACAACAGGGCAAACATACAACCCTGTATATACTCAGCCGTATGTAAGCACAAACAGTGCGGGCTCCGTTACTCAAAATTCTGCTGTGCTAAACGGATATGTGACATCAAGTGGAACGAACATCAATGCGTATTTTGAGTGGGGGACAAGCTACTCTCTCGGCAACACAACTTCTGTTTTAAATTATGGAACAGGAGCAACAAGTTTCAGCAACTCGCTTTACAACTTGAACTCAAACACAACTTACTATTATCGCGCAGTCGCGCAAAGCTCATATGGTTTAGTGTATGGAAGCATTCTTTCGTTCACAACGACAGGGCAAACATACAATTATAATTACAACTACAATACGTCTGTCGGCTCAGCTCCGACCGTAACAACTCTTCTTGCGACAGAACAGACTGGTACAACAGCAAAACTTAATGGACTTGTGTTTGGAACAAATAGTCAATCTTCAAACGCATACTTTGAGTGGGGGGCAACGGCAAGTCTCGGAAACAAGACCACAACAATCAATGTAGGCAACCTTTCTGTGGTGAAGCATTCAGATTTTATCACAGGGCTTGTATCTGGTCAGACATACTATTATCGTATTGTCGCTCAGAATTCGTATGGTACATCGTATGGTGGTGTGAACAGTTTTGTTTCAGAAGTGAGCTCGTATGCTGTGACGCCTGGAGCGATAGTTAAAACTCCTGTAGTTTTGAAGCCGACAACCACTGTTGTGACACGCGGAAGCTCGTCGCAGTCGCTCGTTTCTCTCTCTATTGAAGGAGGAGCGGAGATGATTGGTGTTGGTGAGAAACGCACATATAGAGTGCAGTGGAAAAACGAAAGCGCGCAGTCGCTCAAAGACGTGGTGCTTCGCGTGACATTTCCTGCGTCAATGATTGTTGATAGCGCGACAAAGGGCGCGTTTTCAAGCGTAGACAATTCTGTAGTTGTTGATTTGAAAACTCTTGCTTCAAAAGAATCTGGGGACACATTTATTTTTGCAACAACCGGGCGCGCGCTAAAATCTGGCGAAGTTTTGGTTGTAACAGCAAATATGGTTTACACAGGAACAAATGGCGTGCAAGGTGACGCTGTTGCTTACGTGATGCATCGCGCAGAAACAACACAGAGTGCGATTAACGCAAACGTATTTGGTGCTGGAGAATTTGTGCCAACTACATTGTTTGAATGGATTCTATTAATAATCCTCGTACTAATTTTGGTGCTTTTAGGCAACCATTTATACGGAAGATTTTCAGATGAGAAACACTAGAGGATGAATTAGCAAAAGAACATAGAAAACTCAATTCAGAATATTGAATAACGGGCGACGCCGAAAGGCGTCGCCCGTTTTGTATCTATTCAGTATCCCCTTTCAATATTCTACATTCTGCCCGTGAAATGGTAATATGGTGAAATGAAGAAAGAGGTTAAAAATCTGGAGGAGCTGCGCGCGGTTGCTGAGGCATTTTTAGGCAAAATCGCTGAAAATCCCGAGAAGGAAACAGCGACAGTTGTTGGACTTTCTGGAGATTTGGGCGCTGGAAAGACTGCTTTTGTGAAATGTGTTGCGAGAGCTCTCGGCATTACGGAGGTTGTTACGAGCCCAACGTTTATTCTAGAAAAAGTTTACATCATTCCACGCGGTGGAATCTTGGGAGAGAAATTTACAAAACTCATTCATATTGACGCATACCGACTTGAGGGTGGAAAGGAAATGCGCGCGCTTGATTGGGGTGCCCTACTTTTAGACGAGCACAATCTTATTTTTATTGAATGGCCAGAGCAGGTTAAAGACGCTATACCTGAGGATATTATTAGCCTTTCTTTTGAGTATGCAGGTGAGGGAATAAGACAAATAGCTGGCGACAGTATTTAAAGTATTTAATATGGCAAAAAAAGCAAAAGAAAATAGACAGCAAACACTCATCTTGCTTGACGCGCATGCAATTTTGCATCGCGCGTATCACGCGCTACCAGAGTTTTCTTCAAGCAAAGGCGAACCAACAGGCGCGCTTTACGGACTTTCCACGATGATAATGAAAATCATCAAAGACTTAAAACCTGACTATATAGTGGGGTGTTTTGACTTGCCTCAGCCGACATTTCGTCACGAGGCATATGAGGCATACAAACTTGGGCGCGCAAAAGCAGAGGATGATTTGATACACCAAATAAAACGCTCGCGTGATATTTTTTCTGCGCTCGGTATCCCCGCGTACGAGCTACTCGGTTTTGAGGCGGACGACCTACTCGCCACTATTGTTGAGAAAATGAAAAAAGAAAAAGACCTGCGAATCATCATTGCGTCTGGCGACATGGACACGCTTCAGCTAGTGAATGATGAGCGTGTACTTGTGTACACTTTGAAAAAGGGAATCAACGACACTATTTTATATAATGAAAAAGCGGTTGTGGAACGCTTTGGTTTCGTACCTACACTTCTTCCGGACTACAAAGGCCTTCGTGGCGACCCGTCGGATAATATTATTGGAATCAAAGGTATTGGTGAAAAAACAGCAACAACACTCATTACAACATTTGGCTCTATAGAAGATATTTATAAAAAAATAAAAAAAGATCCCGAATCGCTTAAGAAAGCCGGCCTTACTCCGCGTATTATTAAACTTCTTGAAGACGGCGAGGAGGAGGCGCTTTTTTCAAAAACACTTGCGACAGTGCGTCGTGACGCGCCGATAGAGTTCTCGCTTCCAAAAAAAGTTTGGAAAGAAAGTTTTGAGCCAGAGAAAGCTGAAGCTCTTTTTGCGGATCTAGACTTCCGTGGGCTTCGCGACAGACTCCACGACTTGCTAGGAATAATCCGCGCGACACAGGCGGAGGAAGAAGCGTCGGACGAGGTCGTTGATCCAACTCTTTTTAAACATGCGCAAATTGCGCTGTGGCTTTTGAACTCTGATCTTACCACCCCGTCTCTGGAGGATATTTTGCATCATGCAAAAAAGAAAAATTTCGCGGATGCTTTTGAGACGCTTGAGGCTGAGATAGGCAAGCAAGGGCTTGGCGCTGTGTATCGCGATATTGAGCTACCACTAATTCCCATTATTGAGGAAGCGCAAAAATATGGAATCCTCATAGACAAAAAACACCTTGAGACGCTTTCAAAAAAATATCATATTGAATTAGACAAAATTACAGCGCGTATTTACGAACACGCAGGTGGCGAGTTTAATATGAATTCCCCGAAGCAACTTGGAGAAATACTTTTTGATAAACTTGGCCTAACTGTAAAGGGGCTCAAGAAAACAGAGGGTGGCGCGAGGTCTACTCGCGAGTCAGAGCTTGTGAAAATGAAGGATGTGCATCCGATTATCGCTGACATACTTCTTTACCGTGAACTTCAAAAACTTCTTTCAACATACATCGATAATCTTCCGGAACTTGTTGGTGATGATGGGAGTTTGCATACAACTCTCAATCAGGCTGGAACAACTACAGGTAGAATGTCCTCCTCAAATCCAAATCTCCAAAATATTCCAGTGCGTGGAGAATATGGCGAGGCAATAAGAAATGCGTTTGTAGCGAAGAAGGGCTCAACCCTTCTTGCTTTTGATTATTCTCAAATTGAAATGCGTGTGCTTGCGGCTCTGTCTCAGGACGAGCATTTGATGGAGGTTTTCCGCGTGGGGAATGATGTGCATACTTCTGTCGCTTCTCGCGTGTTCGGTGTTGCCGAAAAAGATGTGACACCAGAGATGCGTCGTCGCGCAAAGGTAATCAACTTTGGCATTGTGTACGGAATGGGAGTGAATGCTCTTAAGGACAATCTTGGCTCCACGCGTGCGGAGGCGCAGGAGTTTTATGATAATTACTTTTTAACTTTCCCAAAGATTGCAAAATATTTTGATGAGGTAAAAGCACAAGCATTGAGAGATGGCTTCACAACTACATATTTTGGACGACGAAGATTTTTTGCAGGACTCAAATCGCCAATACAGTTTATTCGAGCAAGCGCGGAGCGCATGGCAATGAATGCGCCACTTCAGGGGACTGCTGCAGATATTATTAAAATGGCTATGAAGCGCGCGCACGATGGGCTAGAAAAAGCAGGGTTACTTTCTGGGGCGCATCTTTTATTACAAATACACGACGAGCTTTTGTATGAAGTGGAGGAGTGGAGCGTAGACAAGGTGCGTACTGTGGTGGAGGAGGCGATGGAGCATGCTGTGGAGTTCCCAGTGCCTATTACCGTGTCGGTGATGAAAGGGTCCCGCTTCGGCTCGCTAGAGGACATCAAATAGCATGCTTTACGTTATTTACGGAAAAGATAGAGAAAAAGGGCGAAGGAGATTTCGCGAGCTACGCGGAAAATTTGGCGTGGAGTGCGGAGAGGAACGAGAGATTTTGGAGGCTGAAATCTCAAAAGAGTTATTTCATACGCTTGCGGTTTCGCAGGGGCTTTTTAGAAACAAAACACTTTTTGTTTTTGATTGCGTTTTTGATAAAAAAGATGAACAGGAGGTACTTTTAGCGCATGCAAATGAACTTCGTTTGTCACCGAATTCTTTTCTTGTATTTGAGCCGGAGTTGGATAAAAAAGTCGCGGATGGAATTAAAGACACAAAAGCGGAGATAGAAGAATTTGTTCCCAAAAAAATAGACAACCGTCCAGATTTTAATATTTTCTCTCTCGGCGATGCTCTCGGCAAACGCAACAAAAAGGAACTTTGGATTTTATATCAAGAGGCGCTTTCGGTCGGGCTCTCGTCAGAAGAAATTTCCGGCACGCTTTTTTGGGCTGTAAAAAATCTTGCGCTCGCAAAGGGGGCTAAAGCGGGAGATGATGCAGGGATGAGCCCGTTTGTAGCAAAAAAATCTCGCGCATTTGCGCAAAATTACACAACTGAAGAAATTAAAAATCTCTCTCACTCACTCGTCACTATTTATCACGAAGCTCACAGAGGGGGAGAACCGATGGACATCGCGCTGGAAAGATTCATCCTAGGTGTATAAAAACAAAAAACAAAAAGACCAGCGTTTGCTGGTCTTTGTTTTTTATTTTGCCTATATGAGGCGGAAAGAACTGTTATCCTGTTTTAGCGCGGTATATTGCGCAAGGTGCAATTGGGGTTTGTTGTTTCTTTTGTTGGGTCATAAGCTGACCAGTGCTTGAAATCTTAAACCGTTTATTACCTCTATATTAATTATACACCCGCTATATTTTGCGCGCAAGACATACCTGTGGATAACTCCCACACCTACTTTGCCGTTGTTTTTGTGCCCTGAACGAACGCAACGAGCAAGCCAAAGCTATGAGAGAATGCCCAGAAAAACCACGAAACAATTTACAAAAAACAGGGCGACGACAAAGTAGGTGTGGGAGATAACTATTTTGAAGGAAAATAATCTAAAAGACGCAATATCTTGACAAAAATATTTTGTATGCTATGCTTCCCAAATGAGGCTAGGTAGGTTTTACAAAAGATACTAGCTTCATTTCCGTAGTTTTCTCAATCTGACAGAAAAGGAGTAGGTTATGAAGAAAGCATCATTCGTTGTCACCCTTGCTTTGGCTGCAATTTTTGGTTTGACTGGCTCAGTACATGCAGCTGGTCCAACCAAGCACGTTGTCGTCGCAGGAACAGGTGGCCTGGACGTGGCAGCAAAGGAATGCGCGTCACACCTTGGCCAGCCGTCGTGGCAGTCCTGTGTTGCGCATCACGATGGTCTGTATACACCAAACAAGGACGGAACAATCAGCCGTAATTATATCCGTGCTGATACCGCTCCAAAGCCAAACGCGGATGGGCCAATCGCATGTGTTGCCGAGCTTATAAAAATACCCAACGGCGACATCGGCTGGGCGTTCCCCGTAAACCCGGCGTGCAAATAACCAGAAGTATCAGAAGTATCAGGGCTTCCTCGGAAGCCCTTTTTTTTGTGCCAAGTCAGGAATCGCATCTCTTTGTCAGTCGAGACCAATTTAGGTGTGGTCAGAAATAATTTTGTTTTCATCAAAACAAAATTTTCACAACTCTGCCTTGCCCGTTTTACTTGCTATTAAAACATAGCTGTGCCTCGCACAAATGTTAAGAAAATCTGCCACTGGGCAGATTTTCTTAACGTTGTGCGCCCAGTAGGAATCGAACCTACGACCGTCTCCTTAAAAGGGAGCTGCTCTACCGACTGAGCTATGGGCGCATAATATATTTCCTGATAAATAATCCTTATTGTCTCATAACTTCCTTTTAAAAGGGAGCTGGCTGAGTCACATTGCCGACTGAGCTATGGGCGCATAATATATTTCCTGATAAATAATCCTTATTGTCTC
>CAZXOE010000002.1:19241-117293 GCA_964642305.1 uncultured Candidatus Saccharibacteria bacterium
TTATTGTCTCATAACTTCCTTTTAAAAGGGAGCTGGCTGAGTCACATTGCCGACTCTATGGCCAAGCCACGAATCAGCTGATTCGGCTATGGGCGCATTAAATTAACACATTAGGACAAACTGGATATTACCACAAAATGCGGTATTTGCAATTTAGAACCAACTTCAAAAATAATGCTGAGGTGAATGTCCTAAATTTCGTCGTGAAAATCTCAAAAAACGAAAAGGTGAAACAAGTTTCATTGATGAGTGTTTTGAGATTTGGAACAGAAATTTAGGATTTATCACCCAGCAAGTTACTTTTGTGTTTTTCATAATAAGCGGTTATTTTTGTGATCGGTTCTATAGTGGCAGATCTATCGCAAGCGCGCCAGGCCCAAGGAAGAGAAGCGCGAAAGAAACAACAGCAAGAATGATGTAAAAATCAATTGTGTTTCGTGGGAGTGCTGATGGTTTTAGCCATTTGATGAGCGTTGCGAGGAGCATCAAGGCGCCTGTCACAAGTACCGCGCCTTGAGTGTATAGACCAACGACAAGGAGCGCGCCTGCTATACCTTCAACAGACGATACAATCCAAAAATAAACTTTTGCAGGGCGAAGATTGAGCTTTTCATAAAAATGGATTCGTTCAGCGCGTTGGTGTGTGATTTTTTCATACCAAAAATACACAAAGATAAAACCGAGCGTAATGCGAAGCGCAAAAATGCCAAGCATCTGAAAATCTAGAAGAGAAGGGAATAAGGATAATGTTTGCATTTGTGTATAGTATCAAAAATAGGCATTATTTGAAACCCAATTTTGTAAGTTCCTCGCGCGCGACGGTGGCATCGTCCCATTCGGTCTTTGATCCGCCTGGACCCATGATGTATGGGTCGGTACCTTTTCCTGTGATAATGACTGCATCACCAGTTTTTGCGAGTGAAAGAGCCCGAGCTATTGCTTCGCGTCTATCCATGATTATCTTCGCGCGCCCACCTTTTATCCCAGACATAATCTCTGAAACGATTTTCTCAGGGTCTTCATCGTAAGGATCTTCGTTGGTGAGAATTATTTCATCACAATGAGCACCGGCAATGGCGCCCATAGCAGGGCGTTTCCATGAGTCGCGACCACCACCTGTGCCACCAAGCACGCAAATCTTTCGCGAGTCTTGAAAAACTTCGTACACCTTTTCAAGCGAGTCGGTAGTGTGCGCGTAGTCCACGATGACATCAAAATCTTGTCCCGCATTTATTTTTTCAACGCGACCGCGAATACCATGAAACTTTTCCAACGCGCGACGAATGACTTCTGGAGAAATATTTATAGCGCGCACAAAAGAAATTCCAGCGAGCATGTTGGAAAGATTGAAAGCGCCCGAGAGGTGCGACACGAGAGGAGCATTCATGAAATTAAAGGTCGTCCTGTCTTTTTCGAGCGTGTACGGCTCCGCATCTTTGAGGGAGTATGTAGTTTTTGTGTCTGCGTCTACTGCAAGGAATTCGTTTGCATATTGATTATCAGCATTCGCGACAATAATACGCGGACGCTTTGGTGAGCTCGCAATCGCGCGCGCAATGGAAAGTTTTGCATTTTTGTAATTTTCAAATGAGCCGTGCGACTCAATGTGCTCGGGAGATAAATTTGTAAAAATGAGCGCGTCAAAGTTTATGAACTTATGGCGAAATTGACGCGCGCCCTCAGAGGTCATTTCAATTATTGCCCAATCGCATTTTTCAGTTACCGCGCGTCGCAACAAACGTTGGACAAAAAATCTTCCCGGTATTGTCATCTTGTAGAGATTGCGCTCCTCCTCATCGCCAATTTTAAAACGGAGAGTCCCCGCAAGCGCAGTTTTATAGCCGGCTTCTTCCAGAATTGCGTTTACTATTTCCGCGGTTGATGTTTTGCCTTTTGTGCCAGTTATTGCAACAACTTTTATTTTTCGAGATGGGAATCGGTACACAAGAGCAGCTAGTATCGCGAAAAGATAGTGATATACAGGCTGAAAAAAACTAAAAATATTTCTCGGAATGAATTTTTTAATGATGCGTAAAATTTTTTCCATTTTATTTTCCGTTAAGTTGCTTAAGTGCCTCTTTAATCCTCGCGCCAGTACCCTTGGTTTCAGGAGAGACTTTTTTGAGAGCCTCGCGAGCGGAGCGCTCGGCGTAGCCGAGCGCGACAAGGCCTTCTATTGCGTCTCTCTCGTCGCCGAGCATTGTGTCTCCTGTGATGCTCTCGTGTCCACCGAGCTTGTCACGAAGCTCAAGAATTATTTTCTGCGCGCTCTTTGAGCCAATGCCAGAAACCTTTGTAAGGGCGCCTGTGTCACCCATGGCAATAGCTTCCTTGAGGTGCTCAACAGGCGCAACGTTCAAAATTCCAAGCGCGCCTTTTGGCCCGATGCCGGACACACTAATAAGCATTTCAAAAAATTCCAATTCTGCTTGGTTTTGAAAACCATACAAATCTAGAGCGTCCTCGCGAACCACCGTGTATATCCAAAGCGAAGCTCTTTTGTCGGAGCTTTTCTTAAGCATCTGTAGTGTATCAACGGCAACACGGACTTTGTACCCAACACCAGCCGTTTCAATAACCACATATCGGTCTCCCTCAAAGAGAATACTGCCAGAAAGATGAGCAATCATAGAACCATATTACACGGTTTGAATGGGCTTGCAAAATCCTGAAAAATCAGTATTATGTCTGGATATGCCAATTATCAAATCAGCAAAACGCAATATTCGCGGTTCTGCGCGCAAGGCCGTTTACAATGCCCGCAGAAGCAAAGCGATGAAAGAAGTCGTAAAAGAGGTACGCACACTTGTTTCTGCAAAGGATAAGAAGTCCGCAGAAGCGCTACTTTCAAAGGCCTACAAAGCAATAGACAAAGCAGCAAAGGGTAACACTATCAAGAAAAACGCCGCTGACCGCAAAAAGTCCCGCCTCGCAAAGGCCATTAAAAAGATTGCATAGTAAAAAAGACCCGCCCTTTCCAAAAGGGCGGGTCTTTTGCTAATATGTATCTATATGAATAACATTCTCCCGGAGGAGGCGCAAAAAATAATTCAAAATGAGAAAGCAGTGGTCATTGATGTGAGAACGCCTGCAGAGTATGCAGACGGGCATATTCATGGAGCTAAAAATTTTGATATTTATGATAGCTCGTTTGAGAATTCAATACGCGAACTAAAGCCAGGCACTATATATATAATAAACTGCCAGAGTGGCGGGCGTTCATCAAAAGCATGCGCAAAAATGCAGGAGCTTGGGTTTGTGGGTGTGATGAATCTAGAAGGAGGAATTACAGCGTGGAAGAAAGCAGGGTTTCAAGTGGAGGGGTATTAGGGCACAATAGTAAAATATTGACGAGCGGGGCTCTACTAACCTAGCTTGTGGTCACGGATTACTAAGTCTCCTCATTTGCTTCGCAAATTGTGGGAACTAAGTATCCGCTACCCCACCTCGCGGTTTTTGAAAAAGTCAGAAAGAAAACTTTTTCAAAAACATCGCTGCGGTCGGCACAACGGTACGGAAGCAAAGAAGTTTGCCTCCTAAGACAACAGCCACCCAAGTTTACTTGGGTGGCTGTTGTCTTACCGTTGTGCCCTCGGTAGGACGCTTCGCTATCTCACTCCTGGGAAACCCACGGTTTTCCCAATCCTTCCTCCACGGGGAAACAGGTGTTTCCCCGACCCCCTTCCTGTTCGATTCCTGCCGAGGGCACAAAAAATCTCCACATAAAGTGGAGATTTTTTCTTGTGCCCTCGGTAGGAATCGAACCTACATCGCAGGCTCCGCAAGCTTGCGTCCTATCCATTGAACGACGAGGGCATCTTTCTCTGACTAAGCTTCCTTAAAAGCTTTCACACTCTACCACGAAATTGTGAAAAAGCAAAAACAACGAATAGGAATATTAGAACCCGATTTTGCGCATCAGGCGCTCGGGGAGAGGTTCTACTTGTGGCACCTCGTGGAGCATGTGAGCCAAGGATTGATGCACCTCATCAACAACATTCTCGGCAAGCGGAATCACGATGTGAGGCATTAAAGTTTTTTTTGAAGTGAGAAGAATTTTTGGATCGCGATGGTACCTCACACCGTCTTTTCCTTCTAGTATCCAAAATGACTCCAGTGTTTCCCAGGGGTAGAGCTTGTCATCTATGCTCACGCCTCTTTTAGAAAGTTTACACTCAAGAATTTTTGGAGGATGTTTTGCATGGAACATCAGAATCCCCATTCCGAGAATAATTATTATAGAAAGTAATATATTGTTTACTATAATAAATGCCACCGCGAGCGATACAGAAATAATGCCAACAGCCCAATACCAGTCGGCGCTATGTTCGCGGTGCTCATGCTCTGGAGCCTCCCATGAAATTTTGTAGTCGTATTCTTCCATATACAAGATAGTGTAGCAGGGGAGTGTGTTGTGTGCAATTGCTTTGCATAGGTTATAATAATTTTTATGTCCGATATAACGATACTGTTTGCATTCGGCGCTGGAATTATTTCTTTTCTCGCGCCATGCGTGCTACCGCTTGTTCCAGGGTTTATTGCGTACCTGGGTGGTGTGGCTCTTGAGAAGGGAGCGCCAAGAGATTTGAAATCGCGTTTTGCAATGCTTCACGCGAGCGCGTTTTTTGTGCTTGGGTTCACCACAGTATTCGCCATTCTAGGGCTAGTGCTTCATAGCGCCCTTGTGCAGGTAGGGCCCGAACTTCAAGCGACATTCGCGCGTATTGGCGGAGGGATTATTATTTTCTTTGGACTTTACTTGATGGGCCTTGTGAGGCTCTCGTTTTTGGAACGCCAGCGCATTTTTAAGGTTCGCAAAAGGTTTTCTTCCCGCGCGCTTACTTCTTTTGTGTTTGGCTCGGCGTTTGCGGCGGGGTGGACGCCATGCATGGGCGCTGCTCTTGGCGCTATACTTGGCCTCGCTGTCCTCGCGCCAGCGAAAACTTTTTTCCTTCTTATCGCATACGCACTTGGTCTTGGTGTGCCATTTCTAATCATTGGCGTATTTGCTGGCGAGATTGAAAAATATCTTTCACGAAGTTTTGCGTGGATGCAATATGTGAATATTTTATTTGGTGGTGTCCTTGTATGGTTTGGAGCGCTTGCTTTCACTCAAGACCTCTCAATTTGTCGCGAAGTATTTTGGAATTTCCCTTTTTAGAATCTGTCTCAAAAATATAGTGTCCTATATTAAATTTTGCATTGGCGGGTATTTTTGAGACAGATTCTAGTGTATACTTTATAGGAAATGAAGTTTCTTAGTAAAGCTCTTATAGCAGTTTCTTTTTTTGGTTCAGTTTTTCTCTTTGGTATTTTTGATAAAAAAACTATGACAGTAGTGGGTGGCGGTGACCCAATGTCGGCGTCAGTATTTTTCACACAGAGCACGACATCTGCAAATCTTCGTACCACGTTCGACAATGCGTCAAGCACAAAGAAAAAATTGAATGTTCTTATTGTTCCAGGACATGAACCAAACTTTGGCGGGGCGGAGTTCCGCGATATCCTTGAGCGTGATCTAAATGCAGACCTAGCGCTGTATCTCGCGCAGTATCTTGTGGAGGACGGACATTATGAGGTCGTGATGACAAGAGGAAAGGATGGGTGGAACCCGCACCTTGAAAATTATTTCACAACTAATGATGAAGGAATAAAAACATTTGTGCGTTCGCAAAAAATGGAAATGCTGAGGTTAATTAGTGAGGGAAAGATAATAAAGATTGACGATAGTGTTTCTCATAATATGGTGCCGGAGGACGTGGGACTCCGTCTTTTTGGGATCAATAAGTGGGCAAACGAACACAAGGTGGACATTGTTGTACACGTACACTTTAACGACATCTTTCCTCGTGGCATCGCAACGCCTGGCGAATATAATGGGTTTACTATTTACACCCCAGAACGGCAATATTCAAATTCGCAAGCATCACAGGATATTGCAAAAAATATCTTCAAAAGACTTTCAAAGATGTTCCCCGTGAGCAATCTCCCAGGAGAAGATCAGGGGATCGTTGAGGAGCAGGAGCTCATCGCGATTGGAAGTAGCAATACAGTAGATGGGGCAAGTATACTAATTGAGTATGGATACATTTATGAACCGCAGTTTAGGACGCCAGCAGTTCGCAATATTGTATTGAAGGAGCTGGCGTTTCAGACGTACCTCGGACTTGCCGATTTTTTTGGAGAGGCGTCCCTTGTTGTTGGACCGCACCAAAGCACTCTTTTGCCATACATCGGAAACCTGGCAGCAGAAAAGACGACACATGCAAATAACGAGGTGTTTGTATTTCAGGCGGGGCTTCAAGCAAAAGGATTTTATCCACCACAAAATTATTCACAAAACGACTGCCCTATTTCCGGTTTCTTTGGTTCATGCACGCGAAAAGCCTTGGATGCATTTCAACGCGAGTTTGGGATAGGCGGAGAGGAGGGGGTTGTCGGACCTATAACGCGCGCGCAACTCAGAAAACTTTTTGAGCCTAGCTTGATGAGTACACTGTAGAAGACAGAGAAAGGGCGACGCCGTACGGCGTCGCCCTTTCTGTATGTTGCGGAAGAGGTGAGACTCGAACTCACAAGTCCTTGCGGACGCCTGTTTTCAAGACAGGTGGAATAACCATTATCCGACTCTTCCTTATTTATTCTTACTAATATTTTTCAACCAACTTTTTTCTAAATAATGCTCCTCGTAATGGCAATTCGGGCAAATAAGTTCTAGATTGCCAAGATCATTATTCTCCCTGTTCCTATTTTTGTGATGAATCTGCAATATCTCAAACTTATCATAACCGCATCGTTCACAACTTGTTCCTCGGCTCTCCAATAGTCTGTTTTTTAAAGCTCTCTGAGATTTTACCTTATCCTGCAGGGCGCGACCACTGTATGTAATACCTGCCCTGTGCGTATTCGCGCAACCTCTGCTGCAAGTTTTCTTATGTAATCCTGATAGAATTAATTTTCCGCATACAACACATGGAACTTCTTTTCTACAGGATTCTCCAAAGCAGTTTTGCCCACAAAAAACTCTTCCGTTATTTAATTGTATTTGTTGTGGCCTTTTGTAAATAGGCTTAGCGCAAATAATGCAATTAATATTCGGGTTTCTTTTATATCCCTCAGTCACTTGACCAGTATACCAGAGAAATACTGCAAACACCAATCGTGTCTGCTTGCCCATCCTACCAAAAATCGCCGAAAACGCAATGATTACGCAATATGCTATCATATAAATATGCGCTACCTAGGGATTGATTATGGGACAAAACGAATAGGGGTAGCCATCTCAGACGAGGGGGGAACCCTTGCTTTCCCATATTCTATTTTAGAAAATAGTAAAAGCAGTGTTGGTGAAATAAAAACTATTTGCGCGCATGAGGCTGTGGAGACTATTGTCATAGGCGAATCAATGGATTACAAAGGACAGCCGAACATTGTAAAAAAGGAAATTGATAAATTTATAGTAGAGCTTCGCAAGGTCGTGGGTGCCCCTGTTATAGAAGAAAGAGAGTTTCTTTCCACGCAACAAGCGCGATTTTACCAAATGAAAAGAAAGCGCGTAGACGACTCCGCCGCCGCAATTATTTTGCAGAGCTACTTAGACAGAAAAAACAACAGACCAATTTTAGATACACTATAGAACCAATATGACAGAAATTACCTTTGATGAATTTAAGAGGGCGGAAATAAAAATAGGGACGATTCTTTCTGCTGAAAAAGTTCCTGATGCGGATAAGTTGATTAAGCTAATGATTAACCTTGGGCTAAAACCATCTGCGCCCCACGCAGATGGTTCGCCCGACCATTCGTCAGCGACGAATGGTTTAGGGGAGGAACAAGACATTCGCCAGATTCTTTCCGGTATTGCTATGTACTATGAGGACCCGTCAGTGCTCGTGGGGAAGCAAGTTCCCGTGCTTGCAAACCTGCCCACACGAACTATTCGCGGACTTGAGAGCCAGGGTATGGTACTCTACGCAGTAGGCGAAGATTTTCTCACTACAGTAGAACCATCACGCGAAATTCCTCCAGGAACACCTCTCCAATAATATATGCGACAAAGACTTCAAACATTAAAAGATTCCCTCACCTCGTGGTCTGTGAGACACGCCGAGGGAAGGAATGCCAAGTGGTGGCTCTTCGGCTTTTCATTTGCCGAGTCGTCATTTTTCCCTATTCCACCAGACGTTCTACTTGTGGCGATACTTATGACAAAGGAGCGCGCGCGAGCTTTTTACTATGCGAGCATTACAACAGCAGGGTCTGTTCTTGGCGGATTACTTGGCTACGCAATCGGGTACTTCTTTTTTCAAACGGTCGGTGTGTGGATTGTAAATACGTACCATCTTGAAACACAAATGATTACTGTGCAGAAACTTTTTGCAGACAATGCGTTCTTTGCGATTTTTGTCGCTGCGTTTACGCCTATTCCCTACAAAGTGTTCACTATTGCAGGCGGGCTGTTTGGAATTAGTATCCCCGTATTCATTATCGCGTCTATTCTTGGTCGTGGTGCCAGATTTTTTGCCGTCGCTACAGTGATGAAATATTTTGGAGGACACATAGCACGCGTATTTTATGAATACTTTAACTTAATTTCGTTTGTCGTGGTCGCCATGCTTGGAGTTATCCTCTACGTTTTCTTTATATAGTGGGGTATAATATAAAGAATGAAGAGAAGCAAGTTTTATCAATTTTCCCCGCCACCGCAGTTTCTTCAAATGCCCGCGGTTGGACTAGATATATCGGATATAGCGATGCGTTTTGTTGAGCTTGTTGAAAAACGCAAGGGTTTTGTGATTGGTCGTTTTGGGGATCATGCAATCCCGCGTGGAGTAATTGAGTCTGGTGAAGTAAAAAAACCAGACGCGCTACGCGAAATTTTTAAAGATATTAAAAAAGAATATAACCTTGAGTTTGTTTCAGTGTCTCTCCCCGAAGAGAAAGCGTATTTGTTTGAACTCAAACTCCCTCTAATGAAATATGATAATATCAGAGGCGCTATTGAGCTCGTGCTAGAGGAGCATGTCCCAATGAGCGCGAGCGAGGTATTGTTTGACTATGATGTCGTAAATGAGAGTGAGTCATCCATAAACGTTAGTGTTTCTGTCGCAGCACGCTCACTTGTGGATGGGTACCTTGAGGCGTTCACAGACACAGGAATAACACCTGTCGCCTTTGAGGTTGAGTCGCACTCTGTGGCGCGCTCAATCGTTCCCGAAGGAGACACAGGAACATACATGACTGTTGATTTTGGAAGAACACGAACTGGAATCGCGATAATTTCAGAAGGAGTTGTTCAGTTCACATCCACAGTACAGGTTGGAGGAGGATCACTTACAGATGTTATATCTAAAAATCTAAAAATCTCATATGATGAAGCAGAGAAAATAAAACACGAACAGGGAATTTCAGGTGAAAAAGTAAACGATGAGGTATCTCTTGCGATGATGTCTGCTGTATCTATCCTACGTGATGAAATAAAAAGACATCAAGATTATTGGCAGGAACATACGGATGACTATGGTAAAAAGCGACATTCAATAGAGAAAATATATCTCTGTGGCGGAGACTCAAACCTTGCTGGTTTTGTAAGCTATCTTGCATCTGGGCTCGCTGTTCCCGTGGAACTTGCGAACACAATGGTGAATGTAAATACACTTGATGAATATATCCCAGAGATTAGTTTTAACGATTCACTTCGTTACGCGACAGCTCTCGGTCTTTCACTAAGACGTTCAAAATAAATATCATGCTTAACATTCTGCCAACAGAAGAAAAGAAAAAAGTAATCATTGAGTACCGTATTCGGCTTGCGGTCGTTTCTATTTTTGCGGTAGGAGCCCTAGCAATAGCAAGCGCGGTACTTCTTTTCCCAGCGTATATGCTCGCTATATCAAAAAACAACGCATCCAATGAGCAACTGTCTGGCCTTGAGAAAAAATACGGAGATTCCTCTCAAGAAAAGGAGCTAGGAGCGCAGATTCGCGATATAAATACAAAGATACTCCTGCTTTTGAGTGGTGAAACAACCGACAAACTCACTCCATCACAAACAGTAGCAAACATAATTAACCTAAAGGGCAGTGATATAAAAATATCGTCGCTTATGTACGAGACAATGACAAGTCAGGAAAGAGTTGTTCTTACAGGTACTGCGAGCGACCGTGACAGCCTGGCTTTATTTGTTGAAACACTTAAAAAAGACCCCACTTTTACGAGTGTTTCAATGCCTATATCGAGCTATGTGAAAAGTGAGAATATAGACTTTTCAATTGTGATTGAACGCAAAGCAAAAACACCAGCTAAAAAATAACTTCATGAAAGTAAACAAAAAAACATTAACACTTTTTGGTACAGCGATAACTTTTGCTTTAGCTGCGGCAGGCGTGTACGCGTTTCTGTTTATTGCAACAAAAAGTAAAACAGAGGCGACAGCTATTACGTCCGAGAAAATAGACGAACTTTCTGGAAGGGAGGCTCGCATAGCGTCATCAGTCTCTATTTTGAGAAAAGAAGGTGAAAACATAAAAAAAATTACAGAATATTTTTTTAAGGAGAACGAAGTTGTAGCATTCACAAAAAAAATAGAGGCGCTTGGGTCACAGTCTGGAACAAGATTGACCATCCAATCTCTCGAGCAGGGGTATACAGAAAAAACAGTTCCATTTTTAAATTTTAGAATTGTAGCTACTGGTAAATTTGCCGACATACAGAGGCTACTCATTCTTTTAGAAAATTTTCCAGGTAAATTTGAGTGGAAAACTGTACGTTTATCTCTGGACTCGCCACAGGTTGCAGAAGTGCCAGTTGCCGGTAAAAAAACGGCAAATGTCGTTGCGGGTGCTCCACAATGGAGAGTAGACGCATTTTTAATAGCGCGTAATTTTGCAAATTAACAAAATGCCAAAAAAAGATTGGAAAGCAGAATTTAAAAAACTCACCTATTCAAAAGGAGTTGATAAACTAAAAATGGAAATAACGCCATATCGTGATTGGCGTAGTGTAGTGATTGTATTTTTTATTGTTCTTGTGTCCTCGATTTGGTTTAACACATATGTGTTTATAGAAATTAACCGCGATACATTTTTCACGGTAACACCAAAGTCTTCTGGAGTCGTGAAATTTAACGAAGAAGGTCTTGCAAAGGTGATCGCTGGACTTGATGAAAAAAATGCGATATTTGAGAAGGCAAAAAATGAAGGGGTGGTAATAGTTGATCCATCTTTGTAGTTACAGCTACCTCATGTTAGAGTGCACTAATATCAAAAGCCCCTGTAGTTAAATGGATATAACTGCGGACTTCTAAGCCGTTATTCGAGGTTCGATTCCTCGCGGGGGCACCAAGTAGTGAGACCGACTGAGGTCCATAAAATAAGGGTTTTTGGGAGGTCGAAAATACGACCCCACTAGTACATCGAACTTTCGTAATTTGAATCATATTTCTCAACGACCCCTCTAGTGTGACTGACCGAGAGGGGCTAGATTCTTGAGTGGAAGCCAACACTTGATTTTCTTGTTCAATTCCTTATACTAAGAAGATGAGTTATACACGTCGAACGACTAATATGTGGTGGGCTGCCTGGCAAAGCGGGCAGTTCTATTTTGGCGTGTAAGACTATTATCTCTACTATTACATAATAAAAAAGCTGCCTGCGAGGCAGCTTTTTTATTATGTAATTTTTAACATCTAATGACCTATGAAAACAATTAAAAAAACAGATACCGTTATTATCGGAGCCGGCTTTTCTGGACTTTACTTAGCCCATCACTTAATTGCTGGTGGTAAACGTGACTTTCTGATTGTCGCCCCCGAGATACAAACGGTGAGCGACAAGTCTTACTTTAATATCCGCTCACGAGGAGTAAAACAAACTTCGCTGAGGGAATCGATGAGAATTGCCAGTTATGGGAAAAGTAACAAACAACTTGTAAGCGTCTTTGTAAATAATATCGACGACGAATTGACATATTTAAGTCATCTAACAACGATGAAACCCTCTTATCTTGGTGCAATAGTTGCAAACCCTAAATCGTTATTAAATAAGATACGCAAAGAGTCTCGCTTCAGTCGCGTATACGCGGAGGTTCTTTTTGTGCAAAAGAAGCGTATGTATACAGAGGTCTTAACCAATGAAGGAATCATTCACTGTAAAAAGGTAGTGTTCTGTTTTGGTGGTCTCAGGGCGCGACTGTCTGAGAAGTTTGTTGACGAGAAGGTGGGAAGCAATCTATTTAAGGTTGCAAAAGAGATCGGGTGTGCGGTGATGTATCAGGATTTAGTAATGAAACACCCGTTCTACTCGAAAGGTGTCTGCATCCCAAGTGATGATCTGTACGACTTTGATTTTGTTGATGATAAGAATAAAAGACTTGAGTTGACTCACCATCTTGTTAGAGCACATAATGCGCATCATAAGTTTGATGATATTTGCAAAGAATATCAGAGGACTGTAAAAAGATATGCAGTGAACGGAGATAAAATTATTGAACTCGACATAGAACCTCACTTTGTATTGGGTGGTATACAAATCAACAAACGAGGAGAAACAAAAGTGTCGAACATATATGCACTCGGTGAGTGTGCCTATGGAGTGCACGGGAAGGGTCGCCTAGGCGGAGGTTCGATAGGGGAAATACTTGTCATGTCCAGAGTTGTTGCGCAACAGATTCTCAAATAACGCATGTCGTTTGGTATAAGCATGCCTAAACTCAGTATATTAAAGAACCCTCCATTATATGAGACATTCAAAACATATCCCGTTAGTGTGACTGACCGAGAGGGGTTAGAATAATCCAAAGGTTATTAATTTCGAGTAGGGCCCGCGTATAATCCCTTATGTTATGGTAAAATATCATAAATGAAATGTACCATAAGGCTGGGGTCGCACTGCGCGATCTCGGTCATATAGGCATTGATTAAAATTCACAATGTTAAAGATAAAATATAAGGTAAATCGAATAAAGCCTGGCTCGACCATCGGAGTGATATCACCTTCTTGGTCTGGTCCTAATGAATTCCCTTTTGTTTATGAAAAGGGTTTAGATAACCTAAAAAAGGAGTTTAATTTTAAATTAAAAGAATTTAAACACACAAGAAGTAAGTATAGTGACAGTATCGAGTATGTGAAAAACAGAGTAGAAGATATCCATGCAGCCTTTTTAGACAAGGAAGTTGAAGCAATATTTATAACAATAGGAGGATCCGATAGTATAAGGCTGTTACCTTATTTGGATAAGGATTTAATTACACAAAACCCCAAAATAGTTATGGGATTTTCTGATGCAACAAGTATCTTAATTTATCTAGCAAAGCTTGGCCTACCAGCATTCTACGGCCCATCAGTCATGGCTGGTTTTTCAGAACCCGAAGGATTAAATAAGGAGTCCGTTTCCCACTTTAAGTCTTTTTTCTTTGATAAATGGGAATCATATGAATATCCAGTTTATTCAAAATGGACGGATGATAGATATGGCTGGACAGACCCCAATTTTTTAAATAGAGAAAAGGAATACAAAATTAATGATGGGGTAAAAATTTTAAATCAAGGTTCTGCAAGAGAAGGCGTTTTGATTGGTGGATGTTTAGAAATTATTGAGATGTTAAAAGGAACTAGATATGGAATATCGGAGGATGATTGGAATGATACTTCTTTTTTCTTCGAGACATCAGAGGATAAACCTACTCCAGAATATGTAGAATGTGCCTTAATAAGTTATGGTGTCTCTGGCGCCTGGGATAATGTAAAAAATTTAATTATATCAAAGTCTAGGGGCTATACTCATGAGGAGTATGCAACTTTAGAAAAGAAGATATTAAGCGTCCTGATTGATAAATTTAACTCTACAAAAATTAACATTTTAAGTAATGTAGATATTGGGCACACGCAACCCATGCTCATTTTTCCAATGGGGTGTAATTTAAAGACAGAAGGTTCAAAGTTGATTTTAACGGATTCCCCATTTAACTAAAAATTTATGAAATTAGATGAAATAGAAAAATTAGACTATTCAAGTATTGTGGGGTTATTGAATGAAAGGAACAGACCTTCTGGTGGAATAAAGACGGTTCAGGAAGTTTGTGTAAACACTTTTCTAAATAAAAATTCGCATGTTTTAGAGATAGGGTCTAATACGGGGTTTACCTCAGTAAATATTAATTTATTATCAGGCTCAAATGTAACAGGCATAGATATAAATATTAATTCTATAAAAAAGGCAGAGGAATACGCGAAGGAAAATAACGCGAATGCCGAATTTGTGCAAACATCAGCCACAGAACTACCTTTTGAAGCCGAATCATTTGATATGGTGTGGGCCAGCAACGTAACCTCATTCATAAGAGAGAAAGAATCAGCCATTAAGGAGTATTCAAGAGTTCTAAAATATAAGGGATACTTGGTTGTTATCCCAATCTATTATTTAAAAACCCCGCCAACGGAAATAATAAACGAAATCTCCATCGCTATTAATTCAGAAGTAGGAATATGGGATAGGAGTTATTGGTTAGATTTAGTCGAAAAATCCTTTAAAAAATCAGAAGAAAAGTTTGAATTGGTTTACTCATCAGATTATTCCTATGAAGACCAAGGGGAAAGATTGCAAGATTTTGTTTCTGCAATTTTTAAAGATTCTGGTCTTACGAGTTTTTCAGCCCAAGAGATAGAGGCTCTCAAGAACAGGTATTCGTATTTTATGAATTTATTTAATGAAAATCTAAAATATTGTGGGTACTCCATTTTGATTTTTCAAAAAAGAAAAATCAAAGACCAAGCGGAGCTCTTCCTAACTAAAAAGGTATAAAGTAACATATGAAAAATATTATCATTATAGAGCATAATTCGCCCAAAGAGTTCCTGTTCGAGTACGCTGATGAAAAGGGGTACAATATCTTTGTTGTGACTAACGAATGGAAGGAAGTATATACTAAACACCGGTCAGTAAGGGACATTCTCTTGACTGATGTTTATGATATTCAAACCTCTACTGATAATATTTTAGCTTATCTGAATAAGAATAATTTAAAAATAGACGCCGTGGGAACGTTCAGTGAGGATCTCGTTGTGCTTGCTGCTGATGTCGCGGGAATTCTAGGATGCAAAGGGATTGGGTCACTTTCTGCAAGAATGACATCATGCAACAAGCTTGCTACTAGGATTAAATTATCTGAGGATATTGCTATCAAGCAGCCTAAATTCATATCGTTTAATATTTTTGATGACTCAGACCAGATGCTTCTTGATTTCCCTAAACCATGTGTAATCAAACCAGTGTTTGGAATTGCAAGTCACGGAGTATCAATGTTGAGAGATAATAGTTTTATTTTTGAAAAACTAAAGAATGAAATATTGACAGTCGTTAACGAAAAAACAAGAGCGCCATTTAGGAGGTTTAAGGGTAATATGATAGTAGAAGAGTATATTCCTGGAACAATGGTCTCCGTCGATGGCTTTGTTTCAAATGGTGAACTTATTATCGTAGGTAGTCTAGAATTCGTGATGGGGGAAGAGCCCCACTTTACACAGACATCCAGCTATATACCAGCAAGAATTACTGGTAAGCAAAACCTAGAACTAACAAATTGTCTTAAAAAAATAACAGAATCATTAGGGTTTCGTGACACGCCATTCCATGCTGAGTTTAGAATTAATGACACAGGTTGTTATTTGGTGGAAATAGCGGGAAGGATGGCTGGTGGTACCATACACGAGTCTTATAATAGAGTTTACGGGATAGATATGATAGATTTAATGTATAAATGTTGGTTGGGTGAGGATATTAATGTAGCCCTTACTCCAAAGGGGTATAATTATCACTCGTTTGTTTATCCGGACATTGGAAAAGAGTCCATAATACAGACAATAAGCTACCCAGACGTTTCAGGTATTGAGGAGATATATCTGTTTAATAAAAAATGTGAGGCTGGATCAGTTTTGCATACATACCCAGAAATGCCGAATTCTGTTTTAGAATACGCATGTTTCTCTGATGACCTAGGCAGACTAGAGGGTATTAAAAACAAAATAGAAGATAATATTAAAATCAAATATGTTTGAGAATCTACCCAGCAATACAAATCCTTTAGAAGAAAAAGAGCTCAAGAGGAGAGAGGAAGAGAAGCACAATGGTTTTCCTAGTGATAAGCTTGGTCAATTAGAAGGTCCTATTAGGGATTTGTTTGATACAAAGTTAAATTCTAGTGAAATTTATTCCCTGTTGCTTACTGTGTTAGCTAGGAATATAGAAAAGAAAAATCCCTCAACAGTGTTAAGTGAGTATCGTGGAAGTAAATTATTAGAACCATCAAGCGTTAATTATAAGGACAGCTTATTCCTAGACAGTCTTTTGGTAAATAATTTGGATGAGTCATACGATCTTATTTCGCCATCGCCCATAGTTCCGTCTGGTGCTGTTAGCGCTGTTAATAAAATAAATCCAAAGACGATACTCCAGACAATAAAAGGGTCAGAGTTGATTTCTGATACATCAGTAGCCTTAGCTTTGGAGGCAGCGATGAGAAGGAGTGAGACGGACTTAAAGAAAAATTTGAATATAACGAACCTAGCTGCATCACAAAGAGAAGTTAGATTACAGCAGTTCTCGAATGCAGATTTTAGCCCGCACTTTAACTCCTTTACGATTGCCTCTGCTTCAAGGGATATTGGAAGATTTAATTTCGAAAAACAGGCAATGTTTAACCACATAGATTATTTTCTAAAATCTTTAATTTCTTTGAACGAAGTTCCAGGGTACGATATAAAGGATATAATTGTTGAAATATCTGATATTTCAATAGTCGAGAAGCTCATAGAAGCAGGCCTTCTTAGTAGAGAAATGGTCACCTCTGCCCTACGATCCAGTGCGGGGCCAATAGATGTTTTTTCTGAAGCCGGAATCAATTTGAATAAAAGGATTGAAAATTTTGATGATTTTATATTGCCTGATGATCTAACATTCTTAAATGTGCCTATACAGATTTTGAAAAAATTCGAAGGTAAATTTTTGCCGAAATTAAAGGAGGATTATCCTGGTGTTTTGTTCCAGTTCAGACTGGATAGATCCGCCGGTATCGGCTACTTCGATAGTTTGTGTTACAAGATTAGAGCTAAGAATTCTAAAGATGAAGTCGTTCCAATTGTAGACGGAGGAGCTTCTGATTGGACCGCAAAGTTTTTATCAGATTCAAGTGAAAGATTTTTTGGCAGTGGGATTGGATCAGACCACTTAATAAAAAAATTCAATAAAAATTATGAGTAAAAAAATTTTTATAGCAAGTGATCACGCTGGTTTGGATTATAAAAATAAAGTGAAGGAATATTTGATAAACAATAATTTTGAGGTGGTTGATTTTGGCAATAGTCTCTATAACGACCTGGATGATTACCCTGATTTTTTACATGAGGCCGGGAGGGCATTATCTTTGAATAATGAAGATTCGCTATCAATAGTCTTTGGTGGCTCCGGTGTAGGAGAAAGTGTTCTTATGAACAGATACAAAAAAGTAAGATGTTTGCCGGTGTTTATTAATGACGTGGAAACAATATTGAAAAGTTCAGAACATGACAATATAAACGCAATCGCAATCGGAGCAAGATTTTTAAAAGATAGTGCCCTCCTCGATGTTGTTGACGCATTTTTAAGGCAAAAGAAAGTAAGTGGCGAGAAATATATAAGGAGAATCAGGAAAATTGATAATGTTTTATTATAATAAAAATTTTTGAACACTAAAAATGATTCCTCTCTACTTAAAAAATCAAATTATAAAAGACGATTTTGCTTTTAAGAACGACCCACAAAGCAATTTTGTGTTACCTGAGTATCTTCCAGAAACACACTATCTAGAATTGACGAGAAGTGATTATTTTCGGGCTCTCGTAACATTGCGTCACTATATTAAAATAATTTCTGACCATTATTTTAGTTTTGAGGTTGGCGCAAGGAATGTTGACTTGTTTATGCTGACCCCGAGTGTCTCTTCCCCGATGGGGCCAGGATCTGACTCTGAAGCGTTGCCAGTTAAATTCGGTAAATATGACTCAAATCTCGTGGATTCTTCACAGTTTGGATTCGAACCACTCTTACTAAACAATATCGACAAAGTTTACTGCTACCTTCCATCAATGCGTGGAGAAAATCCAGACAAAAGACACCTAAATCAGTTTTTTCACTGTGAAGCAGAGATAATCGGTGAATTGGGGCATTTGATACCAATCATTGAAGGGTATGTAAAAATTTTGGCGGAAATGCTTTTATCAATGCCAAATATTCTAGAGAGAGAAAGTTTAAATTTTATAGAATCAAAAACTAGTCTAGAGAAAATATTAGAAATAGAAAAATTCCCAGAAATTCTTTTTGACGATGCTGTTGATGCTCTTGTAAAAAGCGGAGATAAACATCTTGTTAACTTTACTGAATTTGGCAATGATATATCAGCAGGAGGGGAGGTTCGGCTCGCTGAAATATTTAATTTCACAACACCTTTTTGGGTAAGGAATTATGACCGTGACAGAGTCCCATTTTATCAAAAGCCAGATCCAACTAATCCAAGCAAGGTAATTAATGCAGACTTAATCTTCCCCCCAATTATTAAGGGTTCTTTTGGTGGGGAGATTGTTGGATGTGGACAGAGACAGGATAACGCGGATGAGATGCTGGAGTCACTCGCTCGACAAAATATAAACCCTGAGCACTACGAGTGGTATATGAACCTTCGTAAACTTTCAAATTATAAAATAACATCAGGATTTGGTTTAGGCATTGAGAGGTTCATTACTTGGAGCTTATGTCGTGATGATATTAAGGATTCAATTTTGTATCCAAGACTAAAGAACATCAAGACTTACCCTTAATTGGTTGCTTCATTAACTTGGCTTCATAAAAATATATCGTTTCTGGTATAGTAGGAATATGAATATATTTTTATTGAGTGTTACTGATAACCTACAGACTGATTTGAGGAATAGTCTTACTGAGGAACTTTTAAAGAGAGGTGGTACTGTCGCGTATGTTTCTTCTGAGCCACAAGATGATGATCGACCATATTACAAATCAACGATAGAGGATTATTATCACTTTGGCGAGAGTATTAAAGTTGACTACTTTGATTTATCCAGTAATTTTTCAGATGAGGACCTGTTGAAACTTCTTAATTACGGAGCAATATATCTTTCAGGAGGGAATACGTATGTATTTATGGACTCTGCAAACAAGAGGAATATCTACCCAATTCTTAAAAAGCATTTAGAGAACGGCGGGTTACTTATCGGTGCAAGCGCTGGCTCCATCATGATGACCCCATCTATTGATTTGGCAGGCATCGGAGGAGACAAAAATACTCCTAATCTTAAAGAAACTGCAGGTTTTAATTTTGTTGATTTTGAATTTCACCCACACTTTAAAAATAACGAAGTACCAGATTATCTATCTAAATACACGAAAGGGAAGGACCATGATTTGTATACTTGCAAAGATGGGGATGGAATATTTTACTCAAATGGAGAAATAAGGTTGTTTGGTCAGGTTTCTAGATGGACAAATTAAACTATCCTAATCTGTTTCTCCGCCATTGTTATTTTGCTTCTCAGGCAAGTGAGTAGTTCACGCTTTTCGGCGGTTGTTCCATCCCTTAGAATATATTTGGCGTAGTTGCGGATATCGATGTCGGCTATTTTCACAGCGGGGCTTTTTACTCCAAGTAGTCCTGACTCGAATTTTTTGTGTCGTTCTATTTCTTCTTTTATTTTTTCCTTCATCCCGATTTCGTCGAGGTGAATTTAGTTCATCAAGTCTGCTAGTTGTTCAATTAAGTCTTCTTCTCGCATATATCCTGATTTGCAGTTCTTGTCTCTGAACCTACAACATCCATAATAAACATATCTATGCACAGTTCCATTTTGTTGCTTCTTAAATTTCTCATCAGCGGCGGTTCGTGACCACAAAGTGCCCACACTTAAAATCGCGCGACTTGAGTCTCTCGGGACAGAAACGAGAAGGGGAATAAAGAAAGACCGCTATTCGGCAGGTTTTCTTTCTTGGTGGGCGATAGAGGACTTGAACCTCTGACCTCGATGGTGTAAACATCTTGCTCTACCAACTGAGCTAATCGCCCGACAATAAACACTGTTATAATACTTTATTTTGATAATAAATTCAATAGCTTGCAGGAAAACAAAATAGTGGTACACTTTATATTGAGTAGTAAGTACTATCACTGTTCAATTTTATGAAACTAATTGAGAAACAAAAAGCCGTACTTTTGCGCAAAGATGGCATGTCAATTAAGGAAATAGCGCGCATTGTGGGTGTATCAAAGGCCAGCGTGAGTGTGTGGGTAAGAGACATTGTCCTCAGCAAGAAACAATTGAGCACCTTAAAAACTAACGGCTTTTCTTCTGAGTTAATAGAGAAGAGACGGCAAAGTCGGCTAGAGAGTGAACAAATAAAAAGGGACGTGGTGATGAATTTGGCGCAAAAAGATATCAGGAGTATTTCAGAGCGAGACCTGCGACTTATCGGATTGTGTTTGTATTGGGGCGAGGGCGGAAAAACCAATCAGGGTTCTGCAAGAATTTCAAACAGTGATCCTGCCGTTATTATGGTAATGATGCGCTTTTTTCGTGAAATTTGCATGGTAAAGGAAGAAAAATTTCGAGGTCATATCCACATCCACTCGCATCTTGAAGCGGAGCGCGCAGAAAGCTACTGGTCTGGCATTTCTGGTATACCTCGCACACAATTTTTTAAAACTTACACGAAACCAAGTGTTGCAAGTATGAACAAAAAAGATAGTCTGCCGTACGGTACTTTTGACATCTATGTTTGTAGCACAAAATTATTTCTACAGATCATTGCCCAAATTGAAAAGATTAAACAGCTCGCCATCTAGTTTTTTTAAATAAATTAAGCTAGTATGGCTTTTATGGAAAAACGTCTTACTTGTCAGGTGACTGGTCGTGTGCAAATGGTGATGTTTCGCGACTTTGTAACTCGTGAGGCTCGCGCTCTCGGCATAAAAGGTACTGTAAAAAATAACCCTGACGGGACAGTATCCATCATTGCCGAAGGGGATGAGGTGGTACTCCACGCCTTCCTAGAGCTTATTGGCAAGGGGCCGTTACTTGCTCGCGTTGATAAAGTGAGGGGAGACTGGGCAGAGCCCTTGGGGTGTTATAAGAATTTTGATATCCTCTATTAGTAACTACCCACACATCCACATTCACTTTGTTGCAGTCGTCTAGTTTTCTGTCACCATATCTGAAGTATGCCTCCAGAAAACTAGCCACCTGCGCCTCGTGTCTGTGGCGTCTGGACAGTTACTTCGTAATAAATTTATATGTCAGAGCAAAAAATTAAATGCGTAGGAATAATTATGGACGGCAATCGCCGTTGGGCGCGCGCGCACAACAAACCTGTTTTTGAGGGACACAATGAAGGATATAAAAAACTTCAGGATGTAATTAAGTGGGCGCGTGAAGCTGGCATTGAGCACGTGGTTGCGTACGCATTCTCCACAGAAAATTGGAAACGAAGCGAAGAGGAGGTTGGTTATCTCATAAAATTGTTTCGTTCAATCCTAAACAACGAAACAAAAAAAATGGTTGAGGAAAAAATAAGAATACGTTTTATTGGCGACCGCGCGCGCTTTGATGAGGATATTCAATCAGCAATGGTAAAAATGGAATCTGAGACAGCAAAAGATTTTAACATTACTCTCCATATCGCAATGTCGTACGGCGGGCGCGCAGAAATTGTTTCTGCGACAAACGCTCTTCTTGCTGAGGGCGCAAAGCATGTAACCGAAGATGAGTTTTCAAAAAAGCTTTGGTCGTATCCAATGCCAGACCCCGACATACTTATCCGCACAGGTGGAGAGCAGAGGCTTTCGGGCTTTCTCCCATGGCAATCTGTTTACAGCGAACTTTTCTTTGTTGATTCATGGTGGCCGGAGTTTCAACAGGAGGAGTTTTTAAGTATTATTGAAAATTTCAACAAACGTGAACGTCGCATGGGGAAATAAGTCTGCGTAGTAGAAATGCTAAATTATAAATTTTTAATTTCAAAATAGTGATACGATTAAAAATTAATAAATTAGAAATTATTTAAAAATTTGAAATTTAACATTTATAATTAGTTTTATGGATATTACTATTTTATATGAAGACGACGAGGTGCTCGCGGTCAACAAGCCAGCGGGTCTTGTGGTGCATCCAGATGGACGCACAAAGGAGCCAACTCTTGCAGATTGGCTACTAGAAAAATATCCAAGCATAAAAGGGGTTGGGGAAACCATTTCTCTTACGAACGGAGGGGTCATTGAGAAGTGGGGCATCGTGCACCGCATTGACCGCGACACTTCTGGAGTGCTTCTTGTCGCAAAAACACAGGAGTCATTTATAAATTTGAAATCACAGTTTCAAGCGCGCACTGTTAAGAAATCATATCGCGCTATTGTAGGAGGGCGATTCAAAGAACTGGATGGAACAATAAATAAACCAATCGGTCGTTCAAAAAGCGATTTCCGCAGATGGTCTGCAGAGTATGGAGCTCGCGGAGAGCTTCGTGAGGCTGTCACAGACTATCATGTGCTCGGAGAAGGAGAAGTGGGGCACGTCAAACTCTCGTATCTTGAGGTCAACCCGCACACAGGCCGAACCCACCAGATTCGCGTACACCTGAAGGCTGTTGGGCACCCTATTCTTTGTGATGATTTATACGCGCCAAAAGGACCACACCTCCTCGGCTTCAAGCGTATGGCCCTCCACGCTTTTTCAGTCGTATTTAAGGGGATAGATGGGGTAGAGCACAAGGTAGAAGCCCCTGTTCCGGACGATTTTAAAGCGGGGCTTGCAGAACTTGGCCTCCCGTGCTAGAGTAGCGGATACTTGAAGAGAAAAACCATGGAAACTACAACAATACAAATGAGCCCGGTAGCAATGACAAGTCGCAAGGATTTGCCTATTCGCGCTGGAGCTACTGTCAAAGTCCACCTCAAAATTGAGGAAAAGGGTAAGGTTCGCATGCAGATTTTTGAAGGTCTCGTACTTGCTGTAAAAGGCGGAAAAGGAAACGGCGCTATGTTCACTGTTCGCAAGGTTGCGTCAGGCGTAGGTGTTGAGAAAATCTTCCCACTTTATTCACCATCAATCGATAAGATTGAAATTGTGCGTCAGTCTGAGGTTCGTCGCGCAAAACTTTACTTCGTACGTGGCAAGGTAGCCCGTGACGTAAAGCGCAAGATGCGCCATACAAAATCCGGTGTAACTGTCCCTGTACAGGAAGGAGAAGAGGTTGCCGAAATGACTGCAGAAGAGGCGATCGCATAAACTCTCAAAAAACCGAGTTTTCTAACTCGGTTTTTTGCTTGAAAAAATCTATCTTCTGGGGTATGCTCTCATAACCTCAGTTTAGAAGAAATAAGCCCAGGTGGTGAAATTGGTAGACACGTACGCTTGAGGTGCGTAAGCCGCAAGGTGTGGAGGTTCAAGTCCTCTCCTGGGCACAGGCAACAAGTAAATGGCGAAACGTCTTCACGTTTCGCCATTTACTTGTTGCCCAGGTGGTGCAATGCGATGACTTGAACCGATAGTTTTATGATATAATCAAAAAATGAATTTTGAATCACAATACGGTCGTCCAAGTATCGATAGGGAATTAAAGCTAAAAGGGTATTTTGACGTTGTTTCCGGGCATTTTGGCAAAGGGGAAGGAGCAAGAACATCTCGAGACAAAGATGTTCTCGTAAGTGTTGAAAACAACAAGGGCGAGATATCCGGAAGGACAGCACTTGTGACGGAGATTGCCTTGACAGATTATGTGAATAGCCTGATGCGCAGGAATGAGGATATAAAAAGAATTTTGAGCTCGAATGAGAATTTCAACAGAACTAATCTTGAGGAGGAGTTGGATAAAAATAACGAAAAAATAAATGTTGTCAGTCAGAATTGCCTGAAAACATTGGGTGATATAAATAACAATTTGTTTTAGTTTGCATTTTGGGCTGGATATGGTATAATTAAAAATAGAATAACAACAATATAAACGGTTCTTTTTACTAACAGATAACAGAAACTGAAAGGGGAAATAAATGAGGCTTCAGCAGATGGTTCTTGTACCAAAGAGGCGCCCTGGGCATGTGGTAGTCAGGGTATTAGAAGAAGCCTTGAGAGCTAAGGGGCTTCAGAGGCGGTGGGCAATGGATATTGACGAGGAGACAAACAAGGTCCTCGTGCACTGCTTCCACCAAAAAGGGCATAAGACGGAAATCATTCCAGGAGTACAAATAAAGCTACTGGAACCTGTTTTGCCAGATGCAATGTTTAACCACTTAACCTTCGAGCTTATTGTTGAAGGAATTGTGAATATTCTTTTGGCGAAAAAAATAGGCGAGGACTTCAGGCGCATTAAGGAGGAATTCAAAAAAGAATTTGAACAATGCACTGGGCCTTACCGTGTCTTCGAATGCCAGAATCATAAGTAGCCCCAGTATGCCCGCACAAAGAACATCTTGTGCGGGTTTTGTTTTTCAAAAAAATGAAAAAGATAACACCGCTTTCTTCATTGAAGAAAGCGGTGTTTTTACTCTGCGGTCTCGCCTGTGATTATGTATTTTCACAGATCCACGCTCAAGCTTGAGTAAACTAGTGATGGTGATTGTGACCAAGACAGCAGTGTTCATTGTTGCCGTCGTATTTCCCAGACCATAATTTTTTGAGAAGTATCCATGTCCATCGCGCCATCATCAGCGCAATTATTATAGAAATTATCGGGTCAATGAAGACCCAATCGGTCACCAAGATGAATATGCCCCCAAATACAACCCCGATGCTCTGAATGAGGTCGGAACGTATATGGAGACTCATGGACTCGTGAGTCACATGACTCTCATCAACGGATTCCATTATCTTGTGTTGGACATAGTTTCCTATGGTGCCAAACACGGCAATGGATATCATTACCCAACTCACCACTTCCCTCGGCTCCTGGAATCGTTCAATTGCTTCAACCAGAACCCAGACGGCAACACCGCCGAGAAGTAGCGCGTTTATGTACCCACCGATCTTACGCGTCCTTGCTTCATTGGAGCCGCATTTTACGCGGTAACTCACAATGATAGCAACAAGAATCGCGCCTGTGTCGGTAAACACATGCCCTGCGTCCGCAAGGAGCGCAAGGCTTTGAGAAATGATTCCGCCCACAACTTCGGCGATAAGTATTATCCCGGCTATACCGAAGAGTACTCCATATCGCTTTACCTCACACCAGCAGTCAGCTGGTGTGACACAACCACTGAAATGACCTTTGTTCACTGACCCCTCCCATGTAAATGTTCAAAAATTAACTGTTTTTATTATAGCAAAAAATAGCCCTATTGTCAATCTGCGGAAATTCTGGTATATTATCCAAATGCTTTATACAGGCAAGGGCGACAGTGGAACAACGAGCGCGTTTGGATGCGATCAGCGCTTCTCAAAGAGCTCGGCAATAGCCGAAGCGCTTGGCACGCTTGATGAGGTAAATTCGTTTCTCCGTGTGGTAAAGGTAAACGAGCGAGCCGGCGGCGTTGCTCAAACTCTTGTCGACGTCCAGCAAAACCTATTCACAATACAGGCCGAGATTGCTGGCGCTGATAAGCATATTGATGAGGCGAGGGTGAGAGAGTTGGAAAAGATTATAAACACGATTGAGTCTGAGCTTCCACTAATCAAAACTTTTTTTGTTTCTGGTGGGACAGAGTTTGCTGCGCTTCTAGACTTTGCGCGCACTCTTTCGCGTCGAGCAGAGAGACGAGTGGTCGGAGTGGCGGACGAGGGAGCTGTAAAGGTAGGGAAGGACACTCTTGCATACTTAAACCGTCTTTCAAGCCTATTATACGCTCTTGCTCGACAGACTAACCATAAATCTGGTATAACAGAGGAATCGCCGAAATATCGTTAGTGAAATAAGTAAAAATGGTGGCTATGGTGTAATGGTTAACACTAGAGTTTGTGGAACTCTCAATCTGGGTTCAATTCCCAGTAGTCACCCAAAAACAAGCAACCGGGCAATTTGCCCGGTTGCTTTAGTTTTTGGAGTGACTACTGGGAATTGAAAGCCGGAAGCGGGGTACCCTGAGTTTACGAAGGGTCGCTGAGGTGGGGTCGAGAGTACTTAGGAGCGCAGCGACTTAGTAACTCGTGACCAAGACCAGTAGTCACCCAAATACAAAAATAACCGCATTAATGCGGTTATTTTTGTATTTGGGTGACTACATCGCTATTTCGCAAACTCCTGCGACGCACGCTAATTCTTTTTTCACATCAAGCTCGTCGGTTTTTTCGTATGAAATTATTTTTGAATAATCAATGTGCTCAAGTCTCTTTGCAAGCTCAAGGTATCTTTTTTCGTCAATCTCTTCATAAGGAGCGAGCTGGTAAACGTGGTTGTCGCGAGGAAGGAAAGACAAACCACCAACAATGTCCCAATTTTTATAAACCCAGTTTGCAACTTCAATCCATTCTGACTCTCCTATAGAAACCGTTACAGATGGATTATGTTCGGTGTAATTTACTTTAACAATCTTCCAGTGCTCTAGCTGATCGATAGCCGAGATATCGTTTTTGTAAATGGAACCTTTTGGCGCTTTTACAGGAAACTCTAAAACGTATGTTGTTGCGTTTTCTGCTGACTGGCCAACCTCTGGGAGATATGGCACACCTTGGTCTTTGAGCATCTTGAAGAGCGCGTCAGTGGCAGAAATTCTAACTCTGCGAATGTAGTATGGAGCATGGCGTGGGTGCATACCAGACGAGCAGTCAACCGTTTGCGAAAGCGTACCAGACGGTTTTACGGCTGTAGTGCATGTAGATGGGCTAATACTAAATCTTTTTGCGTAAACTTCGTTCACTTTGTTAACTTCATTTTTTAGCTTTTTCAGAACCTCTGGATCCCTAGCGAGCTTTGAATCCCATTGCCCAGTAATAGAAACACCCAGCAAACGCTCCTTGTCGCAATTCTCTTTCCACTTCTTTGAAAGGTAAGGGAAGTTAGTAAGACTTGACTGATATGTACCCAAAATCGTTGCCAAGCGGATTTTTCTCAAAAGCGACTCCTCTGTATCCTCGGCTCGTGCGACAACTTCTGATAAATTACAGAATTGCTTTGACTGTAAAATGATTTCTCCACATGGATTTGTACCAATCGGCCCAATAATTGTCTGACCAGTTGGGTCAAAGTAACCCTCATACTCTTCCTTGAGCATTTTTAGTCTTCGTTCCGGTAGGGTCTTTGAGAGTGAACCTCTGTTAAAGATACCTCTCTCGCCAGAACCAGACTTCATAAGCGCTGTCCATTCCTCAATGAACTCTGTGTTAGAGGGCTTTTGAATATATACAGCGGAGTTGTTGGAAAGCATTCTCTGTGGCTCGTTCATATAGAAAGCGCCCTGCTTTGAATCACGGATGTCGTTGTCGTCCAAGTCAGAGAGGGAAATCATCGCGCTTCTTCTTACACCTCCTGCCACAACGCAGTCGCCAATCATACAAATGATGTCGTGCACGTCTATGTTGCGTAGACGCCTGCCTTGGCGAGCGAGCATTTTTTCTCGCGCGAATGCGAGAAGTCTGCGAATAGGCTCAGGACCAGATGATTTCCCGCCCATAGTCTCTAGTCGAGCACCAGCCGGACGAAGCAGGGAGAAATCAAAATCAATATCACTTCCTTCTGCCCATGTGGTCATTCCAATCACAAGAGCGTCCGCCCATCCTTCTTTGCTGTCTGGGATTTTGTGTGCAGGAAGTTTCTTGCCTGTTTGAATATTGATTTGTGGAAATTTCTGCACATTCTGGCTTTCTGCAGACCATCCCGCGCCTGTACCACACATAGACACGTACATTATTTCAGCAAGATCTTGGAAATTTTCTGGGGCGATATAGGAGCAGTTGTAAGCGCAAACATTTGTTTTTCTCGCTGCCTTGCCAGCAAACTGCAATAGTCTCATTGACGGCATAGCTTCATGGCTCAAAATACCTTCTCTGAGCTCTTTGTACTCCGAATCCTTGAGTTTATCACCCATATTTTCTTTCATAAAGGAAATATAACGATCAACAGTCTCTATCCATGTCTCTCTGCGACCTTCTTCTGCAATCCAGCGTGAATATGTGCGGTAGTAAACAAATTCGCCAAGAGGATTTCTGAAATATTGCTTGCTCTCGTCAACAAGTTTCTTTACTTTTGGTGGTACGCGGAGTCCTTTTTCGCGCAAATTTGCTCTTTTTTCGCGGTAAATGATGTATGTTTTGGCTGTTTTGATATATTCAGACAAAATAAGCTCTTTTTCAACGGTATCCTGAATTCCCTCAACGTTTGGGGTGAAATTTTTGTATTTTTTGGTGATTCTGAGGGCGTCCGCATACACTTTATTAGCAACAACTTCCGCCTCCCTGAGGGAACCCTCGTGAGAAGCGAGCATAGCCTTGTAAATAGCTTGAGTTATCTTTTCAATATTAAAAGGAGAAATAGAACCGTCTCTCTTTTGGATGTTTTGAACTGTTGTTTCAGTAGACACGACCTTATTTTTTTTGTGCATGAACTATATTGTTAGTTTTGATAAATAGTGAACTTTTTGTTTCGTTATTATACCAATCAGGTTTGCAAGATAAAAGTGGAAATATGAAAAATAAACAGTTTTGCATCAAGCATGCAACACTTGTCAATTCTTGGTACTTATTTGTGTTGATATAGCATAGCAAATGGCTAGCATAGCGATCAGGAAATTAAAATTTCATATTCATGATGCTATCGCTTGAGCAAATTACTGTGTATAAAGTTGGAGTCAGAGGTATAATAATCTTATGAAAGGATACCGCCCATCACGAAACGTTTTTTTAATTGGGCTGACCAGTTTTTTCAACGATATGTCCAACGAAATGGTGCTCGCCATTTTTCCGGCATTTTTTACGTCAGTTTTGAAGGCAGGAGCTGGTTCTCTCGGGCTTGTGGAGGGGCTCGCGGATGGAGCAGCGAACATAATCAAGATTTACGCTGGTCGCTACTCTGACAAAATAAGGAAAAGGAAGCCATTTATGATTTTGGGGTACGGACTTTCAGTGGCGACACGCCCAATGTATCTGCTCGCGGGAACAGTTGGCGGAGTTATTGGTATTAGAGTTGCTGATAGAATTGGGAAAGGGCTTCGCGAGGCGCCGAGAGACGCAATTATTTCGTTTTCTACTCCAAAAGAGGAGATGGGGCGCGCATTTGGTTTCCACCGAATGATGGACACACTAGGAGCGATACTTGGCCCTTTTATCGCTTACCTTATTCTCCGCGCGTACCCAGAGGGATTTAATATTGTGTTCGTGGTCGCGTTCATTATTGGGCTCCTTGCTGTTGCTTCACTTGTGTTTGTGAGGGATATCGTAGGAGAAGCGCGCAAGGGGAACATATCACTTGGTTCTATTTCTGTTTTCCCGCCAGACTTCAAGCGATATCTTGTCGCATTGTTTCTTTTGTCAGCAGGAAGTATTCCCGTAGCTGTGCTTTTGCTTAAAACTCAGCATCTCGGATTTTCGCTCGCGTCTATTCCACTTTTTTACATGCTCTACAGCTTGTCATACGCGAGCTTCTCGGTGAGCGCTGGTGGAATGAGCGACCGCATTGGCGCGCGCACGGTGATGCGTATCGGGTATGTGATTCTTTTGATTGGGTATTTTGTAGTTGCCCTCGCGGAGGGAGCGATTATTTTGGCGCTTGGTTTTTTAGTTCTCGGGCTCTTCCCAGCACTGACTGACGGTGTGGCGCGCTCTCTAGCGGCGGAGCTTTCTCCTGAGGACCATCGCGCAGGAGCGTATGGTTTAGTAAACGCGACAGCTGGATTTGGCTTGATGTTCGCGGGAATCGCAGGCGGATACATTTGGGAATACTTTGGAGTGAATTATGCCTTGCTTGTCGGAGGAGCATTTGTAATCGTTGGCATAGCTGTGCTTTCAACAGTCATAGCAAACGGAAGGAATATCTGATAGTTTAAAAAAACCCCACTCACGTAAGTGAGTGGGGTTTTTGAGTAGAAAGAGTCGCCATAATTTTTCGCTCCGCAATGGAGATAAAATATTTAGCCCTCAAGTCACGCAGTATCTCAAAAATCTTTTGCGCTTCTTCATCCGACTCTCTTTTTGATGGTACGGGGCGAAGTCTCGTAACGTTAAACCAAGCACACAGTAATTTTCTATAAAACTGTGCTCGCCTGTTGAGAGCGTCATAATCGTATTCAAGCGATGGGTGGAATTCATCACTACGGACCCAAAGTGAGCACCAAGGAAGACGTACATACCATGGGGCCTTAACACACAACCATCTGTCAAAATCATTTAACTTTTGAACAAAGAGCAAAACAATCAAACCAAACAAGTGTTTCATATCAACCTCCCTGTGTTTGTCGTTAAGTTAACGCTAAATTAAATGATACCATAATTTAGCTATTTACGCAATGACCCGATACTGATATACTAACGGGATGAAAACTATTTTCGAAACATTTAAAAAGAGCATTTACGATCCAGTATTTTATCAGAATGCTGTTGCTACACCGCTATCGGATATTGTTCGTTATTACATAAAGTTTTCGCTACTTCTTTCTGTTTTAATGACAGTCTATCTTGGTATCGCGCTCGTTCCACAAGGCATTGGTTTTGTAAAAGAGCATGCTCCAGAGTTAGTAAAAAGCTATTTCCCAGATGAACTCACTATCCATGTTGAAAAAGGGTCGGCTTCCGTGAATGTAAACGAGCCGTACATTATTGCTGGCAAGAATGGCTCGCAGGCCGTCTTGAAGGCGCAAGGTCTTGAAAATATGTTGGTCATTGATACAAAAAATGATTTCAATAAGAATAAATTTGAGGAGTATAAAACATTCGCGCTTCTTACAAAAACAGAAATCGTTACGAGGGGGAACGAAGGGCAAATTACGATTCAAGATTTGAGAGCTGTGCCAGATGCTTCGATAAATCAAGAATGGTTGCTTTCGTGGGTTGAAAAGACTCAAAACTCTCTTGGGTACATTATATTTTTTGGTTTGATAGGAATATTTATTGCTATGTTGTTTGGGTACCTTAAATATTTTATAGTGCTTCTATTGTTCGCGCTTATTCCAAAACTCATCGCCTATCTAAAAAAGATGCCATTATCGTATGGAGGCGCGTACAGGATTAGTCTGTACGCGATAGTTCCAGCGCTCGCTTTGAAAACTTTAATAAACATTTTTGGTGTGTTCTTTCTTCCCGCATACTTCACGCTCCTTGTGTTTATGCTCATTGTTGCGATAAATATGAAGGAGAGAGATGAGCCAACATTGTTTGGAAGCAAATAAAAATATGGACTACAAAAAAATTGCAGAGGATTCGGTAATTAAAAAAACAGTTGACGCTCTTAAAGCGCGTAACATTTGTGCCGTTGTGGTGAATACAAAAGAAGAAGCGTTGGAAGAAATTAAAAAACTTATCCCACATGGCGCGTCAGTGATGAACGGATCGTCTGCAACACTAGGCGAAATCGGGTTTGTTGAATACCTCAAAGAAGGGAAGCACGGGTGGGACAATGTACACGCGAATATTCTGAATGAAAAGGATCCGACAAAGAAGGCTCGCCTTCGCAAAGAGTCAGTTCTCGCAGACTATTTTTTAGGAAGCGTACACGCAATCACAGAGGCAGGACAGCTTCTCATTGCATCAGCATCTGGGAGCCAATTGCCGAGCTACGCATTCTCATCAGATAATGTGATATGGGTTGCAAGTGCAAATAAAATTGTCGTCGACCGAGAAGATGGTTTTAAGCGTATCGAAGATTACGTATTTCCGCTTGAGAATAAACACATGCAGAGCGTTGGCTATCCCGGCTCTACAATCGGTCGCGTGCTCGTCTTTGAGCGCGAGATTATGCCAAACCGCCACCTCACGATGATTTTAGTAAAGGAGAAGCTTGGGTTTTAGAGTAAAAACACCACCGCATAAATGCGATGGTGTTTTAGGTTACATACTGAACGCACTAATGAAAAACCAAAGGGCAAACCCAAGCAGAAGCACAGAAGACACCATTGAAATATACTGCATGAGTTTAGGAGTAACCCACCTTCGCGCAACAGATGTTAGCGTAGAAAGTATCAGCCACCACGCAAATACTCCAAGCGGAATACCAATGCCGTCAAGATATGCTATGAGGGTTGAGTTTTCCTGAGCGTCTTTTACAAGGATGGAGCCTAATATTGTCACCCAATAAATAAGATTGATGGGGTGCACAAAATTAAGAAGAAAGCCTGCAATGAACGGGTGTATATTGCTCTCTATATTGCCAATCTCTTTTTCCTTTAGTGCACCCTTTATTCCATTGATAGCAATGTATGAAACAACTAGCCCTCCAATAACCCAAAGAAGTTTTAAGATCTCTGGGCGATTAAGGAAAAGAAGTATTCCTGCAATGGCGATATTGAGGTAGATGAAATCCGCAAAAGTGCCTCCTAGCGAGACAAGAATTGCTTGACGAAACCCACCACGCAAGCCTCTGCGGAAGATCTCGATACTTACTTGCCCAAATTCAGCAGCAAGAACGAAGCCGAGCGCAAAATTTGTTAAGAATGTAACTGTAACCATTTTCGTATTCTCCTATAAAAGAAGACAAATTAAAAGGATGTTCTGTCCACAGGCTACTCTTTTTCTTGTGGTAATGCAAGCATTTTATATACCCTAAGCCCCAACACAAAAAGCGCAGTCGAAACTATCGCCGACAATATACAATAAATACAAAAAGCTCCGATTTTGAATTTTTGAACATAGATGAAGTAAACAGATGAGAGAAAGCCGAGCGTTGTTGCAATCGGGATAAGTTTTGCGACCAAAAGATTTTTCGTATCCATATAGAGAAGCACAAGGAAGCCGATACCGAGATAAAATATCACGCCCCATGCTGAAAGTGGAACGCCAAAAAGCACTGAGTGTGGAGACTTTGAAACTGTGTCGCAACCGCTCGTTATGAAGCAAGGAATCGGCGCGCCGGAAACGCGCTTTGCAAGCAAAAATGCGGAGTCGGTAAAACCAATGAGCGCTAGTATCATAATCGCCCAGATAATCAAATTAGATATATTGTTGTTCGTCATGATTGTGCGTAGAAATTGTAGTGAATTTTTAGTGTTTATGCATTTAATTTTTATTTAAAAATTTGAAATTTGAAATTAAAAATTCTTGTGCAAGACCCTCCTAGTGCGCAAGCGCATATTCAATAAGTGCTTTTAGTTCTTCTTTAGAACGAGGGTTGGTAGATTTTTTGCCATTAATGAAGAATGTCGGTGTTTGATTTACTTGGGAAAGTTTGCCACTTTGCAAGTCGCGCTCTACCTTTGCTTTTACTGTGTCACTTTTTACATCAGCCTTGTATTTAGCAATATCAAGACCAAGTTTCTCCGCGTAGCCCTCGAAAATTATTTGAGCGCTCACACTTTCCGACCAATCGTTCTGGTTTTTGAAAAGCATATCTGCCATTTCCCAGAACCTACCCTGAGCGCCTGCTGCTTCAGATGCGTATGAAGCAGGAAGCGCGTTTTTGTGTTGCTGAAGAGGGAAGTGACGGTAAGTAAAAGAGATTTTGTCTTTATACTCGGCAAACATTTCCTCAAGCATTGGATAGTATGAACCACAAGCAGGACACTGAAAGTCGCTGTACTCCGTGAATGTCATTTTTGGTGCTTTTGAGCCCTTTGTCCAGTCGGTCTCGTCCAAAGGAAGGCTCATTGTGCCGTCTTTGCGAGGGAGTTCCGCTTTGGGGCCTGTGGCTACTTGATACGCGCCAATTCCTGCAATTGCGACAACTAGCGCCGCCGAAACCCAAATAATAATTCTTTTCTGTGTATCCATAATAGGTGTATGGTAGCAGATATTTTGAGCCCCGCAAAGTGTAACCTATCCGAGGTCAGGACTTCGGATAGGTTACACTTTGCGGGGCATGCCAGAAGCTCGCGCACAAGCTGGTTTTCGGGTAGAATGATGAAATATGAATCCCGTTAGAGGTCGCACAGTTTTTGTAGAATGGTGAGAAACGACTATACTGATAGGTGATACATTATTAATGAATACTAATTAACTACGGAAATTTTTAATAATTTCCTACCTCTAACGGGATGAAATACCAGGGACACATAAAAGAAGGAGAGCATATCACTGTGGACAATGCTCGCGTGGAGGAGTATGTCGCAAAAATGCGTCTTGCAATGAGCGACAAAGCTTATTCAACCCCAGAAGCATCTCTGAGGTTGCCCTTTGACGAGGAGCTTCTAAAAAAATCAAAAAACCTCGCAAGCAAACTCGCGGGGCCAAAGCTCACGTATATTTTAGATATTGGCATCGGGGGGTCAAACCTCGGCGCAAGGGCGCTCTATGAAGCAACCGCTGGAACTATGGACGCACACACGCCATTTGCGCCAAAAATGCTTTTTGCGGACACATGCTCACCGGAGCTTCTTTCAGATATCACGGAGCTTCTCTTGAATGAAATAGGTGACAAAGAAGAAATTATAATTATTGTCGCAAGTAAGTCTGGCACAACGACAGAAACAATCACAAATGCATCTGTGCTTGTCAGCGCGCTTGAACAAAAATTCGGATCACTCACGGATCGCATTGTGTGCATTACGGATGAGAAGTCGCCACTTTGGATTATGGCGGAAGATCAAAAATTCCATTTGCTTCCAGTTCCAAAAAATGTAGGTGGACGTTTTTCTGTTTTCTCGCCAGCCGGAGTGTTTCCGCTTCTGTGTGCTGGTATCCCTGGAGATGCGCTTATGCGTGGAGCGCAGTCCGTTATTCACGACGCTATTGAGAGAGGAGTAGAAAGTAATTCTTTTAAATTCGCAAAAGATATTATTTCATGGCACGAACAAGGTAGAATCGTGTTTGATTTTTTTGCGTTTCACCCAGAGCTTGAGTCTCTTGGAAAATGGTATCGTCAACTTTTTGCGGAAAGTACAGGGAAAGAAAAAACAATTGACGGCGCGCCTACAACGCACCGCATGGTGCCAACTGTATCCATAGGTTCCACCGACCTCCATTCTGTTGAACAAATGAACCTTGCGCAACAGAATATCTCAGCGCGTTTTCTTGTTCGCGCGCATGCTCCGCACTGGGAGCACCAGTTTTTGGCAGAGGATAAAGTGTTTGCCCCACTCGTGCCAGGTGTTTCTAGGCGCGCTCCATGTGAAATTCTTGATGCCATTTATAAAGGGGTCACTGAAACATACAAGGAACGAGGAGTTTCATATGGTGAGATTTTGCTAACTGATCTTGATCCAGAGTCGCTTGGAGCGCTTATGCAGTTTATGATGTGTACCACGATGCATCTTGCAAAACTGCTTAATATCAATGCATTTGACCAGCCAAACGTAGAGGCATACAAGGAGGCTACGAGGAGGATTTTGAGCGGGAAATAATATGAAAACATTTGGGACAATGGAACACAGGCGTGACAAGAATGCACAAGATTCCTAAAACGCACAATCGCTACGCGATTGTGCGTTTTCCTGTTCCTTTTGCTTGCCAGGATATGGTACACCCCCACACCTACTTTTACCTTGTTATTTTTAGCTCGGAATAGTTCAAATTACCAGATTGTTCAGTATGCTGAAAAAATCACTAGGCAAAAAGTAGGTGTGGGGGTACAATATACCCATTAGTAACTATTAATATTTTATTTATGAAGCACATTGGAAAATACGCAGGTGTACTCGCAATTCTTGCAATGCCGGCAATCACTTTTGCCGAAGGTGGCTTGAATGGCACATTGCAAACATTAATTACCATCGAAGATAACTCAAAGATGTTTGAGATGATTTCGCTCTGGGCGACCCTTATTGTTGCTTTTGCGACAAGCATGATGGTGTGGGTTGGTGGGAGACATATGCATGGCGGAGTTTTTGGAAGCGTGCTAACTTTTTTTAGTATCGGTATGACACTCATATTTCTCGGGATTGCGACAGAGGTGCCGTGGCTTGAAAACTTTGACCAGCTCTATCTAAAGATGATTCACGACTCACTATATATTATAGGCTACATACTTATGGGTGTTGCCGCAAGCAAGCTTCTAAAAGTTATTAAAGGCGAATAATTATTACTACTATTATGGAACAAGCAGAACAATATAAAGCAGTGATATCGGAGATTATTGCAAAGCAGAGCATTATTCTCGGCCCTGATATGGCTATTGCGCGAGCAAAAAAAGTTTCAGGTATTGAGATAGGAGATAAGGGGGAAGTGATAAGTGTTAATGGAGATCCTGCAGACGCGCTCAAGCGTCTCATAGACACGTATGTGGAGCTCTCTGGGCAGATTGTAAAAAACGCTCTCGGCCCAATTTTTACAAAATATCCAGACATAGAACAGCGTCATTAGAATATGGTTTCCAAAGAACTTCTCCCTGTCATCGCAGTCCTTATCACCGTCTATATAGTGGTGGTTGTGTTTTCGTATTGGGGTGTGCACCGTATCAAGCGGGGCATTTACGCAAAAGATGCAGAAATGAAACGCAGACTCTATGAGCTTGCAATATTGAAGGAAATAGCAGACCGCACAGGTTACTCGCTCAATATTCAAAAAATTCTTGATGTTATTGTGGGTTCGCTTAATCAGTTCTTGGAGTATAGCGCCGTGTCGTATATGTTGCTGGAACCTTCAAAAGTTGTCTTTAAAGTTGATCTGGAAAGATCGGTCTCAGCTGTTTTTATACAAGACATACGAGCGCGTATGCTAGGCTCTCTCTCGGCTTTGTTGGGTCGCGACCTAGCAGATATGGAAGTAGAAGAAACAATCACTGGCGCAATTATGATCGATCTCATTGAGGAACCAGTGCGTTCGTACTTCAATATCCCTCTTGTAATTGGAGACCAGCTTGTTGGGGTACTTACAGTTTCCCACACAAAAGCAGGTCTATATAAGGAATCAGAGATGGAAATTCTTTATAAAATCGTGAACCAAGCGTCGCAAGCGGTCAGCAAGCTTGAGGAAGTGGTGAAAACAGAACAAGGGAAAATTGCCGCCATGCTTGAGAGCATGCTTGAAGGTGTGATTATGACCGACCGCGACTATCACGTCATTGCAGCGAACCCTGCCTCAAAAGTTGTTATTGGTTACAAAGGCGAAGCAGTCCCTACAATTTTTGATTTCATGGATGCGTTCAAAGGCGTGCTTGATATAAAAAGTAAGCTTGAAGAGGCGATTAAGCTGGACAAAATATTGACCATAGAGGAAATATTTTTTGGAAATAAGTATTATCAGGTAGTGGTGTCGCCTGTTAAGTCAAACGCTGGTGTCACAAAGGGCGAAATTTTGGGAGGAGTAGTTATTTTTCATGATGTAACGCATGAAAAAGAAGCAGAAAAAATGCGAAGTGACTTCACGTCAATGATGGTGCATGAGCTCCGTTCCCCTCTTGGGAACATTAAAAAAATAGGCGAGATGATGCGTTCATCAAAAATTTTGGAAGACAAACAGGCGTCTAGTGAATATGTTTCAATGCTTTACGATAGTTCGTCCTCAATGCTAGACCTTGTGAATGACTTGCTTGACGTCGCGAAGCTTGAGTCCGGAAAGTTTTCTGTTGAAAAAAGCTCGGTTGATATAAAGGAGATTATTTCTGAGCGTGTGAAGTTTTTTGAAACAAGCGCGCGTGATGCTGGCATAAGCCTAAACCTACTTATTGCAGATGGTGTTCCAAACAGTGTTTCGGTAGACGCGAAAAGGATCACGCAAGTGATTAATAATCTTTTTTCAAACGCGCTTATCTACACACCAAAAGGCGGTACTGTAACAGCTGTTTGTTTTTTACATAAAAAAGGTAAGACTATTTCTGACGAGGCGCAGTCTGTGTCCGCCCCGTGGGTCTCAGACAGTATGTTTGGAGACACGGCTATTATTCAAGACAGCGTTGTAGTCGCCGTGACAGATACAGGAGAAGGTATTACGCCTGAAAACATAGAGAAGCTTTTTAACAAGTTCACGCAGTTTGCGTCAAGCGCGCGCGACTCAGAGCACAAGGGGACAGGTCTAGGGCTTGTAATAGTAAAAGGTATTGTGGAGGCGCACGGTGGTGTGGTTGGGGTTGGATCAAAACAAAAGACAGGAAGCACGTTCTACTTCACTCTTCCTCTTTAGTTCTCAGCCCTAGCGGTATATAATATACCTATGACCAAAAAAGTAATATTATTACTCACGCTTTTACTAGCAACATCTGCATCTGCCTCAGCTTTCTCTTTCCCCACCAACCTCAAACTAGGTAGCAGAGGAGAAGAAGTAAAGAACCTCCAAATACTACTAAACCAAGATCCAGATACTCAGATAGCAGTAAGTGGAGCAGGTTCCCCAAACAATGAAACAACATACTTCGGCCCAGCTACAAAAAGAGCTGTAATCAATTTCCAAAACAAATACAAACAGGAAACACTAACACCGATAGGACTCACAAAGGGTACAGGATTTGTAGGAGCGCTCACAAGAAAGAAGCTCTCTACAATGGGAACATCAGGAACAACAGTAACTACAACAACACCTACAACATCCTGCCTAACCAAATACGACCCCAAGACAGGCAAACTCTGTGTCACAACAACCTCCACAGCTGTACAAACCTGCCTAACCAAATATGACCCCAAGACAGGCAAGCTCTGCTCTCAAATTACAGGAACATCATCTAGCTCAGTAACACCATCATCTATTACTTCAAATATCATCTCCCCAACACCAGCATACTCATTCTCTGGAGGAGGTGGTGGGGGAGGATACACAACACCATCAACATCTCAGACACAAACTCCCACTCCCACAAACGGAGGATGGAGCGCGTATGGAACCTGCTCAGCAACAGCTTGTGGAACAACAGGTAACAGAGTACGCACCTGCAACAACCCCACTCCTCTAAATGGTGGAGCATACTGCTCTGGAACATCATCAGAAACCTGCTCTGCTCCAGCATGTGGAGTAAACACCTACACACTCACAGCAACAGCTGGAGCAAATGGAGTCATCTCTCCTCTAGGTGGCACCACTGTATCTCAAGGTGGAAGCCAGACATATACAATTACACCCAATGCAGGATACCAACTCGCAACATTAACAATCGGTGGTGGCCCAGTAAGCCCTGTTAGTTCATACACATTCACAAATGTTCAGGGGGATAATACGATTAATGCGACGTTCAGCGCGATACCAGAAGGAGCAAACCCCATCACACTCTCTCTCATACCTGCTAGAACATCTGGAGTAGCTCCACTCTCCGTATTCTTTGATGCCACAGGAACTACAGATCCCACTATGACCTCTAGACCATTCCATGATCTAGAATACACATGGGACTTCGGAGATCCATCATCAGGCACTTGGGCAAATGGAGCACAACCAAATGTAAGTAGCAAGAACACAGCCACTGGCCCAGTCTCAGCTCATGTGTTTGAAACCCCTGGTACTTACACAGTTACTCTCACTGCTTTTGATGGAGTGAATACTAATACAACTAATACTACGATTACAGTAGATGATCCAGATGTTGTCTTTGCGGGGACAAATACTATCTGTGTTAGTTCAAACACTACACCTACAGCAGGAGCAAATGGATGTCCAACAGGAGCTCAGACAGTGATGCAACCAAACTTCGCAACTGCAATCAATACTTATGCACTTACTAATAGAAGAGTGCTGTTTAAGAGGGGGGATGTGTTTACTGGAACAACATACGGATGGTTAAAAGTTGATGGACCTGGGATTATTGGAGCGTTTGGAATTGATCAGACTATTAAACCAATTGTGCGTATAACTATTTCTTCAACATATAATACTCCTTATCTAGCTTTATCAAATAATAATACTGCAGGTATAAATGACTGGAGAATAATGGATTTAGAATTTGACGGTCTTGGTAATATAAAATCGCAAGGCATCAGTGCATTTGGAAGTATTGACCAAGTTACTATTTTACGTATGAATATGCATGATATAGGTGTTGGAATCCTTTTTGATCCACAAGTTTTAGATTATCAAAATAGTTCTAGTCAAGATATTTATGGCAATATAACTGTAACTAATTTTCCTCTTCCTCGACATATCTACGATGAAATTGCAATTGTAGATTCTACTTTGACACCAGTCAGACCCAGTGCTTACGGGTGGAGAATTTACGCAAGCGCTAAACATTTTTCTATTATGGGTAATACTCTTGGTAATGTGTTTGACGATACGTCAATGGGTTACCATACTATACGTAATAACTATGCACATAAGTATGTGTTGTCGAATAATACTTTTTCCAAATCTAAAGGGCTTGCGCTTAAGTTGCATGCGCCGGCATGGTGTGACGCCACAAGTCTTACAAATCAATGTCTATTTAATGCAGTGGCGAGTACAATGCCAACCCCAACTTATAGTTACCTCACTAACACTCAACCAGTTGTATCAGTAATGGGTCAGACTGGTGGTTACTCCGAACAGATTATTATTTCCGATAATAAAATTATTGGTAATAGTATTGCTGGCGATCCACCAGTATATTTATTTAATGTTGGGCCACAAAATGATGCAAAAGATGAACGATTGAAGGATATAATTTTGGAACGCAATTTTTTCAAAGCTGGATTAAATACACAAGCAGCTCTAATCATAACAGGTAGGGAAATAACTGCGCGAAATAATATTTGCGATCTAACAGGTGGAACAAACGGAAGAACATGTATCGAAGTAAAGCCGTATAGCCCTATCAGTCCCGCTCCTTTCCCAAAGGACATTTGGGTATATAATAATACAGCCTATAATGGAGATGTTACGGCTATAAGTCAGCCATCATTTTCTGCTGTAAAGGTTGACTTAGGTGCTGTTGATGTTGCTGTGAAAAATAATTTGGGTTATTCTCCGCTTTCTTTTGCTAGTCTTACAAGATTGCTTTACAACCTTAGTGCTTGCACGCCTTCTTGTGTTGTTGAATCAAATAATTCCACTGATTCTCAAATAAAAAACACATCCCCAGCTTGGGCCTCCTCAACCCCATCAACCCCCGCCGACTTCCGCCTCACCTCAGATAGCTACGGTCTAAACACAGGAACAGCAGTAAAAGTCTTCTCCGACTTCTTCCGTAACCTAAGACCACAAGGTAGTGCATATGACATGGGAGCAATAGAAGGACTCTAGTCTGAAAGAATACAGATCAGAAAAGGGGTAATTTTGCATTGTAAAATTACCCCTTTTCATAATTTACCAATGGGGGTATAATACAAATTACATATGACAAAGAAAATATTAATTATTGATGACGATAAGATTTTTTCAAAAATCCTTCGTGATGGACTTATTGCTGGTGGAGAAGGGAGATACGAGGTGCTTTCTGCTTTTGATGGTGAAGAAGGTTTTGAAGTGGCCTCAAAGGAAAGACCAGACCTCATTATGCTAGATATGATGATGCCAAAAGTTACAGGCATTGAGTTTCTGCGAAAGTATCGCAAGGAGGAGTTTGGAAAGAACACTCCAGTCATCGTGGAAACACAGCTCTCTGATCTTGAAAAAATGAGCGAAGGGGTTGAGCTCGGGGTACGAGGTTATATTATTAAATCGGATTATTCTCTTGATACGATTTTGCGACAAGTGGATGATATTTTGAAATAACAAGGGGAACAACCGGGACAGGGAGAACAATTAACAATTAACAATAAACAAAATGATTGATGATTCAAAAATTAAATTATTTAAAGCGTTCACAGTTTTAGCAATGCTATCTGCTGTTCTTGTGGGCGCGATGATTATATCCGAGGTGAAAGGATACCGCTTTATTGGTGGCGGAGTATCTGCGACAAATACAATTTCAGTTTCTGGAGAAGGAGAAGTATTTGCTACGCCAGACATTGCAAATATATCGTTTACAGTTCGTGAAGAAGCTAAAAAGGTTTCTGATGCGCAAGATAAGGTTACTATAAAAATAAAATCAGCTCTTGCGAGCGTGAGGAAGCTTGGTGTTGATGACAAAGATATTAAAACTCAAAACTACAGTTCATATCCAAAGTATGAATGGCAAGAGGGGACTGTAACGTGCTTGGCAATTGGTTGCCCGCCTTCTCGCCCTGGCAAGCAAGTGATTGTCGGGTATGAGGTTTCGCAAACAGTTACAATAAAAGTTCGCGACCTTGAAAAGGCAAATGCGATAGTTGATGGACTCGCGACTGTGGGTGTGACAGAAATGCAGGGTCCAAATTTTGCAATTGATGATGAAGATGGTTTGAAGGCGGAGGCTAGAAAGATTGCGATAGACAAAGCTCGCGCAAAAGCAGAAGTACTTGCGAAAGACCTCGGGGTCTCGCTTGTTCGCATAGTGTCGTTCTCGGAGGGAGGTTACTACCCAATGTATGCTCGTGCTACTATGGTAAGCATGGAAAAAGGAATCGGTGGAGACGTGGGAGCTCCTGAGATTCCTCAAGGAGAGGAAAAAATCACTTCAAGTGTGACTGTGACGTACGAGATTAGGTAAAATCAGGCGAAAGTCTGAATGTCAAAAGTAATCCTAAAGGGTGGGCGCCTACGGCGCCCACCCTTTACTACGATTCCACCGTGGGTTTGCATTTTTTTGTAGTTATGGTATAATAAACATAGCAATAAAGTAGTACATTGTAGTAACTACACGGCAACACGGCAATTTCTATTAAACTTATTCTTGAAGGAGATGCAAAATGTCGAAAAGAGATGGTAAGAAAAAAAATGCTCAAAACCACCCACCTGATAGCTATAAACCGAAACAAAGGGCTGTTATTGAAACACCACAAACCGACCCAGCAATACTTTGGAACGGTCTGAACGGCATAATGGAAATTCAAGGTATGCGCTTTCGTTCATCGAAAAATAAACTCGATGGCGAAAGGTGTGGATCTCCGCAGATATCAGTGCTCTCTGCTCCAGCAGGGACTGAGCTCTACGGCCTTGCGGGTTCAAGTATCTATGTAACAGTCTTGAAGTTGCGTTTGCCAACGTTTCAATCTAATTTCCCTGTTGTTTCAGTAGATTACAAACGTCAAGAACGTCTGTGGAACTTCCTGAACAAGGTCTTCATTGAAACCGGGCTGAAACAGGCACCAGCGCAGCGCAAACATGCAAAACCAATGGCAGTAAGGGAGCGGTGCCACAGCAATAAGCAAAACACGAAAGTGTCTAGCTCCATTGATGACCTTGTTTCAGGTGTTTTAGGTAGGTACTCGTTTGAAAAGAACGGGGAGCCACAGGCGTATTTCCAGATGAAAACTATGGAATACACGAGCTACAAAGCGCGCGAAAAAAAGCAAGTGCTCATAGTGGAGGCAGTATCCGTTAGTCCTGGTCACAAACTCTACGATTACGTGCGCACGAAACCTCGGAAGCCGTTTGTATTTCACGACCAGCTCTCCCGGGATAACGTGCCGAACTTCAAGGGTGACTACGCCGGAGATTCAGAAAAGATGTGGGAATTCCTGACCGAGCTCATTGCGAAACATCGCAAGAACGTTCTCGGCGGGGAGACGGGCTTCGTGCCTCTGGGTGGCGAAGTGGTAGAAGGTGGCGCAGAGGTCATTTACCTGGCCGACCGACGTGCCGCTTAAGGCAGAAAATTGTATGATTTGGACTCCCCGAAATTGGGGGAGTTTTTGTTTATCCAATTCATAAAGTTTTTTGACGATCATTGACTTTTCCACACCCAAAGAGTATAGTAGGCGAAAGCCCTGCGGGGCTGTTTTTTTAGATAAGATATAACTGGGTACAATATTTTAACAGCATTCGGACGCTGTGCAAGAGAGTACTCTCCCACGCGCTCCTCATTCGTCAAAATAACGAGCGAAGCGACATTAGAGTATCTACCCGCCAAAATTTTTCGTAGAAAAACTTAGGCGGGTGTGATTTCCAACTTCGCTTAACTCAAAGAAAATCAACATCATGTCATTTATCCAATACATCAAAGAATCAAAGGGTGAGCTTGCTCATGTTACTTGGCCAACACGCAAGCAAACCATTGCTTTTACAATTCTCGTCATTGTGCTATCGATTCTGACGTCGCTTTACTTAGGAGCATTTGACACGTTGTTCACTACAATTATGAAAACGTTTTTCGTTCGCTAATTTTTTAATTTCACAAAACATGGCAAAACAAGAAACAACAGGCGAGCGCAATTGGTACGCAATCCACACATACGTGGGTTACGAAAACGCTGTACTCCGCAATTTAAAACAACGCATTGAGTCCCTCGGCATGGAGGACAAGATTTTTAATGTGCTTGTTCCTATGGAGAAGAAAATCAAGGTGAAAGGCGCGAAGCGTGTGGAAGTAGAGGAGAAAATTTACCCAGGATACATTCTTGTGGATATGATTGTGACCGACGACTCGTGGTATGTGGTTCGCAACACCCCTCGCGTAACTGGTTTTGTTGGTGCTGGTGTAACCCCGGTTCCTCTTGCAAAACACGAAGCAGATGCGCTCTTCGCGCGCATGTCAGAAAGTACTCCAAAGCACAATGTTGACCTTGTGGTTGGCGACCAAGTTACTATTGTTGACGGCCCATTCAAGGATCTTGAAGGCAAGGTTGCCGAAGTGGACGGCGAACGTGGTCGCGCAAAGGTACTTGTCTCAATGTTTGGTCGTGAGACACCTGTGGAGCTTGATTTCCTCCAGATTCATAAGATTTAATCCCTAGAAACTAACCGCTTGAAAAATCTCCCGAACTAAGGTAGACTCAACAAATTCCAATATTAATACTATGGCAAAGAAAATAACAAAAAAAGTAAAGGTAGTGATTCCCGCAGGCAAGGCAACTCCGGCGCCTCCTTTGGGGCCCGCTCTTGGTCAGGCAGGCGTGAATATCGGTGAGTTCGTTACCAAGTTCAACGATGCAACCAAGGACAAAATGGGGGATATGGTTCCAACTGTGATTACAGTATACGAGGATCGTACATTTACTTTTGTGATGAAAACTCCTCCAGCGTCAGGTCTTGTTATCAAGGCATCTGGAGTAGCTGGTGGCTCAAAGAAGCCAGGCACGAGCAAAGTTGGATCAATTACAAAAGCTCAGCTTCGTGAAATCGCAGAAAAGAAAATGCCTGACCTTTCCGCAAACGATGTGGAGGCAGCAATGAAAATCATCGCCGGAACAGCACGTTCAGCAGGAATCGAAGTTAAGGGTTAGTATTAAAAAAGACCGCTCAAAAGGCGGTTTTTTGTTACTTTGAGACCTCCTAACCATTGTGTATACTATAGTTCTAATCATATAAACATATGGCATCCTTCGAAAATAAAAGAAAGAATCCATCCTCATCAAATATTAGGTTTGGTGAGGCCAGGGTCATTCACGATTTACAAGAACTTAAAACCGTAGTTAAGGGTTTTCAAGATGCTGGCTTGAAAATTGTATTCACTCAAGGCGTCTATGACCTACTTCATGAAGGGCACGGTAAGTATCTTGAGTTAGCAAAAGAGCAGGGTGATATTTTGGTTGTGGGTATTGATAGTGATGAGCTTACTCGTAAACGAAAAGGCCAAAATCGCCCCGTAGTTCCTGAAGATGAAAGAATCAGAATGCTTACTTTTTTGCGTTCTGTGGACATTGTTACATTGAGAACGTTGTCAGAGACAGAAAAGGATATGGGTTATCTACACAAAGCAATCCGTCCAGATGTTTTTGTGATGTCTAAAACGACAAAAGATTGGCCAATTGAACAACAAAGAGAAACAGAAAAACATGTCGGAAAGATTAAAATTTTTAAGCCACAAGCGGAAACGTCTAGCAGTGCCAGAATCCGCCATTTGATGATTGATGGAGCAACCGGCCTCGGTGAGAGAATCAATGATTTAGTACGAGAGTATTACGACGAAATTAAAAAAATATAATGAAAAAACGTTCTGCAGTTATTGCATTTATTCCAGTTATACACAGAGGTTATATTGATTTTATAAAAAAAACCGGTGTAACTTCTTTGTATTTACTTGAAGCATCAGATGCACCTGAGTTAGATTATCTTTCACGAGAAATACGAGCACTTACATACGAAGAAGCAAAAAAACTTTTATCTGCACTTGGCCTTGAAGTGCATAAGTTTTCTAAGCATGTAGAAGAGCTTTCTGTTTCGGATATCGAGCTTTATATGCCAAACGAGGATATTTGCCATAGTGTGCAAGAACGTTTTTTAAAAAAGAAGAACATAATATTTATTGATACTTTTTTGCGTTGGGACTGGAACAAAACAGTTGGCTTCACATTAGCTATTCCGGAGGCAGATAGAATTGTAAAAAAGGACACAAAAGAGGCTCTAGAAGTATCAAAATATATGGGTGAACTTTTTAAGCAAGTGAATAATAGTTCAGATTGGTGGAGACAGATTTCAGCTACTATAGTTAGTAACGAAAATAAGGTTATCACGGCCTACAATAAGCATCTCCCGAATGAATACGTTCCTTATATAGATGGAGACCCAAGAAATAATTTTAAACCAGGAGAGCACGTTGATTTGTATACATCACTTCATGGCGAAGCAGCTACAATAGCTGAAGCAGCAAGAAAAGGAATTTCACTTGATAATGCAGAGATGTACGTAACAACATTTCCTTGTTCTCTTTGCGCGAGTCAAATAGCTGCATCGGGAATAAAAAAAGTATTTTTTACTGGAGGGTATTCAAATCTTAATGGAGTAAAGACTATGCGCGACGCAGGAGTCGAACTTATCTACATAGAGCAATAGCTAGTTTATAGAAACTAAAAATGACCGACAGAATTAACTGACGGCCATTTTGTTTTCTATGGATTTAAATTACTTACTTGAATCTTTATATCCTGCAAAGAGAAGCAGGGGTTCACTATTTTTGCCCTTCTTTTTTACTCCCAACACAAAGTGCAAATGGAAGTGATTTACGCTACCACCTGTGTAATGTGTGTCACCAAAGCGAACTAAAAGAACACCAGCAGGTAGAGAAAATTTCTTCTCCAGTTTCTTTGTAATCTGAACAAGCTCAGTGAGTGCGGGAGTTTTTAATTCCGAAAAGGAAACAATGTGTTTACGGTGAACCAAAAGGAAATGATGCTGGGTTCCCGCGTATGCGTTAAAGTTCTCAGTCACCACCCAATGCGTGCCGTGAAAAAGAATAGGTTTTGTGTGGTACTTAGGAACCGTCGTTTTTGAAGCAAAATCTACACAAAAAGGACAGACTTTGTCGCGTACAATTTGTTCATACACAGGTCTCTTTTCTCGCGCATGCGCTACATTTACTGTTGATTTGGTTTTTTTCATGAAGGGCTCCTTATGTGGGTACATTAGCTTTTTGATTTATATCAGAAAACTGAGCCCTTGCCAATGTTTTCATAATAAAACATCCCCGCTCTTGATAGGGAGGGGATGAGTGTTTTTAATTATTTATACCGGAGTCGGTATGGTCATTTTTGGGTGTGCTTCGTAGTCCGTAAGGGTAAAATCCTTTGGTCTGAAGTCAACGATGTTTCCATTCCCCTCTGCTAGGGTGACTGTTCCAAAAGGCATTGGCTCGCGGGCTATGAGCTCCTGTACAAATGGATACTGCTCCTCGTATATGTGTACATCATTGAAAGTGTAAACAAGTTCAACAAACGTATACCCAAGGATTTGCGCCAGCATCATTCCAAATGCTCCGTATTGAATGACGTTAAAAGCCCATCCAACCGGCAAATCACCGCTTCTTTGCATGTGGTGAATGGTGAGTTCCTTTGTGTCGGGATCAGTGAGAATATAAATATCCCCATGACACGGAGCAACTACCACTTTCCTTGTACCGTTGGGCCCAATAATTTCCGGTGGATACCAATTTGTAATACGGTGAGTTCGGAGGTGTGGTGCGCGTTTGATTTGTTCAACAACCGCGGTGATTTGGTTGAATTCACCACCGTCCCTTTTGGGAAATCTTGTCCAAACTGCACCATATGATGCTGTTCCAAGATCACCTTTAGGAAGACCAAAAATCGCACATTTTTCCTTCGTTACCCAACGGTCCCACCACTTGGGATTCATTCCAAATGATACGAGCTCATCGAGAGTTTGCGCTCCATTGAGAAAACCGATATGCTCGGCAATCGCACCACGAAACATTCCTTCGGTGATTTCACGAAGATTGATTACAGGGAAACCATTTTTCATCTTGTAGTGGAATTGAGCACCTGCAATCATTTTTGCCTCGCCTCCTTGAATAGGGCGGACAATTCTACCTTCCCTCATAATCTTTTCAAGAAGGTTTCTGTATTGAAAGTCTGGAACCCTCTGATCAAGAGGAAGATATTTTATAACTGGAGGTGTTTTCATTTTTTTGGTTCCTTAAGTAGGTGGTTAGGGTAATCACATGTATCTTACTATTCTTTCTGATTTATATCAGAAAGAGCGGGATTGTCAATCTTAAGTTATTTTCACAACATGCTACTATTCTATTTATGAAGGTAGAAATTAAAAAAATAAATGGTATTGCGAGGCTGCCAATATTTGCAACAAAAGGGGACGCAGGTTTTGATTTGTTTGCTGTTGAGAATAAGATAATAAAAGCAGGTAAGCGTGAATTATTAGGGACAGGCGTGGCTATAGAAATCCCAGATGGGTACGTGGGTTTAGTTTGGGATAAAAGTGGTATCTCAAATAATTATGGGATAAAGACACTCGGGGGTGTTATTGATGCAGGGTATCGTGGTGAAGTAAAAATAGGACTAATTAATTTAAGCGACAGCGATTTTTTAATTGAAGCAGGAAACAAAATTGCACAAATGTTAATTCAAAAAGTAGAACACCCAGAACTTGTTGAGGTTGATGAATTATCAAATACAGAGAGAGGGGAGAATGGTTTTGGTAGCACAGGAAAATAAATATTTATGACAATTTCAATCATTGCCGCCATGGACAAAAAACGCCTTATTGGCGATGGTAAAAAAATACCGTGGTATTTGCCGGCTGACTTTGCATATTTCAAAGAGACGACAATGAGCAGGCCTATCATTATGGGAAGCACTACATTTGAGTCGATTGGAAAGCCGTTACCTGGGCGGAAAAATATTGTTCTCACACGAGGAGAGTTCACACGCGAAGGTGTTGACGTAGCACATTCATTGGAGGAAGCGCTCAAACTAACAAAAGATACTGATGAAGTATTTGTAATAGGTGGAGCAAATGTTTACACACAAGCACTACCGTTTGCAGACAAATTATACATAACATTTATAGACGGAGAGTTCACGGGGGATACGTTTTTCCCGCAGATTGATTGGTCAGAGTGGAAAGAGGTCAAAAGCGAGCGCCGCGAACCAGACGAACGCAATGCGTATGCTATGAAGTTTGCAGTTTTTGAACGCATTTGATAGTGGGTGGAATATGCTATATTTATTGTCATGAAAGATACTCAAATTGAAAAACTTATCAAAGCTGAGAAAGTACGTCAGAAGAAGGTGGTTAACCTCATCGCGTCAGAAAACATCGTTTCAGCAGATGTGCTTAAAGCACTCGGTTCAGAATTGACCAATAAATACGCGGAAGGATATCCGGGCAAACGTTACTACGGTGGCAATGAAGTGATTGATAAGATTGAAACCCTCGCACAAGAAAGAGCTCTTAAGCTTTTTGATCTAGATTCTAAAAAATGGCATGTGAACGTACAGCCTCTATCTGGTTCACCTGCAAACCTCGCGGTGTACACGGCGCTCATTCCGCAGGGTGGAAAAATTATGGGTATGAGTCTTACAAATGGTGGGCACCTTACGCATGGACACAAAGCGTCTGCTACGGGAAAATTTTGGCAACAAATTGCGTTTGGTGTAGATCCAAAAACAGAAGTACTCGACTATGACGCAATAAAGAAAATTGCAACAGAAAACAAGCCAAATATTATCGTCGCAGGCTTTACTGCGTACCCGCGCGTTGTTGATTACAAAAAGTTTAGAGAGATTGCAAGCGCGTGCGGAGCCTTGCTCATGGTGGACATGTCACACACTGCCGGACTCACTGCGGGCGGTGCGTATCCGTCACCATTTCCACATGCGGACATTGTAACGACGACTGTCCATAAGACTCTTCGTGGGCCTCGCAGTGCGATGATTTTTGTTAAGCGTGAAAAAAATGCAGAAGGAAAAGAATTTGCTGACCTAATAGACAAGGCAGTGTTCCCAGGGTTGCAGGGCGGTCCACACGAGAACCAAATTGCGGCAGTCGCGGTGGCGCTTCGTGAAGCAAAAACCCCAGCATTCAAAAGTTATGCGAAGCAAGTTGTCAAAAATGCAAAAGTATTCGCGGATGAACTGCAGAAGCTCGGGTGGAGAGTGATTTCTGGGGGCACTGATAGTCATATGGTGCTAATTGATGTGTGGATGGATGGAAAAGGTTTGAGTGGGTCAGAGGCAAGTGATCTTTTAGAGAAAGAGGGAATCATTGTAAACAAAAATACTATCCCAGGTGAATCACGATCTGCGTTCGATCCATCTGGTCTCCGTCTCGGCACAGCAGCAGAAACAACCCGCGGTAAAAAGGAAAAAGATTTCAAGAAGATTGCAGAAAAAATCGATAATATTTTGAGAAAGAAATAGTGAAAAAGGGAGACCGGATCATTAAGGCTTTTGCTTTCTTCGTTTCAGTCTTACGTGGTATCATCTATGTACTAACATGAAAAAAGCTCCACTTATTATTATTGACGGCATTGATGGTTCTGGAAAGACAACGCAGACAGAACTTCTAAAAGAGAGATTGTCCGATGGGCAAGTTATTTTTTCACGTCAGCCTGGAGGAACACCTCTTTCAGAGGCGATTCGCGACGTGTTTTCTTCCGTTGAGGCCGTGGAAGCGAGCGCCAAGACACAATTTTTTCTCATGTGGGCGTCACGCACAAACTGGCTTGAAAAAGTTGTAATTCCTAACACAGAAAAGGGGACACCCGTCATTTCCAATCGTGGAGATTCAGCAACTTACGCATACCAAGTATACGCGCGCGAGGCTCCGGAGCTTGAAGAAGAATTTTGGCGGTTGCGTGATTTTGTTATGGGGAAAAATAAACCAAAGATGCATATCATTATTGATATCTCCGCAAAGGAGGCGCGTCGTCGTATGAACCTGGACAAAAATCGTGTGAAATCACTTTTTGATATTAAGCCACTGGACTTTCATGAGCGCGCTCGATCGGGATTTAGGGCGTTCGCAAAAAAATTACCTGGCGAGGTTGTCATAATAGATGGGGAACGCGATAGAGAAGTTATACAAAAAGAAGTATACGAGCTTGTCAGTGACCTTTGTGGTTTTTAGTTTTACGCAGTCGTGGTATGCTCATTTTTATGAATCCCGTTAGAGACCCCTCAGTTATGTATTACACCTATGTTATCGAGAACGATAAAGGTACATGGTATACTGGAAGTACGGGAGACCTACGGAAACGCTTTAGAGAGCACAACGAAGGGCAGGCCAACATGGACAAAAGGTAAAGGTTTGTGGAAGGTTATTTATTACGAAGCATGTCTTAATGAGCAAGATGCTCGGTCGAGAGGGATGTATTTAAAATCAAGAATGGGTAAGCGCTATCTAAAAAGTAGACTAAAGCGTTTCCTGTCTCTAATGGGATGAAAGAGAAACTAGAATCAATAGTTGCAGAGGCGCTCAAAGCGCTTGGAATTGAAACTGCGACTGTTACAATAGAACGCCCCGCCGACATGGCGCACGGCGACTATTCCACCAACGCGGCTCTGGTTTACGGAAAGAAAGCAGGCATTCCACCGCGCGAGTTTGCGGAGAAACTATTAGAAAAAATACGAGATGCATCACCATATGACATAGCAAAAATTGAAATCGCCGGCGCTGGGTTCGTCAATTTTTTCATGACCGCTGACGCGATAAGGGAAGAAAATAAAAAAGAAAAATGCTCTCTCGTCACTAGGTATTCAAAAAAGAATATTCTTGTGGAGCATTCTTCCCCAAATATCTTTAAACCGTTTCATATCGGGCATTTAATGAACAACATTGTTGGTGAGTTTGTCACAAGGGCAACAATAATAGGTGGCGGAAATGTCACGACTATATCTTTTCCATCAGATGTTTCCCTCGGGATTGCAAAAGCGGTGTTTGTCCTTCTTGAGGACAAAAAAGAAGGCAGAGATGTATTTGCGCTTTCAGATGAAGAAAAAATAACCGCATTTGGCGAAGCATACCGAAGGGGTGTGGAGTATTTTGACACGCGCCCCGATGAGAATGAAAAGGCAAAAGAGATAGCGCGCATCATTTATGACAAAGACCATTCATCAGAAACTCGCGCGTTTTTTGAACGCGCAAAAGAAATCAACACCGCATATCTTATAAAAATAATAAAGGAGCTTGGTTCTGTTATAGACGAGATAATTTATGAATCTGAGGCAGGTGAAATAGGGCAAGAGATTGTAGAGAAAAACACGGGCGAGGGAAAAGTGTTTGCAAAAAGTGAAGGCGCAGTGGTGTATGTCCCTGATCCCGCGCGCAAGGATTTGCACACGCAGGTCTTTATCAACAGCGAGGGGCATCCGACATATGAAGCAAAAGATCTCGGCCTCATTGATTTGAAGTTCTCAAAATTTGCGCCCGATATTTCGTATTTTGTCACCGACACGGAGCAGGCATCGCATTTTAGGGTTGTGCTCGATGCCGCAGGGAAGCTTGGTGGTGTGTGGCCGTCGCGCGTAGAAAAAAGCATTCACATCCCGCATGGAAGAATGCTTTTCAAGGGGCAAAAAATGTCGAGCCGTCTTGGGGGTGTGCCGATCGCTCTTGATGTTGTTGCAGTGGTGGAGGAAGAAGTAAGAGAGAGAGCAGGGGAGAAAATTGCGCACCTCGGTGCTCTAGAGAAAATGAAGCTGGAGCGTGAGATTGCGCTTTCTTCCCTCCGTGTGGCGGTCCTTCGTTCAAAGCCAGGTATTAATATTAATTTTGACCCCGAAACATCACTCTCGTTTGAAGGGGACTCAGGTCCGTATCTTTTGTATACACACGCACGAACCGCGTCGCTTCTTGAAAAAGGGAAAGAAAAAGGATATGAGCCAACGTTTGCATCTGTGCCAGTAACACTTTTAGAAAGAGAGCTAGCGCAGTATGAGTTTGTTTTAGGGCAGGCGGTCACCGATCTTCATCCACAAAAATTAGTGACGTATCTTTTTGAAGTAGCGCAACTATTTAATGGTTTTTATGGAAGTACGCAAATCATCACAGAAGATAAAGAAACATCCGAGCATTACCTCGCCATAGTAAAGCGGCTCAAAGCAGTCCTCAAGGAAGGCCTCTGGGTGCTCGGCATTTCCGCACCGGAGAAGATGTAGGTCAGCAGACTAAAGTAAGCACGCTACTAAAGGGGTCAGGTACCTTTGATTTGTGATATAGTCTTAGTATATAATACAAACATGCCACGACTACCACGCGTTGATGTTGGAGGAGAAATTTATCACGTCATTAATCGTGCAAATGCACGGTTGCCAATTTTTTTTAAAGAAGACGACTATAAACTTTTTGAGACAATTATTGAGGAAGCGCAGATTAAATTTGGTATGAGGATTCTCGCGTATTGTTTTATGCCAAATCATTTTCATCTTGTATTACATCCAAACAGTGACGGTGATTTGCAGAAGTTTATGCAATGGCTCACGCTTACTCATACTCAACGCTGGCACACAAAAAATGGAACGACAGGAACTGGACATCTATATCAAGGACGATACAAGTCTTTTCTTGTCCAAGGCGACAGGCACTTACTTACTATTATTCGCTATGTAGAGAGAAATCCACTGCGGGCAAAATTGGTCAAGAAAATTGAAAACTGGAATTTCTCAAGCCTCGCTAGGCGACTTTCTGGCAATCCTAAAAAGAATAAATTACTTGAAAAGTGGCCGATTGAAATGCCAAAGAATTATCTAGCCTTTGTGAACGAACCTATGAATAAAAATGAAGAAGATGTAATCAGGTACTCTGTTAATAGAAGCAAGCCTTTTGGATCGGACACATGGAGCAGTAGAATGATCGATAAGCACGGGCTAGAGGCGACGATGCGCAACAGGGGAAGACAAATCAAAGGTACCTGACCCCTTTGCGACATTACCGCCCCGCATGGCTTGCGATATGCGGGGCTTTTTGTGATATAATGCTTGTATATATTATGTATGTGTCTGCCCGTTAATTTTAATAATTTATCCATCATCATATGAAAGAGAAAACACCAAAAACAAAAGAGAAAGAAAGTGGCATCGACATGCTTGCTCGTATGATGAAGCATGGTTTTGACCGCGTGGACAAACGGTTTGATGGTGTGGACAAACGGTTTGATGGTGTAGACAAACGTCTAGATGGTGTAGACAAACGTCTAGATGGTGTAGACAAGAGACTCAACTCACTGGAGGCTGGGCAAAGCTCTATTGTTCAAGAAGTACTCGCTCTTAATCGTGCCCAAGAAGAAACCAATCGTCGCCTGACCTCAATAGAAAGGAAGCAGACAGGCATTCTTTCGAGCCTAGACGAGACGGTTACACGAAGTGAGTTTCGGGTGCTTGCAAACAAGGTCGCGGTTTTAGAAAAGAAGCGTTAAGCTAGTTATCCACACTTTCACACTGTATAGCTTGCGTTGCGCGGGGCTCTTCTGTGGTACAATAAACATATTATAAATGTTTTTAGCGCGCCCGCTGTCCGTTATTTATTAAATTACAAATGAAAAATATTTTCCATCGTTCCGCCGAGTTTATTGCAAAACACAAACACCATCACCATATCGCGCTCGCTACGCTCGCGCTCGTTATAGCAGGCGCAGGAGTGTACACATATCGGCACGAAATAGCGCAGGCGGCAACATATACTTTTACACAGTCCTCGTGGGCAGGCGGAGCTACTGCGAACACCGCAGTGCACCCGACCAATCAATCAAGCTGGACGCAATATTCCGCAAATTCGGCAGATATAACTGCTGATGCAAGTAGTGTGAGACTAAACACGGTAAGCTACTCCTTTACAGATGACGGCACTAGCACTACCACCAGCCCAATAGCCACAGGTGGCGGTTTTTCAAGTGGTGCAAATTCCTCAACGGCGATTTCCGGTTCAGGCACAGGCGCGAGCGTGGGCTTGATGTTGAATGAATATGGCTGGGCAGTGGGAAATAGTGGAACCATACGAAAAACTGCCAACAGCGGGGAAACTTGGTCTACCCAAACAAGTGGGACAACCAATGGTCTTAATAACCTCTACTTCATCGACTCCAATATCGGCTGGGCGGTGGGAGGTAGCGGAGTCATACGAAAAACCATAGACGGTGGTACAAACTGGCCTACCCAAACAAGCAGCGGGATAACCGCAAATGGTGTCCACTTCATCGACGCCAATACCGGCTGGGTGGTGGGAGGTGACGGAACTAATGGAATTATACGAAAAACCATCAACGGCGGAACAAGCTGGTCTACCCAACTAACGATAGGAGGCTATATGGATTTTTTCGATGTTCATTTCATTGACGCTAATACCGGATGGGCAGTGGGAAATCAAGCAACGATAAAAAAAACTATAGACGGTGGTACAACTTGGTCTACCCAAACAAGTGCGAGAAGTGCAGAACTTTACGCCGTCCACTTCATCGATACCAACACCGGCTGGGTGGTGGGAGCTTACGGAATACAAAAAACCATAGACGGTGGTACAACTTGGTCTACCCAAACAAGCGAGACACAATGGCTTCGCGGTGTCCACTTCATCGACGCCAATATCGGCTGGGCGGTGGGAGGTAGCGGAGTCATACGAAAAACCATAGACGGTGGTACAAACTGGCCTACCCAAACAAGCGGGACAACCCAACAACTTAGAGGCGTCCACTTCACTGACGCCAATACCGGCTGGGCGGTAGGAGCAGCCGGCACCATACTCAAAACCACCAACGGCGGTACTACATGGACAGCTCAAACAAGCGGGACGACTCAGAATCTTAATAACCTCTACTTCGTATCTTATTATTCCAACCCCGGCACCTTCACTTCTGCAGATATTGACCTCGGGGCGAATGTTATCTTTAGTGGAAAAACATTAGATTGGACGGAAAGTTTGAACGGTGGCGATATTCAAATTCAAATGAGAAGCGCAACTACGCAAGGAGGGCTTTCTGGAGCGACATGGTACGGTCCGACTGGTACAGGGGATTATTATACAGCAAGTGGCGGTAGTAGTATAAACACTGTTCACAATGGTCATAGGTGGATTCAATACCGAGCAACTTTAACTACTCCTAATACAGCCCTTACCCCCACACTTGATTCTGTAACGATAAATTACACGCAATACGCAAGCGCGGGCGATTTAACTTCTTCTAAATATGATGTCGGGTCAGATACTCTTATTTCTAGACTTAGCTGGGTTGCGTCTACTACAACCACAGAAACTGTCGCTTTCCAGGTGCAGTCCTCACCGGACAACTCCACATGGACAGGTTGGTGCGGATTTAGCGAGACAGGCCCAACGTGCGATGGGTCAAACTATTTCACAGACGCGCACAATGGCGTAGCACTTGGCACTAGTCACCCGCTTCGTTCAGGCACTGGAGCAGGTGCTGACAGATATTTCCAATATAAAGTATTCCTTGTTTCAGGCGGAGCTGTGACGCCAGAGCTAACATCTGTTACGGTGCAATATGTGATTAACGCGCCACCGGATGTTCAAAATGTCACTGCTGTGCAAAATGCAGATGGGACTGTGACGGTGAATTTTGATATGCGTGATACCGACACCAATGATGCTGGTGCCGCCACTCCAGGAAAAGTTATTTCTACACTGCAGTACAATAATGCGGCATGTGGTGCTGGACCTTCATGGGCTGATGCGGCCGCGGTTACTGGAGCTGTCGGCGCGAATACAACCATTACTGCCACGTATCCAACAAGCGCGAGCTCCACTATTACATGGACTCCTTCTACCGACTGGTCGGATAAGTACTGCGCAACACAGCAAGTTCGTATAAAATTGAATGACTCTGAGGGTGCAAATAATCTTGGGTATAGCACCGCGGCATCGTTTTTGCTCGATACCACAGCGCCTGTTGTAGCGTCAACCGGCGGTTTCCTTGTGGATTCCTCTGTAGGAGGAGCTGGACTTGCGGGCATAAAACTTACCGCAACAGATGACAGCACTATGCAGTATAGACTTTGCAATAATTCAGACTTTACAGCAGACGGATTGAACTCGGGTGCTGGTGCCTGCACAGAATGGAGCTCTGCTTCTGCGTCCGTTGACCTTACTACATCAGCAAATTCGTGGAACACAGCTCTAGGCGCGGATGGAACAGAAACTGTATATATGCAAGTGCGTGATTTGTATGGCAACGTGACATCTAGGACAGCTAGCGCGCCAACGGTACCACCATCGTTTATTGCAACTGACACAACAAACCTCAACAGCGACACGTACAGAGAGTTTTTGAGCTGGGGAAAAGCTTCATCAACTACATTTGGATCATATAAGGTCTATTACAACACCACAGGCTCTGGTGCTAGCTATTCATTGCTTGGCACAGTTACAGATGTAAACCAAAATTACTATACACACACGATAACAACAGCAACAAGCTCAACACACTACTACAAGATGGTTACTGTTAGCGCGAACGGCGATATTTCAGAATTTACATCCGTAAAATCAGATGTCCCTGACGGCTCGGGAAGCACTGATGTTACGGCGCCGTATATACCATACGCCGGCATCGCGGTGTCGTCTGTGAGAAACACGTCTGCAAACATAACATTTAGCACGTATACAGATGTTTCTTTGGCAGAAGGCGAGCTCGCAACCTCTACTGTGCGATACGCGAGCTATACTGGGAATGCGCCAACATCCTGCCCAACCACGTCTTCAACAAACTCAAACACATATGTTGTGAACCACAGCGTATATCTTACAGATCTAACTCCTTCTACCAGCTATGTGTTCTGTGTTCTTGCAAAAGATATTTCTGGGAATGTGAGTACGGCATCATATGTGGCGGAGTCTGGCGGAACATTTACAACCATAGGTGGCCCAAGAATAACAGGAGTGACACAAAGAGAAATTACAGACACATCCGCAACTATTTTCTGGAACACAGACACAAGCTCTGATTCAAAGGTGTATTTTTCAACTAGCGCGGGTGGCGTAAACGGAGCGACCCCAGTTACGGGAGCCGTTGTTACCACGTCTGGAACAAACGAAAATGGCACATTTTATCAGCATCAAATAGGGCTCACTGGTTTGACTCCCGGCCTAACATATTATTACAAGGTTTCCTCAACAGACGCTCTAGACTCAGAGTTGGTAGCAATAGATGACAATACTGGGCAATATTACAGTTTTGTAACCTTGAAGGACACAACCCCACCAATCATTATGGGTACTTCTACGCCAGTGCTAGCGCCAACTGCCGCTGTTATTGTGTGGCAGACGGACGAAATGGCAGACTCGCAAGTATTTTATGATACCGTGTCGCACGGAACAGACACATCCCTTTATCCAAAATACACAGCGACACAAAGCTACCCTACAAGCGTAAAGTCTATTTACCATGTAATGACACTGTCCTCAGACACAGCAAATTCTGGAAGTGGTGGTGGAACGAACGCTCTTATAAAGGAGACACAGTATTACTATGTTGTGAAATCAACCGATTCAGCTGGCAACTCTTCTGTTTCGACGGGGACATTTACGACACCTGCAGACGGTAACGTTACTATTACTGTAGTGAGAGTAACCCAAGCATCAGAGGGTACACCACCAGACACAGCAGGCCCTGTTTTGTCTAGTGTGAAGGTCAGTGATATTACTCCGTTTGGAGCTACAGTTTCGTTTGATACGAATGAGGATGCTGTAAGTTTTGTTGAATACGGCAAAAGCGCGTCATTTGGCGATAGCGCTGGTAGCAAGACGTGGAGTAAAACACACTCCATAAAACTTCGCGGGTTAACTCTTGGCACTGAGTACTATATAAAAGTTTCTGCTGTAGATAAAGCAGGGAACACGGGTACAGGAGGTGAACAAACATTCAAAACATCGTTCCTTTCGGAGGATTTGAAAGACCTCACGAAGATAGAAAATATTGAGCAATTCCAAAAGGAGATTGAGGCAACGATTGAGTCAATCCTCCCGTCGCTCGTGCCTCCATTTATCACAAAGCCAGTCATTAGTGATATCACAGAAGGTAGTGCAAAGATTTCATTTAGAACAAACATAAAAGCATTTCCAGTGGTTGTGTTTGCAGAGGATGGCGTATACGATGAAACAAAAGAAAATCCGTATACAGGAGAGATGTCAGACACAACAGAAAAAGCTACGAGCCACGAGCTCGCCCTCACTGGTCTCAAGGGTAACACAAAGTATCATATTCAGGCGCGAGGGTTCTCTCTACCAAAGGTAATTGGCAAGTCAGCAGACGTGACATTTATCACAAAGGCGTCAAAGATTGCGGGTTCTATCGTGGAGCGCAAAAAAGATTCGTTTACAGTGGTATGGACCACGGAACAGCCAACGTCATCAATTGTTGAGTTTAAAGATTTGAAGCGTGGCATAACAGGTCGTAAGACAGATGATGCAAAAAAGAAATCTCACTCTATGAAGATTGAAAACCTTCCTTCTGGAACTGCGTATGAAGTAAATCTTTCTGGAGTGACGGAGCAGGGGAATGTCGCAGAGGCTGGGTCGCCAATTTCTGTAACAACATCAACAGATACCACACCGCCAGTTATTTCAGGATTTAAAGTGGACAATGCTCTTGTTCCAGGCAGAACAGACAGAATCCAGACTATTGTGTCGTGGGTTACTGATGAGCCTTCAGACTCTACAGTTTACTATCAAGAAGGCGCTGGTACTCCGGGCGATACAGAGGAGCTTGCAAACAAAAATGAAGTGTTAGATTCGTATATTACGAACCACAGCGTTATTCTTCCAAGCTTGAAGCCAGGCACTATTTACCGATTAAAGGTTACATCAAGCGATGACTCTGGAAACCTTGGTTCATTTGGCCCTCGCACAGTCATTACTCCAAAGCAGACTGAGTCCATCACCGATATCATTTTCAAGAACTTTGAAGACAGCTTCAAGTTCCTCCAGAAGATATAAAGAGGGGATAAAAATTCCCCGATACAAAAAAGCATCCGTAAGGATGCTTTTTTGTATCGGGGAATTTTCTTCTTTATATGTGAGCGTTTTTGGCGTTTCCTATTCTGTCTGTCCTATTACCTATTTACATCTATAGATGTAAATAGGTAATAGGACAGGAAACGCTGGAAGTCTTTAAAGATTAAAATATTTTCGTACCCGAGACTCGTTTTCTATATCGCTAGCAGTAATAAGAAAAATATGTTCTCTCACATTAAAACAATCCCCTAAAAAATCAACTTCTTTTTTGCATTCGAACGGTGTTATGAAAACAGATTTTTGGTATGGGTAGCAATTTGCTTTTTTTAACAGTTTATTTAATGCTTGCCTTGAGAACTTCTTTTCTTCTGGTATATCAAACATTATTATTCGCCATTTTTTGTCCCACTTTTCGTGTTTATCAGACCTGTCTAATTTTAGATTATTTAGTCGAGCTTCTTTCCTGCCTTTGTCAGTAAGCGCAACATAAATCTCACCTCCACGATTCTCCATTTTTATTAAACCTTTATTTTTTAAACTTCCTGCTGAGCGTCTTATTTTTAGTTTTATTTTCCCATCTTCAATATCAATATATTTGAGCAACTGCGCCAGGTTTGGAAGCGCGAGAATCATAACAAAAGCCCCAGTCGTTAGCAGAGAGGTTAGGATAATTTTTGAAATCTCACCTTTATCGTATTTTTGTGTATGGCTATTATTCACTGTTAAAAGTATACCTATTTACATCTATAGATGTAAATAGGTATATGCGAAAAATGCGAGGGTCAACGAGTACACATAATTATACGATGCATGTAATAAGAGATGACCCAAAACCACGCCTTAAGACGGGGTTTTGGTTAGCCTTCGGCTTTGTGGTATTCTGAAAGAATATGACAGAATCTGAAAAGAAACTCTCTGATATTGCAAAACGCGAGGAGGAAACTCTTGCGAGCTGGCAGTCTGCTGATATTTTTGAAAAGACGCTTGAGCAAACTAAAAATGGTGAAAGTTTTGTTTTCTATGACGGGCCTCCATTCGCGACTGGCCTTCCGCACTACGGACACATACTTGCAAGCACAATCAAGGATGCGATACCTCGCTATCAAACCATGCGTGGGCGATACGTTCGCCGTGTATGGGGTTGGGACTGCCACGGTCTTCCAATTGAAAACCTAATAGAAAAGGAGCTTGGGCTTGAACACAAAAAAGATATTGAGGAATATGGTGTAGAAAAATTTAACGAGGCGTCACGCGCTTCGGTGTATCGCTATGATGCAGAATGGAAAAAGTTTATTCCGCGAATCGGGCGATTCGTTGATATGGATCACTCATATAGCACGATGGATGCAGGCTACACCGAAAGCGTATGGTGGGCTTTTAAGGAGCTTTTTAAAAAAGGTCTCGTGTATCAGGGTTTTAAGCCGATGCATATTTGTCCGAGGTGCGAGACAACACTTTCAAACAATGAAGTAACGAGTAACTATAAAGACATAACCGATATTTCAGTCACGGCAAAATTTGAGCTTGTTAAAGAGCCGGACACATACATTCTCGCGTGGACTACGACACCTTGGACTCTCCCAGGAAATGTGGCACTCGCAGTTTCTCCAGACTCTGAGTATGTGAAAGTAGCAATAGGGGACGAGAAATATATTTTGGCTGGAGAACGCGCTGAGGCAGCTCTTTCTGGGAAAGAGTACACAATAGTTTCGCGAATGAAAGGTTCTGAACTTGTTGGCGCAGAGTACAAACCAATTTTTGATTATTACTCAGAACAGGGAACGCTGGACAATCGCGAAAATGGATGGAAAGTGTACGGAGCAGAATTTGTAACAATGGAGAGCGGTACTGGAGTGGTGCACATCGCGCCAGCCTTTGGCGAGGACGATATGAATCTCGGCACAAAAGAAAATTTGCCGTTTATACAACATGTTGCAATGGATGGCACAATGAAAAAAGAAGTTCGGGATTTTACCGGTGTTTCTGTGAAGCCAAAGTCTGACGAAAAGGATGGACATCAAGCGACGGATATTTTAATTATTAAACACCTTGCAGGCGCTGGCGCGCTTTTTTCAAAAGAAAAAATTATTCACGCGTACCCGCATTGTTGGCGTTGCGAGACACCGCTTTTAAACTACGCGGCTCAATCGTGGTTTGTGAAAGTACCTGAACTAAAAGATAAACTTCTTGCAGAGAACGCAAAAACATCTTGGGTGCCAAAAAATATGCGCGACGGGCGTTTTGGAAAGTGGCTGGAAGGCGCGCGCGATTGGGCAATCTCGCGCTCGCGATATTGGGGAGCGCCAATTCCAGTGTGGGAATGTGAAAAATGTGAGGCGAGGGAAGTGTTTGGCTCTCGTGCGGAGCTTTCTCTGCGTGTGAAAAAATCCGGCAACAAATATATTGTAATGCGTCACGGCGAGGCAGAAAGCAATGTTAAGAGAGTTGTGAGTTCAAAAACAGACGGAAGCTCAGCGTACGGACTTACAGCAAACGGGCGCGCATTAGTAGAGGAGACTGGCAAGAAACTAAAAGAAAAAGGAATTGACATTATCATCACGTCGCCTTTTGTGCGCACAAAGGAGACTGCGGAGATAGTCGCCGGAGCTATTGGTTTTGATACGCGAAAGATTATTGTTGATGAGCGCATCAAAGAAATTGACACAGGGGTTTTTGACGGAAGATCAATTGACGAGTATCGCGGACACTTCGTTTCGATGGCGGAAAAATTCACAAAGAGACCCGAGGGAGGGGAGAATTTGCTTGATGTGAAGCGTCGAGCCATGGCTCTTCTTGAAGATCTTGAAAAAGAGTACGCAGGCAAGACTATTCTTATTGTCACGCACGAATATCCTATCTGGATGCTTATGACAGGAATAGAAGGAGCGAGCATTACGCGCGGAATAGAGATAAAAGACGGCAAAGAAGATTTTGTAGAGACCGGAGAAGTAAAAGAAATACAGTACAGCCCATTCCCACACAATGCGGATTTTGAATTTGACCTGCACTTGCCGTACATAGACACTGTGGGTTTGTTGTGTAGTTGCGGTGGTAAAATGAAGCGTGTCCCGTATGTTTTTGACTGCTGGTTTGAGTCTGGCTCAATGCCATACGCGCAGTTCCATTATCCGTTTGAAAACAAGGAACTTTTTGAAAAGAATTTTCCTGCGGATTTTATTGCTGAGGGTGTGGATCAAACACGTGGGTGGTTTTACTCCATGATGGTTCTTTCCGTTGCGCTCTTTGGTAAGGCTCCGTTTAAAAACGTAATAGTGAACGGAATGACGCTCGCGGAGGATGGGCAAAAGATGTCGAAGAGTCGCAAAAATTATCCCGACCCAGTGGATGTGATCAACAAATATGGCGCGGACGCTGTGCGTTATTATATGCTGTCGTCTCCGATAGTGCATGCGGAAGATCTTGCGTTTTCAGAAATGGGTGTAGATGAAGTTGTTAAAAAAAATATCGCTCGCCTTCTCAATGTGCTTTCCTTCTACAAGATGTATGGAGGAAGCGCTGCGCCTACCAAAGGGGAGAGTGAAAACCCTCTCGATCAATGGATTCTCGCGCGTCTCGCAGAGCTTACGACAGAAATGACTAACGCTTTTGATAATTATGAACTTGATCGCGTGGTAAAACCTGTTGGACTTTTTATTGATGATTTATCCACATGGTATATTCGTCGTTCACGAGAACGCTTTAAGTCAGATGAGACTGTGGATCGCGCGCATGCTATCGAAACGACACGCGTGGTACTTTTGGAGCTCTCAAAACTTATTGCGCCTGTGATGCCGTTTCTCGCGGAGCATATATATCAAAATGTCGGAGGTAACAAGGAAAGCGTGCATCTTGAAACTTGGTCGAAATCAAAAGAAGTAAACTCAGAAATTCTTGCAAGAATGGAAGAAGTTCGTCGAGTCGTCTCTGTTGCTCTTGAGGATCGCGCGAACGCCGGGTTGAAAGTTAGGCAACCACTTTCTTCGGTAACAATTCCATCTGTACTCAAAATTAATGTTTCTGATGAGGCGATCATCACCGATGAAATTAATGTGAAGCGTGTAATACGATCAGATGCTCATGATGCAAAAATTGAGATTGATAGAGAGATTACTCCAGAACTCAAAAAAGAAGGGCAGTTTCGTGATGTACTACGCACTGTACAAGAGTTACGCAAATCTGAGAATCTTAATCCTGCTGATAAAGTAGTGTTAAATGTGCATACTGATGATGATGGTAAAGAATTTCTGGAGTTATTTAAAGATGATTTAAAGAAGACCGCACTTTTGCTAGATATTCGTTTTACTAGTGATTTATTTGCGCAAGGGGGGAGCGCAAGCATTTCTTTTGATAAATTTTCTTTTGATTTTACTTTAGATAAATAATTTATGTCGCATCATATCTACCACACTCGTGGAATTATTTTGAGTAGCTCTGCGGTCGGCGAATCAAACCGCGTTTATAAAGTTTTTACTGAGGAGCTCGGGCTTATTCTAGGAACGGCACAATCAGTGAGAGAGGGGAAGTCGAAGCTTAGATACACACTCCAAGATTTTTCTATTGTGAATGTTGATCTTGTGCGAGGAAAAGAAGTGTGGAGAATAGTGAGCGCAGGTGGGCATCAAACACTAGGCACTATAAAAAAAGACCCTGTTCGACTAAAACTTTTTGCGAGCTACTCCTTTTTACTGTCGAGACTTCTTCATGGCGAGGGAAGAGATCAAGAACTTTTTGATGAGATAGTACGCGTCGCGGATTTTATAGAAAAAACAGCAATTCCACAGGAACTAACATTATCATTTGAAGCACTATCTACTATGCGTGTCCTCGTGCATTTGGGTTATATGGACCAAGAAGGGTATGAAAAGTTTTTGAGTAAAAATACATACTCAGTTAGTATTTTGGAAAATTTTGAAAAAATACGCTCAAAAGTTCTTCACAAAATTAACACATCGTTAAGTGCTTCACATTTGTAGTCGTGATACACCACCATACCTACTTTTACAAAAAATGAAGTTGTGCCAAGGCATGACCATGGCTTAGTTAGGTCGAATCTATTGATTAGGCTATACAAAAAGTATGTGTGGGGGTACAATAGAATGATGTCAGATGATGTAAAAAGCAAAATCTCCGAGCTTGAAAAGCAGCTGTACTCAAAGGATTTCAAACAACACAGAGTGGGGGATATTTTGCCACATAAAGAAGTTTCAGGTGCGCCGTCGTGGGACGCGAAAGAGGAAGCAATATCCCTCCGTGAAGACGAGGTTGCCAGTATAAAACGCCACAATCTTATGAAAAAATTTGTTAAATATTCTATGTGGTTTTTTGCGCTAGCTGTTGGGGTCGCGGTGTTTATTTGGTGGCGCGGTTCAAATATTATTTCTGGAGACAAACTTCTCATTGATATTGAGTACCCAGTTACAATTTCTGGAGGCGAGCCTTTTGAAACAAAATTTGCGATAACAAACAACAATAAAGTCGCAATTGAAGCCTCAACCCTTTTTGTAGAGTATCAAGAAGGTTTTTACTCCGTTCCAGGTAAGGTAGAAATCCCTCATATATCAAAAAATATTGGCATAATTACACCCGGACAATCAATTTCAGAAACTATAAACACAATGCTTTATGGAGAGGAGAATACCAGCAAGGAGGCCCGCGTGACTTTTGAATATCGTATGGCTGGCTCAAATGCAACCATTAAAAAAACTACAAGATATGCTATAAAAATTTCTTCGTCGCCTGTTAATCTCAGTCTCTCGATGCCAAAAGAAATTAGCTCTGGACAAGACATAGAATTTTCTGTTGATCTTAGTTCAAACAGTAGAGATTCACTAGGAGCGCTTCTTGTTGAAGCCGTATATCCGCTTGGATTTAGTTTTCAAAGCGCAACACCAGCTCCAACATACGGAGAAAATGTTTGGCGTGTTTCTGGGTTGTCCCCTCATGAAAAAATAACAATAAAGATTCGTGGTTATGTAGAGGGGCAGGAGAGTGAAGAAAAGGTAACAAAAGTTTCCGTTGGCACAGAAGACCAGAGAGACGAACGTATTATTGGTATCTTGTATAATGCGGCTAGCGAGTCAAGCCTAATTGCAAAACCGTTTCTTGAAATTGACATAGCTGTGAACAATAATAGATCGCAGGATAATGTTACATCCTCAGGGAAAGGTGTTCGTGTTGATGTATTTTGGCAAAATAACAATTCAACAAGAATTACAGATGCTGTCATTGAGGTAAAGCTCAAAGGTGCCGCTCTCAATAAATATTCTTTATACGCGTCCGGAGGAGGTTTTTATAGATCATTGGATAATACTATTATTTGGGACAAAATAGGGAATAAGGATCTCGCCATCATAGAGCCTTCTGCAAGAGGTACAATGAGTTTTAGCTTTTCGCCAATCGCTCTTGGTGTTGGCGCGGAGCATCCTATAAAGAATCCACAAATAATTTTTGAGGTTCGCGCGCGAGCGAATAGAATTAGTGACGCGAGCTCATCAGAAAACCTGTCTACATTTGTGACGCGTAGTGTAAAATTTGAAACAGATTTGAAGGTTATTGCGAAAGGATTGTTTTTTTCTGGACCATTTCAAAACATAGGACCAATACCACCGCAGGCTGACAAAGAAACAACCTACACTATCTCCCTAAACGCGCGCAATTCATCAAACAATGTTTCAAATACAGTTGTAAAGACAACCTTACCTATCTATGTGAAGTGGCTTGGAAAGATTGATCCTCTAGGTGAGGATATAACGTTCAATGACAGCACAGGTGAGGTAATATGGAACGTTGGGCGCATACCATCTGGAGGCTTCCGCGACACGTCGTTTCAAATTTCGTTTATTCCTAGTGTGAGCCATATCAATCGCGCGCCACTACTCACTGGTGATATCACTATTTCCGCGATGGACGACTTTACAAAGACCGAGGTTCGAGACAAAAAACCCGCGTTGACCACCTATATTTCCGGCGACCCACAATTTAGCCCAAATGACGCAAATGTGGTAAATTAGGGATTATATGGAAAAGAGCTCAGCGGACATTATGGAAAAGATTACGTCGCTTTCCAAGCGGAGAGGCTTCGTGTACCCATCATCAGAAATATACGGTGGCGTTGCGGGTGTATATGACTACGGACACTACGGCGCGCTACTCAAAGAAAATATAAAGAACGAATGGTGGAAACATATGATCCAGCTTCGCGACGATGTGTATGGTTTGGATAGCGCTATTTTTATGCACCCACAAGCATGGGTAGCCTCGGGCCACGTGGGAGGTTTTAACGACCCACAAGTAGATTGCAGAAACTGCAAGTCTCGTTTCCGTGCAGACCATATTCTTGAAGGATTTGGAATTGTTGCTGACAAGATGCCTATTGATTTTTTGAACACCGAGCTCGACAAACTTCGCGCTGAGAAAAAACTCGTATGCGCAAAGTGTGGGTCTGCTGACCTTACTCCAGCAAAGTCATTTTCAATGATGGTTAAATCAAATCTTGGTTCGCCTGTGGATATTTTGACAGAAGAAAATGTAATCTATTTACGCCCAGAGACATGCGGGGGTATTTATTTGGAATACAAAAACACTCTGGACTCTCTACACCCTAAACTTCCATTTGGTATCGCTCAGGTAGGTAAAGCTTTTCGTAATGAAATCGCTGCGCGCCAATATATTTTTAGGACGCGTGAGTTTGAACAGTTGGAAATGCAATATTTTCATAATCCAGCACAGACTAAGGAGCTGTATGAAATGTGGAAGGAAATCCGCTGGCAGTGGTTTTTATCGCTCGGTATTCCAGCAGAAAAAATTCGATGGTACAAACACGAAAAACTCGCGCACTATGCGAGCGACGCTTACGACATTGAATACGCGTACGGTTTCTTTGGAGGTGATTTCAAGGAGGTAGAAGGTATACACGCGCGAGGAGATTGGGACTTATCACAGCACTCAAAGTTTTCAGGCGTTCCATTAGACTATTTTGATGAAGAAACAAAGACGAGATTTACCCCACACATTATGGAAACGTCAGTTGGACTCGGGCGATTGTTCCTCATGTTTATGGACAACGCATACACCGAAGTTGGTGAGGGTGAAGACTTGAGAGTATTTTTGAAATTCCCTCCAAAGCTCGCACCTATCAAATGTGCCGTATTCCCACTTCTTAAAAATAAGCCTGAACTCGTAGAAAAAGCCCGCGAAGTTTTTGCTATGCTTCGCACTGAATTTATGTGTGAGTTTGACGACAACGGCAACGTAGGTAAGCGTTATCGTCGTCAGGACGAGATAGGCACACCATTCTGTGTAACTATAGATTTTGACACACTTGGCGAAACTCCAGAGCACAAAGACACCGTCACCGTCCGCGACCGTGATACGGGAGAGCAAAAACGCCTTCCTATAGCAGATTTGACAAATTACATCAAATCTGCTATACTTTAAGTAGTTTCAAATTTGGCAATTTTGCCAACTTTTTGATGAGATAAGGAGAATGATATGGCATATAATGACTGGAGAATAAAGCCAGTGATTATTGGCTTTATTTTGGGCACAGGATTTCTTCGGTTTGCTGGATTTAGCTGGGAGGCATCGTTAGTCCTCGCTTCGGGGATTTGTTACCTTGCATTGATGATTGAAGAAGCACCATGAATTGTTTGAGAGCAAAAGGCTGTCCTGCGATGGCCTTTTTTCTTTTCCACAACTGTCACCTAAGAGACGATATAGCGCCTCTTAGGTGACAGTTGGGTTTTTTTGTTTGTTGGGTGAGGTTTATGCTACACTGCCCACATGAAATTCAAGAAAAAAGTATTACCTAATGGCCTCCGTATGCTCGCGGTGCCGATGGTGGACAACCCCACCGTGACCGTACTTGTCCTCGTTGAAGCTGGATCAAAGTACGAATCAAAAGATAAAAACGGACTCTCGCATTTTCTGGAACACATGTGTTTCAAGGGCACTACCACTCGCCCAAACACAAGCGACCTTGCAAAAGAGCTGGACACGCTCGGATGCGAGTTTAATGCATTCACCGGGCAGGAGTTCACTGGATACTATGCAAAAGGAAAGGCGGGAGATTTTCCAAAACTTATTGATATTATTTCTGATCTCTATCTAAATCCACTTCTCAAAGAAGATGAGATTGAAAAAGAAAAGGGCGTGATTGTGGATGAGATAAATATGTATGACGATATGCCGATGCAAAAAGTACATGAGGTGTGGATGAACCTTTTGTATGGCGACCAACCAGCAGGATGGCCACTAGCAGGACCTCGCGAGATTGTGCGCGGAATGACACGAAAGGATTTTGTGAATTACCGCAAACTGCACTATGTAGCAGAGGCAACCACAGTGATTATTTCTGGCAATGTGGAGGCCAGCAGAGCATTTAAGGAAATTGCAAAAAGTTTCAAGGGAATTACTGAGAGTAAAAAAGGTGGCAAGAAAAAAACGCGCGACACGCAGTCGGGTCCGCAAGTCGCGCTAAAAAATAAGGATACAGATCAAACACATTTTATTTTAGGAGTAAGGTCGTTCCCAACTTATGATAAAAGAAATCCAATTCTCTCTGTACTAGGCGGAGTACTAGGGAGCGGAATGTCCTCACGATTATTTCGTAAAATTCGCGATGAGATGGGGGTAGGGTACTATGTGCGCGCTGGCAACAGCACTTCAACAGACAGCGGGTATTTTGCAGTTTCGGCAGGGGTGGCAAACGAGCGCCTTCCGGAGGTTCTGCTCGCGGTGATAAACGAACTCAATGAACTAAAAACCAATCTTGTTTCAGATGAGGAGCTATCAAAAGTGAAAGAGCATATTATTGGAATGATGTATCTTGGGCTTGAGTCGTCCGATGACCTTGCGGAATACTATGGTACCCAGGAGGTGATGCGTCGTGAAATGCGTACCCCAAAAGAGCGCGAGAAGATTATTCGTTCTGTAACAGCGGATGATGTGCGAAAAATGGCGCGCAAGATTTTTGTGGACAAGAATCTTAACCTCGCGCTTATTGGACCTACAAAAGATGACGCGTCATTGAAAGCGCTTCTTAAATTTTAGACACCTCTGTGCTATGATGTTTATATGAAAAAGCCCGAAAAGGACACAGTTATTTCCATCACAGCAGGAACCATTGTAAAAGGCCTCGCTATACTCGTGGGTGCGTGGGTTTTGTGGGTCTTGCGTGACCTTGTGATGATTGTTGTAACATCAGTCATCCTAGCTTCCTCTATTGAACCAGGAATCAAATTCCTTTCCCGTTTTCGTGTACACCGTATTCCAGCGGTGCTTCTTACTTACCTTGCAACTGCCGGTTTATTTTTCGGGCTTATTCTTGGTTTCGTACCCCCAATTGTAAATGAAGCGTCTGACATCACTCAAAAACTTCCTAGTATGATACAGGCTGTTGATAAGAATATTCTTGGAGATAAAAATATTTTATCTAATGTATTTTGGGGCGACAACAAAGCAACAGCCTCCTCTGTAAATCCATCTATTGAAGATTTGTTTGGGAGAATTTCTGGAGTAAATTCGGCATCACAAAATGTGCTTGGCGCGGCTGGAGCAATATTTGGTGGAGTATTTAGTTTTATTCTCATAGTCATCCTTTCTTTTTATTTTGCTATGCAAGAGCGCGGTATTGAGAATTTTTTAAGAATTATAATTCCATTTGGAAAAGAAGAGTACGCGATAAATCTTTGGGAGCGCTCAAAAGCAAAAATTGGAAAGTGGATGCAGGGGCAACTTCTTCTTGGTGTGCTAATTTTCGTGCTTGTGTATTTAGGTCTCACCATATTCGGTGTTCCATACGCTATGTCTCTCGCACTTCTAGCGGGTCTCTTGGAAATTATTCCAGTCTTCGGGCCAATCCTCGCTGCGATCCCTGGTGTTATCCTTGCCTTTACTGTTGGTGGCACCACCCTCGCGGCAATTGTCACAGGTTTCTATGTCCTCGTTCAGCAGTTTGAAAGTCACCTTATTTACCCACTCGTAGTGCGAAAGGTCGTTGGTGTTCCCCCAATTCTTGTTATTCTCGCGCTTATTATTGGAGCCAAGCTCGGAGGGTTCCTAGGTATTCTTATCTCAGTGCCTGTCGCCGCAGCTATTATGGAGCTCGTTGAGGACATAGAGAGAGAAAAAGGTATGATTGTTTAAATTGCAGTCGTGGTTACTTGTCCCGTTAGAGATAACTCAGTTATGTTTTCGGCGATAATGGGATATACTGAGATTACTATTATTAGAAGTTAAATATAATTAAGATAAGGAAATTTAATAATTTCCTATCGCTAACGGGATGACAGAAAAAAAATTCTACATCACTACGCCTATTTTTTACGCGAATGCGGAGCTCCATTTAGGGCACACATATACGCTTGTTTTGTCAGACGTTTTAGCGCGATATCATCGCTTTGTAGGAGACAATACTTTTTTCCTAACAGGCTCCGATGAGCATGGCGACAAAATTGTGCGTTCTGCGCAAAAGGAAGGCATGGGGCCTCAGGCGTTTGTAAATATAAATGTCGCAAAAATGGAGGTGCTTATTCAGGAGCTTGGTATATCAAATGATCTATTTATTCGCACCTCCGATCAAGAGCATCATTGGTCAGGAGCAAAGAAGCTGTGGCACGCGCTTGAGGAAGCTGGTGATATTTACAGGGGCACATACAAAGGGCTTTACTGTGTTGGGTGCGAGGCATTCATTACCGAAAAAGAATTAGTGAGTGGCAAATGTCCTTTGCATGACGCTCCACCAGAGCATATTGAAGAAGAAAATTATTTTTTCAAACTTTCAAAATATGGCCCTGAAATAAAACGATTACTTGAAAGTGGAGAATTAAAAATTACTCCCCATTCACGAGTAAATGAAATAGTTTCACTCATCTCTGGTGCGAACGGAGAGAGTGCTTTGGTAGATGTGAGTATCTCTCGCCCAGAGCGCGCGATACCGTGGGGGATACCTGCGCCAAGTGACCCAACACAGCTAATGTATGTGTGGTGCGACGCGCTTTCAAACTACATTTCTGCTCTTGGCTACGGTACAGACAATGATGAAAATTTCAAAACTTTTTGGCCAGCGGATATTCAGGTGTTGGGCAAAGACATACTTCGTTTCCACGCGCTCCTTTGGCCAGCATTTTTATTGTCAGCGAAGATTCCGCTACCACGCGAGCTTTTGGTCCATGGGTTTGTCAATTCAGGAGGGAAGAAGATGTCTAAGTCCTTGGGTAACGTGTTGAGTCCGGGTGAATTTATTTCAGAGTATGGCAGGGACGCGCTTCGGTATTACCTTACGAGAGAGGTAACTCCCGTGGATGATTGGGATTTAACCCGAGAAAAATTTAAAGAAGTTTACAATGCAAACCTGGCAAATGGCTTGGGGAACCTTGTATCACGCACTTTAAAAATGGCTGAATCGTATTTTGGAGGAGTGGTAAAAGGTGACGCGACACGTGTACCTCCTATTAAAACAAAAATGTCCGATGTGGAAACGTTTGATGAAATTGCAGGTATTAATATTCCATATATTATTACAAATGACATTTTGCCACGTTACCATAAACATATGAGCGCGAATGAGATAAATAGAGCAGCGGACGTAATTTGGGAGCTCATTGGGCATCTAGATCAATTTGTTACAGATTATGAGCCATTTAAGCTTGTGAAGACAGACAAGGAGTCTGCGGAGGCTGTAATTTGGTGTCTTTTGTACGGACTTCGCGAGGTTGGCCAAATGCTTACGCCAATGATGCCAGATACAGCGCAAAGGATTATAACGCTTGTTGGCGCATCCGATGTCAAGGCTGATGAAATGGTCTTTAATGCAAAAGCACTCACCGAACCGCTTTTTATGCGCAAAGAGTAGTTTGCCTATTCTTTTTGTCGTTGCGAGGCACGAAGCAATCTACGGGTTAATTCTGGCTTGCTTCTGAACTAGCAAGTTCACGTCTTGGACGCAACCCACGCAATGACAGGAATTAAAAACACCATGCTTCCACAATACTTCGACATCCATGCGCACGTAAATGACGAGCGTTTTAGTGAGGACAGGATTGAAGTGCTTGAGCGAATGCGCGAGCACGGAGTTTTTGCTATTATTGTCGGCACAGATTATCAAAGCTCGCAAGAAGCCGCCAACATTGCTTCATTTGTGGAGGACGGTGTGTATGCCTCTATTGGTGTTCATCCGATTGACGACAGAAATGAAAAATTTCGTGAGCCGTTTTTTGCAGAGCTCTCAGTTGGGCCGCGCGTGGTGGCGGTGGGGGAATGTGGCCTCGACTATTCACGCCTAGCAGATGTTTCTGATGTTGCTCTTGAAAAAGCGCGCCAGAAAAAACTTTTTGAAGAACAAATAGATTTTGCTTTGGCGAGAAATTTACCACTGATGATTCACTGTCGCGATAGCGACAAGGCTCTTGCTGATGCGCACCGCGATGTGCTCGCGCTACTGAAAACAAAGAAAAATATAGTGGCGGGGCGTCTTCGCGGGAACATACATTTTTTTTCGCAGACTATTGATATTGCCCGCGAATATTTTGCTCTTGATTTTACAATTTCAATCACCGGCGTTATCACATTTTCTAATGAGTATGATGAAGTAGTGCGTTTGTCGCCACTTGATAAAATAATGTCCGAGACAGACTGCCCATATGTGGCGCCTGTGCCATACCGTGGAAAAAGAAACGAGCCTATTTATGTGGAGGAAATTGTAAAAAGAATAGCAGAGATTCGTGGTGAGGATTTTGAAACCGTGCGTTCTGCTCTTGTCCAAAACGCTCTCCGTGTTTTTAACATTACACCACACATCTAATCTAGGAGCTTCCAGAAGTCATTCTGCTGAACGAGGACCGCCCTTTCTAAAGAGTTTTTGACTTTCTACCCCCTCTCTGGTAGGATACGCAAGTTACTAGGTTAACGGGGGGAACCCCAAAAAATTGAAAATATGAATCATCAAGAACACACGGAGCCTCGCATTTACGAGCTAGGCTACCATCTCGTTCCAACGCTATCTGAGGAGCAAATTCCAGGAGTGTCGGGAGCCGTGCGTGGTATGATTGAACGGATTTCCAAGGACATCATTGCCGAGGAATTACCCGTATTCATCGACCTCGCCTACACTATTGTAAAAACAGTAGACCATAAAAATAAGCGTTTTGACGAAGCTTATTTTGGATGGGTTAAGTTTGAAGGATCTCCAGCAGGAATAGCAGAGCTTGAGGAAGGACTCAAAAAGGACGAAAATGTCCTTCGTTATCTCATTGTAAAGACTATTCGCGAGAATACATTTATTGCGAAGAAATTTACTGGAGCAAAAGTAAAAGAAGTCGCAGAGGAGCCAGTCGCAGAGGAGCCTGTAGTGGAAGCTCAGTCTGAGGAAGTACTGGACAAGGCTATTGAAGAATTGGTAAAATAAGATCATGTATATCAACAAAGCAATGGTTTACGGCAACTTGACTCGCGATCCTGAAATGAAGGCGATTCCGTCAGGTCAGCAGGTGACGAGTTTCAGTCTTGCGACAAATCGTGTCTGGAAGGACAAGAGCGGAGCAAAGCAGGAGAGTGTGGATTATCACAATATTGTGATGTATGCAAAACTCGCGGAGCTCGCTCATCAGTACTTGAAAAAAGGTTCGGGTGTGTATATCGAGGGTCGCATGCAGACGAGAAGTTGGGATGATGCAAGTGGTGTTAAAAAATACCGAACAGAGATAATCGCAGACTCAATGCAGTTCGGACCTCGCGCAGGTGGCGCTACAGGAGGAAGCAGTAACGCACCAGCTAGCTCAAAGGCTACTCAAACTACAGCACATGAGCCACTTGAAACTATTGAGTATCCGCAGGAAGATATCAATCCAGACGACATCCCCTTTTAGAAAATCAATGAGCGAAGCGAATATGATTTTCTTATCCGCCTAAGTTTTCGAATTAACAAATTCGTGGCTCTGCCATAAACTTTTATTTGAAAAATTTTGGTGGGTGGGGAGGTCCAGTCTAGCCATATCAATTAAAAACAAACTATGAAAAAGAACACACAATGCTACTTTACGACAAACAACGTTAAGCTTATCGACTACAAAGATGTCGATATCCTAAAGAAGTTTCTCACTCCTCATGCTCGTATGATCGGTGGCGGACGCACAGGCGTATGCTCAAAGCATCAACGCCAGCTCGCGTCGGCAATCAAACGCTCACGTTTTATGGGGCTTCTTCCATTCGTTGCGAAGTAACAAGCACAAAAAATCCTCGAGACAATGTCTCGGGGATTTTTTGTGCTTGTTTTGAGCCCGCACTCGCTTTCGACTTTAAGACTTGTGACTTTCTGACTATTTTTTGTCTATTCTTTCCGCATACGTCCCAGTTTCTGTATTTACACGAATGAGATCTCCTTCATGAATAAACATCGGCACATTGATAGTCGCACCAGTCTCGAGGGTTACAGTATTTGAACCGCCAGACACGGTGTTGCCACGAACTGCTGGAGGAGCCTCACTTACAAGGAGCTCAACCTTAATAGGGAGCTTAACCCCAATAACCTTCTCATCAAAAAGCATTGCAGTAACGAGAGTGTTTGCTTTAAGAAATCCCTCCTTTCCGTCGAGAATTTCCGTCTTGAGGGCGAAGCGGTCTGATGGTTTCTTTGGATCGCAGAACCATGATTCGCCTTTGCCAGAGTAAAGATATTTGATTTCTTTTGTCTCGATATCAGCCTCCTCTGCTCGGTCTGATTGCTGAAAAGTCTCTTCCACAACACGCCCAGTAACGAGGTGTTTAAGTTTGGTCTGGTTGGTAGGGCGACGCTTTTGCTTCTGCGCAACGTGCGAGGACATAACTATGTACGGCTCGCCTTTCAAAACAATACACTTCCCGGGTTTAATTTCATTGTAATCAATAATTGCCATAATCTGCCTATTTTACTGGTTTTCAGAGAAATAGCAAACTACTCCGCTTCTTTTAATTTCGCGCGGATTTCCTTCAGAATGGAAGCGCGTACCACCTTATTCTCTTTGTCTGCAAGAAATATACACGCTGAATCATAACCGCGACCGATTTTTATATCGCCATAAGAGTATGAAGAGCCGGACTTCTGTAAAATCTCAAACTTTTCTCCGAGACCTAAAATCTCGCCTTCTTGTGAGATGCCTTTGCCGTGCATCAAGTCAAACTCCGCCTGTTTGAATGGCGCCGCAACTTTGTTCTTAATAACCTTTACGCGAGTGCGACTCCCCACCACTTCCTCTCCTTTTTTAATCTGCGCAATACGACGAATATCCAAGCGCACTGATGTATAAAACTTAAGCGCCTTACCTCCCGGCGTTGTTTCCGGGTTTCCAAACATCACACCTATTTGCATACGAATTTGATTTATAAAAATAACAATTGTTTTAGAATTGGCAACTATTGCGGTGAGCTTGCGAAGCGCCTGTGACATTAAACGCGCCTGCTTGCCAACATGATGCGCGCCCATATCTCCCTCAATCTCGTCTTTTGGAGTGAGAGCCGCTACAGAGTCTACAACAATGACGTCAATTTTTCCTGATCGCACAAGGCTCTCCACTATCTCAAGCGCTTGCTCTCCTGTGTCTGGCTGAGAAATGAGAAGTTCATCAATATTTACTCCGAGCTTTTTTGCATACTCCGGATCCATAGCGTGCTCTGCATCAACAAACGCGCAGATGCCACCCATTTTTTGCGCTTCAGCAACGACATGAAGAGTGAGCGTCGTCTTCCCAGAAGACTCTGGCCCAAAAATTTCAACGATACGTCCGCGTGGGAGACCACCAACACCAAGTGCGTAGTCCAAACCAATGGACCCGGTTGAGATAGCATCCACCCCAACTTTTGGCTTGTCGCCGAGCTTCATAATCGCGCCTTCGCCAAACTTTGCCTGGATCGATCTTATTGTATCCTCAATGTTTCCACCAATCTCTTTTTTTTCCTTTGCTGGTTTTTTTGCTAATGCCATGGTTGATTTTTAAGGAGCATAGCGACTATAAAAATCACCACCCCGTTAAATAATTTCGCTTTGCGAAATTCCTGCTCTGCAGGATTTAACCGGGGTAAATAACCCTAGTGTCACCTCGTCCTTTATGTTATTAAAAATTATTAATCGTGCCCGATGCCTGCCCCGTAGGAAGTAGGCCTTTTGTGTCCGTTAGTTGTTCCAGCGGGGTCGTCGTTGCAGAAATTGTTCCCTCTGTTCTTCCCGTTCTCTCAGTTGCCCCTGTTCCCACCAAGTTCATCTCTATCGTTTTCTCAACAGTTCTCTCGTAATTATCTTTTGCGGTAACCCTAATTATATTATACCCAGGAGCGAGTATCAATTGAGCGCGAAAGTTACCAGCTAGATCAACAGGCGTCTGAGTGCCGTTTATTGAGAGGTTATTTGTATGGATACCGCGACCAATGACTACAATTGCGGGTGTTGTCGTTGAATACCCATTTAGGGGACTTTCAATGATAATTCTCGGGCCACGAATATAGTCATTCAGGACAAAATATGAATAGCCAATCACTATTATTGTTCCAAGTATTGCGAATGTCCGTTTTAGTATTGTTCTGCCGTCCATGTGTTTATCGAGGGGAAATACGATGCCTAATGCGTCTTTGCGAGTACTCGAAGCAATCTACAGGTTCTGGATTGCTTCGAGTACTCGCAAAGACCAGGTGGCGAGTCTTACACATCAGTCGCGCCCCCCGCCTTCTCAATCACCTCGCGCGCCTTCGCTCCATCCCCTGGCCCAATGACACCTCGCTCCTCAAGCATATCAATTAGTCGAGCGGCGCGCGCGTAGCCCACCTTGAGGCGTCTTTGGAGATACGAAGTAGACGCTTTTCCTGCCTCAATAATTATCGCGCGCGCATCCTCATACAAGTCATCATCATCGTTGCCATCACCCTCCTCCTCAAATGACGAGCTAAATATAGAATCACGTTCGTTGCTAATGCTTCCGGACGACAAATTTATTTCATCTGTGTCTGGCAGACCGTCGGTCGGCATATTAGCCAAATACTTTACAACTGTCTTCACCTCTGTTTCCGACATAAAGGCCGACTGAATACGGGTGGGCTTGGACATTTCACCAGATATATAGAGCATATCACCAGCACCAAGAAGCTTCTCAGCTCCAGATGCGTCCAAAATAGTACGAGAGTCAATTTGTGATGACACTTGCAGAGCCACACGCGCAGGTACGTTTGCCTTGATGAGGCCCGTGATGACATTCACAGACGGACGTTGTGTTGAGAGAATGAGGTGAATACCCACCGCGCGACTCATTTGCGCTAGGCGCACAATAGCGCTTTCAAGCTCACGAGGGTATGCCTGCATAATATCCGCAAGTTCGTCCAGGATGATGACAATATAAGGCATACGCTCCGGCATTCCTGCGTCTGCGCTCCCACCCAGTTCTTCCTTTTCCCCTCGTGCACCCTTGTTCTTCTCGTTCTTCTTGAGCGCAACTTCAAGCACGTTTTTATGATACGAAGAAATGTCACGCACAGACTCCGCTTCAAGTACATTATAACGGCGGTCCATTTCTTTTGCCGCCCACTTAAGCGCGAGAATTGCTTTTTTCGCGTCTGTAATTACTGGTGTAAGCAAATGGGGGATTTTGTTGTAGAGAGTAAGTTCAACACGCTTTGGGTCTATCATAATAAAACGCATCGCTTCCGGTCCATTTCTAAAAAGTAAAGAGTTTACAACTGCATGAATTGTTACAGATTTTCCAGAACCAGTCGCGCCGGCGATTAGCACGTGAGGCATTTTTGCCAGGTCCGCATAGTAGAGCTTCCCAGAAACACCACGTCCGAGTGCCACAAGAAGAGGCTTTGCAGAATTACGATATTCGTCCGAAGAAAAGAGTGTCTTGAGACCAACAACAGTTTTTGTGGAGTTTGGTACTTCAATGCCCACGAGCGACTGCCCTGGGATAGGCGCTTCTATACGAATAGGGTGAGCAGCGAGCGCGTACGAGAGCTCGTTTTGAAGTCCAACGATGCGCGCGAGCTTCACACCTTCTGCTGGTTTCAACGCGTAGCGTGTGACAGACGGCCCGATAGAAACCTCGTCCATTTCAACAGTGATACCGTACTGCGCGAGTGTTCGTTTTATGATGTTTGCATTTGCTTTAATGTCTCCGACACCTGGCTTGCCACGGTCTCCTTCAAGTATCGAAAGCGGTGGGGGAACATATGTTGTGTTCATCACTTGGTTCATTGAAATACCCGACTCGTCTGCTGGCGTGATATCCTTTTTGATCTTTGCGATGACCTGAGCTATCTTCGCAGGCTTTTCTTCTTCCTCAGTTTCTTCTTTTTTTACTTCATCATTATTTGTTTGTATCGCTACTTCCTCGTCAACGTATTCATCCTCACCATCTTTCTTTCTCCAGAAAAGCAGAGTGCTAAAATCTGGCTTCGCATTAAACATCACAAGGAATGATATAGAAAGAAATGCAATTAGAAATAATGTCGCTATATAAGTATCAAAAAGTTTAACAAGCGGAGAAGAAACAATTTGCCCTAGTATTCCTCCAGACATATCTCCTGAAAATATATTCACAAGACCAAGCATAGAAAAAAGAAAAAGAAACGCGCCTATGCTCGCGGTAACAGCAATATTCGGTCGTGACTCGCGGAAAAAAGAAATACCAAGAAGAAATAGTAGGAGAGGGAGAGCAAAGTATCCGACACCCAAAAGATATTCAAATCCGTTGTAGACTTTTCCACCAAGTAACCCCGCATAGCCCCAAGGAGCGACAGAGAAAAAGATTCCAACTACAAAAAATAAAATCGCTATTACACTATGGCGTATCTCGTCAGAAAGTCCACCAAGGAAAGAGATACCTCTAAACAAAGAAGCTCCTTCATTAGAACCTTTGATTATTTTTTTAGGAACCTTTTCGTCATTCTTTCTACGCCCATTCTTTTCTTTCTTTGCCATATGAGTATTGATATATAGTAACAGATAAAAACATTCCTCCAAAGCCTATATTTTCTAATGGACACTGGCAATCATTGACTTTTCTCAAATGTCCGTTATATAATGGACAAACATTACGAAGTTCGAGATAAAGGACATATTCTAAAAAAAGCACGAAATAAAGGACACCTTAAAGACACACAATGGACTACAATAAGGACATCAAAGACAATAGGCTCGTGAGCCATACACCGACCAACGGAGCGCTTGTTTTTGGTGCTACTATTTCAAAAAAGTGTGAGCGCCTTGCTACCGCAATTTACCTCGTTACCAATTTTCTATCGGACACAGAGCCGATGAAGCCCCGCCTTCGCTCTCTCTCGCTAGAGCTTGTCCGAGACGCGTCTCTCGTGAAAAACGGGAGTCAGGCAATGGAGGCAAATGTCCTTGAAGCGCTCCGCGCGAATATTCTTGAAACACTTTCTTTGTTTGAACTCGCATTTATTGCAGGCTTAGTATCCGAGATGAACTTCACTATTTTGAAGAGGGAATACGTTTCGCTTAGGGACATGATTGAGGTGAAAAAAGCATCTCGCGAGTCGCATACAGACAGCATCCTTGGTGACAACTTTTTCAGCGTATCGAACCCAGAGCCCCTAAGGTCAGACCTTAAGAATTTGAGCCCAAGGTCGGACCTTTATGCATCCTCAGCAACCCGCACCCCCGCCTCCCCTAAAGGACATTCTATAGGACAAACAGTTATCACAATGTCCGATAGAAACACAAAAGGACAATCCGTTTTAGTGCATCCGTCTTTGCGAGGAGGTACTCCGACGCGGCAATCCAGCACCCCATCATCCACTCCCCGCGCAATCACAGATGTAGCAAAAGAATCTCGCCGGTCACGCATTTTAAAACTTGTAAAAGACAATCGTGAAGTTACCATAAAGGACATTGCAAATCATTTTGCGGACTTATCAGAAAAGACAATTCAGCGTGAACTTATGTCCTTTGTAGAACGCGGTGTCCTTAAGAAATTTGGAGAACGTCGCTGGTCACGTTATTCATTAGCATAGCGGATATAATAAGGCCCGGCCTCGGATACCAGAGCATAACCAAGGCCCGGCCTCGGGTACTCTCGAGGCCGGGCCTTATTATCCACACCTTACTCTCATCACCACTTGCTTGTTTCTTGCCCCATTTTCTGCTATTATATACCCGTGTGGAGAGGTTGGTAAGTATCGTTAAATGTGTCTGCATTCCGCATCCACTTTCAACTTCGAATCAGCTGATTCGTGGCTCGGCCATGAAAACTTTCAAGCGACTAGTTTGGAAGTTATCCACACATATACTTTGCAGGTTAATCTTGCACCGTATATAATGTATGTAAGTTCAGTGCGTAGATTAATTTCTGCGTTACTGAATTTAGGCGTAGTGAATGTGTCCGCACATTTGCGCGTCATTAAAATAGAAACTCCCGGCTTACGATAGATTGCAAGCAAGGGGAGAGTCCATTGAAAACTAGGTCCGTTGCGAAAAGATATTCGCTGTATCCAAGGACTGCCATTGGGTACCCTCAAGGGCAGTCCTTGGATATCTTCTCGCACCGGATCTTGCATAGAAAACATATCTCACAATTAGGTATGTTCTCATTGTTTGCTCGCATCTGCATTCTTGTCAGTTGCGAATCAGCTGATTCGTGTCTTGGACATAAAATTGTCCAGGTCAGTTGTCAGATGTATTTGCAAAGCAAATTTCTATGGCCTCGATCCGTGTGGTCGAAGCACTACCGCATGACCGACAAAACGACAGAATAAAAAAAGTTCACTTAATTAAAGTGTGCACGAAAACCTTCCTCAACTGCAAAGACGAAGAGGGAGCACACTGTGCGATTAGAAACATATCAATTTATTTATGACTACAATTATTTCATCAAAGTCTGCAAAAATTACTGCAGGTTTGGTAGGACTTATTGCTGGTGTTGCAATGTTTGCAATCACAGCTCAAGCCGCTACATTTACAACAAACCTAAAGCAAGGCAGCACAGGTGCTGATGTAAAGAACCTTCAAATGGTTTTGAACATGAGCGCTGACACACAGGTTTCAGTATCAGGTGCAGGTTCACCTGGTAACGAAACTTCATACTTCGGTCCTGCAACAAAGGCCGCAGTTGTAAAGTTTCAGAATAAGTACGCATCAGAGATTCTTGCGCCAGTTGGTTTGACCAGCGGTACAGGATACGTTGGTGCGTCAACACGCGCAAAGTTGAACACAATGGAAGGAGGTTCAACAACAAGCATGGTTCCTGGTTGTACTTCAACAGTTGGCTTTAGCCCAACAACAGGAGCTTCATGTGCTTCAGGAGTAGTGACAACAACTACTTTAGTTCCTGGTTGTACTTCAACAGTTGGCTTTAGCCCAACAACAGGAGCATCATGTGCAACAGGTGCTGTAACAGCATCAGGTCCAGTATCAGCATCACTTGCAAACGACAACCCTGCAGCATCTGCAGTTATTGCCGGACAAGCAACTGCTGATCTTCTCCATGTTGCTTTCACAGGTAACGGTACAATCACCAACGTTAAGTTGATGCGTACTGGTATCTCAGCAAACACAACTCTTTCAAACGTTTACCTATACAATGGTAACACTCGTTTGTCTGACGCTGCTTCGGTGAACAACACAGATAGCACAATCAGTTTCAACGGTCTTAACCTTTCAGTTAATGGCTCACTTACACTTTCAGTGAAGGCTGACATCGCAGCAGGTACTGCAGGTCAGATTGTTGGTGTAAATCTTATTGGTTACACAACATCAGGTAGCGGAGAGACAACTGCAAATATTTCAGGTAACTACATGAATATTGCATCAGCACCATCAACAATGACTGCTGCTACTGCAGCTGCAAACACTGTAGGTTCTACCGCAACAGTAAACGCTGGAACAACCGGCTTTACATTCTGGTCATCTCCAGTAACTGTAACAAACCGCCTCGGTCTTCTTACAGGAGCTAACTTCAGATACGTTGGATCAGCTCCCGCAGATGCACTTGAGAATATTCGCCTTTACGTGAACGGTGTTGCAGCAGGCGCTACAGGTGTTTTGAACACATCAACGAACCTTGTTTCGTTTGATTTTGCTTCAAGCCCAGTAACATTGAACACCGGTGCTTCAACAATTGATGTTCGCGCTGACGTTGTAAAGGGCTCAAATCGTACAATTACGATTTCTCTTGCAAACGCTGCCGACCTCATGATCCGTGATTCACAGCTTGGTGTAAACGTTGCAGTAACAAACAACAGTTCAACAGGAACTACTGTTACTATTAACCCAGGTTCAGTTACAGCATCCGTAGACTCAACATACAATGCAACAACAGTGGCAGGCGGTACAACCGGCGCTATTGTAGGGCAGTACACATTGAAGGCTTACGGTGAAGATGTAAAGGTAGACACACTTAAGGTTACTTTTGCTACAACTTCAGCTATAACAACACTTGACAACGTTGCGCTTTACGCAAACGGTGTACAGGTAGGTTCATCAGCAAACTTCCTCGGAACAGCTGCTCTAACCTTCACTTTGGGCTCATCTCTTATCCTTCCAGCCAATACAACTGTAACTCTTACAGTTAAGGCTGATATGATAGACAGTACAGGGTCTGCATACACATCAGGTACAGTAGCTACAGTACTTGGAGGTGTTGCAAGCAATGCGCAAGGACAGAGCTCATTTGAAACTCTTTCAGTAGCAAGTACTGCTATCACAGGCAACACTCTTACTGTAGGAGCTAGCGCAGGTACGTTTGTTCGAACCTCAGGTTTCGTAACATCAACATCCTCACCTAATACACAGAATGTAAAGATTGGATCGTTTACGCTCCAAGCTGGATCAACTGAAAGTATTAGTGTAACAAGTATTGGTGTTAAGCCTACATTAGGTGGATACAACGGTGGTACAGCAAACGCTATTACCAACTACAGTACACTTACTGTTAAGAATGGTTCAACAGTTCTTGGAACTCCAGTTGGTAACCCAGCTGCAGCAACATCAACGTTCTCATTCAGTGGTATCAACATTCCTATTAACGGATCAGTTACATTTGATGTATACGCCGACATTGGAGGCGCAGCATCATCAACAGCAAATCCTACTATCACTGCAGACATGGCGGTAACATACCGAGGTGCTGTAAGCAACACAACAACAACCTCAGCAGCTGCTGGCGTTGCTATTGCTTCAGCTTCTGCTACTTTGGCGGCTCCAACATTGGTGTCATCATCAGCAGTTGCGCAGTATGTAGTAGGTGGTTCATCATTCGGTATTGCAACCTTTAAGTTGTCAACAGCCGCACAGGGAACATCAGCTACAGTTAACAAGCTTGCGTTCGCAACTACAGGACAGGATGCTATTGTAAGCATTACTGTAGGTGGCGTTACACAGGCGGTAACAGGATCAGGTGCCTCAGCAACAACAACAATCTCAGGTCTTAACATCAATGTTCCTTACACAGGTGTTGATGTGCCTGTAACCGTTAAGTTCTCTGGTTTCCTCGGTTCAACAACAGGTGGTTCACTTTCATCTGGTATTGCTTCAACACTCGTAACACTTAGTTACGTAGAAGGAACATCAGGTACAGGTGCAGCTATCACTTCTTACTCACCTGTGTCTTCAAACACAATGATGTTGTACGCCTCAAAGCCTACGGTTTCAGGGCCTTCATCATCATCAGGTATCCTTTCATCAGGTGTACAGAAGATCGGAGAGTTCACAGTTGCGGCTGACACCAACGGCAAGATTGCTGTTGCGACAACCTCAATTACGTTCTCAACATCAACAACTGGAACAATTAACGTAACAGACGTTAAGCTTTCAGATGACGGTGGTTCTACAGCAATTGCAAACTCAAACACTGTCGCTGCACCACTTTCTGGAACAGCATTCACAATTGGGTTTACAACACCTTACGAAATCTCAGCAGGTACTTCAAAGACCTTCTCGATTTACGCTAACGTGACTGGTGCATACGGAGCATCTGGAGTAACCTCACTTTCAACCGCGCTTACCTCTGCTGCAACATTCCTTTGGAATGATGTAACTACAGGTTCAACTGGTTTGACAGGAACAGGTATTCAGAACTTTGGTGTAGGTGCATACACTCTTAGAAACTAGTTTTACTAGGGACTAAGTAACAACGAAAAGAGTCTTAGTCTCAAATTAGGTCAATGCGTCGCTTCAGAGAAATTATCTCGAACGAGCTAAACCCAAAACGAAACTAACCTCCCTGCCCGCCACTGCCTGTCGCTCCTGAATTAGCAAATTCACGTCTTGGACGCAAATGAGCAGTTAGGCGATGGCAGGCGGGAATTCAGAAAAAGACCCCTTTCTCTTACGAGAAAGGGGTCTTTTTCGTGCTCAAATCCCCAAGCTCCCCAAGGCCCGGCCTATGTACATAGGCCGGGCCTTGGTATATAATACAAGCATGAGGAAGCTCAATTTTTCTATTCATGAATACTACCATCTCTACAGTCGTGGTACCGACAAACGTATTATATTTAGCGATGAAGAAGACAAGCAAAGATTTTTACATCTCTTGTATCTCTGTAATACTGACAGCAGTCTAATATTTAGAGAGATACCCATAGGCCGGGCCTATGAAGAGAGAAAAGGAGATACTTTGGTTAATATTGGAGCATATTGCATGATGCCAAATCACTTCCACCTACTTGTTAGAGAGAAGAAGGATGGTGGAATCACGAAATTTATGGGTAAATTACTAACATCGTATTCAATGTACTTTAACAAGAAATATAAGCGTACTGGGACTTTGTTTGAGAGTAGATTTAAGGCAAAGCATGCTAATGATGATAAATACTTGAAGTATTTATTTGCTTATATTCATCTAAACCCAGTTAAGATTATTGATCCAAAATGGAAGGAAAATGGGATTAAGGATCGAGATAGTGCTGAGGAATATCTAGAAAGTTATCAATATTCGAGTTACGCGGATTACGTAGGCGACCATCGTAAGGAGAGCAACATCCTTAATAAGCGAGTGTTTCCAGAGTATTTTTCAAAGCAGCAGGAATTTAAAGAATTCATAAAAGAGTGGCTATCCTATGGCAATATAGTGTAGCCCCGAGGACTACCAAACCACCAAGGCCCGGCCTATGTACATAGGCCGGGCCTTGGTGGTAAAGTTATCCACAATAAAGTTAGGTGTTTCGGGGGTGGATTGGTAGAATTAGAGGAATTATATGAACGAAAATATAAAAGCGAAGATGATGAATGTATGGAGGATTTTTTGGAAAGTGGTAGCGGGTATTATTGCCATATTTGTCATCGTAACCTTATTGCGTGTTCTGTATGTTTCAAAAAATACACCAGAGCAGGTAGCGAAAATTCATGCGACGAAACTCACTATGGATGATGTGATGGGGGTGAATTTACCGCCTGACCCGGGTGTGGAAGCCGATAAAACTGTTGAAGGGATTGATGCCAATAAAAATGGCATCCGCGACGATGTAGAGCTCGCAATTTTCAAAGAGTACCCGAATTCGGCAAAAACTAGAGCTGTGCTATTGCAGTATGCGCTGGCGTTGCAGATGGAGGCAACACAACCATTCCCGAATAAAGAAACTGTTACTGAGGTGGTTAGAGAGCAAAGCAGATCAGGTTCATGTGTTGGCGACATACTTGTACCAAGAGAAAGTCCTGAATTTTCGAGAAGCTATTCTGATGTGGAAAAGATTTATATGTATATTAATTTTATTAAAGATAAACAACTTAATACTAACGAAAGGAAACAAGCAAGAAAGGATTTTGTTAGATATGTAGGAAGCTATAGTGAGTCAGAAAATGAGGTTTGTGATATTGATATTTCAGCGCTTCAAAACTAGGATTTTATGAGTTATTTTTTATTAAAATTTAAAGTAATCATAACGGTTATTCTACTCTCGTTATTTTCATTTCCAGTTTTTGCTCAAACTGGAGACAAGATCTGTTCGTCAAATGGGTATACTGTAGCCACTGTTAATGGAGTGCTTACAGATGAAGACGAAGCTATTTTTAATAGAGACAGTCTAGAACTTCTTTTACCTATTGCATACCACGGGGAAAAACTAACCATAGAGTACCTCTTCAACCCAATCCACTCTGGTGGATTTGGAGACCTTATGAATTCTGTAGCGCAAAAAGCGTTTGAGAATGAAGTCGTTGCAGACTACGACCTCATTGAAATGCTAAAAGACGCAAGCCAGAAAGTTAAAACTCAAAAGTTACTTCTCGTTGCCCATTCTCAGGGCAATTTTTATGCAAATAGTTTTTATGATGTAGTCACAACACAAGCAGGTGGGGTTCCTGCCCAGTCTATAGGCGTCTATTCAGTTGCAACACCTGCCAGTCGCGTAGCCGGCAACGGGAAATGGCTTACCTCTGATACCGATAAGGTCATTGCTGGAGTTGTTGGTAATTTGCCTTTCAGAAAAATAAAGGCACCAAACACACATATTGAGTTGCAGTCTGGCGATGATTTTTCGGGGCACGGCTTTAGTGAAATATATTTAAAATATCGTTCAAATGAAATTGTTAAGGATATAACTTTCTCTCTAGGCGGTCTTTCAGAAAATAGTATGCAGGATACTGGAGCGCCATGCATTTCACCTCCAGAAATTAGTCTTGCGCACAAGCAACAAGGTTTAGTGTACGCAATTACTGACCCAGTTTTGAACCCACTTGGAGCTGGTACGCTATGGACACTTGGAAAAGGGGTGAGCGCTTCTATTTATGTAGCCAACACAAGTATTGCTATCGCCGTTGGCACTTATCATATTGCAGTAAATACTGCCATCTGGACATATAACACAGCGGTAGCCACCGGAAAAGCTGTTGGTAGTGGCGTGGTTTCAGTTTCCTCTTCTGTGTACAATGCTATTGTCTCGGCATTTTCCAGTGGAAGTTTTGCAAGCAATAACAGCGCTGGGCCAATCTTTGCAGTAGAATCCCAATTACAAAACACACAGACTCAACCAGCGGTAAGTGTTGTGGATAAAATAACTCCCGCAACAGTAACACTAAAGTTATCAAATGCTCAGCCATCAGTTGAAGCACCGCAATCGCCTCAAGCTAATCAAACTGCCCTCGTATTTGAGCCGAAGGTGCAAGAGGGGACGAATGCGCCAAAGCTTGTGTTTGTTGGGTCGTTTTCCACAGGTGGGGGCTCGCCAACACAGCAAACACAGCAAATCCTTGGCACACAAACAACAGCGCCAGTAGAGGAGGTGGTTGTGGTAGTAGATGAAACAGTTGCGAATGAGGGCGCGGCCTTGGCCGCGCCCTCATTATCCGCACCCCAGTGCTTGCAAACACTCGCCGTCGACGGATGCCTCCTCGCTACGACAACGGTGCGTTTTGAGTGGCCAGAAGTTGCCGACGCAGACCATTATTTAGTCAACAAAAATGGCTCATACGCCACAACGACAGAAACAGCACATGATATTGAATTAAAGGATTTTTCGAATTACATAATGGAAGTTGTGGCGATTGGCGCCGACGGGCAGGCGAGTGCTACAAGCACGCAGGCAGTTTCCGTGGCGACAATCCCGATCGCTATTAACGAAATAGCGTGGATGGGGACGGTTGCATCGGCAAATGACGAATGGTTTGAAATAAAAAATAACACAAATCATACAATTGACCTCACTCAGTGGGAGCTAAATGCTAAAGACGGCGCGCCACATGTGGTGCTCACAGGTACAATCGCTCCACGCACGTACATTATTTTTGAACGAAAAGATGACACGGTAGTCGCTGATATTGAAGCCCACGCAACAACCACTGGTGCATTAAATAATGGAGGTGACCAGCTAACACTAATGCGTAATTCAGTTATTTTTGATCAAACCCCAGAGGGGTCGTGGGCGGAAGGATTCAATAGTACATCAAGCAGGAAAACAATGGAGCGTTATTCCTCGCGAGAGCCAGGCACTGACCCAGAAAACTGGGGGACCAACCTCGGCTACATTAAAAATGGAATTGATGCTGAAGGAAACGCGATTGACGGCACTCCTGGAGAGCAAAATTCAGTAAGCACCCTTATAAACAAAGGGGAGGATATCACGAGTGATTTCACGCTTAATGCAGACGAGGAGCGATATGTTGTGCCTGAGGATGATGTTTTGGTGTCCGCGTCTGCAGCTCTAACGGTTGCGCCTGGAGTCGAAATTAATTTTTACAATAATGGGAGACTGCTTATTAACGGCATCCTTGACACGCAAGGAACTCCAGAAAACCCCGTGATATTCAGGTCATTTGACGATTCAGCTTCAGGGGCGATTGTTTTTTGGAATACAACTGGCACATCAACAATTGATTATGCTCGTATCGAAAGTACTAGGGGTTTAATAGCGCGCGGAGCAAGCACGACAGTTGAGATTTCCAATACAGAATTTTCTGGGAATGCCACTGCTATTGAATTATATAATGGGGCACATGCGTCACTCGCGTCATCAACGATAAAGGATACATTTGAGTATGACGCAATCGGAGTATATTACAGCACGATGACTATCGTATCCTCAACAATATCAAACACTATTGAAGGAGATGCAATAGGAGCGTATTACAGTAACGTTACAATCGCATCTTCAACAATATCAGATACGCTTGATGGTGACGCCATCGGAGTTTATTACAGCACGATGAATATTGCGTCAACGACGATTGACGGCACCCCAGACAGAAATGGTATCTTTTCGTACAAGTCCGTGCTGGATATTGAAAATTCTACAATACGCAACACGGAAGACGATGCAATTATTCTTTCAAATAGCACATCAACAATAAAAAACTCTACGATAGAGGGTGGCACTATTAACGAATGGGGGAGTGGAGTGAGTATTTATAAGGGTACAGCAATAATCGCAAGCACGACAATCTCAGATATTACAGGATGGGCTGGTATCTCCGTGGATGAGGCGACACTGTCAATTTCTAGTTCAACAATAAAAAATGTAGAGGGTTATGGACTATATGCCTATAATGCAACATCGACAATATCAAACGTGGTGGTAGAAAATGGCGGGATTAGCGGTGTTGAAATTAATCAAGGAACAGCAACTATTACTAATACGAGCGTTTCAGGATTTACTGAAGGAGCTGGTGTCTCTGTTTCATTGAACCGCGAAGGAAACTGGCAAAAAATGGAGGCTGTGCCAGGAGTTGTTGCTAGTATCTCTAATTCAGAGATTACGGGGAATGCAATAGGAGTCGAGATGGAAGTCGGTTCTGCAATAATAGCACCCGATGTTTTTGTGCAAGAAAATACAAAAAATATTGTCGTTTGTTCGCTAGTAGGTGAATGTCTTGAGCAATAGTCCCCATAGGTCCGACCTCTGTCTACAGAGGTCGGACCTATGGGGAGACCCGTGGGGAAAAGTTATCCACAATTAGGATAAGGACGAGCTAGGGGATTGGATGTGCGGTTGGTATAATACAAGTAATATTAGCAAAATAATTTTGGATATTTATGGGAAATTTAATTACTAAAAAAACATTGAGCTGGGCTGTTGTAATTGTTGTAGCTGGGTGGTTAATTGTGTCTGCGTTCAGTAAACCCGCTGACAAAGAAACGGGGTACACTGCAACCCAAACTGCGACTTCAAGTAAGACCGTGGCTACGACTACGACGACCGCTACTGCTCCAAAAAAGACCACTACACCCGTTGCTAGTCAGCCTGTAACAATGAGTTACCAGAAGGCGCTTGAAAACTACAAAGATAATCTTCGTATTCAACTTAGCGGTACTAGTTTTTGTCAGGCGTCACCAAATAATGTGATGTACAAAAGTGGCACGAGTATTATGATTGATAACCGATCAGCTCAAACCAGAAATATAAAAATCGGAAGCGCGTCGTACACTATTGAAGGGTACGGCTTCAAGATAGTTAAACTCTCAAGCGCTACATTGCCAACAACGCTATTAATGGATTGTGGGACACAGCAAAACATAGCAAAGATTTTACTTCAGAAATAGCCTCAGAAAGAGTCTCAGAAACACCCGAAAAAACAAAATAAAAAGGACCGCCCTTTTTGAATTCTTAAGGGCGGTCCTTTTTATTTTGTTGCTTTTGGCTGTTTCTGAGCGATTTACATAGGGTAATACTATGTAAATCAGTAAGGCCTTGCTGTTTTTGTTAAAAATGTGGTATAATATATAAATGAACGATGTAGCTAAATCAATAGCAGGTTTCGTGGCAATTGTACTCGTGGGACTTGCTGGTGTGGCTGTCTCAAATGTAATGAAATTGGGGGACATGAACGCCCTCGTCCTAACGGTTGACAATGTTATAAACACACGCTAGTATAGCCCTGAAGCCCGAAGAAGTAGGCTGTTTCAGAGAAATGGAACATAGGACCTGCGGAGGTCGACTCATAGCCTGAAAAGGCTTGGCTTTGCGACTTAAACAATATGTTTGAGTCGCCGTTTCTTTAAAAAGTGGCGAGCAACCTACTGCTCACAACGGAACACCTTGGTGTTTTGTTGTCAGTCGTAAGTTGTCAGTCGTAAGTTACATTATGGCAATTACAAAACAAAAGAAAGTAGAACTCGTCGCAACAATGAAGGATCGTCTTGCTGATGCAAAGTCAATCGTCTTTGTAAACTTCAAAGCACTTTCAGCAGCTGATACAAAAACGCTTCGTAGGAAGCTCTCAGCAGACAATGTTGGATACTTTGTAACAAAGAAGACTCTAGCAAAGCGTGTACTCGGCGACCTCAAAGCGAAAGGCGAGATGCCCGAGCTTCCAGGGGAACTTGCGATAGCATACGGAGAGGATCTCCTTGCTCCAGCACGCGAGACATATGCATTCCAGACGACTTCACGCGACAAGGGTTCAATCTCAATTATGGGAGGAATCTTTGACGGAGAGTACAAAACAAAGGAGGAAATGATGGCAATTGCTATGATTCCACCGCTACAGGTACTCCGTGGAATGTTCGTAAACATCATCAATTCACCAATTCAGCGTTTCGCTATTGCGATGGGAGAAATCGCCAATTCTAAAGGCGTGGCACCGGTAGTAAAAGTAGCAGAGGTGGTGCCAGCCCCAGTAGCAGAAGTAGCCGAGGTGGCCACTGAGGCGCCCGCAGAGGTAGCAGCAGAAGAGGTAAAGGAGGAAGCAAGTGCTTAATTAATTTTTTAATCAATATTACTATGACAGAAAACAAAGATGTGGTAGTTCCTGCAAAGTTCAAGGACTTGGTAGAAAAGATCGAGACAATGACTGTTCTCGATCTTCACGAGCTTGTAAAGGTGCTCGAGGAGAAGTTCGGTGTTTCAGCAACTGCAGCAGCAGCCGCTCCAGCAGCAGCAGCCGCAGGCGCAGAGGAGAAGGATTCATTCAACGTAGAACTTTCAGCTTCAGGCGACACAAAAATCGCCGTTATCAAGGTTGTAAAGGAAGTTCTTGCTCTTGGTTTGAAGGAGGCAAAGGACCTTGTAGACGCAGCGCCTTCAATGCTAAAGGAAGGCATGAAGAAGGCAGACGCAGACGAGTTCAAGAAGAAATTGGAGGAAGCAGGCGCAAAGGTAACTTTGAAGTAATCGCATTGCACTCCAAAAGAAAAACCCAAGGAAACTCCTTGGGTTTTTCTTTTGGAGTGCAATATTCAAAGTTACCTTTGCGCCTGCGGCGAGTGGTGTCAGGAGAACACCTGTTCTCCTGTGGAGGAGAGCAGTGAGCTTGTACTCAAGCGAGCGTTGAGAGAGTGGGTGAGAAGCGAGCGTGCGGAGCTTCGCAAGGCCGGACTGAGCGAAGGCGAAGGAGGCGGGGTAGCGCAATTCGCCAGCAGGCGAATATGTGTGACCTCAAGGAGGAGTACTCTCCGACGGCTGGTGCAAAGGTTACTCTCAAGTAACCCGCAGTAAATGCTAAAAAAAAGGGGTGTGGCCTTACGGCCACACCCCTTTTTTTTCCTTTGTATCTATAAAATGTTATACTACCCCTCATGGACACTCTCGGAAAATTATTTGGAAGCCAGGCGCGTGTAAAGATTTTGCGCTTGTTTCTACTAAACTCACAGGATGCATACGATGTGCCAATGGTTGCGGAAAAGAGCAAAGTTTCAGTGGCAGAGGCGAGGCGCGAACTCACACTACTCAAGGCTGCTGGGGTAATATCCAATAAGTCTTTCACAAAAGAAATATTTTCAAAAAAGAAAGATGCAAAACCGAAGAAAAAAAGAGTTCAAGGTTTTCAGCTTAAAACAACCTTCCCGCTACTGGCATCTCTTAAAGGTTTGATTGTTTCTGAGACCCCTCTGAACAGAGATGAAATAGCAAGGCGATTTAAAGGCGTTGGAAAAATCAAATTTCTAGCCATTTCCGGCATTTTTATTGACGAGCCTGAGGCGCGCGTGGACGTGCTAATAGTTGGCGACGACCTCAAAAAACGCTCTATTGAGAACGTTTTACGCACAATTGAGGCAGAAATAGGTCATGAACTCTCCTACGGAGCCCTAGAAACCTCTGAATTCCTTTACCGCGTGAGTGTGTACGATAAATTTGTGCGAGATGTGCTTGATGGCCGTCACGATACTGTCATAGACCGAATAGGGGCGGAGGAGGTAAAGCCAGTCATATTGTAGAGTTATCCACAGCCCCCTTTCTTTCGTTATATCTATAATGGTATAATAAAAGGGTAGGAATCAAGCTACTCTGCTCGCCGGCGCAAACCGCAGGCGCTGTGCAAGTGGAATTGATGATACGAGATAATTTATTAGTTTTAGTTTTAAAAATATAAAAAAGATATGCCTATTATTTCAGATTGGGGAGTACAGTTGAGTAGCGCGTTTACTGGCATCGGTATAGAGGTGTTACAGTTTCTTCCAAAGCTTCTCCTCGCAATCATTATCTTTATTGCAGGATGGGTTGTTGGTTCAGTTTTATCTGACGTTGTTTCAAAAATTATTAAGGCAATCAAGGTTGATTCAGTCCTTGAGAGCGCGGGAGCTCGCGGTCTTCTAGACAAAGCAGGTTTTAATTTGAACACTGGCGCATTCCTAGGAGGATTGGTTAAGTGGTTCATCATCATCGTCTTCCTTGTTACAGCACTTGATATTTTGAAGCTTCAGGCTGTTAACGCATTTTTGACGAATGTTGTCCTCGGTTACATTCCACAGGTTATTGTTGCAACCTTGATTTTGGTTGTTGCGGCAGTTCTCGCTGATCTCGCTCAGAAAGTTTTGGCAGGTGGCGCTCGCGCTCTTGATTCAAAGCATGCAGGGATGGTTGGTGGTGTAGCTCGTTGGGCAATCTGGATTGTTGCAATTCTTGCGGCATTGAACCAGCTCGGAATTGCTGGTGGAATGATGCAGACACTCTTCACAGGACTTGTAGCAATGCTTGCTATCGCAGGTGGTCTTGCATTTGGTCTTGGTGGCAAAGAAGCAGCAGCAAATTACATCGAGAAGCTCCGTGGAGATATCTCGAATCGTCGCTAGTTAGTAGGTAGAATTAGGATAGAATATCGAATATGGAATAGAATTTCAGGAAAAACCCGCCTTTTAGGCGGGTTTTTCTGTGGATTTACCCCATTATTCAACATTCGAATTTCAATATTCAATATTCTACCAAAAGTCCTTGACATAGCTTTTCTTTTGTATATAATGGCTGGATTGTTGCATATGAGTATCGGAACCAAATATACCCCCGGCGGGACTAGATAGGAACCATTACGGCTTCTATTTTACCCGCGTTATCGCGGGTTTTTTTATTCCGATGAGAACGCTCATCGATTGTTGATTGTCAATAAGGGTTTCTCTTTAAAAATTTTCGTGATGAACCACGACAGTTTTGAGCGAGGCGAAGTGAAAATTTTGAGGCATATAAACATATGTCGAAAGATTTTCGCAAAGCCACAGCCAAAACTGTCGCGGTGAAATAGAAACATTTTTAGAGAGGAGCCCATCATTCTGTCACACGCACCGTTAAGGAGGTCTTTGAGTGCGTGTAGACAGGCAGGTAAAAATAAAGTCCCTGTTTTAAGCAAACAGGGCAGTCCCCCACCACTAGTGGTGGGGGAGAACAAATAATGATTGTGGTTTTTAAATTTCCTAATAAGAAATTTAAGAGCATATGGTGGATGCCTTGGTTCTAAGAGGCGATGAAAGACGTAGCATGGCTGCGATAAGCTTCGGGGAGGTGCCTAGCAACCTTTGATCCGGAGATCTCTGAATGGGGAAACCCCATAACCGTCATAGGTTATGACCTACATTTAAATGTAGGAGTATACCCAGGGAAGTGAAACATCTCAGTACCTGGAGGAAAATAAAAAAAGCCGCCGAATGGCGGAACATTTCCTGAGTAGCGGCGAGCGAAACGGAAATAGCCCAAACCTACTATTTATAGTAGGGGTTGTAAGGCAGAGACGTCGTATTTATACGAGAGAAGTTACAAAATGTAATGTTAGTTGAATATGCTGGAAAGCATAGCCCTAGACGGTGATAGCCCGGTAAACGAAAACATTACGTCTTCTTTGTCTTTGTTCTTGAGTACTTCGAGACACGAATAGCTCGGGGGAATCTACCAGAACTAACTGGTAAGGCTAAATACTCTTAGAAACCGATAGTGAACTAGTACCGTGAGGGAAAGGTGAAAAGAACCCCGGTGAGGGGAGTGAAATAGAACTGAAACCATATGCTTACAAGGAGTGGGAGCCTGCGCACTACACTGCGCTTCGTGCGAATTTTTAATTTTTAATTTTGTAATTTTTAAAGAATGTTTCAATGTATTAATGTTTAAAAATTAATTCATTTGCATTCATTTATTTAAAAATTAAGAATTATAAAATTAAAAATTCGCGCACGGAGCATAGCGTAGTGCGCGGGTCACCGCGTGCCTATTGAAGAATGAGCCAACGAGTTAATGTATACAGCGTGGCTAAGCCCTTGTCGGGTGGAGCCTTAGGGAAACCGAGTGTGAATAGCGCGTTTGTTGTATGCATTAGACCCGAAGCCAGATGAGCTTACCATGAGCAGGGTGAAGTTTGTAGAAATACAGATGGAGGCCCGAACCGGTTGGCCGTGCGACACCATCGGATGACTTGTGGTAAGGAGTGAAAAGCTAATCGAATCTGGTAATAGCTGGTTCTCTCCGAAATATGTTTTGGCATAGCGTCTGGCGTACCCTCTGGGGGTAGAGCACTGGAAGGGTTAAACAGGGAGCAATCTCGTTAACCCTATCAAACTCCGAATACCAGAGATTAAATACCAGGCAGTAAGACTACGGGGGCGAAGCTCCGTCGGTCAAAAGGGAAACAGCCCTGATCTCAAGTTAAGGTCCCAAAATTTACGCTAAGTGCACTTAAGGAGGTGGAGTTTCTCAGACAGTGAGGATGTTGGCTTAGAAGCAGCCATCATTTAAAGAAAGCGTAACAGCTCACTCACTAAGAGACTCTGCACCGAAGATAATCGGGGCTAAGCGTAGTACCGAAACTGAGGGTTCTGGACGCACTACACTGCGTTTCGTGCGGAATTTCAAATGTTTAATTTCTAATTTCAAAATAATGTTTGAATGTTTTAATTTTTAAAATTAAAACATTTTGATTTATTTAAAAATTAAAAATTTTAAATTAAAAATTCCAGCGCACGGAGAATAGCGTAGTGCGTCTGGAGCGGTAGGAGAGCGTTCATATCTGCGCTGAAGGGGAAGTGTGAGCAACCCTGGAGCGGTAAGAAGTGAGAATGTTGGCACAAGTAACCACAATGCGGGTGAGATCCCCGCACGCCGTAAGAATAAGGTTTCCTTTGCGATGTTGATCAGCGAAGGGTTAGTCGGGCCTAAGGTGATGGCGAAAGCTGAAGCCGATGGACATAGGGTTAATATTCCCTAACTTTTTATTTGTGCGATGGAGTGACGAAGGTTAGTATGTCTTGCGCATTATTGGATTTGCGTTTGTGTCATCAGTGTGATTCTTAGGTAAATCCGGGAGTCTGGTTTTAATACCGACCGCAAGTGAAGCAGAAATGCCTGGGTTCGCCCAGTGCAGATAAGGCAAAGCAACTTTCCGAGAAAAGCTTCTAAGCATAACAAATAAAAAACCGTACCTAAAACCGACACAGGTGTTCGAGTCGAGTAGACTAAGGCGAACGAGTGATTGCTTCTCAAGGAACTCGGCAAAAAAGCAGCCGTAACTTCGGGATAAGGCTTGCCTCCACCACTTTGCGTTTAAGGCGCATCGGTAAAATTACTTCATTTGCATCGTTGAGAAGAATTTTTTCCTCCACGCAATGTACACTTGTACATCTTGGTCGTAAAAAATTCTTCCCGCCTTGCAACTAAAGCAATTTAATCAATGCTTAAACAAGAGTGATGGAGTCCGAAGAATTGAGTGTATCGAGACCGTGCTTGAACAGCAGAGCTGCCGTTCAAGCACAAAAAAGTATTTGAGAAAGTGAGTGATTGTGGGTTTCAAAGAGATTCGTCTCTAAGACCTCTGAAGGTTGTGGTTGCGAAAAAGCAACAGGGTCTATATATGATAGCAGAAACGGGATAGACACTGGAGTATGCCATGTACCTGTTCACTTACCAACCACAGCCTCGGAGGAATCGCTATATTTTATATAGCGGTCTCTTTGAAACCCATAATTACAAAACTCATCAAATAAAATGTTGACTAATTTTTCTAGGACTCTCTCCGCTTTGAAAATAAAGTGGTGGAGGCCGCAGCGAAAGATTTCCTGCCAACTGTTTACCAAAAACACAGCTCCATGCGAACTCGTAAGAGGATGTATATGGGGTGACGCCTGACCAATGCCAGAAGGTTAAATACGGGTGGTGTGTGTAGCACATTGAGTACAATGTGAATGATTAATGTTTAATTTTGTAATTTTTAAATAATGTTTTAATTCCGAAATTAGGAAATTAGAATTTGTTTAAAAATTTGAAATTAAAAATTAAAAATTTGCATCGCGCTTAGCGTGCTGCACATGCTGGCTTGTATAAGCCCTGGTGAATGTCGGCCGTAACTATAACGGTCCTAAGG
>CAZXOE010000003.1:0-13821 GCA_964642305.1 uncultured Candidatus Saccharibacteria bacterium
AAATTAAAGAAATGCTTAGATTAGCAGAAAGAGAAGGTTTAGAAATTGTAGACATCAGACGAGAATCACATTCAGCCAAAGATTCAGGCCAGCGACCAGTTTTTAAAGAAATATTAGAAGATATAAAAAGAGCTAGATTTAATGGAATACTTGCATGGGACGCTTCTAGAATAAGTAGAAATGCAGGTGACTTGGGTTCAATAGTAGATCTTATGGATCAACAATTACTTTTTCAAATAAGAACGTACGGACAAACATTTAGTAACTCACCTAATGAAAAGTTTTTACTAATGATTCTTTGTTCTCAAGCAAAGTTAGAAAATGATAATAAAAGTGTAAATGTAAAACGAGGATTAAGGACAAGAGTTGAGATGGGTTTATGGCCATGTCCTGCCCCTACTGGATATTTAAAAGAAAACAGAATGGATAGAAAATGTCAGACATATATTGATCCAGATAGAGGTCACATCATTAAAGAAATGTTTGAGAAGATTGCTTATGAGAAAGTAAGTTGTTTAAAGGTGTATCATTGGCTTAAATTTGATCTTAATTTTAGGACTTCATACGGAAAGAAACATCTTAGTTTAGGAAACATTAATTTACTTTTAAAGAATACTTTTTACTATGGCGAATTTGAATATCCGAGGAAAAGTGGTAACTGGTACAAAGGAAGTCATAAGCCACTCATTACTAAAGAACTCTATGATCAAGTACAAGCTCAATTAACAAGACAAGTAACGAGAACAGAATTTAATAATAGAGAATTTGCTTTTACTAAACTCATGACTTGTGGACTATGCGGTTCTGGTATCACAGCAGACGAAAAGATAAAGAAACAACAAAACGGAAATGTTCATCGTTATGTATATTATGCGTGCACAAAGTCTAAAGATAAGAACTGTAAATGTGGTTATACCAACGAAGACGAACTTATAAAACAGTTCCAAGAACTACTGGATAAAATCGACCTAGACGAGATAGGAATGAAGGAGAAGATACGAACTGAGGTTGAAAGAATTAAGAGCTTCCAGAGAAGCGTTTTAGGAGATACAAAGCAAATCAAGATCAAGGATGTAGATATTCGTAACTATGCTAAATACATTCTTAAAGATGGAAGCGACTTGGAAAAAAGAGAACTGTTGGGATGTTTTAAGAGTAAGTTATTTTTAAGTAATAAAATAATCACACTAAAAGAAAGCTAGAATTGTAATAACCTTAAAAATAAGAGATAATAGGACAAATATGACATCTGTAAAACCAGCTAAAGGTAAAAAGAAATTTAAGTCTATTGATCTGTTTGCAGGAATAGGAGGGATTCGTAAAGGATTCGAACATATCTGCGAAACAGTATATGCAAATGATTTTGATTCTTCTGCTTGTAAAACATACTCAGCAAATTTTGGTGAGATCGATTGTTCAGATTTGAGAGATGTTGTAAAAAATATGGATAAAAAGATTCCCAAGTTTGATATCTTGCTTGGTGGATTTCCATGTCAATCATTTTCAATTGCAGGTAAGAGGCAAGGATTTGCAGACACTCGTGGAACAATGTTTTTTGAGGTAGAAAAAATACTTGAAAAGTACAAACCTAAAGCTTTCTTATTAGAGAATGTCAGAAATTTAGAAAATCATGATAAAGGGAATACACTTAAAGTTATTTTAACTGTACTTACTGAGAAGTTGGGTTATGATGTTCATTACAAAGTAATGAACGCAAAAGATTTTGGAGTACCACAAAATAGACCAAGAATATATATAGTTGGATTTAAGAAAAAAGTTGATTTTAAATTCCCAGAACCAACAAAACGAGTAAAATTAAAATCTATTCTTGAAAAGAAAGTGGATCCTAAACACTACATATCACAAATGTACTATGAAGGATTGGAGAGACACAGGAATCGTCACGCTGAAAAAGGTAACGGTTTTGGATATATGGTATTAGACCCAGAAGGTATAGCAAATGCTTTAGTTGTTGGTGGTATGGGTAGAGAAAGAAATTTAATTAAAGATAAACCAATAAATGTTTACAAAAATGGCATGGATAAGAAGCTTACAAAAAATACACTTGGGCTTCGCAAATTAACCATTAGAGAATGTGCCCGTCTTCAAGGGTTCCCAGATACTTTTCATTTTCCAGTGAAAGACGGTCCTGCCTACAAACAACTAGGGAACTCAGTTGCTGTTCCTGTTATGAAAGCTGTTGCAGATGAAATGGCCAAGCACCTCTAGTTACTTAGTGTAAATATATCCTTCTTGTCCTGTTTTAGGATCTTTGCGAACATACTCTATTTTCTTTCCAGTCTTTTGACGAACCAGTCTCAATGTTCTTTCCCAATCTCTGATTCCTGCAACTACAGATAATTTACTCGGCTCAATAAGCTCATTAGGGTGCATATCAAAAAATAGCTCAAATCTTTTTGAAGCACTTGTCTCTTTAAAGATGGCCTTCATCTCTTCTGCATTTTGATCGCTGAACCAATGTTTCTTTCCAAGATTACACTCTTCACAAAGAATCCATAAATTATCATCTAAACCATCCCCACCCATATTCACTGGAATCTTATGGTCAACCGCAAGTTTCACACCGTCTGGAATACCACGACCACATCTTTGACAGATTGAACCATCTCGTTGCATGATACGATAACGAGTCTTTGCATCAATGGTTTCTCTTTTGTTACCATTATCTCTTAATTTTAAAGAATGTAGAATATATGATCCGTTACCCAAAAGCTCAATATCATATCCTTCTTGTCTAAGTGTTCTAATAGAGCGTGCCCAATCAAAAACTGCGGCAGTTTCAGCAAGTTTTTCTTTACTAAGAGGTGCCCCAACATTGTTAGTAAAAAGCAAAAGTAATTTTTTCTTTGATCCTATCATGTATTTAATCTTTTTTTTCTATTCCTATTTTAGACAAGTTAACTAGCAGTTGCTTGCTAGATTCCTCAAAACCACCCTCAAAAAGAAATGAGTCTGAGTTGTCAACCCATACAATTTCTGGTACGGTTTCTAAAATTAGTTCGCTTATATTTTTATGAAGACTGTCTATTTCTTCTTTTGATAGTTTAGAGACTGCTAGGGATTTCTCTATAACTTCAAGCAAGGATGGGAGATCCTTGTTATCAGTCGTAAATTGTTCGCTCCATTTAGTTGTCATTATTCTAATACTACTCCTTTTTGGAGAAAATGTGAACTTTAATCTTACTTTTTATAGAGTGTAATTCTTAATTGGCTCTATAATCTCCTCCCATCCATAAACTTCCAATACACCTATTTTACTTGTATCAAAAGTTGGTAAAGGTGAAGGTAATTTACCAACGGAGACTAACATTCCATACCTGTAATTATAAGGCTCATTAAAATATGTAGATTCTATTTTTCTTAAATCTGAAATAAACTGTTTAAGTGTTGGATTCTTCTTAACTTCAAAAACAACAAAGTTATCTGAATTATTCCCACGATGATGAATCGTAATGTCGGGTCTTTGATTATTATATTTAACCAACTCAACATCTAAATCATACTCTGGAAATTGTGTATGTAATACCTGTCTTAAATGAGAACATATATTTAACTCCGAAGTGTACCAGACTGAAGAGTCATTATCAGATATATATTTTGCTGCAATCCTAACCCTTGTTTTGATCTCTTCTATATTCATAACTAAAAGTATATCAAATATATTGATTTAATTTTAAAAAATATAAAAACCATCAATTATGATGGTTTTTATATTCGTTTAGTTTTCTAAGCTCATCGAGCACCAGAACCTAAACGACTTGGCGGAGACGATGAGATTCGAACTCATGAGAGTATTGCTACCCTGCCTCGTTAGCAGTGAGGTGCCTTCGACCAGCTCAGCCACGTCTCCCTAAATCTCGCTTTGCGAGATTGGGCGAACAATTTATGGTAACAAATTGTTTTAGCCAGAAACAAAAGTACCTTATCATATTTTATTCGTTTTTGCTACAATATTATATATGCCCCACCAGCTCACAATCACTGATAAGTTTCTCGCAAAAACACTTCTTCCTCTTATCCCATATTGGATGACTCCAAATATTATATCGTGGATGAGATTTTGTAGTGTTCCATTTGTTGGGTATTTTCTATGGAACGAAAGTTACACGATAGCATTTGCTCTATTTTTTATTTCGGCATTTTCAGATGCAGTAGACGGCTCCCTTGCTCGCACGCGAAACCTTATTTCAGACTTTGGAAAAATGTTTGACCCACTTGCTGACAAACTTCTTGTATCTACAGCCGCGATAATTCTTATTCCTCGCTATCTTGGTTGGGAAATTGTTATTGCAATTGTTGCTATTGAGCTCACTTTGATAGGGAGCGCGTATGTGCAAAAGAGATACTATGGAAAAATTGTCCAAGCAGAGAATACTGGCAAAATAAAAATGATTCTTCAGTCAGTTGGTATCGGTTCTCTTCTTGTCCACGCGATTTTTGGAATAGTTGGATTCCTTGTTCTTGCTCAATGGTTATTTTACTTAGCGATTTTCTTTGCGCTTCTATCCCTAGTAGTGTATCGTGCTATTTAATATGAACTTAGAACGAACACAATACACACCGAAGGATTTTGCGTGGGCAAAGTGGACCGCAAGCGACATAAAAAAAAATGTGTCGAAGCTCATTGCTGAAAAAAAAGCGCGACTTTCAGTTATTAAAAAAATCCCCGTAACTGAGCGCAATTTTGAAAACACTATTTACGCGCTAGAAGCATCTGATTATGGTATTTCAGATACTATTCTTAAAATTGACCTATTACAAAATGTTTCGCCAGAAAAAACTATTCGCGACACTGCAAAACGAGCAATTGACACAATTCAAAATAAAATGATCTCTATTGAGCGTGACCCTAAAATTTGGCAGGCGCTCAAGGATTATAAAAAAAACGCATGGCGTAAGGATCAAAAAAAACTTGATAGTGAATCCAAGAAACTTTTTCATGACATGTATCTCAGCTATAAAAGAATGGGTTTTGACTTGCCTGAAAAAAAACAGGAGCGAGTCGAGGAGCTCTCTAAAAAATTGGCAAAAGTCTCAAATCAGTTTAGACAAAATATTAACGATTACAAAGACCATATACTAGTAACTGACGAAGAACTCATTGGTCTTCCAAATAGATACAAAGAAGGACTTTCTCGATCAAAAGATGGCAGGTATAAGGTAACCCTTGCCTACCCTGACTATCATCCTTTTATTGAGCTTGCTCAAAATTCGGCAAAGCGAAAAGAGCTTGCAGAAAAAGCGCTACAAAAAGGTGGCGCTGAAAATATGAAGGTTTTGGCAGAAATGCTAAAGCACAGAATTGAGAGGGCGCATTTGCTTGGGTACAAGTCTCACGCAGATTACAAAACAGAACTTCGTATGGCAAAGTCAGGCGACAATGCGCTCGCATTCGAAAATAATCTATTAAAAAAAGTTACGACCGCTGGCAGGTGTGATATTGATGAACTTCGTGAACTCAAGCGAGAAATGACAAACGATAAAAATGCCACGCTGGAATTTTACGATATTGCATATTACGGACACGAGCTTCAAAAGAAGCGATTCAAACTAGACAGCGAAGAGGTTCGCTCTTACTTCCAGCTTGAGCGTGTGCTTAGTGGTACGCTAAAAATCTACTCAACCCTATTTAGTGTAAAATTTGAAAAAATTATAGGCTACGACCTTTGGCATCCAGACGTGTCACTGTATGTGGTCAAAACATTAAAAAACGAAGTACTTTCGTATTTTGCGCTTGATCTATATCCTCGTGACGGCAAGTATGGGCATGCATGCGTAAACGACATTGTAAGTGGAAGAAAAACCTCATTTTCTGGAAACAATTACTTCACACCATTTGGCTCAATGCTCGCAAATTTTCCTAAACCATCAGCAAAGCACCCATCACTTCTCTCTCATGGTGAAGTTGAAACATTTCTTCATGAGTTTGGGCATATGATTCACCATTCGCTTACGACAGCGCGTTATGCTTCGCAGTCAGGGTGCCACACTGCGTGGGACTTTGTAGAGGCGCCTTCACAAATGCTTGAGCATTGGGCATGGAATAGAAAATCGTTAGCTCTTTTGTCTGCTCATTACAAAACAGGCAAACCTCTTCCAAAGGCTTTACTCAAAAACCTTCTTGCGAGCAAGGAGCACCTTCTTCGCTATGGTATCCTTCGTCAGCTTATACAGGGCATACTTGACCTTACGCTTCACACAAAAAATAAACCACCAGAGCCTGCGAAACTTTACCGCGACCTTATTAAAAAATACACAGGAATTATTCTGCCGAAAGACGCCATCTTCCCTGCAGGCTTCGGTCACCTAGAAGGATACGATGCCGGCTACTATGGCTACCTATGGTCAAATGTCTACGCAGCGAATATGTTTACGCGTTTTGAAAAAGAAGGCATTATGAACAAAAAAACTGGCGCTGATTACAAAAAGTGGATTCTTGAAAAAGGCGGAAGTATGGAGGAGATTGATTTGGTAAAAGGGTTCCTCGGGCGCGCGCCGAACAACAAGGCGTTTTTGAAGGAAATCGGTGTTCAGTAACAAAATAAATAGGCATGCTACAATATCGCCATGAAACAAGGCGATATTGTTTTACCCGAGTCTCCCTTGGAATCGATTTTTCGCCTTACTCCAATTCAAAAAACAGGGCTTACAAAGCTCGACATTGAAACTATAAATGACCTCCTTCACTACTTCCCCACACGCTATACAAGCATTGCTGACATAAAACACATTACCAATCTAGTAAAAGGCGAGTATGCAACAATCTACGGGCGCGTGGTTTCATCAAAAACAGCAAAAGGTTTCAAGTCAAAAATTCCGATGACCGAGGCGATTATTGAGGACGCGACTGGTCGCATCAAAAGTGTGTGGTTTCACCAAGCGTATATCGCAAAAATGCTGATACCTGAAAGCTGGGTAAAGCTTTCTGGCCATGTCGAGGAGCGCGGAGGAGTTCTATACCTTGCAAACCCCGAGCTCGCCCGCACAAAAGAGCTCCCGCTTGATGCAAGTGGTTCGCTTTTTGAGGGTGATCATGAGGTTCTATTTTATCCAGTCTACTCAGAAACAAAAGGTATAACTTCTCGCTTTATCTATCACCATATTCAAAAATTGTTTAGCAAGGGAGTGCTTGAAAATATTGCAGACCCAATTCCAGAAGAAATTCTTACCCAGTACAACCTCCCCACTCTCTCTACCTCTCTCGTGTGGATTCATGCTCCTCAAAAAGAAAGCGATGCGAAAGCTGCTCGCAAACGTTTCGCATTTGAAGAAGTCTTTATGATTCAGCTTGCGCGCCAAAGAGAGCGTGCCCTCACAAAAGAACATAGCGGATTCGTTATAGAACCAAATCAAACAGCGCTCGCACATTTTACTGCGCGCTTCCCATTTAAACCGACTTCATCACAAACGAGAGCGCTTGAAGATATTTTTTCTGATTTTAAAAAAGGCGTACCGATGGCGCGTCTCCTCGAAGGTGACGTTGGTTCTGGAAAGACATTTGTAGCGGCAACCACTGCGCATGCTGTGGTAGGAACAGCCCCATCTGATAATAAATCTGGAAACCTGCAAGTCGCTTACATGGCACCGACGGAAATTCTCGCCGAGCAGCACTTCAATAGTTTCATTGAGTACTTCAAGGGTCTGCCAATTGAAATCGGACTCCTTACTGGAAGTGGCGCAAAAAAGTTTCCTTCAAAATCTGACCCAAGTGGGGCGACAAAAGTATCAAAAGCTCAGCTTCTCAAATGGGTCGCCGAGGGCAAACTCCCAATCCTCATCGGCACGCATTCGCTAATTCAAAAAAGTGTTGAGTTTAAAAATCTTGGTCTTGCTATTGTTGACGAGCAACACAGATTTGGGACAGCACAACGAGGTAAGCTCGCAAAAAAAGACGCTGTACTTCCGCATTTTCTCTCAATGACTGCGACACCGATTCCGCGCACTCTCGCTCTCACTATTTATGGCAATCTTGATCTTACTCTGCTCGATGAAATGCCTGCAGGGCGACTACCCATAAAGACCGAGCTCATCGCAAAAGACAATCGCAAAAAAATGGAGGAGCATATTCGTGCGGAGATAAAAGGTGGTCGCCAAGCGTATATCATCTGCCCGCGCATCGACGAGCCAGACCCAACAAAGGAACTTGCGCTCAACGCAAGGTCAGTTACAGCAGAGGCAAAACGTATCGCCGAAGAGGTGTTCCCAGAATTTGAAGTTGGGATTCTTCACGGCAAAATGAAGCCAGACGAAAAGGAGTGGGTTATGAAAGAGTTTAAAAAGGGCTCTATTCACATTCTCGTTGCGACATCAGTCATTGAAGTTGGCGTAAATGTGCCAAACGCTACTGTTATTGTAATTGAAGGAGCCGAACGATTTGGCCTCGCGCAACTTCACCAACTTCGCGGACGTGTTATTCGTAGCAACCATCAAGCGTACTGTTACATACTCACAGACAGTACGAATGAAGTTTCGCAAAAACGACTCAAGGCTCTTGCGACTGCAAAAAATGGATTTGATCTTGCCGAACTAGACCTCACCCTCCGTGGCTCAGGCGAGCTTTCAGGTGGCAAACAATGGGGCATCTCCGACCTCGGGATGGAAGCAATTAAAAATATAAAAATGGTCGAAGCTGCGCGCACAGAGGCAGCAAAAATAATCACCGAGGACTCAGCTCTCACCAACTACCCACTCCTCTCGGAACTCGTAACTAAAACCCACCACGAAACACATTGGGAATGAGAGCTTGCTAGAGTACCGAGTTTGCTATAATATTGTAAAATCTTCCGCCCATAGCTCAGTTGGTTAGAGCACGGAGCTTATATCTCCGCGGTCCCAGGTTCGAGTCCTGGTGGGCGGACCAAAATGAACACTGAAATTACACAAAAAAGAAGCTTAGTATTCGCACTACTCACAATCATGGTATTAGTGGTTATTGTCTATTTAGCCAACCAAAATTACCAACTTAAACAGGCGAAGCTTGCGCTTGAGATTGAGCTCGAAAATACAAAACAGGATTTTGCGTCAACAACAGAAAAATTAAGTGGAGATATTGAGGCATTTAGAGAACTTCTTTTAGCAACTCAAAATGAAAAAATAACCGCAGAGCAAAATATTCGAAATCAACAGGAGGCGCTGGATTCTATGTCTAACACTCTTGGCTTGTATCAAAAACTCGCGAACACCGATCGTGAACTTCTCGCAAAATACTCAAAGGTGTATTTTTTGAATGAGCTCTATACACCAAAACTTTCTATTACAATTCCTGCTACTTACACGCTTGATACTAATGGAGAAAAAATGATTTCTGCTGACGTGTGGCCATTCCTTAAAAAAATGATGGATGATGCAACCGCAACGAGTACTGACCTAAAAATCATTTCCGCATTCCGTTCCTTTGACACACAGAGTAAATTAAAATCCGGCTACAAGGTTACATTTGGTTCTGGCGCAAACACATTCTCTGCAGATCAGGGGTACTCTGAACACCAACTAGGCACAACAGTAGATTTCACAACAACAAAACTTGGTTTGGATAATACTAAGTTTGAAAAGACTCCAGAATATGTGTGGCTCACAGAAAACGCACACAAGTACGGTTTCATACTTTCATATCCAAAAGGAAACTCCTACTACATTTTTGAACCATGGCATTGGAGATTTGTAGGTAAGGCTCTTGCACAACGTCTCCACGATGAGGCTAAAAACTTCTATGATTTGTCTCAGCGTGATATCAACGAATATCTACTCACGCTATTCCAGCAATAAAGGCACTTATAGAAAAAATCGAACCGCGACCATCGCCCAGACGATAACTGCTGAAAGAGTGCACCAGAAACACCATGCTTTTATTAGTCGCCACTGCACATAGAAAAAATACAGAGACATAATTGCTCCGCCTATAAGTATGATATATTCTCCAATTATCATTAAGGACGATGTATCTCCTAAAAGAAGCATCCATTCAACAAGAGCGAGAGTCGCATAATAAATTAAACCAAGAACTTCATTTGATACACCAAATGTCTTGCTATACTGGCTGTCCCACACAATATCGCACTGGTTACCTATTAAACAAACAGGGGCGCGGTGCCTTCTGCATTCATAGTTGAGATAAATTGCCTCTGCTAATCCAGCAATTGCTAAGATAAATATTATTAAATGTAAATCCATAATTATATTACTTCCTCTTTTTTAAGCTTCCTAAACGCTTTGCGTCGGACGAACAAAAGTTTTAAAGAACTTTTGTTTTAGTCTTAGGAATTATACCATTTGCGATAAGAATTTTCTCAAAATCCTCGCGTTCAATTGACTCTTGTATTACAAGTTCGTTGGCAATGGCATCCAAAGCTTTACGATGTGTCGTACACGCTTCTCGAGCGCGCGCAAATGAATCATTCATAATTTTAGAAACCTCGGCATCAATCTTTGATGATACATCTTCTGAATAATCACGGCTATCCACACCGCGACCTCCAAACAAAGCGCGACCACCTGTGCCCTCAAGCGCTACTGGCCCAATCTTTTCAGACATCCCGTATTTTGTAACCATATCGCGAGCAAGCGCTGTCGCTACCTGCAAATCGTTTGACGGCCCGGTAGTAATATCGCCAAAAACCATTTCCTCGGCAACATACCCCCCAAGAGACATTGCAATATCATCCAAAAATTCTTTTCTTGATTGAAGTCGCGTCTCCTCAAGCGGAAGCTTTAATGTGTAGCCACCCGCGCGCCCACGAGCAATAATTGAGATCTTGTGCACTGGATCAGCGTGAGGAAGCACAGACGCAACAAGCGCGTGCCCTGCCTCGTGATATGCAGTGACTCGTTTTTCATCTTTTGATAAAATATGGCTCTTTCTTTCAGGCCCAAGCATAACTTTTTCAATGGATCGAATGAGGTCATACTGCGCGACCGTTTTTCTGTCTTCACGAGCCGCCAAAATGGCACCTTCGTTCATAAGCGATGACAAATCCGCACCGGAAAATCCTGGTGTTCGCTCTGCTACAACCTTCAAATTCACATCTTCCGCAAGCGGTTTCTTCCGCGCGTGAATGTTCAAAATTTCTTCTCGCCCCTCACGGTCAGGAAGCTCTAGTGTTACTCGTCTGTCAAAACGGCCAGGGCGAAGTAGCGCTGGGTCAAGCACGTCAGGTCTGTTTGTCGCCGCCATCACAATCACCTTTTCCGATGGCTCAAAACCATCCATCTCCACAAGAATTTGGTTTAGTGTTTGTTCGCGCTCGTCATTTCCACCACCAACACCCCCACCGCGCACTCGGCCCACAGCATCAATTTCATCCACGAAAATAATTGACGGCGCGGCTTTCTTTGCCATTTTGAAAAGGTCACGCACACGCGATGCGCCCACTCCGACAAACATTTCCACAAACTCAGAGCCCGAAAGATGGAAAAATGGCACAGCAGCTTCGCCTGCTACAGCGCGCGCTAGTAATGTTTTTCCTGTACCAGGCGCGCCCATCAGAAGCACTCCTTTTGGAATACGCGCGCCAATATCTAAAAACTTCTTGGGATTCTTTAGGAAATCAACAATCTCAACCAGTTCCTCTTTCGCTTCCTTTGCTCCAGCGACATCCTTGAATGTTACTTTTTGACTTTGATCATTAGGGTCAATGATGCGCGCTTTTGATTGCCCAAAGGAAAATGCTTGCATCCCTGCTCCCTTCACCTGTTTTGAAAGCATCCAAAAAACAAAAACGATTAGAAGGATAGGCAAAAGGAACGGCAAGGTGTTCAAAAAGTAATATCCGAACCCGCTTTCATTCTTTACCTCTACATCCACCTTTGCGAGATTTTCTGCAGACACGCCGTAGTTTACGAGAGTCTGAGACAATGACGATTCGTTTTCTTTTTTAGATTTCTTCTTTGTGCCATCTGAATACTCGGCATTTATAATGCCGCCCTCAACGACAATCTTTTTTACAAGATTCCCGGAAATATCCTGTGCTATTTTTGAAACAGGCACTTCTTCAACTTTTGCCTTATTTTCAGCGACTGCAGAATACAGAGTAGAAATTATTAGAAAAATCAAAACAGCCGTGAGTAGATTTGAAAAAAACTGCCCGCCAGTCGGTGCTCCACCAAAAAATCCTGGGATGGGCGACTTTCCTTTGCCACCACCGTTTTTGCCGTTATTTTTTCCCTTTTTATTATTCTTCAAAATTTCCATAATAAAGTCAGTATACCTCTACCGCTGTTTTTTTCATAATTTTTGTATAATACCGCGACAATATGCAGAAGTAAATGTTGGGGTATACACAAAAAAAAGACGCTCACAACTTGCGAGCGTCCAACCTATCACATTTGGCTTGCATTAGTCCCAATCATCATTAAGGCGATTATCGGGAAGATGCAGATTGTTGCCTCCCTCTTCCTCTAGATGCTTTGCAAAAACCCACAAAGACCACACTACGAATGCAAAGACCATCAGAAAAACAAAGAACCAGATTATTGAACGAAACTCATGTACAAAGCTAAGAAACTCCGGGATGCTCATCGCTCAACTCCTTTCTTCTTTGGTTCCAAATAGGGCTTATGTCGCCAGATATTTTGTTTTCACGCTGTAGGCGTGCGCGAAAAGTAGCTGAGCATTCATTCAAGAATAAGAATGTCACAAGTGCAATAGTCAGGACCCCCATCGTGGACAAAAACGCAACAATGATTCCGAACTGTGGAAGCAGGAGGAAGAAACATATCACCAACGCCGGAAAAACTAATCCACCAAAGAACGCCTCGGTTGTGCTCTTTGTTCGCCAGAAAACCAAACGTGGAAGCAACACGAGAATTAATGCAGATGCAGTAAAAAACCAAAACAGGCTGTTAGACATGATGTGACCCCTTTCAATAAATGAACAAAGAGAACCCCAAACAACGTACCATTTGTGCATGAGTTTGTCAATCACCCCACTCAACTGTTATCATACAATGATGTCTCTGATTCAGAACAAAAAGGCGCATTTCAACTACGAAATCCTGGAACGCTACGAGGCGGGTATTGAGCTTTTTGGTTCTGAGGTTAAAGCCGTGCGCGCTGGACGAGGGTCTCTAGAGGGAGCGCATGTAACAGTTCGCGGGGGCGAGGCGTATCTAATAGGAGCAACGATACAGCCGTACCAAACAGGAAACATGCCAAAAGGCTACGAAGCGACTAGAAATCGCAGGCTCCTTTTGACAAAAGACGAGATTGAGGAGATTGGGGCACAGGAGTCCAAAAAAGGCTTGACAATTGTACCCATTTCGGTGTATAATAAACAATACAAGCTCAAGGTTGAAATCGCTATTGTGAGGGGCAAAAAAACTCATGACAAGCGAGAAACGATTAAAAAACGTGAAGCCGAGAGAGATGTGATGCGGGAAATCAAAAGCGCAAGATAGTTTTTTGAAAATTAGAGACGTATGCCCTATTTTGTTTATATCCTTATGAGCGAAAAAGATGGTCGCCTTTACGTTGGTTGCACTCATGAAATTGAGCAACGGATTAAACGACATTGTGATGGACTTGTACCAGCGACATCAGGAAGGCGCCCACTCGTGCACATACATACCGAAGAATTTTTAGATAAATCTCAAGCATTCAATCGTGAGAGATTTTTGAAAAGTTTGTGGGGAGCACGAGAGAAAAAGAAGATAGCTCAAAGATATATAAATAAAATAGGACATACGTCCTGAAATGTTTTATGGCTAAACCGTTTTGTTTACAAAACGGTCGCCCGAACATTTTGAGTACAAAATGTTTTATGGCTAAACCGTTTTGTTTACAAAACGGTCGCCCGAACATTTTGA
>CAZXOE010000003.1:13921-102384 GCA_964642305.1 uncultured Candidatus Saccharibacteria bacterium
AAACCGTTTTGTTTACAAAACGGTCGCCCGAACATTTTGAGTACAAAATGTTTTAGGGGGATGATCGGCCTAGACAGGCGATTCCCTCTTGTAGGTGCTATGCCGAGAATGCTCGAGATCTCGTTAAACCTCGAGCACCAACCTAGTTGCAAAAAACAACCTCGTTGCAAAAGCAAAGTCAATTGTTTCACCTTTCTTTAAGGCGAACGACTTTGCTCCTGCTTACGCTATCGCCTAAGCAGCACTCAGGATCAGTACGCCCTCTAGGGATTTCTGGGTGATATAAAAAGAGGGCTCATCACTTTGAATGACTCTACAAAGTGAAAAAACATAGAGTATCGGTACAATATAATTTAGAATACTTTCTATATATTGTATTTAAACCAAAACAAGTATTCTACGCATAGTAGATTCCCACAAGAGCATCGTCTGCACGGGGGTTCGATTCCCCCCATCTCCACAAATATACAAAAATCCCAAGGCAACCGCTTTGGGATTTTTGTATATTTGTGGAGATGAGCAGTGTGCCTTCGCACACTGCGTGGGGGAATCGAAAGCCGGAACATGTCGCGAAGCGACAGTGAGGCGGGGTCGAGAGTACTTGGTCCGCTCAAAGTGTAATCACTTGAGCAGACCTAGTAACTCGTGACCAATGAACCCTATCTACTTTATTTAGCATTTTGTGAGTAATCGAAACAAAATACTTAATAACTCGTGACCGTTTAAACTAGGACCCAAAAATGTAATTAAATTTTTGCTTCTATTTTAACATCCATTGGCAAACTACAAATTTCCGTGACCTCATCCATTTCCTTGATTGATAGGTTGAACCGATATTCACCTGGTATCGTTATTGGTAGACCATTTATCTTAGTTCTAAATCGCAATCTTTTCATGCCTTTCGGAAATTGAATTTTGAATTGTCCCTCTTTTATGACTTTATTACTAGGATCAAGTAGTATCAGTGTCGCATCGATTTCCAGCTCTTCCTTCTCAGTATTTTTTCTCTGAAAAAATGATACTAGTTCTAATTTAGTAGAAATAACAGGTATCCCTACAATTCCTTTTGTTGGTATTGGTGCTATTTGTGGAATAGAAGAGATGTTCAGCTGTTCAACTACATTTAGTAGCGAAAGGTTATTTGTCTCACTATCTATAAGGGCAGTCTCGCATAAGACTGACCACAAATGTTCTATTCTATTTTTTTTATTCATATTCATATTGTTAACATTATTACTTATTATAGTATTGCCTGTGCAGTTGCTCGTGATTCTGGACTTGAGTTACTTATAAAATACATTATCGGACTAGGTTGAGATATTGTATTGCTGTCAAAATTAGTCGCTGCAGTTGCTCGTGATTCCTCCATAAAATCAAACCTCGGAAGCACTAGCTTAGCTCCTATGGCTTCTGCGATTTTCTGAAGAAATTCTATACTGGGAGAGGTCTCTCCTCTCTCTGCTCGTGCAATACTGGGTTGCTGTTTACCCATTTTTTCAGCCAGCTTAGCCTGAGTGAGCCCAGCATAAAGTCTCGCCTCTGTAATTAGGTTACTCAACTCAAAAACAATATCCTGTTTATTAATTTCTATATTATTTTTATTTATGTAATCTTTGTAGTCCATAGTGATATTTAATTATTTTTTTCAAATTCTTTTTGTCTATCACGAGCTTTCTTAATATAAGCAACTCTTATTTTTTGATCCTTCTTTCTAAAAGCTGACAGTGCATGAAAAACTGGAATACTTCCATCTTTATAGGAAATGAGACCCAAAAACCTTATTTGCGCATTAGGTAACTTAAACTTCAATTCCAACAAACCACCTCCTAAATCCTCGAGAAGATCCGATGATTTAGCATTTTGTACTGTGTATTTTGTTAAAGTACCCATCCTCTTAAAAAGTCTCTCTTTAAGTAGGCGCTCCATTTTCTCCAATAAATCCTTCTCAACATAACACACGCCATTTCTATTTTCCCATAATTCTATTGTCCAATGATTCATATCTTTTTTGCTTATCGACCTTTAAATAATAACACATTCGTTATATATACCAAATTTGTTATATTGAGTCAAGGTCTTACTCAATTCAATACCCTTCTTGTGCCCCTCTACTAACTACGATGTCACGCATTTGCAAGGGCTAATTGTAGCGCTGGGCTGCTTTGATAGTACGTCCAAAAGCGTGAGAGGTAGGTTTTTAGGTGGTTTAATGTTTTTCGCTGTGTGTCCACTCGTACAAAAATAGCCCGCTTTCAAGCGGGCTATTTTTGTACGAGTGGAGATGGAGCAAGCGGAGCTTGCGTGGGGAATCGAAAGGCGCAGTGGTGTTTCGTCACCAGACGAAACCACGAGCCGGGGTCGCGAGCACTTACGTAGATTTCGAGTGAAACGATGAAATATACTTAGTGACTCGTGACCGAGAGCCCCATCTCATCAAGTCGCATTTTGTGAGTACTCGAGAAAAATTCCTTTGCGCCCCATGACCGATGAACCTGGAATCGAAAACATAGATTTTAAAATCAAAGGTACCTGACCCCTATTTTCAACTTTGTTGCTTAAAATCTTACGACATGATTTTTGAAGTGCAAAAATCAGAATCGAAAAGTTCAGGTGGACATCTAGCAATCCGTGGACTTGATAATCTATATCCTTATATAATCATAACCATGCTCCGAATTCCGCATTATAGACTGGAAATATTAATTTTATAATTGCTGTGTCACCAATTTACCTGTCATAACAACACAAATAAGTGCCAAGAATTGACAAGTGTTGCATGCTTGATGCAAAACTGTTTATTTTTCATATTTCCACTTTTGGTGATGTGTTTTGTGTGGTATAATAATCAAAGATTAACCAGCAAAAAACTGCTGAAACCCCTATGTGACTGGTCGCTCTCTTGTTTTGAAGCCTGAGAGGTTAATCGCACCTTAATGGAGCTAGACCCGCCAAAGGTCGGGAATACTAAACCATATACGGTTGCATGGGGATTTGAGCAGTTTTTTGTATACATACATTATACACATACATAGTCACCTTTGCGAATAAACCTGTGGATAACTAATTTGTGCTACATAGTATTCCGTGACCGATGAACCCGGAATCGAAAAGTGAAGCAACGTGATATCTCAATCTAATTACTAAAAGACCTTCTTAGTTTTACTATTCCCACGATAAAATTTATTGTTGCGACAATAAACAACGATGCAAACCCTTCTTCATTACTTAGTTCACTTATATCTATAACAAGTGGCAGTAGTGAAACGATCCCTAACATAACTAAACTTGTTAAAAATTTAACTTTAATTGAAGATTTTAGTACTTTGTATATTTCTCCTCCTTCTACTATCTGGGTTACCTCATAATTTGCACGAAACGCAGGAAACCATGTTGTCCACGGATGATCTATTACTTGATACTCTGGATTGTGTACTTTGTTTAAAATTTTTGCATGATATATTTTTGTAAAAAATATATTTACTATTCCTGATAGACTCCATCCCAAAAATATCGCGATAATAGTTACTAATAAATAAACAGGTCCACCTACTTGAGAAAGAACAGCCAAAATAACAACCAACGATGACCCTGGGAAAAAGTTACCTATTATGTAAAGTCCTTCAATAAAGATAGCGAGAAATGCAGCTACAAAAATATAAAAACCACTTACTGTAGACATGTAGTCCACAAGCTGTTCAACACCAGGTAAATTTTTGTTCGTTACTGCTAAAGTTGCATATATAAGAATAGAAATTGAGGATAATATCCAAATGATTCCAGAGTATTCATTTTTTAAGGTTCCATTCATGGGCATATTATATCATGAACAAATGGTATTCAATTTCACTCACAGCAATTTCTACATCACAAAATTATATTCGTGACCGATGAACCCGGAATCGAAGAGCTTACCCGAGAACACCTAGTAACTTGTAGCCGATGAACCCAGAGGTGTCTGCACACTGCGTGGGTGAATCGAAGCCTCGGAGCATATTTTTGTTTGCCACCTGCAAACAAAAATGCGAGAGGCAGCCAAAGAACGCGAGATTTTTTATGAGTCCGTAGGACGATACAAAACTCCGCGATTCTGGGGCAATGAACCAAGAATCGAAAAATCTCCAATTATTAGACCACACGAAACTTAGAACAATGGTGCCTGTGAACCGTACCCATTTCCCACTTGAGAGGAACGTTATCGCAAATACTTCATTAATTTACTAAATTTGAGGTCTCCCGACCAAAAGAAAAACGGCTCGCAAGCGAGCCGTTCAAGTGTTCAAGAATCAAGGAAACAAAAAGATCAAGTTCTCAAGATTCAAGGATCAACACTGCGGGAGGAATCCGGACACCGACCCATAGTAGCCACGAGCCTGCGAAACATCGCTCGCGTCGAACCTGAGCTTGCCGCCACCGAAGCTGAAGACCGGAGACTCCGAGAAGTCGCCATCCGCACCCGGAGCGAATTCATCGCCAGCACAGTCGATCCAGAGATCATCATAGTGAGCGAGTCGTTCGGGGTGCGTGAGGAGCATGATACCGATAGCGAACGCTCCGAGACCGAATTCGTTTGTGCTGAAGCACTCACGAGCACGGCGTACTGAACGACCACGATGACGTAGCCCGAACTGGGCTGCAACCACGAGGATGTCGTAGCCATCCTGCTCCTCTGCGAGCTTCTGAAACACACTCGACGTCTCTGCCGAATGGCGAAGACGATCAGGACCGAGTCGGCCTTCGCGGTAGTTATGGAAACGACCGCTCCTGGTTTCGCTCAACTTCTTCATCACCAGTTCCACCGCTTCACCGTAAGTAGGTGCGAGCGACTGCCACTTCGGAATAGCGAACCATCCGTCAGTGTCATTTGGTAAAACAACATCATCCATGTTGGGACGGAAGTATCCCCATGTTACCTCGGGGAAAAGCTCGTGAATGATCTTAATCTGCTGGGCAATTCCTTTCGGTTTTGCATATCCAGACAGATATCCGTAAGCAGACTTCACTTCCTCATTCTTATACTTGTTGGATACCGACAAGTCCTTGAGTGTCGCCAGGGCGACCTCGCCGACGTTGCTGACAAGTTCGTCGCCATGTTCGAGTACACGCTGAGCTCCGTCCTTGTCGAGCCCGAGCCCGGTCACAACTTTTTCGAGAGCATCTGCGAGGATACGATTGATTTGTTTCATCTGTCCTGTGGTTGCAGGTATTTTTTGAGTAATCCCGTTCATGGGTTATCTCTCCTTTATCAATGTACAACTGTTTAAACTGCCTAAGCAGGTGTCGAACCTTCGACCTATACAATTTAGCATATTTGTATGAAAAAGTCAATAGATAAATGGTGGCTGTCCCAATTTCCACAAAAGATTCGTACCGACCAAGGGAAAGAATTTATTGCAACCATCGTCGAGGAATTCTTGTATGACAACAATATTGTTCACCGGAGAAACACACCGTATTGTCCTGAGGAAAACGGAAAGATTGAACGCTTCCACAGAACACTCAACGAGAAGGCTCTCCGTTTTGGTTTCTATCCGAAAGACCCCCTTGAGACAATGCAATACAAACTAAACCTCTTTCTCCACTATTACAACTAGCAAAAGAAGCACCGAGGGTTGGGGATGGAAGGAAGAACCCCTATTCAGAAGCTCGAGGAGTGCGCGAGTGTAAACTTGACGCTGCAATGCTACAACAATTGACAAAAAGACCAAAAAGCGGTTAGCTATTAATGGGAGTAGTTCTGTAACAAATCAGCTCTATGTGTCTGCTATGTAAGTCGTGCAGAAATGGAGAAATATCATGCAAAACATGAAAGCAACGCTGTATGGAACCAGGGGCTCTGTCCCTGTGTGCGGTAAGCAATTTGAGCAACACGGTGGCAATACGACCTGTCTACGCATCGAATCAGAGTGCCTGCCACCAGGCTCGGCACTCGTCGTTGATGCAGGAAGTGGTTTTGTGCCCCTCTCTCAGCAACTCCTGAGTGAGAAGATCATGAACGTGATGGTGCTGTTTACGCATTACCACCACGATCACATCCAGGGCTTGCCACTCGCCATACACACTCATCATCCAGTAGCAACAATGAGGGTGTGGGGTCCAAAGGAACACAACTCAGGACCGCTTGAAGAATTGAGGCGACTCATGAAGGCACCTGTGTTTCCAGTGGATTTTGCAAAGGTTGAGCACCGTTTCAAATGTACGCCACTCTGCCACATCGGCACGCAAGTGCTAGTAATACACCCGAAGGCGGGCTTCCACTTGCTCAAGGTAAGTACGTATCACAAGTACGTGTACGATGGCAAGCAGTTACCACTTGGTGAAGCGGGGCGATATGACGTTTCGGAGTGCTTGGTCGTTTTTATGCACAAGACTGAGCACCCCGAGTATTCTGTGTCATTTCGTTTTGAGGAGAAGCCCACGGGTCGCGCTTGCGTGTTCCTTACGGACCACGAAAAGACGGCAGGGCTTTCCAAGGATCTTCTCCGTCACGTAAAAGGAGCGAACCTCCTGATTCAGGATTGCCAGTATTCCGACAAGGTTTACATGGACCGTGTGAATTTTGGGCACGGCACACCTGAATACTGCGCTGACCTCATGGCAGCAGCAAAAGTCGAGAGACTCGGGATCACGCACCACGATCCATTTGCTGCTGATGCGGATATCGCAGAGCGTGTAGAAGAAACCCGCGCCAGGGCAACATTACTCGGCATAGAGGGTGCAGAAAATCGCATCTTCTCCTGTGCCGATTACACAACGTTCGATGTCTGAACTTTTTAACGTAACCTAAATTGCACGCAAGAAGCAACACACGTTGTATCGCTACAGAACGCTCCCAACCAACCGCCACTCGTGGCGGTTTTTTCTTTTTTAAGTGGTGTATACCCCCACACCTACTTTTAAAGAGTACAGTGTAAGCCACGAATAGCTATCCACAATGCAATATTAAAATGCTGAAGCTTACAGCAAAAGCGGCTACATGTACGACTGCGGAAGAAGCGAGGGTGTTGAATAACAACGCACCAAGTGGAGGTGATGAGAAGAGGATATACGAGGCTCACTATCTCCACAAATACTAACTCTCCTTTTTAAATCCCTATGCTATACTATCCCTAATGCAAAAACCTCATCGCATCCTCCTCAAGCTCTCGGGCGAACAATTCGCCGGCAAGAATTCTTTTGGTATTGATACCGACTTCCTCCTCGACCTCGCAAAGGAACTTCACGAAGTCGTCACAGAAACAAAAGTGCAGATCGTCATTGTCGTTGGTGGTGGAAACTTTCTTCGTGGCGCTACTCTTTCAAAAAACGAGGCGACAATAGAGCGCGCGACTGCCGACTATATGGGAATGCTTGCAACAGTGATGAACGGCATGGCGTTAGTGGATATCCTAGAACATTTTGGTCAGCCTGCGCGCCTCCAAACACGCATTCGCATTGATTCAGTCGCTGAGCCGTTTATTCGTCGTCGAGCCATTCGCCATCTTGAAAAAGGGCGTGTGGTAGTTATAGGCGGTGGCACAGGCAACCCATTTGTAACAACAGACACAGCTGCTGTATCTACCGCGCTCGAACTCGGGTGTGACATTGTTCTCAAGGCAACAAAAGTAGATGGTGTGTATTCAAAGGATCCACGCAAACACAGCGATGCTGTAAAAATTAGTCAAATGACGCACCTTGATGCAATAAAAAACGAGGAGATTTCAGTGATGGACAATGCGGCGATTTCGCTAGCGATGGACAATCATCTCCCGCTTCGCGTATTTGACCTTCTTACCAAGGGAAACATTAAACGAATAATTAAAGGAGGAGATGTTGGCACACTCGTGCGCTAGCAGGCAACTTATCGCCCCCACCCTAAAACATTTTGTACTCAAAATGTTCGGGCGATCAACTACTGCGTAGTTGATTTAGCCCAAAATTCGCTCGTGAAGTAATTGTAGTTGATCATTCCGTTATAAACTGCAAGAACATAACAGACTGAAAGAACGAGACCGAGAACAGAAAGCCCGAGACCAATCTTTGCCCATTTTTGACGAGCCGATTTGAGTCCAATTACAGAAAGAATTATTCCTAAAATTGAGTACACAACTCCAAAAAGGATTACTATCCATGAAACAACAGCTATCGCGCCAAGAATTAGACCAAAGAGGGCACACCTCTCGTGCAGACCGTGTCCACCCTCACCTTCTATTTTTTTGAGAAGGTCTGGTGGAACGAAGGATATTTTAGCCACAGGTTTTTCATCAACTAGCGCCGATTCATTCGTGTTTTGATTTTGATTAAGAGTTTCTCCCTCCATATATTTTAAGTATAGCAAATTTTTTAACACAAATGTCACTATTGCGCTCTCACTTGTGGATTACAAAAGTGTAGGGGTGTATAATTAACCAAAGGTCGGTAGAGTTGAAATAGCAATTTTAAAAAACTACCATGACAAAAATAATTATAATAGGAGCTGTTGCATTAATGCCATCAATCGCCAGCGCATGCATTTCTGACTGGGGTGCTGGTAGTGGGTACGAAATGATGGGCTACGGTGGTGGCGCAAGCACGTTTATGGTTTTTGGAGGACTAGTGTGGATAGTTGTCGGGATTCTCGCTGGAGTTTGGCTTTGGCAGAATATAAACAAGAAGTAACATAGGGAACGTTTGGAACAGAGGGAACGAAAACTCACAATCGCGTGGCTATTGTGAGTTTTCTCGTACATTCTAGTTCCCCTTGTCCCAAGCGTTCCCCCTCGTACAACCCGTTGACTTTCTATTCAAAATACCTTACAATCTCCCTAACTCCGCAACTTACTTGCGGGTTTAGAATTTACATTAAATCCATTGAATCCAAAGGCAAAAATCAACCATCAAATTCGCGCAAAGGAACTCCGTGTTATTACGGATACTGGCGAGATACTTGGGGTCCTTTCCCTCTCGGAGGCACTTGCAAAAGCAGACGCTCTCGGGCTTGATCTCATTGAGATCTCCCCAAACGCAGAACCGCCAGTTGCGAAAATAATGGATTATGGTAAATTTCAGTACCAGCAGAGCAAAAAGCAGAAGGAAACAAAGGCTCGCGCTCACGTTACGGAAACCAAAACACTGCAGGTAAAGATTGGCACCTCGGAACACGACCTAGAGCTCAAGGCGAAAAACGCCTCAAAGTGGCTAAAGGAAGGACACCGCGTAAAGATTGACCTTTTCCTTGTAGGGCGATCGAAATACGCAGATATGACGTTCAAAAAGGAGCGCCTGAACAGAATTTTGTCCCTCATTACAGAGGAATACAAGACAACCGGTGAACCCCTCAAAAGCTTAAAAGGGCTGACGATGGTTCTAGAAAGAGCGTCAAAGAAATAAGCATATCCATATGAATCCCGTTAGAGATTGCTCAGTTATGTATTTTAGATAAAATGCAAAGCAATGGACAAAGGGGGAAAATAATGATAATATCGTTGAACTAACGGTTCTGCAAAAATACCACAATATACCTAAACATTATTAGACTGCATTATTTAAATAGATAGTATTCAGAATATTTTCTGCAGAACCTATCTCTAACGGGATGAAAACAAACAAATCATTTACCAAACGACTCAAGATTACGAAGACTGGGAAAATCCTTGGTCGTAAGCCAGGTCAGAACCACTTCAACGCAAAAGCTAGTCGCTCAAAGCAACTGGCAGGAAAGCGTATGAGCGATTTCCCTATGACCAACAAGGAAAAGGCGCGCTTTCTACCAGGACTGCTCTAATTTTATTATTAAACTAAAACACCATGACAAGAGTAAAACGAGGAACAACTTCAGCAAAACACCGTCGAAACGTCCTAGCCCAGGTAAAAGGCTATCGTTTTGGCCGTAGCACAAAGGAGATTCAGGCAAATGACGCTATCGCGCACGCAGGAGCATACGCTTTTGCTCACCGCCGTGACAAGAAGAATGTTTTCCGTCGCCTTTGGACAGTAAAGATGAATGCTGCCCTCCGCCCTCTTGGTTTTTCATACAGCAAATTTATTGACGCGCTCAAGAAAAAGAACATCATTATTGACCGCAAAATTATGGCAGACCTCGCAGAAAATAATCCTGTGACATTCACCAATCTCGTAAACGAAGTTAAGTAAACATAAAATAAAAGACCAGTAATCGCTTCGCGATTACTGGTCTTTTATTTTATGTTTACATCACCACAGCCCCTGTTTTGGTGTCTCGATGCTACAAAATTTCAAAACAGAGGCTGGGTTTGTAAAAGATAGTCGCTCACGCTCCTTGTTTTACATAACCCTCTCCCCTCCCTTACTTGGCCCTCCAACTCCATCATAATTTTCATAAACATACTGAGGACACTTCTCGCCAATGTCACAAGTTTTTCCAGCTGTAACGACATTGATTAGGTTTGCGACAAGATTCTTAGGACTTTCATCAAAAACAACCTGTCCTTCTTCTTTGCGGTGGCTTTTTTCAAGCATATCTATAAGCACCTCGTCCATATCCCATTCTCCACGAAGCACGCCAATTGGCTTGTGGTCTTCAAAGGCAACTGTGAATTCATTTACCGTGCCGATGCGTCCGCAACCAACAATAACAGCATCCGACGCGCGTGTGAGCAAAAGGTTTCGCCCTGAGTAACCAAAACCCGTATAAATAATAATATCCAAATAGTCCAATGGGAGTCCGTATGTTTCCACATGCTCTCTTTCATTTGATGCAGGAGAGAGACCAATAGAAATTCCTCCGACTTCCTTGGCCCCCATAGCCGCCCAAAGTGGAAAACCTGTCGTTGCGCCAGTAACTAATATACACCCCTGACGCACGATTTCGCGTCCGAGCTCCTTTGCATTTTCTAGCGCGCTGTCACCGCAGTAAGTGGTGTCCGCCGCCCCAGATACACAAATTTTTAATTTCAAATGATGATGTTGTTCGTTTCCCATATTGTTTATTATAACAATAAAGTTAGCACTGACCAAATTATGACCTACTTAAACCACTCTCTCCACTCTCTTGGCCAACCAATAAGAATAAGTAATGCAAGTGGCGCACCAATATTTGCCCAGCGCTCCACAAAGTCCCAAACAGGATCACCGATGAATGGCAATACGCGCATAAATGATGTCCATGTTGTCCATATTACTACCCAAAGCAAAATAATCCGAATCGGTTTTATCAATACAGCAAAAGCAACAAACGCATCTAGTAAACCAACTGCAAACAATAGTTGCGTGGCGAGAGCTGTATCCCAACCGCCAAAATTCATTATCCACTGAACCCATTTTGCATTACCCTGCAATGCAAAGACGGCATGACCAATAAACATTCCAAAGATGGCAACGCGCAATACCCATTCAATTTTTTTATTTGTTCCCATTTTTAAATTTAAATTAAGTGTTAATTAAAAATCTATTTCAATCACATCCCCCGACTTTGGCACCCTTGTATCGACTCCTAAATAATCCCTCACACGTTGAGCAAAGAAAAGCCCCGCGCCAAGCTCCGCGTGAACGACAAAAACTTTTTTAAGAGAGTCCTGCATTTCAGTCACAAATTCTAGAAGCGCGTTCATGTCCTTGTGGGCAGAGTATCCCTGTATTGTAACCACCTTTGCGCGCACAGGCACGTCCTCATCAAAAATCCTTACGCTCTTCATCCCCTCTTGAAGCAAGCGACCCATTGTGCCGACTGCTTGGTATCCCACAAGGAGGAGCGTGCTTTTAGGGTCAGGTAGATAATTTCTCTCATGATGAAGCACGCGTCCTCCGTTGGACATTCCAGATCCAGCAATAATAATTTTTGGGTTCGGAACGTCTTTAATAGCAATAGAGTCCTGCGAGCGTTCTGTAAAACGCAGTTTTGGGAATTTAAAAATATCATCTCCACCTTTAATCGTGTCCTGTGTTTCTTTGTTAAAGTATGACTCGCTGTCGCTAAATACTTTTGTGACTCGTATCGCTAGGGGTGAGTCCACAAAAACTGGAATCTCTGGAATCTTTTTTTGCTCCACCATTGCATTTAGCTCAAAGAGTAAATCCTGAGTTCGCTCAATTGAAAACGCTGGAATAACGAGAGCGCCCCCACGTGCTGTTGTTTCCTCTACCACTTCCTTTAAATGCTCCGCGCGCTTTTCCAAATCCTCATGAACACGGTCGCCGTACACAGCCTCCATTACCAAGTAGTCCACCCCAGAAAGTAGAGCCGACTCTGGCATAAGAACAGACGAGGCTCCTAGGTCGCCTGAAAAAATTAGCTTCTTTCCATTGCGAACCATCTCAATCATCGCTGAACCTAGAATATGCCCTGCGTCGCGGAAACGCACATTCAGGCCGTTCTCAAATTCTATGTCTTTGTCGTATGGCACTGCCTCCCAGTGATCAAAAGCTTTTTGCACAGCATCCTCGTAGTAAAGTGGCTCGTGTCCATCTGCTTTTGCTTCGCGCGCTATGACACGGAGCGTGTCTTCAAGCATTAACTTTGCAATCTCGCGTGTTGGTGGTGTGGAATAGATTTTCCCTTTAAATCCCTCGTTCATTAGCTTTGGGATACGACCAACGTGGTCTAGGTGCGCGTGTGTCACAAAAAGCGCGTCAATGGTGGCAGGGTTGTACGGAAATGGATCGTTATTTTTGTCGTCGCAAACCTTCACTCCCTGGAAAAACCCGCAGTCAATCATAATGCTTACGCCATCACCTTCTAATATATGATTTGAGCCAGTTACCTCACCTGCTGCTCCGTAAAATTTAAGTTTCATTGTAATTTAATTATATTTCTTACTCATTCGCCACCAAATAAACACTGCGACTGTTGCCCCTCCTAGTATATCAAATAAAATGTCTCCAAGGGTATCCTGCATAGAATTCATATGCCCAACAGTAATAAAACTTACAACAGCCTCGTACGCTTCCCAAAGCAACCCTATAGAAAGCGCAAAAACTAGACACACACCAAGTATTTGCGAAAACCCAGTTGGGTTAACTCCACGCCTAAAATATTGCCACCACACACCAAAGCCAGCCAGCCACGCTCCCCCAGCAAAATGCATCGGCATGTCAAACCAACGATATATCCAAAACCAGTGATTAATGCCTGCGAGGGCATTTAGAAGCGCAATTGCGACAAGAAATACTACGAGAATGATTGGGAATTGCATATAATTAAAGTATATCACATACCGCTGACCGTATTTATATGGACAGCTACATTTTAGAACCTACGCATTTGGATGCAGTTCGAGGCGCGAGCGAGGCTTTCGACCAAGCTGTATGAGTAATACTGCGCGGAAGAAAACGAGTGAAGCAACAATGAAATGCGCCAAATGGCGTAGGTTATAATGAAAAAACTCATAGGCAGAGGCCTATGAGCTTTTATGCAGGGTTGGTATAAGGTATTGACTCTGGAAAATCCAGGTGGGTGCCCGCAATCGTACGCCAATTTTTGCCGACAAATATTTTTCAACAAAAATCGGCGTACGAAAATATAGAGCTCCCTTGTCAATAATTTAGGAGACAATACCTCAAACAACCCTACATTCACTCTACACCTGCTATATATCTTTTGCAACACTGCAAATATATTACAAAACAAAAACCTTGCAGAAGGCAAGATTTTTGTAATCAGGTAATTACTCACACGCCTCAAATACGAGGCGCAGTATGGTAATTTTTTGGAGGCATACATTAGTATGTTGACAAAAAATTACCATACTGCAACAAAGTAGTTGAGGATGTGTGAATAATTACCTAGAATGCCTCGTCTGCATAGACATAATCAAAGCATGATTTCTTGTAATCAAAAATTTCATCCTTCTTAAAGAAACGCGCAACCTCCGCTTTGCCGTTTTCTACAGAGTCTGAAGAGTGCACAACGTTTGACTGAATAGAAAGTGACAAGTCTCCACGAATGCTTCCAGCATCTGCATCAAATCCTTTTGTCGGCCCTACAATAAGGCGCGTAGCTGAAACTGCATTGATACCAGAAAGCACCATCACAACCACAGGAGACGCTTTCATAAATGCCTTAATCCCCACAAAAAACGGCTTGTCAGCAATGTGCGCGTAGTGCGCCTCAAGGAGCGCGTCCTCAAGCTCTATCATCTTCATCCCTACAATGTTGAGACCCTTTCTTTCAAAACGAGTTGTAATCTCGCCCAAAAGCCCGCGCTGGATTGCGTCCGGCTTTACAATAATAAGTACCTGTTCTTCCTTTGGATGTGACATTTTGTTTAATAATTAATTGCTAAGTAAGATTTCTGTATCCTAGCAAAAATACCACTCACGGGCAAATGCTTCTACTGACGATATCTCCCCATGATCTCCGCCTCCACTTCCTCGCGTGGGGCGCCATATTTAAGATATGAAAGTTGCTTGAGTTGCTCCGCAAGTTCTGGGTTCCCTTTCTCAAGTGGCAATGTTTCTATATTAAACGGTTTTACCGGCTGTCCATTCACTAGCATACTCATATAAGCATTGCGGTTATCAAGTCGCGTAATGTCATCTGCTGTAAACGTTGGCGCGAGTTTTTTCGCAAGAACTTCTGCATCTTCTGGCCCAACACGAAACACGGCCATGTTCCCCACGTTACCAAACACTGCATTTTTGATTTCCTCTGAAAGTTGTGAAATGTATTGATGCGCCACATTCAAGCTTAGGCGATATTTGCGAGCCTCTGAAAGAATTGTCGCGATGGACGGCGTTGTTACATTCTGAAATTCATCAATGTACAGATAAAAGTCATTGGGCTTTTTGCCGGAACCAAACATATCAACGCGGGAAAGCGCTGCCATCGTAATCTTACCAACAAGCACAAGTCCTATAAGGTTTGCATTAATTTCCCCTAAGCGCCCCTTGGAAAGATTTACGAGTAAAATCTTTTTATCGTCCATAATCTGCCTAAAGTTAAATACTGACTTTTGCTGGAGCACCACAGGACGCATAATTTCGTTTGAGATAAATGGGTCAAACTTGCTTGAAATATATGGCACAAAGTTTGCAAGACCTTGATCGCCGGTTGTCTTTTCTGCGCTCGCCCAAAACTGTATTATGATTGGGTTCTTGCACTTCGCTAGCTTCATATCGCGAAACGCCTTATCAGAAAGCACGCGTGTGATCTCCAGAAGAGTGCTTCCAGACGCTGTGTCTTCCATCACGAGTGCTGCTGCATTTCTAAAATAAAGCTCAAACATCGCACCCCCACCGACCTTCATATCAAAGAGCTGGTTAAAAATACCCATCATTTCATTCACCACAAAAGTTTTCTGCTCTGGGTAGCGCTCGTCATACTCAAGCATATTGAGCCCCATTGGGCGAGCAGTGTACGATGGGTCAAAATAAATCACATCATCCGCGCGCTCGGGCGGAATGAGCGCAAGAATATCCTGCACGTCATTCCCGTGCGGGTCAATAAAGCACACGCCATCACCGTTCAAAATATCCTGCATAATCATATTCTTCAAAATATGCGACTTTCCTGTACCCGTCTGTCCAATGACATACATATGACGCACTCGGTCCTCGCGACCGATACGCACAACTGTTTCCTTGTTGTGGTAAATATTCTTACCGAGAATAATCCCTTCTTGTGGGGCGTCTGCAGGAGCAGGCGCGACACCTGCTTTTGCCTCTTTGAGCTCGGGCGAGGAGGTAGTGGTAACAGGAAAATGAAACATTGTTGCGATTTCTCTAAGGTTTAACGGGAAGCTTTCTTTCTCGCTAAACATTCTGAATGTATAGCGATAGATTGACTCCATAAGAGCGCTTCCCTTTGTCTCACGCTTCCACTTGATTTCATTTGCCTGAGGTTTACCAAATTGGTTAAACGCGCTTTCAACTTCGTTTAGCATTGCCTCCGCGCGCACGGCCGTGTCGGCAGACGCGATAATGCGAATATTTGTATCAACAATAGGTGATGCTATTTTTTCTCCAATATTTTTTACAGCTTCCTCATTCACAGGTTCGTCTTTCTTTTCTTTTGCGCCAAAAATCATACTCTTTGCAACGCTTGCAAACTCGTTTGCTACTTGCGCGAGAGCTCCCTTGAGAGCCTCCTTTGGCTTCACTCCTTTTTTGATTTGGTCCAAAACAAACTTGTAGTGTGAGTTGAATGAGTTTCCAGCAGGGCGAATGACGAACTGCACTGCAACCCCCTCGCCGTCTCTGTTTATTTTTGAAAAAGTTGAGAGCAAAACATTGAGAGGGTCCTGTGTGAATGTTTCAAATGTGCGAAGTGGATACGCCGTCTCACCCCCTGCTGCCGCAAAGGAGGCAACTGTTGCGCCGTTTTCATTAAAAGGGTTGTAGTCCTCGCGATGCTCGCGAATCTTCGCGTCTGGGTACACCGCAAGCACTTGTTTTTCAAAAAGATTTGCGTGCTCTAGCGGAACTGCGGAATAGAAAACAATGTGGTCGCTAAAATTTGAAAGCGCGAGCTCTAAAGTGAAATAATTTTTAATATCGCCGAAACCAGTTTTTGTGTTTTCTATAGAAAGCATTCCGGCATAAAAATGCTCCATTCCTGAAACTAAATCCGCAAACTTCCTCTCCCGCCCTTTGTCGTCAATCGGCGGAAGAGTGATTTCATAAAGTCGCATCTTCAAGGCGCGCGCAACTTCCTTGTCCTTTGCAATGCCAGCAAAGTCGCCAGTCTCAAGGAGAAGCTGAACAATCATTCTGTGGAAATCGTCCTCTATGTGTGGATTGTTTAGTTTTTCAAGAATTGCGAGCGCATTCTTGATCCCCTTCTCTTGCGCTATCTGCATAAGCTGGTCTACCGCTTCCTTGTGCTCCACGCCAAGCTTCACGACGTTTGTTTCAAGGTCATCAATCTTCAACTGGTAACTTTTGTCCAAGACCAACTCAGCAGGACGGGCGCGATACTCTTCTACTTTCTCACGCGCAACCTCCGCGCGCGCTTCAAGGGTTCTCTCTGGCGACCCAGGCGCAATACCAAGCGCGCGCTCCTTCTCCGCAATCTGCGCGCGCAAGTAAACAACCTCCTCCTCTGGAGTCCTAAACTGCTTACCGAGACTTCCGTATTCAGGGTTCATACGAAGGAAATTATAGCATAGAATCACCCTCTCCTCGTCAAAATTTCCGCAGGGCCGTCTGTTATTAAAATAGTGTGCTCAAAATGCGCGCTTCGTTTGTGGTCGCGCGTAACATACGTGTAGCCATCTGGCATTAGTTTTATATATCGTGTTCCCTCATTCACGATTGGCTCTAAAGCAATCACCATTCCGGGTTTTAATTTTACTCCCTGCCCGCGGTCTCCATAATTTGAAATGTGCGGATCCTCATGTTGGGTGTATCCTACACCATGCCCGCCAAGCTCCTCTACAACCACAAATCCATGCTCCTTCACATATTTTTCAATTGCGTAACCAATGTCGCCGGTAGTGTTTCCTCCACGCGCGACAGCAATTGCCGACATAAGCGCGCCCTCTGTGGTCGCAATGAGCCTTTTAGCAACATCATCCACTTCACCAACAGGGACAGTGAGTGCTGAGTCTGTAAAAAGTCCCTTGTGTTTGAGTCCAGTATCAATTCCAACAATGTCGCCTTCTTCCAGGACTCTGTTTCCGCCGATACCGTGCACTATTTCATCATTCACAGAAATACAAAGTGTGCCTGGATACGGTATAACCATTCCCTCTGGAGTGTAGTGCAAAAAAGCAGGTTCATCACCACCTTCACGCATTAACTTTTCCGCGAGCTTGTCTAGCTCGCCAGTTGTAACCCCAGGTTTAATAGCATCGTGAACGGCAGACAAAATGCGCGCGAGTCGTCTCCCACCCTCACGAAGAATTTCAATTTCCTTTTCAGTTTTTATCATTCCCTTATTTGTCATATCTTATACAAATTACACCACACATCCCATTTAGGAAGGACCGCCCTTCCTAAAGTTAGATTTCTAGTCCTTTTTTTACATCATTAAATACCTGCTCTGGAGTTTGCTCGCCATTTATCTCAAGAAAACGATACGCTGGATTATTTCTGTAATACTCAATAACAGGAACAACATCCCTATCAAAAAATGCGAACCTCCTTGCTACAACTTCTGGATTCAGATCGTCCGCGCGACCGCGACCTTTCAATCGCTCTTCTGCCCACTCCTGCGATACTTTTAGATACACAACAACAGGATTTACACGATCAAAAAACGGAAGCGCGGTGTCCAAAATGTGAGCTTCCGGAAGGGCGCGCGGAGCTCCGTCAAACACTAGGTGTTCATTACCTTTGAAATTTTGAATGAACGCAGTCGTCCACATCCATACAGCGAGAAAATCGGGCTGGCGGTTGCCGAGCTCTATTATCTTTCGCGCTCGATCCCACACCGCGCCAGACTCTTTAATATATTTTCTAAAATACTCACCAGTTTCAATGTGAAGTACTGGCGTATTTGGGGTGTGTTCTGCGAGATACTTTCCCAAATGCTCCGACTGCATTCCCTTTCCAGCGCCCGAACGGCCTGTAAATATGACTGTTTGAAGTTCCATTTCGTTAGTGTATCAAGAAACCCCTTAAAAACAAAAGATTAAAAGCCTAATTTGAGATGCAGTACGAGGCGACAAGTGTTCAATACTAACAAGTTGTACAACTAGTACTACGAGTTAGTTTGAACACGCAGGCAACGAAGTAATGCGCCCAAATTAGGCTTTTAATACTCCCTCATCGTTATTTGCGCATCTACCTTCTTCACCAAATCAAGGACAACAGAAACAATAATAAGAAGTGCGGTACCGCCGATTGCCAAACTCGCAATATTTGTAAGGTTTTGCATTATTAGTGGCAAAACTGCAATTAGACCGAGGAATACCGCGCCGACAAGAGTAATGCGCGTAAGAATCTTTGAGATGTACTCAGATGTGGACGCGCCCGGACGAATACCTGGAATAAACGCGCCGTTTTTCTGAAGATTGTTTGCTATTGCCTCTGGATCAAAAGTAACCGCGGTGTAGAAAAACGTAAACACGAACACGAGAACAAAATAGAGAGCGCCGTTTATCCATCCGTTTGCAAGAACTTTTTGAATAAATAGAGCTACTGTTTGGATTGGTCCGCTACCCATAGACGCGAGCGCGTTTGCAACAACTGTAGGAAAAACTAAAATAGACAATGCAAAAATAATTGGGATCACGCCTGCTTGATTGAGGCGAAGCGGAAGGTATGTCATTGTACCACCAGTTGTGCGACCTCCGCGAACCTGTTTTGCGTAGGTAATAGGCACAGGACGCTCTGCTTCTGTCATATAGACGACTGCTGCGATAAGGACTACCGTCGCAACAATTGCCGCGATATATATAGGAACCTGCGACACATCAAATGTAAACAAAAGCTGTCCCACAGTCGCTGGAATACTTGAAACGATACCAGCAAAAATAATAAGTGAAACACCGTTACCGATACCAAATTCTGAAATGAGCTCGCCAATCCACATAAGCAAAATTGAACCTGCCGCAACAATAATAGTATTTGTAAAAATTTCAAACGGAGTAAGCCCAACAAGAATACCCTGCTGTGTTAGATACGCGATAAGTCCGTAACCCTGCATCAGAGCAAGAGGCACAGTGAGAAGGCGTGAATACTGTGTCATCTTGCGACGACCCATCTCTCCTTCCTCGCTTTGCATCTGCTTAATCTTTGGCGACATCATCGTCAAAAGTTGCATAATAATAGACGCGGTAATGTACGGCCCGACACCGAGCATCACAATAGACACTGCAGACAAACCACCTCCAGTAAGGAGGTTTAAGAAACCAAGAGCTTGGTCATTTGCAAGGAGCTCAGAAAGGTTTTGTCCAGCTGCTGCTGGAATAGGGATGTTCGCAAGCAATCGGAAGATTACAAGAGCAACTAGTATGAATAACACACGACGACGGAGCGTAGAATCCTCTACAATCATCTTTAGTTTACGAAGTAGTGTTTCCATGGAATTTTGTATCTTCTTTTGTATTTCCTTTCTGAACCTTACAAACTTTTAACTTTATAAACTACTTCACCGTTCCTCCGAGCTTCTCCACTGCAGTCTTTGCAGACTCTGAAATCAAACATCCGCGAATATCAAGCTTTTTATCAAACTCGCCTGACGCAAGAATCTTCACCATAGGAACTTTGTTACCCTTCTTCTCTACGAGCGCGTGCTCAAGAAGAACCTTTGGAGTAATACGGTCACCATTCTTAAATTCAAGATTTAGTATTCCTAGATTAATAACAACGTAGTGAGTAAACTCGGTTTTAAACTGATTTCTTGACACACCTTCACCACGAAGCTTTGGAAGCTTCTTGATGGTGTCACGCATCTGAGGACGCTTGCGGTGCCCTGCGCGAGCGTCCTGGCCTTTTGTTCCACGACCAGAAGTCTTGCCACGCTTGCCTCCACGGCCAACAACCTTCTTTACGGCGCGGGGCTTTCTTGTTTTTACTTCGTGTGCTTGCATAGTAGTATTATTAAAATTTACTTGGTCTCTGCTACTGATTTTACTCCCTTTGCGCGAAGCTGTTTCAGCGCTTTGATAGTAGCGCGCGCATTGTTCAATTTGTTCTTTGAACCAGAAAGAATCTTTGCGCGAACATCTTTGATACCAGCGAGCTCTAGCACGTTTCGCACAGAGCTTCCTGCCACCATACCGCGACCTTTTGCTGGCATAATCATCACTGTTGATGAAGACTCTTTTGCAGATACTTCATGAGGAATCATCATTCCGCTTGTGAGAAGAACCTTGATCATGTTCTTCTTTGCGTTCTTTGTTGCCTTTTCAATAGCGAGAGCAGTATCTGAAGCCTTGCCAATACCTACACCCACAGAACCCTTGCGATTGCCTGCAACGAGCGCTACAGAAAATGCAAAACGTCGTCCTCCGGCAACCACACGGGTTACACGACGAATCTGAATGAGCTTGTTGTCAAACTCTGGCTTCACACGCTCAAATGTTCCACCGCGACCTCCGCGTGGTGAACCCTTGCCTGAACCACCGCGACTAGCGCCTGCCCCTCCTCTTGCGGGTCCGCGACCAGTTGATGAGCCTCCGCGAGCGCCACCAAAAGATGGGCGTGAAGATGGAGTGCGAGCGCGTCCAGGACGTGAATCTGCTGATTCAGGAGCGGTCGTTGCTGGCGCAACGGGTGCCGTTGTCTCTGTATTCTGTTGTGTGTTTGTTTCTGTCATAAAATTATTAAAATTTAGAATACTAGTCCTCCCTCGCGTGCGCCATCCGCGAATGCGCGAACGCGTCCTGTGAAGATAAATCCGCCTCGGTCAAACACTACTGCTGAAAGACCTTTAGCTTTTGCGCTCTTTGCGAGAGCCTCACCAGCTAGCTTTGCGCTTTCAGTCTTCGTCATCTTTTTCTTGGGGCCCTTGAGACCCATGTCTGAAACAGCTGAAAGTGTCAGGCCTTTTGTGTCGTCAATAATCTGAGCATAAATATAACTGTTTGACTTGAAAATAGCGAGGCGTGGGCGCTCTGAAGTACCCGAAACTTTCGCTCGGATGCGGTTGTGGCGACGTGCGCGCTGTCCTTTTTTTGTTAATTTAATAGTCATGATCTTTAAAATTAGGCGGACTTCTTACCCTGCTTGCGACGGATGACTTCCGTAGAGTAGCGGATACCTTTGCCCTTATAAGGCTCTGGTTTCTTTTTTGCGCGAATCTGCGCCGCAAACTGCCCTACAGACTCCTTGTTGATTGACGATAGTGTGAGCGTATTCTTTTCCTGAAGAACCTTTACATCTTTTGGAATATCCATAGGAACCTTGTGAGAAAAACCAAGGCTAAAAATGAGTACTGTGGGCTGAGCCTCAACCTTGTAGCCAACACCTTCAATAATAAGCTTCTTTTCAAATGCCTTGTTCACGCCAGCAACCATGTTCACGAGATGCGATGCGTATGTCCCCCAAAGAGCGCGAGCTTCCTTTGAATTATTCTTTGGAGCAAACACTATCGTGTTTCCTTCTACTTTGATATCTACTGGGCCAGCAAAGTCACGTGAAAGCTCACCCAAAGGGCCCTTCACTGTAATTACAGTGTCGTTTTGAGTTACCGTCGATCCTTCTGGAATCGTTACGCCTTTTTTTCCAATTCGTGACATATAAGTATGAGTAATTATTACCAGATCCTAAAAAGAGCCTCACCTCCAACTCGACCTTTCTTTGCTTCATTGCCTGTCATAATGCCCTTTGGTGTAGATATAACCATCAAACCAAACCCATTTTTTACTGGCTTGATTTCATCCGCGCCAAGATAAAAACGGCGTGAAGGCTTTGACATACGATCTACTTCAGAAACTCGTGGAGATTTTCCCTCGTACGCAACACCAACCTCAAGGGTCTTTTGAACCTTCTTGCCCTTCTTTGCATAAGAAGTAATGTACCCCTCAGCAAAGAGAACCTTGGCGATAGCTTCTTTTACATTAGAAAAAGGCATCTCGACAATGTCCTTGCCGGCTTTACCTCCGTTCTTAATGCGAATAAGCATGTCTGCGATTGGGTCGTGCATAATAAATTGAAATTACCAAGAAGACTTCTTTACTCCGGGGATCTTGCCGTCGTTTGCAAGCTCACGGAAACAAATACGGCAAAGGTCAAAATCGCGCATATAACCGCGACGACGGCTACAATTAAAACAGCGACGCACAATACGTGAGCTGAATTTTGGCACCTTATTGGCGCGCGCGGTTACTGATGTTTTTGCCATATTGAAGTAGAATGCTGGGGTTTTGGCAATATCGCGCGCAAATTCTTTTGAAGACTATTGCTTGCGCTCAAGTCTTCAAAAGGAGGTGCGCGGATTGCTCAAAAAACCCACAGATGCATCCTAGCATATAGGGAAATATAGTCAACCCTCACACCTACTTTTTCATTATTGCATGGTGTTTTTAATATATTGCCTACAAAAACTTCATATACCACTTAGTAGATAGGAATTTCTAGGCAAACTTGGAGCACCAAAAACACGATGAAAAAGTAGGTGTGGGGGTCAACAAAAAAGGCGCCTTTTTGAGACGCCCGTTTGGAATTGCTTTATGTTTTATTATTTTGTTGATTTTGGTTACTTACGCGTGCAAACAACCTACTCCCCCGCCAAATGCGAGGAATGCCGGCCCACCGAATCGGCGCCCGTAGCTGTTTTCGTTGTCGCTATGGACACCATACAGGTGGACAGGGCGACCCTCAACAGCAAGCCAGTCGTTTGTTTCGCCCGGAAGACAGCTTGTGTCCAATGACAATCCGCTGTCCCCAGGTTTTGGAAATGGGAGCATTTGAAAACACTCTTTACCTACTATCTTTCTCGGCATAATATACAACCCCTTTTTGTTAAATTAAAGAACTCTTAACCATAGCCCCATGCCATAGTTAATTACCTTTCATTATACCATTTTAGATAATAAAACGCAATGGCGCCCGACAGTTTGACAAGAGTAATTTCTAGGAATAGTCTACATACAGCACAGTACAAATAACCAAGGAGAATGCGATGCGCTACTTTATAGCACACATTTTAGAGGATTATGTTGCAATATATCATAGCGCGCTTGCTGGCGAGCTTTCCACAGGGTTTGGTGTAAACGCAAGCGCTTCATTGTTTCCAGCACATATCACAATCAAGGCGCCATTTAATATGGATGACGTGACAGAGATAAAAGAGGAGCTAAAGAAATTCGCCTCCACTCATTACGCGCCATCATTCACCATTCAGAACTTCGGGCACTTTGGTGATAAAGTGATATTCCTTGATGTAGAGCGCAATTGTATGCTCTCTATTCTCGTATGGGATATACAAAACACCATAAAAAAGGTAACTGATCTAACCTGGGAGAAACACGAGCCATTGGAGATTCTCCATGTCACTATTGCAAAAAATTTTGACACGAAAAAATTTGATGCGATTTGGCATCGTCTACTGATGAAAAACTCTCCAACATTCAAATTATCATTTAACAATGTCACCCTTCTTCGTTTGGAAGATAATGCTTGGGTAGTAGACAGCGTCTACTACCTCAACAAATGATCTGCACTATACTCAAAAGCCGCCTTTCAGGCGGCTTTATTTATATTTTTGTAGAAATCGTGTGCTTTGTGACAGTGTGATGTTAAAACATTATATTATATATTTCTCTAAACAATTGGCTAAGGGGTGCATCCAGGAGTTTACATCTAGGATGTTTGCGTCCAAGACGTGAACTTGCTAGTTCAAAGTCTGCTGATTCGGCCCAAGGCACAGATCTGCTGATTCGTAGCTGTCCTTACTTCATTCACATAATCTCTAGGGTTCTAAAGATTACAATATGCTGTTTCGAATTCGCTTCTCATTCACCAGAATGACCTAAGGGTCGAGTACAAAAGCGTGGCTGAATTAGCAAATTCACGTCTTGGACGCTGAGACCACGCGGTATTGACCTTTATTAGCTCCTCGGCTCGGTACTGAAAAAGATTACTTTTTTTATCTTCGTCCAAGACGCGAATCTGGTGATTCGTCTACGTCGCTAATAAAAAGGCGACCGTACGGTCGCCTTGGAATGTGAGCGCAATGAAATTTATTGCACGCGAATGTGGTCAAAAAACTGCGGGTGCTTACGGAATGGTGTTTTGTTTTTGTTCACACTCTTGCTGTGGTGTGTGGCTGCGAATGCATCAGACCACAAATGACGAGAATGACGCGGGGCACCACGATGATGCAAATGAAGGAAAAAATGATCATTGCCTGTGCTACCAAGACTGATTTCTGCTAAACTGCGGATCGCTGGAGATGCAGACTCTTCGCTCCTGTCCGGCATTTCCAAATTGCTGCCTTGTTCACTTATCTCGCGAAAACATCCACGATCCTGCGCTTCCAAAAAGTCACCGCCATCATCATTTGGAACAACATATGGGGTTGAAACAAGGTGTCCGCTAAAGACTTGTTGCACATCACTGCACATATCAAACATTATTATCTCCCTATAAATAAAAGTACTGCGCCCATTACCGCAAACATCTACGGTAAACTATCTAAGATAGTACAACAAATGCAGGGTATATGCAAATAAAAACATGGCGACATACAGATCGCCATGTTTTTATTTGCATATATTCCTCTACTTCTTAAATGGAACTCCGATAATATCAAAAAATGCCGTAGCTTCTTTTTTGTTCTTTGCAGTAGTCACAACAGTAACTGCTAAACCGAAAAGGTCTTTTATGTCCTCGTCAGAAACTTCTGGGAAAATTGTCTGCTCTTTTACGCCGAGAGTTACATTGCCCATTTCATCAATACTCTTTCGGTCATAGCCACGGAAGTCGCGAGTACGAGGGATTGCAACATTGAAAAACTTGTCTAGGAAGCCTATCATACGCGCACCTCGGAGTGTTACCGCAACCCCAATCTTGTCGCCTTCGCGGAGCTTAAATGCAGCGATGGACTTCTTTGCAGCGCGGAGCGAAGGCTTCTGTCCGGTAATCTTTGCAATGCGTCCCATTACCATTTCGTTGCGGTTCTTATCCTTTGCGCGTCCAGTTGTCGCGGACACAACCACCTTCACGAGACGAGGAGCGGCAAGCTTGGCCTTGTAGCCAAAATCTTTCTTCATCGCATCAAATGCGCCTGCTTGTTTTTCCTTTACTGATTTAAATGCTGATTTCATATTATTAAAAATTGTTGATTTTTAAGGAGTAAGGCGACTATAAAAATCTCACCCAGCTCCTTCTTATTTTTGATTACCTTACACTTTTTTTATCCCATATGCAAGTTCCCTGATGATTACAGGAGACTTATGGAATGAAGGGGCTGGGTTTGAAAATCACAGTCGCTTTCACTCCTTGATTTTCTAAAGCTCTGAGCCACTTTTCTTTGTGACGCGAACATTCTTTCCGTCAATCTTTTTGATACCAACGCGTGTGCGCGCTCCCGTCTTTGGGTCCACAACCATAACGTTCGAAGCATTGATAGGCATTGCCTTCTCAACAATCTGACCAGCCTTGCCCTTTGTGCGAGACTTCTCGTGAAGCTTTGAAATATTCGCGCCCTCTACTACCACGCGATTTACAGATGGAAGAACCTCAAGAATTTTACCCTTCTTTCCTTTATCCTTTCCTGTGGTCACGATTACGTTGTCTCCTTTTTTGAGTTTCATAGTAGTAGAGAGTTAATAATATTAATTAAAGCACTTCTGGCGCAAGTGAGCCGATTTTGTTGTAGCCAATTTCAGTAATCTCGCGAGGGATTGGTCCAAAAATACGACTTCCTTTTGCCTCCTTCTTTGCCTTGTCAACAACAATAACAGCGTTGTCGTCAAAACGAATATACGAACCATCCTTGCGACGATAGGCATTGCGAGTACGAACAACAAGCCCAGTGAGAACATCCTTCTTCTTTACAGACTTGCGAGGCTCTGCAACCTGCACAGAGAAAACAACCAAGTCGCCAATCATTGCGTAGCGCTTCTTTGAGCTTCCTAGCACTTTGAACACGCGTCCGATTTTCCCGCCGGTGTTGTCTGCTATTTTTACGATTGTTTGTGGTTGAATCATGGTTTTATTGTTACTTACTCAATTTTTATGCAGATTGTTTTCCGATGACCTTGAATGATTTGTCTTTTGAAATTGGACGACATTCCTCAATAACTACTTTGTCTCCTTCTTTATATGCTCCTGCTTCGTCGTGCGCTTTATATTTCTTTGAGATGTTCATAAACTTTCCATACTTTGGGTGCTTTACGAAACGATTTACAAGGACGGTAACAGTCTTCATCATTTTGTCAGACACTATAACTCCCTGAAGTTGTTTTCGTGTTGTATTGCTTGTTTCAGCAGTTTTTTTTGTAGTTTTTTCCATATTAGTAATGTTATGCGGTTACAGCTTTGCTCTTTCGTACATTCTCCTCCGTAAGAATACGCGCGATTTCCCTGCGCGCAGTCATATGAGCTTTCACATTCTTTTTTGCGGAGCCTGCAATGTCAAAACGAAATGCGCGAACAGTCTCCCTTTTTTCTGCAAGGAGTTTTACCAAATCTTCGGCGCTTGTTTTTTTAATTTCTTTCATAAAAGTATTTTGCAATTATATAAAACTAGGCAGTCTCTACACGGCGAACGATGCGTGTCTTCAAAGGAAGCTTTGCTCCGGCTTTCTTGAGCGCCTTTACCGCCGTAGCTTCATCAACACCATCAACTTCAAAAAGCATACGACCTGGACGCACTTCAAACACGTATCCATGGAGCTCTCCTTTACCTTTACCCATACCTACTTGCGCTCCCTTCTGTGTCCATGGTCTGTCCGGGAAAATGCGGATCCACATCTTGCCAACTTTTGTGATAGTGCGAACGATAGCCTTGCGTGATGCTTCAATTTGGTTTGACTTTACACGAGCCTGTGTTTCAGCCTTGAGTCCATATGAACCGAAAGCAAGCGTGATACCACGAGTTTCTGGTGCAGCAAGTTTAGCCTCGCTCTTGCGAGCGTTTTGCCACTTTCTGTATTTTACTTTCTTTGGGAATAACATGATGGTGTATTAAAAATTTGTCTGTTCTGGAACTACAAGCTTCTTCTTGCTGTCTGCAAAAATCTGACCCTTGTAAACCCAAACCTTCACGCCGATTGCGCCGTATGGAAGACGCGCAGTGTTTTTTGCGTAGTCAATGTCTGCGCGGAATGTTTGAAGAGGAATGCCTCCGCGACGAATCTGCTCGTAGCGCGCCATTTCAGCGCCACCCAAGCGACCTGAGATTGCGATACGCGCTCCTTTTACATCGCGGTTCGCCATAACCTTCTCAATAGTCTGTTTCAAAACCATACGGAAAGGAAGACGCTTTTCAAGGCCTTCGCAAACCATCTCCGCAACAACTGCTGCGTTGCCTTCAGGTGAACGCACTTCTTCAACATCAAGTTTGAAATCCTTTGGAATATCAAGCTTTAGGCGGAACGCTTCCTTCAAAATATCGTTCTTTAGCTTCACAGAGCCCTCTCCTGCGCGACCGATAACCATACCAGGGCGAGCTGTCTTAATGAGGATACGAAAAGTTTTTGCGTTGCGTTCAATTTCAATGCCTGCAATGTAGCTACCACGAAGACGCTTGTCCAAGAACTTGCGAATGAGGACATCACCCTTGAGAAACTTTTTAAAATCATCTTTTGCGCCAAACCAACGCGACTTCCAGTCACGGATGATTCCCAAACGATGCGCATATGGATGTACGATGTGTGTCATGTTATTTTGTTTTCTTTACGGCTGTTTTTGCTTTAGGTTTTGCAGCTGCTTTCACCTTTGCAAGAGCAGTTTTCTTTGAAACTTTCTTTGTCTCACCTTCTACTACAACCTCTTTCTTCAAGGCCTTCTTAGAAGGTGACACGTCAGCGCTTGCAATAAGCTCAATCATAATATGGCTTGTGTGCTTGTGAATAGGGTGCGCTGAGCCGTGTGACTTTGGCATTGAACGCTTGAGGATTGTACCCTGGTCAACACGAACTTCTTTTACAAAAAGGTCTTCGAGAGCGATGCCGTCATTCTCCTTTGCATTTGCAATAGCAGACATCAAAAGCTTCTTCATTGGGCCCGACGCGCGCTTTGGAAGCACGTCAAGCTCCACCAAGGCGCGAGGAACGGTCTTTCCTTTGATAAGATTTGCTACAAGGCGTACCTTGCGTGGCGCTTGACGATAGCTTCTGAGGATTGCTTTCATTGTAGTATATTATTTTTTCTTAGCGGCAGGCGTTTCAGACTTGGCGGCCTTGGCAGCAGTGATTTCTGCTTCTTTCTTCTTCTGCTCAAGCTCCTTCTGCATCTTGCCTCCGTGTCTTACGAATTTCTTCGTAGGAGAAAACTCTCCGAGTCTGTGCCCCACCATATCCTCGGTCACTCGGACCTCTAGATGTGTCTTACCGTTATACACGCCAAAAAGGAAGCCTACCATTTCAGGCGAAATCTGACTTGAACGAGACCAAGTCTTAATTATTTCAGCAGTTTGAGCGCTTTTACCCACCAATTTCTCCAAGAGTCTTTGGTCAATAAATGGTCCTTTTTTGAGTGATCGTGTCATTTGGTAAAATAAAATATGTGAAAAACGACCCAGCCCTTACTTTGCTGCGTAAAACTTAACTTACTACAAGCAACACTGAAACTGCATACTATACTAATTCTCTATATTATGCAACAAAGTAGGGGCTGGGTTCGATACGCATCTTATCAGATTGAAGAATAATGTCAAATCGGGGGTTCTGGGCAATACCCAGAACCCCCGATTTTAAGTGACTTTTCGACTAGAACTGCCAGAATTTCGTCTTTGGCTTGCAGTCTGCTGGAGAGTTTGTAAGATTTTCCCCGGCAGCAACGTCACAGGTTCCATTATTAACAGAAGGAACACATGCCCCTCCAGAGAGAATTTGGAGTGTTGGGCACGTATTACAACCAGGAACATTTGTTGTTCCACCATTGCATATCAGGGAACCAAATTCGTTACCAGGAGTAGTAGTACCACCAGTACCTGAACAACCTGTACCACTACAAGAGTAGCATTGCAAGGATACGGTATTATAAAAATCACCATTTGCGCATTGATTACATGCGGAGGGATTAATTGCGCCATTACTGCAATTAAATTGAGGCCCCTGTACAGAATAAGAGCTTCCATCCTGCGCTGTGCCAGAGAAATTAACCCACCCGATAACACTAACGCCAATAGGATCACTATCACCACTTGGCAAAACCTTTGCCCCTCCCCACGCATAACCAGAAAACTTGCCGTCAGAAGGGTTAATCTTAACGGGGTTCGTCCATGTGTCAGAAAGTTTAATCCATCCATCCCAGCCACCAGCATTGCTATTCTGTGCACACTGAGCCGGAACAAGGTTGCCTAGTGCGTCCTGAGTACAAGCAGCGAGCGCGCGCGCCCAACCAGTTACATTACCTGTTACTAAATCAACTTTTGCGATTGCTCCAGCCGTTAGTCTGTATGGGTCTGCCGGTGGATTACCTGTCCTTGATCTGTCAAAGCTTATCCAACCGATTCCCCCCTGATCTGGGTTTGGCGCTGTGTCAATGTCCGATGACCAAGCGTTCCCTGAAAAATCCCCTGTATCTGGGTCAAGATTTACACTATACGGACTTCCATCAGTTGCAGTACCAGAAAAACTGATCCAACCAACCGTGTCAGTCCATGCGTACCCAGTAAGTGCAGTTGGCGCCGCCTCTGCCTTCGGTATTGCTACAGAACCAGGGTTTACCGTATACGCCACATAGCCAAGGCCCAATGCAATAAAGAACGCGAATACGTTACGCGCAGAGTGAATTGTAAATGTTTTTATGTTCATCACGTTAGAGGTTTATTTAGAAATCTTCTAATAAAAATTTATACCGTCATCTGCTTCCTTGTCTTTGTTGAAAAAACAGCGGAATCTCTAACAGGATTCATTTAAGTATTATACCTCCACGCCTATTTTTTGCATAGGATATTCAGTTGCTTTTTACAAGAATGCTGTGGATAAGTGCTTAACAAGCATTACTTCCCTTTTACTTTTTGTTCTAGGCGATTGAATCGAATTCGCAGATCGTCAAATTCATATCTTGGCACAAAACGATCACCGAGATTCAATACATCCTGCCTTGTGGCACTCAAATTGTCTTCAACACTAACCAACCTGTCCTCAACACTAACCAACCTCTCTTCAACACTAACCAACTTGTCCTCAACTTTTACTATTCTGTCCTCAACTCTGTCAAATCCTTTTGCAACCATAATAGCCAAGTTATCAATAGTAACGGCGATGTCATCAATTGTCACTTTTTTATTAGTTTTATTGGTTGTTTTTTTCATATCTCAATTATACCCACGCGCTTATCTTTTGCAAAGTGAATTTCTAGGTGTTAGTCTATAAATCGCAACATTATTCACAAACTAGACCACACAAAAACCAAAAGCATGATGTCCTCACTTACCCCATTTCTATTTTTATTTTTATCTTATATCGGGCAACAATAGAGCTTAAATGAGTTTGTGTCTGGGTGATAATGTGGACCGTTTATTCCATTAACATACGTACCGGCGGGGCAAAAAACCGAACCGCCAGCGTACACACCCGTCTGCGCAGTCCAGAAGCAAGCTCCACCAGCTCCCCCAGCCGTACTCAAACACTTTCCTGCTGTCGTACAAACATCTGTTACAGTGACCTTTCCGTTAGCCAACTCTATTCCTCCAGTATTTGTCCCAGAGGAATTAAGAGTACGCAATGAGATAGTGTTATCTAATAATCTTATATAAGATCCGCCTCTTGTATTTGTTACTCTCCCGTAATAAGGGCTTCCATTAATATTGTTCCCTATCCCGACCCCTCCCCATGTCCATCCTGGTTCGCTTGCCCACAGGCTCATAACAGCCGTGTTGACGCCATCAATTCCTTGACCATAATGATCAGAAAACAATCGTGCTTGAGTTGAAGAATGGTCTCCCTTGATTTCCAGTTTTTTCTGTGGCGCCGTTGTTCCGATGCCAACACTACCGCCGTTTGGATTCAAAACTAAATTGTAATTCGTGTTGTCATTAGTATAGCGTGGTTGTATCCAGCCATATTGAGGAGTGACATCAGCAGTGACTCCCATTGACATCTGAACACCGGTACCAGTGCCACCAAGCATTATGCTTCCATTTGGTGTCGCAGAATTTGATGGAGCGTTGATGGAACCTGCTGTGTGTAGAGGTGCTTGTGGTGTTGTAACTCCAATCCCCACTCTGCCAGCCTTCGTCTGCGCGGTTGCGCTCGTATTTATTGGCGCGGAAACATTCCCTGCAGGAGGAGATTGTGTCGGTGCTGTCCACGCATACACGTACGAAAGTCCAAAGGAAAGAACGACTGCTAGAGTGAGAATTTTAAGTGGTGAAAAGATTTTGTTGGTCATGTTTTATATATTATTGGATTTGTATCTCACTTACTAGAAACTCTTTGGACATTTTTATATTTTCTACGGCGGTAACATTGAGTACGGCTCCTACTGTGATGCTTGCTATATCAGTCATAGTTTTTGTTGATGGCGGTGGTGGTGTTGCAGGCAAAGAACCAGCTTTGGCTGATTGCATATTTTTTATAAGTACGTCCATTTCTGCCTTTAACACTTCTGGTGTTTTTTGTGTATGTTTAAAAATTTTTGTGTCAGCAGTGACTGTAACGATACGGTCAGCAAGCGCTGGGTCGTCAAAAGGGTTTTGAGATTCTGTGTGAATAGTGATTTTATTTCCACTGATAGCAGTGACTGAACCAGAGAGTGTGCGAATGTCGTCGGGAGTTTTAAATATCATTCCCATTGGGCTTTCTAGAACTCTATTTTTTGCCGCATCAAAGCCTGCTTGATAGGTGTTATTACCTGCGCTCACAGGTGCTTGTTTAAAGTATACAAATGTTGCGCCTACTCCGACAATGATGCCGACTAAAACTGCTCCAATGTACTGCGTGGTGTGTGACGGGCACACAAGTGGTTGTTGTTGATCCATAATTACAAGTATAACACCTTTCAAAATTTACAAATGAACAATGCTGTGGATAACAAAACCCCGCCTGTCAGCTGACAGGCGGGGTTTTGTTATCTTTACCACAGCCCTTCAAGAAGAGGCTGGGTAGAAAAATTATTGTCGCTTCGCTCTTTAATTTTTACTACTTCGAGCGCTTGGTCTTGCGACGGGCGACGATGAGGTTGTTTGAGTACTTCTTTGGTGAACGTGTCTTGCGACCTCCTGTTACCTTTCCGTACTTTGTCTTTGGGCGCTTTGTTCCGCGTCCTTGTGCTCCTTCACCTCCACCGTATGGGTGATCAACTGGGTTCTTTGCGCTTCCACGAACTGTTGGGCGAATGCCGAGCCAACGATTGCGTCCTGCTTTTCCAATATTGCGGTGCTTGTATTCCTCGTTTGAAACAGCGCCTATTGATGCCCACACATTTTCTGAAACCTTTCGGATTTCTCCAGACGGCATCTTTAAATGGCTCTGACCTCTGTCGTTTGCGACCACTTCAGCGTAGTTTCCAGCTGAGCGAGCGATGCGCGCGCCGCCGTTTGGCTGAAGCTCAATGTTGTATACAAATGTTCCAACAGGAAGCTTGCGCAAAATTGTGCGGTTACCTGCTTTAAGAGGAGCGTCCTCGGCTGTAATAACTGTGTCGCCTACCTTAATTCCTTGAGGGAGGAGATTATAACGACGCTCTCCGTCTGCGTAGCAAATAACACCAATGAAACCTGAGCGGTTTGGATCATACTCAACGGTCTCAACCTTTGCTGGGATATTAATCTTATCAAAACGAAAATCAATTTCGCGGAACGAGCGCTTGTGACCACCACCCTTGTGCTGTGTAGTGATGCGACCAAATGCATTGCGTCCAGAACCACGGCGGAAGCCTGTTGTGAGTGCCTTCAAAGGCTCGTTGGTTGTGAGAACGCCACGATACGACACAATGGCTGTCTGGCGATTCGACGGTGTTGTTGGTTTAAACTTTTTCATGTGGTTGATTTTTAAGGAGCAGGGCGACTATAAAAATCACCACCCGCCCCACTTTTGTGCCCCTGTATCTTACTATAATTTATAACTATTGCAAATTTTTTCTTTCTCTACCCTAATCACGAAATTCATAACAAAAGTGAGGAGGGTCTAGTAAACCATAGTCGTTTCACTCCTTGATTTACTAGAGGATTTCAATCTTATCACCTTTTTTAAGCGTGACCAACGCCTTGCGAAGACCCGACTTTACACCCTTGCGATTGCGAACAAACACACGTGTATCAGGAAGATTAATAATGTTCACACGAGCTGGTGTAACGTTGTAAAGCGCTTGGATTGCCTTTGCAATTTCAATCTTGTTTGTATCCTTTGCAACCTCAAACACGTATGTTCCTTTTTCAGCAAGAATAGCCGCCTTCTCTGTAATGTGCGGGCGAACAATAGCGTTCACGCGCTCTCCAAGAGCGTTTCCCTCTTTCTTTACCTTGGTAGCCTTGGGTGCCTTAGTTTCTTTTGTTGTTTTTGTAAAAATGGCCATGATTGTACGAGTTACTTAGTAGCGACAGCTGTTGCAAGCTTGCCCTCAATAAAACTAATAGCTTTCTCTGGACTCACAATCACGACGTATTTGTGGTTCAAGAGGTCAATTGGGTTCATATTTTCCACTGCGTCAAAGTCAATGTTCCCAAAGTTTGAGAAACTCTTTGCAACTGCTTCCGACTTCTCACCTGTCGCAAAGTAAGCAGCGTTTTTGCGCTTTGTGAGCATCTTTTCAAAGCCCTTAACACCTGCGAGCGCTATAAGGATGCCCTTTGCTTCTGTGGTCTTTGGGGCCTTCATCGAAATTGAATCAATGAAAAGGACTTCTCCTTGGCGAAGCTTCTCAGAGAGAACAGTGTAGAGCGCTTTTGCGCGAACTTTCTTGTTGATCTTCTTTGAGTAGTCCTTTTCATTCATTGGGCCGTGTGTAACTCCACCGTGACGCCAAATAGGTGAACGAGATGAACCGTGACGAGCGCGACCAGTACCTTTCTGAGCCCATGGCTTCTTGCCACCGCCAGATACTGCACTACGGTCCTTTACCTGTGCTGATGAGGTGCGCGCGTTTGAGCGCATTGACTCCACAACCTGGTGAACCAAGTCTGCATTCCATGAAAGGCCCCAAACCTTTTCGTTTAGCGCAAGCTTTCCAGCTTCTTTTCCCTTTGTATTGTAAATTGTTGCTTCCATGATATTTATTTAGCAGTTGCTTTAATCTCGAGAAGCGCGCCCTTCACGCCTGGCACACAGCCAGATACGAGAATCTTCCCATTAGTAGTGTCGACCCCGAGCACACGCAAACCTTTTACGGTAATACGCTCTCCGCCCATACGTCCGGCCATACGACGACCTTTTGAAATCTTCTGCTGACCTGTTGAACCAATAGAACCTGGCTCACGCTCAGAGTGCTTTTGTCCGTGAGTACGGCTTCCTCCATGGAAACCATGACGCTTCACCACACCCTGGAAACCCTTTCCCTTTGATGTACCTGAAACAGTAACCTCATCACCAATTTCAAAAAGTGACGCATCGATAGTGTCGCCTTTCTTCCATGAGCTTGAGTCGTCAACTCGGAACTCGCGGATTGTCATAAAGAGACCGAGGTCCTTTGTGTGGCCCTGGACTGCCTTTGAGATATTTTTTGCAGCGCGAGTGCCAAAGCCCATTTGAATAGCTTCGTACCCATCACTCTCTTTTGATTTAACCTGTGTAATAGACACTGGTCCAACAGAAAGAAGGGTTGCAGCCACAGCACGCCCGTCGGAGCCGACGAACGAGAACATACTTTCTTTTTTTCCTAGAATAAATTTCATAACGGTAACCATTGCAACCATTCTCTCGATGGAGGGGTTGTTGGTATTTTTTACTTACTTAATAATCACAATTTACCACAGCCCCTGTTTTGAAGTCTCGAAATTTCAAAATCTCAAAACAGGGGCTGGGTAGTGATTTTTATAGTCGCTTTCGCTCCTTAAAAATCTACTACATCATCTTCACATCGATGTTGACTCCTGATGGGAGCGAAAGGTTGGTGAGAGCCTCAACAACTTTTGCGTTCGGATTCAAGATATCAATCAATCTCTTGTGAACACGCATTTCAAACTGCTCACGCGCATTCTTGTAAATGAATGCTGAGCGAAGTACGGTGTACTTCTTGATCTCAGTTGGAAGTGGCATTGGCCCAATGACTTCGGCATCGTAACGAAGCGCGGTGTCCACAATCTGCTTTACAGAGTTGTCCAACACTTTGTTTTCATACGCACGTACGCGAATACGGAGCTTGTGTGTTACTTCTTTATCTGTGGCCTTCTTTGCTACAGACTTTTTTGTAACTGTTTTTTTTGTTGCTGTTGTCATGGGATTTTAATAGAACTACGAACGAGACGTTCGGTGCTTACGCAATAATCTTTGTTACTACGCCGGCGCCTACAGTACGGCCTCCTTCACGAATAGCGAAACGCTGTTCTACTTCAAGAGCAACTGGCGCAATGAGCTTAACCTTGAGCTTCACTGTGTCTCCTGGCATAACCATTTCTGTTCCTGCTGGAAGTGTTGCGTCTCCTGTTACGTCCGTTGTGCGGATGTAAAACTGTGGCTTGTAACCGTTGAAAAATGGAGTATGACGTCCGCCTTCCTCCTTTGTAAGGATGTAAACTTCTGTTTCAAACTCTGTGTGTGGAGTTACTGAGCCTGGCTTACAAATAACCTGACCGCGAGTAATGTCTTCCTTTTTGATACCGCGGATAAGGATGCCGGCGTTGTCTCCTGCCATACCCTCTTGGAGTGACTTGTTGAACATTTCAATACCAGTAACTGTAGTCTTTACAGTGTCCTTGATACCAACAACTTCAATTTCCTCTCCTACCTTCACAACTCCGCGCTCAATACGTCCTGTAACTACAGTACCGCGACCTTCAATAGAGAAGACGTCTTCAACTGGCATAAGGAACGCCTTTGCAACATCACGTACTGGCACCGGAACATATGTGTCCACTGCAGCAATAAGGTCAAGAACCTTCTTTGCCCACTCGTCATCTGGGGTTTTTGCCTCAAGAGCCTTTAGAGCTGATCCACGGATAACTGGAGCGTCCTTTCCATCAAAGTCATACTTCGTAAGGAGTTCACGAACCTCTTCTTCAACCATGTCAATCATTTCCGCGTCTTCAACCATGTCGCACTTGTTTAGAAATACAACAATCTTTGGTACACCGATCTGCTTTGCAAGGAGGATGTGCTCTCGTGTCTGGGGCATCACACCGTCCGTTGCTGCAACCACGAGGATAGCGCCGTCCATTTGAGCGGCACCTGTGATCATGTTTTTAATGTAGTCAGCGTGACCAGGCGCGTCAATGTGCGCGTAGTGACGTGTGTCTGACGAATACTCGTTGTGAGAAAGCGCGATTGTAATACCGCGAGCTTTTTCTTCTGGAGCTGAGTCAATGTCATCCACCGACTTCATCTTTACATCCTTTCCAGCCATGTGGAGAGTGTTCAAGATTGCCGCTGTAAGGGTTGTCTTGCCGTGGTCAACGTGACCAATGGTACCTACGTTGACGTGTGGCTTGGAACGATCAAATGCTTCTGCCATATGTTTGTTGTTCTTGTAATGAAGGGCCTGTACACGAGGCTACTTATAAAAGTTACCCCAAAAGCCTTTTATTACAAGAGAAAATTAAATAAACTGATAAAAAAGTACCGCAAAATACAAAGTTGTGCGATACAAAGGCAATACTACCAAATAGGGAATAATAGTCAACCCCTTCACCTATCCACACATCGCTTTTGTTCTGCCAACGATAAAACAGTCTAATACTAAAAGCATAGTATGGTAAATATTACATATACAAATCTACCCAAAAGCAGAACAATGTGGAGATAGGTGTGGGGGTCAAGGGGAGGTTTTGCGCAAAGCGCAAATCTGCCCCTTGACTACTCCCACCCACAGCCGACCGCTGACATATAATAACTGACAAATTTGCCATTCGCCATTGGCAAATGGCGAATTTTCTAGTCAAATGTCCGCGCAAACGGTGCCAGTAGTCAGTTGTGCGCGCAGCACCTCCTACATCTCCGCGTAAATTCCTTTTGGTTTTTTAAGCTTACCAAATCCAATAAGAAGAAGGCTGAGCGCTATGTATACAAAAAAATGGGCAAAATAGAGAACATGTGTATGAGAAATACCAAATGTAAGCAAATAACTCGTTGATTCAAAATACTCAGAAAATGCAGCTAAGATTACGAGAATCGTCGCTGGAATCGCATATCTAGAGTAGTCAGCAAAAACTGGCATAATCTCTCGTATTTTCACCATCGCCAAAATGCTAATGACTCCAAATCCAACTATTCCAGAGAGGATGATCAATGGGAACCATTCCGGCAGACTCTTTGCGACTACTGGCGAAAGGCTGGCGAACACAAGAACAGAGAAACAGCCGATTAGAAGCGTGTATAGTATTACGGTAAACATTGCTGATTTTTGGGAATAAATGCGGAATACAAATTCAAGAGCCAAGAGAATACCTAGTATCCATAGCAAATAACTTCCCATTACAGAAAGCTCCACCACTTCCGCATTGAACATAAAAACATCGAGCCCAAGATACTCATACACATGAACAAGGCCCAAAAAAAGAAAGAATGCCATCTGAATTCTTAAAAAACCGCGTAAAATATAGTCACTGAACGCATAATCTGAAAAAATTCTTACAATTATTAGAGCAACAAAGAGTATAGCTATACCATGAGCAAGTCCCGATTCTGCAAAATATTCACCACCTCCAGCAAGTAGGGCAGACAAAATTATGGCAAGATTGAGCGCAATAAGCGCGTATGGAGTAAACAATTTTTCAAATACACTAAATATTCTCATTTTTATTTTAAATAACTTTTTGCCTTATCTACAACCTCCTGCATTGAATGGCTTACTTTTATCATATATTCGTTTGCGCCAAGTGTAATGGCTCTATCTTGGTCTATCTTTCCGCCAAGATTTGAAAGAACCAATACAGGAATATTTGCTGTATCTGGATTTTTCTTGATTTCCTCAAGAATCGCAAAACCGTCTTTCTTGGGCACCATTAGATCAAGAATAATAAGGTCGGGCCTTTCTTCTATTACCCTTTCTGTCGCCTCCTCGCCACTGGCAATGAGAACGGTGGTGTATCCCTCTTTTAAAAACTTCATCTCATAAACCCTTGAGACATGTTCATCGTCCTCAATAATAAGAATCTTTTTTTTGTGTTCGCTCATGGAAATGTTTGTCAGTAATTAGTGTTCATATTGTACCATTTATAAATATAAACAGGCTATTTCCTGTGGATAACAGGAACCCAAAAAGTCGGGCCTCCTACAAAATATAGGCCCCTGCGGCAGAGACCGCAGGGTAATACTTCGAATTCGCTTCGCTCATACAAAAGCGTGGCAGAGACCACGCGGTATTGACCTATATTAGCTCCTCGGCTCGGTACTGAAAAAGATTACTTTTCCAGCACTCTCGCTCTACGTCGCTAATAAAGGGCGGTCCTTTTTTAAAAAAGGACTGCCCTTTATTTTTTAGCTACCTACTTCCTTGCTTCAATAATAGTGAGCGCTACATTTTGAGGCACAATATCGTAGTGATCAAACTCCATTGTTGATGAAGCGCGACCTTCTGTCATTGAGCGAAGAGCGGTTGTATAGCCAAACATTTCAGAAAGAGGAACTTGCGCTGTGAGCACTTTCATCATGCCACGCTCGCTCATTCCTTCGATTTGTGCGCGCTTTGATGAGAGGTTGCCGGCAACGTCACCCATGAACTTCTCTGGCATGACGATTTCCACTTTCATGATAGGTTCAAGAATAACTGGACCTGCTTTCTTTACCGCTTCTTGGAATGCCTGAGAACCTGCAATCTTAAACGCGATTTCTGAAGAGTCCACTTCGTGGAAAGAACCGTCGTAAAGCTCAGCTGAAATATCTACCACCTTGTAGCCTGCCTGCACACCACGGTCCATCGCTTCGATGATACCTTTTTCTACTGGCGCAATAAATTCCTGTGGAATAACACCTCCTTTAATAGAGTTTGTAAATTCAAAGTGGTCATCGCGACGCTTTGTCTGTTTTGGAAGATCCTCAACCGCAATAGTCTTGTCGATTGGCTTGATGCGAATCTTCACATGGCCGTACTGACCGCGACCACCTGTCTGCTTGATGTACTTGCACTCTGCTTCTGCTTCGCGAGTGATAGTTTCCTTGTATGCAACTTGTGGCTTTCCAACGTTTGCTTCCACGTTGAACTCGCGCTTCATGCGGTCTACGAGAATTTCTAGGTGAAGTTCGCCCATGCCGGAAATAATTGTTTCCATTGTTTCCTCATCGCTTGAAATGCGGAACGTTGGATCTTCGTCTGCGAGCTTCCTAAGCGCCATACCCATTCTCTCTTGGTCTGCTTTTGTTTTTGGTTCAATACGCAGAGAGATAACTGGCTCAGGGAATTTAATTTCTTCCAAAATAATTGGGTTTGCTTCATCACAAAGTGTGTGTGAAGTACGTGTGTCCTTTAGGCCAACCATCGCCGCAATATCTCCTGCGAAAACTTTTTTAATTTCCTGACGTGAATCCGCCTGAAGTTTCACCATACGGCCCACGCGCTCCTTGTCGCCAGTTGTTGCATTGTATACATATGAACCTGCTTCTATAGTACCTGAATACACGCGGAAGAAACAAAGCTGTCCGACGAATGGGTCTGCCTGAAGTTTGAACGCAAGCGCAGTAAAAGGCTCCTTGTCAGATGCATGGCGATCAATTGCATCTCCTGTGCGTGGGTCTATTCCGTGAATAGCGGGGATATCAAGAGGGGATGGAAGATAATCCACCACTGCGTCGAGCACGAGCTGTACACCCTTATTCTTGAGGGCTGAGCCTGCGTACACTGGGAAAATTTCGTTATTGATAACTGCCTTACGAAGATTTGCTTTGAGAACATCCATAGGAATTTCTTTTCCTTCAAGATAGTCGTTCATCAATGTCTCATCGTTCTCTACAATACGCTCAATAAGGTCAGCACGGAACTGCTTTGCCTCAGCTAAATATTTCTCAGGGATTTCCGCCTCTTTTACTTCAATACCCATCTCTCCTTCAAATTTAAACATCTTCATCTTAAGAAGATCGATAACACCTTCAAACTCATCCTCAAGTCCAACAGGAATCTGCATACGAACAGCCTTTGTGTTTAGTCTATCAAGAATAGATGCGTATGATTTCTCAAATGACGCGCCTGTACGGTCCAATTTGTTAATGAAACAAATACGTGGAACTTTTGCCTCGTCTGCATAGCGCCAGTTTGTTTCTGATTGTGGCTCTACTCCTGCAACTCCATCAAAGACCACCACTGCGCCGTCGAGCACACGAAGGGAACGCTTTACTTCTACAGTAAAGTCGATGTGTCCTGGTGTGTCGATGATATTAAAATGCCAGAGATTTTTCTTATCCTTTGGCTCGTCCGTTTTATTCCACGCGCAACTAATAGCCGCCGCAGTAATGGTGATACCACGCTCGCGCTCCTGTTCCATCCAGTCGGTTGTGGTTGCACCTTCGTGAACCTCACCAATCTTGTGAGTCATACCTGTGTAAAACAAAATACGCTCAGACGTTGTCGTCTTGCCTGCGTCGATGTGCGCGATGATACCAAAATTGCGTAGTTTCTCTAACGGATATTCTCTGTCCATATGTCAGTTTATAAAGTTAATAAAGTTTTTAAAGTTAAAAGTAAAATAAAATTCAGAAGTTAGCACATTAATCCTCTCAACCTAGCCCAAACTCAGTCTTTCAAGATAAATAACTTTGCTTGAGATATCACTGTGGTAAAAAATGTTTTATTTGGGATGCAGCGCGAGGCGCCGTGTTAAAAAAATAACGAGCTGTACAAAAGTACTGTGAGTTATTTTTTTTACACGAGCAACAAAGCGCTGCGCCCAAATTAACCATTTTTTACCAGGCGAAGTGAGCGAATGCCTTGTTCGCCTCCGCCATCTTGTGAACATTCTCGCGCTTCTTCACTGCCTCACCCTCGTTGTTACTTGCGGCTAGGATTTCGTCCGCAAGCTTCTCGTGCATGGGGCGACCCTTCTTTGCCTTTGCTGCATTAATAATCCATCGCATTGAAAGCGCGAAGCGTCTATCTGGACGCACCTCATGCGGAACCTGATAGTTTGCGCCACCAACACGGCGTGAACGAATTTCCATAAGAGGTCCTGTGTTCTTGAGAGCAAGCTCAAAAACTTCAAGAGGTTCAAGATCTTTCTTTTTCTCTTTTACAATATCAAACGCTTCGTACACGATTGCGCGCGCTGTGTTTTTCTTTCCACGCTCCATTATGTAGTTGATAAGTTTAGAAACCTTCGTTGAATTGTATACGAGGTCCTCTCCTGGAATATTACGATTTTTTACTTTTCTACGCATAGTATTTATTTCTTAGCTGGAGCTCCTGCCTTTGGACGCTTTGCTCCGTATTGACTGCGACCCTTCATACGCTTCTCTACTGGTGTTGCATCCAAACGTCCACGAACAATGTGGTAGCGCACACCTCCAAGGTCCTTTACGCGACCTCCGCGAATCATAACCACCGAGTGCTCCTGAAGCTTGTGGCCCATACCAGGAATGTATGCAGTAACTTCCATACCATTAGTAAGACGAACACGGGCGATTTTGCGAAGCGCTGAGTTTGGCTTCTTTGGAGTAGTTGTCGTTACTTTTGTGCAAACACCACGCTTAAAAGGAGAATTGTGAAAAACAGGCTTGTTCAAAATGCTGTTAAAGCTTTTTCCAAGCGCGATTGAACTAGACTTCTTTTTAAAAATCTTTCGTGGGCGCTTTACGAGCTGGTTGGTTGTTGGCATATATTAAATTAAAACTAGCCGCATAGCGACCAAGTCCAGATACTCTACTATAGGGTGCCCAAAATTGCAAGTGGTCCGAGGCGGGACGCCCTGCCTCGGACCACTTGCAATTTTTCGCTAGTCGAAAATCTTAAAGTGTTTATGTCCAAGACACGTGCCCAGGACACAGCTCTGGTGACCCGTCAGCTGATTCGAAGTCGAAAGTCAAAAGTGGGCCCGTCAATTGTTAAATGTTGGAATTTATAGCCCTACCCCGGTAATCATCGAAAAAATGAAGCTGGATATTGGCCATATAATGTACCGTGCGAAAAATATCACAAAAACAATAAAAATTAACCAATTTTGCTCCAAATAGTCGTGGATATATTGAAAACGGACGGGAAGAAAGGCAAAAAGGACCTTGGCGCCGTCTAGCGGGGGAAACGGTATCATATTAAAGACAGCTAGGACAATATTGAGGAACACAATAGTAGCAAGCATTTCAGCGAATGGCCCAGGCGAAATTCCGAGTTCTGTGTTGAATCTAAGCATCAATCCAAAGATGACAGCTAGGGTAAGATTTGCCAAGACGCCGGCAAGTCCGACCAATACCGTTCCCCATTTGAAATTGCTTAAATTATAAGGGTTATATGGAACAGGTTTTGCCCATCCAAAAGCAAAACTGCCACCAGATCCAAAGAGCATCAGCGCTGGAACAATAATTGAGCCAAGCGGATCAATGTGTGGAACAGGGTTTAGAGTAAGACGCCCAGCAAGCCGAGCAGTGGGGTCTCCAAACCATTCCGCCATATATCCGTGCGCAATTTCATGGATAATTATGGAGAAGATAAGGATAACTAGGAAAAAGAGTGTCTCTACTTGCATAATGTTCAATATATGATAGCATCTAATGAATTAGGAGTGAAGCGACATAATTCATAGACCCGCCCAAATTTTGCGAAACAAAACTTAGGCGGGTAATGATTTTCTAATCTCGCTACGCTCGTTAACAAAATCATTATGGCAAAAACATGTCCAACTTGCGGAAAAGGAACCATTATTGTAGGTCACTACTCTAATCGTGTTCGCGCTACCAAATTCAACCCAACTGGAAACAAGCGAAAGTACCCAAATCTCCAATGGGCGCCTCTTGCCGATGGCTCACGCATCAAAATCTGCACCAAGTGCATGAAAGTAGGGAAGCACACAAAGATTCAGGTGATCTAGATATCAACTAAAAACTCGCCTTAAAGCGAGTTTTTAGTTGATATGTAAATTTGCACCATCCGTCCTGAAAATTACAGTGCCGTGCTCGGCTGTATTAATAGAAGGAACTTTGAGCAGCGCGAGCAAATCAGTGACTTCCTTATGTGGATGGCCATAGCTATTATTCTTTCCAGCGGATACAACTGCGTATTTAGGGTCAACTGCCGAGAGGAATACTTTGGAACTGGAAGTCCTTGAACCGTGGTGTCCAAGTTTAAGGACTGTTGAATTTAGCGCTCTACCGTTTTTACCAACGAGGTACTTCTCTACCGAAAGCGGCGAGTCGCCCGTAAAAAGGAATGATTGTTCGCCGTACGAAAGTCGCGCAACGACTGACGCTGTGTTTGTCTCCCACTCTGCTGTATTCATATTTGGAAACAGGATTTCAAACACAACTCCATCATCCAAAATTATTTTCTCTCCCGCGCGAACTAGAATGAGACGAGGGTTCTTTTCTAAAATCACTTTTTCAAACGCTCTATACACTCCTGTGTCAGACGTGTTTTCAGATGTAATGACATTGTCAATACGCATTCGCGAAATCACAGATGGTAGACCGCCCACATGATCTTGGTCGGGGTGCGTCGCGAGCACAATATCAATCGACCTATCCCAATACGGCATCACACGACCAAGCTCACGCAAGACTGCGCCAGATGGTGGTCCTCCATCAATAAGCATTTGGTTCCCGTTTGGCGCTTCAATATAAATAGCATCGCCTTGACCAACATTTAAAAATGCAACTGTAAGGACACCGGCACTGTCTGCGCGTGCGAGCGCAGACCAAATAAAAATATTTATAAAAACGAAAACAGCGAGAACTACATACTGTGTGTTACGTTTAGAGAAGTGCTTCATTATTTAAGCATGATACCACACCAAACTCATCAATTTTTCACCTCACGCGCATTTTTTTCTCGCGTATTAATAGAACGCGATAGCGTTCTATTAATACGCGAGATGAAGCCTACTGTCGTGTTACAATGTAAACATGACCGATACTACTATAGAGGCGCTAATACAAGGCGGGAGTTATTTTGCAATTTTTGCTTTGATGATTGCAAACGGAGCTGTTTCATTCCCCTCAAGCCAAATACTTTTCATTATTGCAGGATACTTCGTTGCACAAGGTAATCTCACATTCGCTCTCGTGGCATTTGTTGGCGCTCTCGGCAACGCAATCGGAAATATTATTTTGTACGAACTTGCGCGCAAACACGGGAGAACATTTATTGAACGTATGAAAATTTTCCCAGAACGTGAACTTTCAAAAGTTGAATATGCTTTCAAGAAAAAGGGGGCATGGTTTATTTTTATTGGAAAACTTTTACCAGCAATAAAAGTTTTTGTTCCCATCGTTGCAGGGCTCGGAAAATTCTCACGCATTCTTTTTGCGCCACTCATGTTCATCGCGTCATTCATTTGGGCACTGGGATTTATTTCTATCGGGTTCTTTTTTGGAAAGTCATCTGACCTTTTTGGTCGCTACGCTATTATCCTCGTCATCATTGCCGCAGTTGTGCTTCTACTATTTTATCGCTACATCAATAGCCCCGAAGTCGTGAGCGAAATTGAAAAATAAATATTCCAAGTAGCGTGTACGTAATAGCCAGTGTCAAGAGTGGGAATGAAATGTTGTGAAGCGATGCAAATGGCACTCGCGCAAAAAATTCTACAAGTGTGACGATATACGCAAGAAGCCCATATGCAAAAATCGCGAGTAGGTTTCCAGCAATAGGCAACCACGCAAGTACCGCGGCAAGAGAAACTGCGAGCATCGCAATTGGAACAACTGGTAAAATAAAAATATTTGAAATGAAACCTATGAGTGACATGCTTCCCATATGATAAAGAATGAGCGGAAACACAAAAATTTGTGTAGCAAAAGTTGTAACAATTATTTCTCTAAAAATTTTACTTGAAATGAATACAAAATATTTTTCTAAGACTGGCACAAAAACAACAATCGCTAGTGTCGCAGAAAATGAAAGTTGAAATGACACGTCATGAAAAAGTATCATTGGGTTAACAAAGACCATAGTGCCTCCCACAAGCATTAGCACGCGAAGAGCATCACCCTCGCGACCGAGCATACGCGCAAGTATCACCACGAGTGCCATTAATGTCGCGCGCACGACTGTTGCGCCTCCACCAACCATTACCGCAAAAAGAATAATGCCAAGCGCGCTCGTAAAAAGTCTAATTGAAAATGGCATGAACATAACAGCTCGAGAAATTATACTTGCAACTACTGCTATGTTGTACCCAGACAGAACTACAATATGAGCAATTCCTGTTTCACGAAATTTTTGTATTAAATCCTCTCCGAGTGACTGTTTTGCTCCAAGCGTAATACCGCTCGCAAGTGACGACTCTGGCTCAGGAATACTTTGTGAAATATTTTTCATGAGCCACGATTTAAATATGAAAAGTTTTTCACGAATTAGATTTCCATTACCGTGTGAAACTACTGAGACCTCGGGAAAATACATTTGATAATGTATGCCGTCTTTCGCGAGGTAAGACCGATAGTCAAACGCTCGAGTGTTGTCTTTAGAAGAGAAGTTTTGAGGAATTACTATTTTCCCTATTACTGAAACACTGTCTCCATATTTTAATTCTGGGTATGTTTGAAGGCGCACAAGAATTCGTGTATTTTTCTCAAGGACATTATTCGTCTCTAGGACAACATTTGTGTATTTCTCTCGGACATCAGGTTCATCAATAATCACTCCATCAAGTTTTACTAGATTCCCAACAACACTATCTAGTATGCCAGCCGATGTATTCGCATTAGAAACATCTACACGAAAAATCCCCAAAGCAATACCTAAAAAAATCAGTGAAACAAAAACAACAGTTTTTGACTGAGGCCCTGTATCTCTTATTAGAAATATAAAGAGTGATAATATCACACACAATACTGCGAATGAGTATCCAAAATCTAATATACTCTCTAGCGCAACACCGACAATGAAACTAATTATGAAACCAAAAAAATATTTCGTATTCATTTTCTATTATCCTACACTATATTGCAAAAAGACACTTTCTTGCTACCATTATAAAAGACATTGAAAAGGAGGTTGTCATGAGGATAGAGCGAAGTGAAACATTTATTTTAAGTGAGGTCATATGGAGAGAAAATGTTCTTGCTCCATATGATGAGCACGATGAAGTATCAAACGATTTTATTAGATGTTACAAAATGGCTCATTTATTCATATCACCACCAAAACAAACAGAAGATGATATGCTCATCACTATTGCTCTTTGTATTCTTGAAGAAAAGGAAAGATGGAAGACAGCTGGATCTGAGCTAAAAAAGGACGGCTGGTCAGGATCCTCACTTTTTTTCTGGAATCTATACGTGCAGGACAAAAAGGTTGCTCTTACTGACGCCGTAATATTACCTGGCACACTGTATCGCGATGACGAAATAATAGAGTGGGTTCCTGTGGCACATCACCGCCCTATTGTCTCCATATTGGGTGGATTGCGTGGAAGCGAGACAAAGATTTCAATGAAACCCTCAATGTCACTCGGCTTCTCAAAATCACGAACGGTGCTCATTTCAAAAACTGAAGTAATTGAAACCTAAATGGCTACCACTAAAGTGATAGCCATTTTTATTTTTTTCTAAAGACCCACTAAAACATTTGTAAACAAATGTTCGGGCGAACAATCTGTTAACCAGATTGTTCTAGCCACGATTTTATAATTGCCATCTCATCGTCTGCACTCACTGCTTTTTTAAACTTCACAGCACTCACTCCTTTCACGCGCTTCTCGCACTCATCCCACGTCGCATGTCTCATCAGTTTTCCATTTACCAAACTCAAGTATGAATACGCTTTCACTCCACTCTTTGATTTTGATTTCAGTTTTTTGCCTGCTAAAAGTTTTGGGTCCCCAGCGTGTGGAACAAGGTCTACAGTGTACTCGCCCCTCATACCATTAAAAAGTTCTGGAACATCATCATCTGCAAACATGGTAGCAATAATATCTGCGCGGTCGTTCCCTTCGATGCCCGCGTGTCCAGGAGTATAGTTCCAAGAAATTTTACATCCACTCATTTGTAAATCTGCAACAACTAGAGCAAGTGCTTTCCACAAATCACGATTAAGAACTTCTTCTTTTTTGCTCGTCACCCAATTATTTTTCTCCCAGCCTGCGACCCACTTTGTAATGCCGTTGATCACATACTGCGAGTCTACGCGCATGTCTATCGCATACTCCCCACCTAGGTCTCTCACGTACGAAAGCGACTCTATGGCCGCCACTAACTCCATCCTATTGTTTGTCGTATGTTTATCACCAGCTCCAAGTTCAGCGACATGTTCGTGTGTCGCAACGATACCCCCCCAACCTCCGGGTCCAGGGTTCCCGCGTGACGAGCCGTCTGTGTAAATAATTATGTCAGATGATTTTGCCATGTGTTCAGTCTACATTTTTTTTACCACCTCTACAATTCTTAGCCGAAGCTCTCTCTTGTTGCGAAACGTATTAACCTCCATAGTAGCAACTAGGTCAATTATGTCCCCCGTTTTGATCTCTTTGTATTTTTTATCTTCCGCAAAAAATAAAGCTGCCTTAATTTCTGAATCCTCAAATGAGAGTTCAAGATGCGTTTTTTCTTTTCCAAAAAATCGCGCGTCAGCAATTTTCACTTTTTCAAAAAGAAAAACTGGTTTTGGATTCGCCATTCCAAACGGCGCAAACTTTTCAATTTGTTTCCAATTTACCCAATTCACTTCCGAGAGCATGAGTGTTGTGTCTACTGAAAGCTGAGACTCCTCTTTTTCCTTCCGCACCTTTTGATACACCTTCACGAGTTCGTCTTCAAGTGTGTGCACTGCATCATTTAAAACCGTGAAACCTCCAGCTTCTTCGTGTCCGCCTACGTTAATGAAAACTCCTTCGGGAACAGACGTCATCATATCTACCACATGCACTGTGCCATCCGAACGACACGAACCTTTTATCTCCCCACTCTCTGTGCGCCCCCATACAAAAATAGTACGCTCGTATTTTTCCACAAGGTTCATCGCAACGAGCCCCACGAGTCCGGGCTTCCACATTGGATTACCTATAACAATTATTTCTCGGAGTAGTCCACTGAGTTCTCTCGCCTCCAAATGTTTGTTCGCCTCCTTTACCATACTTGCGACGAGTCCCTTGCGCGCGTCGTTTAGGTGCATCAATTTTTCTGCGCACTCTTTCGCTTCTTCCATCGTCTCTGCTGATAGCAAACGAAATGCATCCATCGGTTCTCCCATTCTGCTCGCCGCGTTGATTCGTGGGCCGATCATAAAACCAATATCGTCTTCCACGATGTTTGCCTGTGTCATATCCATCTTTGCGAGTAACGCTAGGAGTCCAGGGCGTCGCGATTTGCGAAGCACCATAAGACCGTATCTTGCGAGCGCGCGATTTTCATTGCGAAGAGGTACCATATCCGCAACAGTGGAAAGTCCCGCCATATCAAGTAGCCATTTCTCCCAACCTTTTTGCACACCCCACGCTTCCCCACGTCGCGCGAGTAACGCCGAAACAAGCTTCCATGCTACCCCCGCCCCACATAGCATATTGTCATGATACGTATCAGATGCCTGTTTTGAATTTATAATTGTATACGCTTTTGGCAAAACATCCTGAGGAAGATGGTGGTCGGTGATAATAAGGTCAATCCCGAGCTTTTTTGCGTGGTCCGCCTCTTCCACGTCCACGATTCCGCAATCAATAGTTATGACGACTGTTGCTCCACGCTCTGCAAGGAGATCAAGCGCGTTATTGTTCAGTCCATAACCCTCAATATTTCGATGTGGAATATACACCTCAAAATTTTCATACTTTATTTTTTTTAGAAAATCATTAAATAACACTGCGCCGGGAATACCGTCGCAATCGTAGTCCGCATAAATTGCGATACGCTCGTTTGCGTCAATAGCGCGCAAAATACGCTCCACCGCCTTTTCCATATTGAGAATCTCAAACGGATCACGCACATCACGATCAAAATCCGGATATAAAAAATGCTCTGCATCGGGGGCGTTAGTAATGCCCCTCTTTTTCAGAAGCGTTTGCACAAGGTCTGGATAGCCTGAGAGGTCGGATGACATAATTGGCATTCTACCATATACTAATGTCTATGACTGACCCCAGAAGGAATTTTTACAATCCTCCCTATGTGGTTCTATATTAATCATCTTTCTTCCCAACAAAATGACATCAGATAAAAATTCCAACGGGGCAGGCTGTTTATTCTGCAAAATCATTGCTGAGGAAGTTCCTGGTACCAAAGTCTACGAAGACGACACGGTTCTCGCTTTTCTTGATATCCACCCTGTAAACATCGGGCACACTCTCGTTATACCAAAAGCCCACCACGCCAACCTCTACGAAACTCCAGACGAAACACTTGCTCATATGATGACAGTCGTAAAAAGACTTTCTATCGCTGTTAAAGGCGCGCTCAATGCCGATGGAATTAATATTGAAATGAACAATGACCCTGTAGCCGGACAGATCATTTTTCACACCCACATCCACATAGTCCCCCGCTTTTCAGGCGATGGCTTCACTCATTGGCGTGGCGCGCGAGGATACAACGAAGGAGAGATGGCCGAGGTTTCAGAAAAAATCAAGAACTTTTAGTCAAAATTTTTGCATCGGTGGTTTTTAGTTGTATACTACTCTAGTACCTATGGACGCTTTTGTAAAAATGGATATTTTCTTTTTGGTGACTACTGTCGTGGTTGTTATGCTTGCGATTTTTTTGTCAATCCTTCTTTTTTATGTACTTCGCACAGCGAAGGATGTAAGTGAGGTGGTGCATATCATACGAAAAGAAAGCGAAAGATTTGCAAAAGGGATTTCATCGGCGCGCCGGCAAATAAAAAATAGCAACGAAAATATGTTGCAGAAAATTATTGCTTTTATACAATCGTTTACATCTAATAACAAAAAATAGAATATGAAGAAAAAAACAACAGAAAAAGTGGCTATTGGTGCGGGGGTTGCCACAATCGCAGCTCTCGCCGCGGCAGGATATTTTCTATATGGAAGCAAGGACGGAGCAAAAAATAGAAAAAAGGTGCGGGGCTGGATGCTCAAGGCAAAAGGTGAAGTACTTGAGGGCGTAGAAAAACTAAAAGACGTTACTGAAGAGCAATACGCGATGGTTGTCGATAAGGTTGGAACAAAATACAAAGCTGTAAAAAATATTGACCCAGCGGAAGTAGAAGCAATGGTCAAGGAGCTTCGCGGACACTGGAAGAATATCAAAAAATCAATTTCTCCAGCTCCAAAAAAGAAGGCGGTAAAGAAGGCGAAGTAGAGAACAAGAGAAAAGCCCGAACGGCTACGCCGTTCGGGCTTTTCTCTTGTTCGTTTAATCATGCGTCACATGCTTGTAACCGTACGCAGAAAATGCAATGAACGTTGCGCCAACAAGTAAAGCAGAAATAGGGCTGGCAATTGTTGCAATCAGTCCACCAAGAAGTGGGGGGAATGCCTGCGCGAGAGCATTTATACTGCTATTGATTCCAAGCACCTCACCCTGAATACCATCCCCCGCGCGACGGCTCACAGCGGCAGTAAGATTTGCCATAGACAAACCAACGGACACTGCAAAGAATGGCGCGATAAAGTAGAGCATAAACGGTGTGCTTGCAAAAGCGATGAGCATAACACACAAAGAAACTGCTGGGATTGAAACACGAAGAATTTGTTTTTCAGTATAGCGAGCAGTTACTGGCCGAGTAATGAGCGCCTGAGTAAGAACGATAAAAACTCCCACAAAACTAAAATATGTTCCGATGTCCACCTCACTCATTGCAAAACGATAAACAAGGAGCACACCAAGGAAAGCAGTATAAAATGAAAACCCAGATTGAAACAAAAAGTTTACTCCAAAAAGCGCGCGAAGCTTTGACGGGCGAAAAGCTTTAGCAATATTCGCAAATGAACGCAGAAGCATAAGCTTCCTATGTACTCGCTCAATATTTTTGTTTGTTTCTGGAAGAATATGTACTACCCACAAAACATTCACTCCTGCGAGAAACGAGGAAAACCAAAATGGTGTTGCCGCGCCAAAGACGCCAAGTCCGTTTGGGTTTGAAAGTATCCCACCAAGCGATGGCCCAAGAATAAACCCTATGCCGAATGCTGCGCCGATAAGTCCAAACCTTCCTGCGCGAAGGGCTGGCGGAGTGATGTCAGCTATCACTGCCTGCGCTATACCAATATTACCAGCAGACAGACCTCCAGTAATCCGTGCAATAATAAGTAGTGGCACGCTCTGTATTGCAACACCATAAGCGAAGAGTGCGTATGAGATAGCCCCTCCAGCGAGCGCCCACGGAAGAATAGTTTTACGACCGTATCTATCAGATAGTTCTCCAAAAATCGGCGCGGATAGGAACATTCCACCTGCGTACAGCGCTAGCAAAAGCCCAACTAAAAAATATCCGCTCTCTCCATACGCTGTGCTCGCTAAAATGTAGTGCGGTGACTGTGGGTTTGTAAAAAGCTGAGGTATGACTGGAATAAGAATTCCTATCCCCAGCATGTCAATTAAGACAGTAATAAAAACGAGCGGAACAATTTTACGAGCAGGGTCTTTTGGAGTTTGATGGGGCATAAAATACTTACCTCTTTTTACATCCTAAAATCGCGTCAATACCAACAAGCTTGCCGTCGGAAAGAAAGTCTAATGTTGCGCCACCGCCAGTTGATACAAAAGAAAGTTTATTCCCAAGACCGAGCTTCTCCACAATAACCGCCGTGTCGCCTCCACCTATGATTGAAGTCACTTTTGTATCAGTGATTGCTTTTAAAAGAGCGACTGTAGCCTTGTCAAAACCTCCCTCATAATATCCAAGCGGTCCATTCCACACTATTAGCTTTGCTTTTTTTAGAATGGGCGCAAGATTTTTAATAGTTTCAGGGCCAACATCAACGATACTGTCGCCAGATGAAATCTCGTTCAAGTTTTTCACGCTTGTTTTCTTTCCGTCCCCATTTATTACAACGACATCTGTAGGTAAAATTATTTTCCCTTTTTTCAAGAGTGGTGTAAGTTTAAAATTGTATTTATCAACAAATGACATCCCCGTTTCAATACCTATGTCATGAAAAAAGTCGTTTGCAAGAACGCCACCAACAAATACATTGTCAGCGATTTTCATAAATTTTTTCATCAAGGGCATCTTTGTTTCAAACTTTGCTCCACCCAAAATAAAAAGAAATGGATGCTTTGGTTTGAGCGCAAGTGACAAATTTTTTATTTCGTCGGCAATAAGAAATCCTGCATAACTCGGAAGATATTTTGTGATTCCAACCACGGACGCATGCGCACGGTGCGAAACAGCAAACGCATCATTCACATACACTTCCCCAAAAGATGCGAGGTACTTTGCAAACTCCTTATCATTCTTTTCTTCTCGTTCGTCAAGTCGAAGATTTTCAAACACCACTACCCCACCCTCGGGCAAACCCTCTGCAACTGCGCGTGCTGCTTCTGTACAGAAGTCAGGAACGAACCCAACCTTCATTTTCTCCCGCCCACCATCGCCTTTAATTTTTTTTGAGCGATAGGTGGTGGCGGGCAAGTTATTCAGATATTGCGCGACAGGTTTGAGAGACGATGACGCGTCTTTGCCAATGTGCGAGAGAATAATCACTCGAGCTTTTTTCTTTACCAAATACTCCACCGTCGGCATTGCGCGGTCAATACGCATTGTTTCAACAATCTTTCCATTCTTAATAGGCACATTAAAGTCTAAGCGAAGCACCACGCGCTTGCCCTTTAAATTTTTGATGTCTTTTACTGTGGGGAGTTTCATTTATTTAATATTGTTTGCTGACTTCAAAATTTCGCCAAATATTTTAGGGTCCAGACTTGCGCGCCCTACTAGGAGGCCGTTGACTTGGGATTTCAGAAGGAACTCCCATGCATTTTTTGCATCTACCGAACCACCATAAAGTATTGGTATTATACTGCCGTCCTTGCCATACATATCCGCAAGAGTTCTTCTTATGAGTATTGAAACTTCAAGAGCATCGTCAGTAGACGCAGGATGGATTGCATTCTTCCCTATTGCCCATATTGGCTCATATGCAATGACGATTTTTTTGAGTTCCTTTTTTTGGACGCCGTGTAGAGCTTCTTTTATTTGCTCATTTATAAATTTTAGATACACTCCGTCTGGGTCGCGATCTCGCTCGCCTGCACAAAGCACAACATTCATTCCTGCTTTTACACCAGCAAGAACTTTTTTGTTTACGAGCTCATCAGTTTCACCAATCGCTCTGCGTTCTGAATGCCCGACTATAACATACTGCGCTCCGACAGACGCAAGCATTGCGATAGAAACCTCACCTGTAAAGGCACCTTCAGTTTCAAACCATGCATTTTGTGCGCCTACAGTCACTCGGTGCCCAGTCACCAACTTTTTAAGCTCGCTTACATATACCAATGGCGGACAAATTACAGTTTGCACATTAGTAAGCTTACTAGCCACCTTCTTGATTGCAGTAAACTTTGCCTTTGCATCCTTCACGCTCGCAGGGTACATTTTCCAGTTACCAATGATGAGTTTTTTAGTTTTCATATAACCATTATATCACAGGATATAAAGTAGCCGAAAATTAAAAAATGAGCCACACTAGTGTGGCCCATTTTTTAATTTTCGGCTATTGCCCCTCTTTCCAATCCTGTATATACCATGCCCCACCCGGCCCAGATGTAAAAAGAGCATTCTGCAAACCTTGAGAGTATGTCACATTTGCGGTGTTCTCAAGCGTAATTTTGTATGCTGTCACTTCTGCAACTGATGAACTTTGCTTTAGAACAACGTTCCCGTATCGCGCATACAAAAGCACTTCTACTCCTGCTGCGCTCTGATAAAATGATATAGCTTCGTCATCTCCTGCATCACGCGCTGATGTATTTTCAGAAATAAGCATTATCCAAGAGTTACCACCAGGCGCGCCATAAAAATTTATAGTTGTACCCTGAATGTCAATTGAACTGCTGTCGTGTCTATCTGTAGGTTTGTCAGCAATCACAACAATGGTCTGACCAATAAGCGTGGGGTCCACACGCACAGTTGTTTTACCTTTCAAAACAATATTGCCAGTAACCCATATAGGACCCCGTAATGTTAGTATGGTGATTTCACTAGTTCCATTGACTTCAAGATCGCAGGGTACTTTTTTGGGACCAAAATTTATACTTGAGTTTATCGTATATTTACCGCCTGAACATGTTACCGTACCGCCTGCAGTTGCCACATTTTTCCAATTTGTAATATCAGCGTCGCCTATAGGAAAAGCTCCAGCTTCCTGTGGATCAAGCGTATTGCATGTTGACGTAGAAGATCCAGATATGCTATTGCAATACGCCTTTCCTGAAATCGTAGAGTTGGTTATTGTGCCAGCATACATGTTGGCCTCTCCGTTATTTCGAATTCCGGAGATTGAACCATTAAGCCCTGTTGTACCGCCAGAAATAACTGTCCCAGATATAATATTGTTTGACCCTGTAACAGGCCCCTCTGAATAGAGGTTCCCAGTGATTGTGGAGCTATTCAGCAAATTTACACCACCTAGGCCAGCCCAAACACCATAAATAAAGGATTCGCCAGTCGTTGTCGTAAGGGTTGATTTCACCCTTCGTGTATTGCGAAGTATGTCGCCTATTGAACTAATCGTTTTGTTCAAGGAGCTTACCGTTGTGATTGTTGTTGTAGCTGTGTTCCCATTAAGAGTTATGACTTCCTGCGCGCCGATTGTTTTGTTATTTTTTAGCCTATAAACAGCATCCTCCATTCCAGCCTCGGACAAATAATACGCGCCTTTTGATTTTTCAAAATCCCGCGCTGTCACGTACTCGCGTACTACTGGCGACGAAAGTCCGACTGCCATGGTTACGGAAATGACGACAAAGAATATTACAGCTGTTATAATTGCTGCTCCGCGATTACGACTAATACGATGTCTCTTCATAATATATAAATTAGTGCATTGAACCTCTCAATACTATTGTATCATAGTACTTATTTGTTTTTGTAATTCCAGATCTATTGTCGGTGAGTGTCATTTCTATTTTTACAGCCTTTGTATTTGTTGTCGTAATCTGCCTAAATATAAGATTGGTAACTGAAACTGTTTTTGTCATAAGTGACCCCTGATCTGCGCCGTTAATCTTCATATTTATTTGGTTTCCCGCTGTTACATAAAACTCTACAGTTAAAAGCGTTCCAATCTCATCTTTTGTAAGAACGGTGAGTCTGCCGGGACTTGTGTCAAACGTGCTATTTGCTGTATTAATATTGTAAGCAGAGCGAATCTCACGGCTCATTCTTTCCATCGCGGTTGTGGCAGACTGGCTGATGCTTTGCGTAATCCGTAGCGAGTAAAAAGACCTCATCACCATAATAGTCGCATTGATAGCAACAACTGAAAGTATCGCAAAAAATGCGATATAAATAATCATTTCAACTAGAGTGAACCCCCTACACCAACTTTGATGCTGCTTTTTTGTTTCGCCACTATTTTTCATCGGAAACACAGTATGAACAAAAGTCATAAACTTCGCTCGGTATATATCCAAAAAGCGAAACTGCATCAAAGTTGGTGTGGGGGTGAACCCAGTTTTTTTTCTAGAGCCTTTCATGCTAATTGTTAAATAAATTAATTACATACGTCTGAATTGAACGCGTTGTGGTTCCAACAGATGGTGTCCACCACGCCACGGACACAGTAACAAGTTTTGCGTCTGGATCATAAACACCAGTTGGGGAAATATCTTTAGAAATTGAGTCGCGTTTCACATCTTCAAGAGTGAACTTTCGCTCAAATCTTCCGTCTACGATTACCTTTGTAGTCGTCGTAGCCCAGTTTGTTCCATTCCATGAAAAATAGTAGGTGGTTGATGTAGACATATTTTTAAAATTGCTTGTGTAACTCATATCACGAAAAAGTTTAGTTACCTCAATTCCTTCTTCAAGAAGATAATCCCCTTGAACAGCAGATTCTGTAATCCCGCTCGTGCGAAGCACTGTATGAAAAAACCCAGAGATACCAAATAGCGCAACAGAGAGAACAGCAGAGCCGATGACAACCTCCACAAGCCCAAAACCTTTTTTATTGAGAGAAGTATTCATGTAAAAAGTATACCCCCACACCAACTTTTTACATAATATTTTGGCTCACTTTTTTTACGCAAATGGTAATGTCTCATTTTAATGTTAAATATGCTAAGTAAAAGTTGGTGTGGGGGTATATCATGGATACAATTCTAGTATATCGTCGCTATACCGGTCGGAAGAATTAGCACTGTCGTGCTTGATGTTGTGCCTGTGACCAAAAGCGTAGTGGTGGCATTTTGTGTTGTCGCTCCGGTGATTTTCTTAAACAAAACTTCTGCGCCTCCGCCGTTTATTGCAATACTGGAAAGAGTAAGCCCTGTGCTAAATGTATGAGTTTCGTTTGTTGGTTCGGAATCGGAATATGTGTCCCCTCTGAACAACACAGCTTTGCTAGACTCAAGATGAATTCCATACCTATCGTCATCCTTTGAGGAAACCGAAAGTAGGCGCGCGCGGTTGATGAGCGTCACAAGATTCATAGTGTCTGTGTTTAGAAGACTGCTCCTGCGAAAATTCATAAAAGAAGGTAAAATTGTCGCCAAAAGAATTGCGAGGATTGCGATCACAATCATTACCTCAAGCGCCGTAAATCCCCGTAAGAGTTTATTCTGCATTATATTATACGTTACTCATCACCGAATACATCGGTGAAATCATAGAAACCGCAAAGAAGCCGACTGATGCGCCTATGAACACCATCAATATCGGCTCAATAATTGTAGACATATTTTTTGTCGCTTCATCAACTTCATTTTCATAGAACAGCGCGACGTTTAGCAGCATTTCAGAAAGCTTCCCTGTTTCCTCACCCACCTCTATCATATCGCCAACAAGAAGTGGGTAAATATCTGTTTCCGCAAATACAGACGACAATGGAATACCTTTTTGCACACGCTCCTCGGCTAATTTAAGCCTGTCCTTGTAGTATGAATTTTGTAAAACATCCTTTGTGATAGATATTGCTTCTAGCATATCAACACCAGAAGAAAGTAGAGACGATAGTGTGCGAGCAGTGCGAGCAGAGTTTGACTGACGCACAAGATCCCCAACAATTGGCAACCTAAACGATATATATTCAAGCCCGCGCTTGCCCTGCTTTGTGCGAAGTGCGAAAAAAATCGCAGTTCCTATTGTTGCAACAGCTATCACGCCAAATATCAAATGATTTGAAAGAAAGTCTGATATCCACATAATTACTTTTGTGCTTGTTGGGAGCTCTGTATTTAGCTCCTTGAATGTCGCAGCTAGTGTGGGTACCACATAAATAAACATCAGCACACCGATAATAATAAGGGTCGCGATAACGACAGATGGATATATCATCGCGCCTTTTATTTTCTTTTTTAAAAGATAACTTTTTTCAAGCTGGTCGCCGAGAGTAAGCAGAGCGTCCGAAAGCCCTCCAGACTCCTCTCCTGCGCGAACCATTGAAACGAAAACAGGAGAAAAAACTTTTGGGAACTTTGCCATACCAGCGGAAAGAGTTGAACCTTTACTGATTTCTGCAAGCAAAGTTTTCAGAGTTTTTTTGAGTGCGGGATTTTTTGTCTGGCGCTCCTGAATAGAAAGTCCGCGGGAGAGAGATAACCCCGCGGTCATCATTGCGCTCAGGTTGTGCGAAAATACAATCAGCTCCTGCACCTTCACGCGAGAGAGCATCTCGTTGATGGTATCCATATTGATAACAAAACCACCTGCGACTTCCTCCACAGATACCACAGACTTCCCTTGTTTACGCAACTCTGCAGCGACAGCAAAACGATCTTTCGCCTCCATCTCACCGGAAGTTTCATCACCAGACAGTTCGCGTACTTTGTATTTAAATTTTGGCATTGCTGTTTACAGTATAACAAAGAAAAAAAGAAATTGTGCGAAACTTTTTTGTAAATAGAGCTCCACTCTATTCAGATACCACACGGAAAATTTCTTCTATAGTCGTCAGCCCTTGAACCGACTTTACTATTCCGTCTTCAAGCATTGTGTTCATTCCTTCTTTTCTCGCCTGCTCCTCTACTACAGCCGAGGTTGCGCCCTTTATAATAAGTTCGCGAATAGTAGGAGACATTTTCAAAACTTCGTGGATACCAACACGACCTTTGTATCCGTCTTCCGACTCGTCCGTTTTTTTAGGACGATAAAAAGGCACATCTTTCCACTCTGCTTTTGGGTCCACGATATTTTCTGCCTTCAGCACTTTCATTATGCGATCAAGATCAACAGATTTTTTTAAGACCTCAAGCTCATCAGGGTTCATAAAATACTTTTCCTTCACTGCTGTAAGACGGCGGACGAGGCGCTGAGAGATGATAACGTTCACTGTGGAAACAATGAGAAACGGCTCAATGTCCATATCAATAAGACGGGGCATTGTGGATGAGGCGGAGTTGGTGTGGAGTGTAGAGAGCACAAGGTGCCCTGTGAGCGCCGCATTCACAGCGAGAGATGCTGTTTCATTATCGCGGATTTCACCAACCATAATAATGTCTGGATCCTGACGCATAAGCGTACGTAGTCCAGATGCAAATGTTAGTCCAATCTCCGACTTTACTTGCGTTTGATTGACGCGCGACATTTGATATTCAATCGGATCCTCAATAGTTGAGATGTTTACGTCCGGCTCATTTAGCAAATCAAGGATTGTATAAAGTGTCGTGGATTTACCGGATCCAGTAGGTCCCGTGGTAAGGATCATCCCAACGCGTTGCTTCATCGCGTCGTGAATACGCTCAAGGTTCACACCGGCAAAGCCGAGCCCCTCAAGAGTGAAGCCAGACACCGATTCGCGAAGAAGACGCATAACAGTTTTTTCTCCATAGTAAACAGGGAGAGTTGAAACACGGAATGCAACTTTTTCTCCGGCAGATTCTATTTTAAAACGCCCGTCCTGTGGCAAACGTTTTTCATCAAGCTTCAAGTTTGCAAGAACTTTCACGCGCGCAACAATACCAGAAGCGGCAGTTTTTGGAAGAACCATTGCGTCGTGCAAAATTCCATCAATGCGATAACGAATCACCACCTGTGAATCTAGCGGTTCAATATGAATGTCTGATGCTCCCTGAATAATCGCGTGGTTCAAAAGCGTGTCAACAATTTTCACAACTGGCAAATCCTCTGCAAGTTTTTTTAAATCTTCCTCGCTTTGTGTCTCCTCTCCATCTGCAACCATTTTTAGTGAGCCTGCCTCCTTTTCAATAATATCTCCAAACTCCGCCTTAAGACTTTTTTGGTACTGAAGAAGAACACTTTTGATTGACTCCTTGTCTGTTAGTCGTGGAAGAATTTTTAAACCAACCTTTTTTTTCACGAACTCAATAGCACCGAGGTCGTCAGTATCAAGCATGGCAACCTCTAGCGTGGTTGTTGTTTTTTTGAATGCGACAATGTTGTTCTTTCTTGCAATGGGCTCCGGTATTAAAGACAGAACTTCAAAGTCTATTTTTTGATCCTTTAGATTTACAAATGGAATACCTAGAATATACGCCTCAGTGCGACGAAGGTCGTCCTCTGAAAGTTTCCCGTCAGAAACCAAAATATTTCCTAAATATGTTTTATTTTCCTCGGCTTGCTTTTCAGCAATGTCTAGCTCTGTGCGTGGCACGAGCCCTGAGTCAGCAATAAAATCTTTCAGTTGTTTGTTGTTAATGGTCATGAGGGATTGAATATTGAATATTGGAATCATTATATCAAACTTTGCGCACATATAATATGTATAGCTGTGGAATACACAAATATAAATCGCCGAGAACCATTCTGGCTCTCGGCGATTAAGACGATTAAACTGAAACAAACCAAACTATTTTTCTGGTGGTGGGAGTGGGGGTGGTAAAGCAAAAAAGAAACCGATCAACGCCAGGACAGCGCCTACCAACTTAATAAACATCACCTCTCCGTGTGTTATAGATTTCAACACATACCCAGTTGGTGAATAATTAAACAAAATTGCTCCAACAACGAACGATAGCACACCAAGCGCAATCGTAATCTTTGAATCCTTCAATTTAATTCTCCTTTCAAAAAAACAATTTATTTAATTAACTCTTTCAAGTATAGCACAAAACTACAAAAGAGTAAAGCATCTCTGTGTCCGCACCTTATTGACATCCATCTCTCATCTGATATAATGGTGGAGTTAATGTCCGTCTCGAAAACGGGCAATTTTTATTAGAAAAATAGGAGCAAAGCGACATATTTTACTTAACCCGCCAAAATTTTCTGAAAGAAAACTTAGGCGGGTGAGATTTTCAACCTCGCTTCGCTCAAAGAAAATCATCATCATGTTAGACTTAAAACAACTAGGTTCTGCGTTGGAACAGCTTGAGCAAGAGCGTGGCATCCCCCGCGCAAAAATAGTAGAGGCTATTGAGCAAGCGCTTGCGGCCGCATACAAAAAGGACTTTGGGAAAAAAGGTCAGATTGTTCGCGCTATTTTTGACATAAACTCAGGAAAAACCGAGTTTATTCAGGTTAAAATCGTTGTTGACGAGAGCGCTGTTCGCATGCCAGATGACACAGACGAGGACGCAGAGACAAAGGAAAAGACCCTAAATGCTGATGCCCCAACAGGTGAAGAAATTTCCCTTCGTCGTTTTAGCCCTGAACACGATATTCTTCTTGAGGACGCGCGCCGAATCAAACGTGATGCAGTTTCTGGTGATGAAGTAATCTTCCCTCTTGAGACTCACGACGACTATGGTCGCATCGCAGCCCAAACTGCAAAGCAAGTGATTATTCAGCGTATTCGCGAAGCTGAGAAGGTCTCCATTGTTGGCGAGTATGGTGGAAAAGTTGGTGATATTATTCAAGGCTCTGTGCAAAGAATGGAGCGTGGCAATATCTTTGTTGATCTCGGAAAGACCACTGGTCTCCTTGCCTACGAAGACCAAATTCCTAGCGAACGATATAAGCAGGGCGAGAGGATCAGCGCTTATCTGTATAAAGTAGAGGAAACTCCCCGTGGAATTGACGTTCGCCTTTCACGAGCTCACCCAAAGATGATCGAGAAACTTTTTGCTCAGGAGGCGCCAGAAGTTGCAGCTGGAACTGTACAAATAAAGGCGGTTGCTCGCGAAGCAGGCTCACGCGCAAAGGTTGCGGTATCATCAAGCGATGAGCATATTGACCCTATCGGTTCGTGTGTTGGCCAGCGTGGTGTGCGTGTTTCTACTGTTATGAGCGAACTTGGCGGTGAGAAAATTGACCTTATTGTATGGTCAGAGGATACCAAGAAGTTTATTGAGGATGCTCTTTCGCCAGCGCAGGTGCAGTCTGTTGTACTTGATGAGGAAAATCACCAAGCAACTGTAACCGTTTCTGCCGATCAGCAGTCTCTCGCAATCGGTCGCGGAGGTCAGAATGTGCGACTAGCCGCAAAGCTTACCGGATGGAAGCTAGATATTGTAGGCCTTCCCGGGGAAGAAGTAGAAAGTGTAAAGTCAGAAGTTGAAAGTGATACACAAGTGGTTTCTGAAACTCCTGAATCAGCAGACGGGTCAGCAGAGCCGCTTCTGGAAGCACGTCCGGACGCTGACCTAAAATCGGCCGTGGAAGAAGCAGCCGCAGAAACACAAATAACTGAGTAGTTACTTCCAACTTGCCTCGTCTTTGCGAGTACCCGAAGCAAACCAGGGCACGTGCAATAAATCCTGGATAGCGCCCAAGACGTGAATCTGGTGATTCAGCCACGAAGGAGTACCTCCTCGCAATGACAATATTCACTATTTAATTATTAATTATTTACTATCCTTATGAAAATGAACCTTTGGCACGATGTTTCGCTCGGTGATAACGCTCCCAAGGAGATCAATGTAATAGTTGAGATCCCAAAGGGCTCAAAGAATAAGTACGAAATAGACAAGGAAACTGGTCTTATCGCTCTTGATCGCGCTCTTCACACAGCGCAGGACTACCCTTTTGATTATGGATTTGTGCCACAGACACTTTGGGACGATGGTGATGCTCTAGACGTAGTTTTGCTTACCACATACCCACTTTTCCCAGGAATCCTTGTGAATGCTCGCCCGATTGCGATTATGCACATGACAGACTCTGGCGAAGGCGATGATAAAGTGATTGCTGTGCCTGTAGGCGACCCACGCTGGGGTGATGTGCATGACTTGAACGACATCAATAAACACACGCTTAAGGAAATGGAGCATTTCTTCATAACATACAAGAAAATTCAGAACAAAGTGGTTGAGGTTTCTGGATTTGAAGGAAAAAAGGAGGCTCACGAAGCAGTTACGAAAAGTATTGAGTTGTATAAAAAGGAGTTTAGTAAATAGAGCATAAGCAAAAGCCCAATCGTTCAGCCGAACGATTGGGCTTTTGCTTATACCCAGTTTCTATTATGGATAAGATTCTCATCTTATATACCTCCACACCTACTTTTATGTACCTCATGTCATGTGGATTATGTGTATAAACCCCATATACAAAAAGTAGGTGTGGGGGTATACTATATAGATGTAAGAGAGAGTTAGAATAATTATTAATTTTAATTTAATAGGATTATGAATAAAAACATAGGAATCGTTCTTGTAGCACTCCTTGCTTTTGCAGGGGTTACCGCAAGCGCGGAGACAGATGAGGCATCAAGCGTGGACGCAACAATTACAACAACCAACACAACGACTGGCACGACAGAGACAGTTGGTTTGCCACCAAAACCACCACTATACGGACAACCAAAACCGCCATTAACACCAGAGCAGAAGGCTCGCATGGAAGCAGCGGCTCGCGAGAGGGCTCTACGCTCTGGCACAGTAGTTCCAAAGCAGACACAAGGGTCATCGTTTGGTGAAAGAGCTCGTCTAGGCGCTACAACCACAGCAGCTATTAAAGATATGCGTGGTGAGAAAAAGGAAAATCGCGAAGAAATGGAGAAACGAGCAAAAGAAATGCGTGGCGAGGTAGAAAAAAAACGAGGGGAAATCAAGGACGAACAAATGAAAAAACGACTTGAGCATGCTCGCAAGCAAACAGAACTAGTGAACAAACGATTGGAGCATGCAATAGAGCGCGTACAGAAACTTTCTGACCGTGTAGCAGAACGTTTAACAAAACTAGAAGCAGAGGGTGTTACTACAACCGTATCTCGCGGACACATTGCGGAAGCAAAAACAAAACTTGATGAAGCACGCACAAAAGCCGCAGGAATTAAACTTGCAATTGAAACAGTATTCGCAACCGCGCCAGTACTCGCTACGGCAACCACAACACCGGGTACAACTCCAAAAAATGTAATGAAGGACGTACAGGCTCTCGTAAAGGATGCTGCAAAAACAATCCAGGAAGCGCACAGGCATGTTGCTCTCGCAATCTCTACAGTAAAACCAGGTCTAAACAAGCCACGCCCTGCTACAACAACTCCAGCGACAGGAACCACGACGACTACTACAACTCAGTAATTTATTCGTTTAATTAAACAAACATGGAACAAAACATGAACATGGGCTCACAAATACCACCAATGCAGGAAGAAAAGAAATCAACAGGCCCAATAGTAAGCATTGTAATAATTGTGCTTGTTATGGTTCTTGGTGGTTATTACTTCTTAAAGCAAGTCCCCGTTGGTGATGATGTACTGACCACTACAGAAACACAAGCAGACGCAAACATCTCCGCGCTCTCAACACAAGGAACATCAACAGAGCTTGATGACATCCAGAAGGATTTAGACGCCACAAATCTCTCAGGACTTGACGCGGGTCTAGGAGACATCTCATTCTAACTAACTCTCAACTCTCTAAAAAGAAGCGGGTAATCGCGTAGCGATTACCCGCTTCTTTTCTTGCAAAACCTGTTTTAAAAGGCTATATTGGGGCTTACTTGTCCCGTTAGAAGTTTCTCAATTTGCAACAAAAGATAGAGAAACCTAGCGTCGGGGCTGATTATATTTAATAGTGAATTTACTAACTAAACTTCGTACTGGGATGAACGACATCAAAACAACATTAAAGGAGCTTTCAGAAAGCAGTGTAGAAATTACCTGCGAGGTTTCCGCTCTATCATTCGAAAAGGAACGCCCAATCGCTCTCAAGAAAGTTGGCGAAGAAATTTCTTTACCAGGGTTCCGCAAAGGGCATGTGCCTGAGTCAATGATTGCTCAAAAATTTGGCGATGCATTCATACTAGAGGAGATGGCAAACCTTGCTATGGACCGCGCGTACTCGGAGATTCTCACTCGCCACAAGATTCACGCCATCGCGATGCCAGAAGTGAAAGTTATGAAACTAGCAAAAGGTAATCCTTTTGAGTTCACACTCACCTTCCAGGTAATGCCAGAAATAAAACTTCCAGACTACAAAAAGATTGCTAAAGAGGTAATGGCTGTAGAAGACAAGAACGATGTGACTGACGAGGAGGTAGAAAATGCTTTGAATGAGCTCCGCAAGCAATTTGCGACAAAGAATGACGCTGGCGAGGAGATTCTCCCAGAAGTTACCGACGAGCTTGCGCAAAAGTTTGGACCATTTGCAAACGTGGAGGAATTTAAAACAAAAATTCGCGAATCAATAGCTCATGAAAAAACAAACCGCGCGCGTGAAAAGAAACGTATGCAAACTATGGAAAAAATTGCAGATGGTATTACAGCAAAACTTCCACAAGCGCTAATTGACGGCGAACTTGAAAGAATGGTTGGACAATTCAAGCATGACGTAGAGCAAATGGGTATGAAGTTTGAAGACTACCTCGCAACCACAAAGAAAACTATTGAGGAGATGCGCAAAGAGTGGACTGCCGACGCAGAAAAGCGCGCAAAGGTGCAAATTGCTCTCAATGAAATCTCACTTCTAGAAAAAATTGAGGTTCTCAAAGATGACCTTGAGCGTGAATCAAAATTCTTTATGGAGAAATACAAAGACGCCGATCCAGCCCGCGTCCGTATGCACCTCGAAATGATGCTCGTAAACGAAAAGGTGTTCCAGTTTCTCGAAGCACAGAAGTAACTAGAGAAAATCCAACCAATTTTGACCTGTGGACAACTATTGACTTTTAATTACTTTTTGCTAATATATGCACATGAGAAGCCGGGGAGCGAGCGAAAGCAGCGAGCCGGCTTTTCTCCTGTTTATGGGAGAACTAAAAATGGGTCAACTTCTTTAAACAACTTAGCTTTCGTCGACCCTACCCCTGACGAAACACTGAAAAGCTTTTTCTCCAGAATACCTGCTATCATTTTTTCATAATCATTTTTGAGCCTCCTTCCACCAACCTCTGACTGGTATTTAATTTTTGCAGCATATGCAAAGAGGTCAGCAATTTGTTCCTCAATATCATGATTCCTTTTCGTTACAAACGAAACAGAAGTGAGGGTATCCTTGACCTTTTCATGATTTATCCCAAGCTTTGGAATCCCTGCGCCAAGGAAAAAATTCAAGGAGTCTAGAAGATGGACGTCTTTTGAGACAGAAGATGCTTCAATAATTATTTCCCCCTTTGAATCATTTGCGAGAAGGATGAGTAAAAAATTTCTTATCAGGAATGCCGTCGTATCTTTATGCACCTTTGTATCATCCCAGCCAGCAGTACGCGCATTTGTTTTATCAACTACAATAAAGAATAGTTTAATTTTTGAGTGAAAAAGAAATGTGTTTAAATCTGCAGTAAATTCTTTCAAAATTTTAGGGTCTTTTAATATAGAAAAATCATTTTCCTTTCTTCCTATTTCGCGAGAATGAAGCACTATGTTAGTTCTGCCCCAATATTTAAACTTTATCTGATCAGCAGAAATCTTTAAATCTTTGCAGTCTTTTTTATTTATGGAGCACCCAGACAAGATATACAACTCAGAGGTAGTATCCTTAGGGCTTGCGGTTCCCAACTCGTCTATGTAAAGACGATAATGTTCTTGAAATTGTGGTTGAAGTTTTTTCGCCATAAAATTAGTGCTTATATTGTAGCACACACCACAACCCAAGAGCCCGCGGAGAAGGAGGAACGATAGATTGCAGCTTACTCCCCTACGGCGCTAGAAAGGCACACCTCTCTTACAACAAAACCCACGAATGTGTGGGTTTTGTTATTTATTACGAAGACGCGAGCTGAGTACCGATATTTCATTTAACTCATTTTGAAATTCCTTAGATATATTTTCTACCAACTGTGCACAATAATCTTCTATGTTATTTATCGGCGCAGGGATACTATGTTCGAGTAATACTTTAAACAAACCATGGTATCCCTTATCATCTGGAAAACTTAGGTTTGGATCAATAAACTCTAACGCTCGGTAAACACACCCATCAAACCTTTCGTCAAAAAAGCCAACCCCGCCAGAATGTTTCTTGAATTCATTATCTAAAACTGATTTCCTGTTATTAACTTCATCTTTAGTTCCACACTCACCATAAAAATATGGAACAGGTATTCCGTTGTCGAGACTATGGAACCTTACATCCCTCTCCTTGCAATAATCGTCCCAATGCTCTAATATTTTATTTCTGTAAAGGATTACTCTTTTGTAGTTCGGAATAATTTGTTCTCTTTGCTTACGAGTATACCCATTTCTCGTAAAACTTTTACCTAATTGATTTAATTGATGTATAAGTAAAAAATAGTTTAATTTTGTGCTCACCCGCAAACAATCCTCATTAAGACCTTCGCTCAACAAAACAGTTCTACCTACAACATTTTTATTACTTAGCAGCTCATTGTCTGTCTGGTTTTGCTTCATTGAAGCGAAGATGCTTTTAAAAACCATCACTTGATTAAAAATTTCCTGTTCGAAATCACTCTGTTTTCTATGGAGGTGGAGGTGGTTGAGACTTACAGAAAGAGCCCCTGCAAGATCATCAAATGGTGTCGTATATTTCATAAGGTTACTTCACCAGCGCTAGAGTGAGTGCGACGATGGCTGCGGTTTCGGCGCGGAGGATTTGAGGGCCGGTGGAGACGACTGGGATGTTTCGCGCGCGAAAAAAATCCATCTCTGTATCGGTGAAACCTCCCTCGGGGCCAATGAAGAGTGCGACAGGAGCTGTTGTGTGCCTTGTGAAATACTCCCTCGCAGAAATTTCTCCACGCGGGTCAAACACAATAACATCACTTGGAAGTTTCTCTACAGAAATAATCTCGCTTATTGTTGGCACTACCGCACGCCCCGATTGTTCTGATGCTTCACGCAAAATCTTTTTCGCGCGATCATAGTTTACTCCTTTTTTTTCACTGCGGTCGGCTTGCACTGGCACAATGTGCGACACTCCAAGCTCTGTGGCTTTCTCGAGCACCAGTTCAAAATTATCTTTCTTGATTAATGCAATATATAAAGTAACTTCACGCTCTAGCACGAGTCCTTTTTTTGTTTCGATAACCTTGAGTAGAGCATTTTTCTTTGAAAGTGAAACAAATTCACACAGCGACTCACTGCCATCACCGCTAAATAGAACTACATTACTTCCCTCTTCCATACGCAAAACATTTCTCCACTGGTTGAGTAATGTTTCATTCGTAACAGAAAACTCCCCTTCTTTAGGAATCTTCCCCTCTACAAAAAATCTATGTAACTTCATGATTATTCAAATAAATATGAGTGAGTTCCAATGTCAACCATGACAAGTACAAGAATTCCTTTCTCCTTTCGATACAAAAGCAAAATATCATTTTGAATGTGGCACTCGCGAATTCCAGAATACTTGCCTTTTAATTCATGATCTTTATACCTAATGTCGAGCTCTTCTCCTGCTTCAAGTAAATTTACTAATGCCTCAAGTTTCTCACGTTTAAAATCTTTATGACGCAACATGCGATTAAAGGATTTCTGATACTGTGGAGACAAAAGAAGTTTGTACATATTTGAAATTTACTCTCCCAAAATATCACGGTGAGCTTCTTGTATGCTGTCGTAAGCCTTGATCTTCCCACTTTTATAATCTTTAAGAGTTTTTTCTGCAATACGCACAAGTTCTTGTTTTTTCTCTTCTGGCCAATAGTCTGCGCTCATCACTGGAAAGGGAATTGATTTTGTGTTCACCACCTGCGCAAGAAAAAGCTTCATCCCAGTCGACATGTCCAGCCCCATAGACTTAAAGATTTTACTTGCATCACTTTTCATCTTTCTATCCACTCGAATTTGTAATGTTGTATTCATCCCGTTAGAGGTAGGAAATGCTTTCCCAAAGCATTTCCGTAATTATTTTATGGCTGATAAAAACTTCGACGCATCACTTTGTAAAACCCGCGAGGCAAAAACATAACTATGTGACCTCTAACGGGATTCATCCACAAAGTATACACCTATAAAATCCGCTGTCAATACATTGTCATTACAAATAAAACGCCCCGCAAGAATCTGCGGGGCGGTGACAAACACTCGTCAAGAAAAGAGCTACGCGTACATAAAGTAAGCGGTGGCGAACATACACAAATAAAACATAACGCTTGAAGACCAGTAAACCTTCTTGTTATTGCTTTCGGCGGTGACGAAGGCGAGGGCGGCGAAGGCGGAGGCGGCGAAGGCGAAGGCGACGGAGGTGGCGGAGATGGAGGCGGAGGCGAAGGCGAAGGCGGAGGCGAAGGCGAAGGAGGCGAAGGCGGCGATGGCGAAGGCGGCACCTTTATTGTATTCCTTTATGAAAAAGAAACGATTTGACACCGCCAGTGCAATCACCCCAACCAACCAAAAGAAGAAGTATGGATTGAACGACTCTTCTTCCGTGGCTATTTTATCTTCCACGACATCCACCGTACGAGTTGCTTTGTTGTATACGACCGCCATTTCTGTTGTTGTGGTGGTCCTCTGTGTAATTAGCCCGACCATACTCCGAGAAACACTAGGATTGCCGACGGCAACAGGTTTCTCGGTTTTGATTGCTTCCTCCCACGCATTCCCGTAAGCTTTCGCTTCAGGCATTACGGTGATGTCCATCTGTGTTGCATTTACAGCAGGCTCCACAAGACGCAGAGACCCATCGCTCAATTTCTCCACATTTCCCGCTTGTGCGGAAACTGAAAAAAACATCACTAATACTGCCAGAATGAATTTCTTCATTATCTTTCCCCTTTTCTCTATGTTTGATTGTCAAAAAACCCAAAATGGGTATTACAAAGACTATTACAAGTATAGCAAATTATATGAGTCTTGTCAATAGTTGCGCTGTGTATGCGTTGTGCTATATTTTCCATATGTCCTACTTAATCCCCACTGTTATTGAGAAGTCGCCTCAGGGCGAGCGAGCGTACGATATTTACTCACGCCTACTTAAGGAGCGCATTGTTTTTCTTACTGGCACAATTGATGACGACAGCGCAAATATCGCCATTGCCCAGCTTCTCTTTCTAGAGTCTGAAGACCCAAAAAAGGATGTCTGTTTGTATATCAACTCCCCTGGTGGCTCAGTGTCCGCAGGAATGGCGCTCTACGACACTATGCAACACGTAAAGCCAGATGTTTCCACTATTTGTGTTGGGATGGCCGCATCAATGGGTGCGGTACTCCTCTCTGCTGGGGCAAAAGGTAAGCGCTTTATTCTTCCAAACGCAGAAGTGATGATTCACCAGCCACTTGGAGGCACGGAGGGGCAAGCGTCAGACATTGCAATCACCGCAAAGCATATTTTGAAAATAAAAGAGAATTTAAACAAAATACTCTCAAAAAATACAGGGAAGCCTCTCTCGCAAGTGGAAAAAGACACCGACCGCGACTTCTTTATGTCTGCCGAGGACGCAAAAAAATACGGACTTGTGGATGAGATATATAAGCCAAAGAATCCTAGAGGTTAGTTGTCGAGTCAAAAGAAAAAACCTGACCAAATGGTCAGGTTTTTTCTTTTGACTCGACAACACAGGAAAAGCGGAGTAGTATGAAAGTGTTCTTACATTAAATTTAAATTGACACTTTTATCAGGAGAGATAGCGCTCAGCGACCCGAAGAAACAGAAAAACTCATATTTTTCGAGGGTTTCTGAGATAACTTATGGACATTAATATTGCACTCACGCTGGGAGGCGTGATGGCAATTCTGGTCGGTGCGGCAATTGGATACCTTTTGCGTTGGTTTGTTGCAATGAGCAAAAAAGGGTCTATTGAGCTTGAAGTAAAACAAGTTCTTCTTTCTGCAAAGGAGGAAGCGCAAAAAATTATTGAGGAGGCTGACCGGAGAGCCGAAATATACGGGCAAGAGCTTCACGAGGAAGAACGCGAGCAAAGCGAGCGCTTCAAAAAAATAGAAGAGAGACTCATTAAAAAAGAGGAATTTCTGGACAAAAGACAGACAGACATAGACAGCGAAGTTGCTCACATCAAAGAAAAAGCTGATGAACTGCGGGTTATTCGCGAAAAAACTAACAAGGAAAACGAATTTGTTCACAAGGAGCTGGAACGTGTCGCTCGTCTAAATACCGATGACGCAAAGGAAGAACTCGTCAAAAGAGTTGAAAAGACATACGAAGAAGATCTTTTGTTGCGTATCAAGAAACTTGAGGCAGATGGAGAGGAACGACTCGCTCTAAAAGCGAGAAATATTCTAGCTACTTCTATTCAGCGCCTAGCAACTTCTACGGCCGCAGAGATGATGGCGACATCAGTACCTATTGCGTCTGACGAAATAAAAGGAAAAATCATTGGAAAAGAGGGCAGAAACATTCGAGCTTTTGAGAGAGCCGCGGGGGTGGAGGTTATAGTTGACGACACGCCGGGCTCTATTCTCATTTCCTCATTTGACCCTATTCGTCGTCAAATCGCCCGCGTTGCACTAGAATCCCTTATAGAAGACGGGCGTATTCAGCCTGCAAAAATAGAAGAAGCGGTTGAAAAAGCTCGGGAGGGTGTTAACAAAATTACAAAAGAAAAGGGTGAACGTGCTGCGTATGAGTGCGGAGTTTATAATCTAGATCCGCGCATAATTGCCATACTTGGACGACTTCATTATCGCACAAGTTACGGGCAAAACGTGCTTCAACATTCAATAGAAATGTCTCACATTGCTGGGATGATTGCCGAAGAAATAGGCGGGAATGTAGCCGTCTCAAAGGCTGGGGCCCTTCTGCACGACATCGGGAAGGCAGTAGACCACGAGGTGCAAGGCACACATGTGGAAATCGGTCGTAAAATACTCCAGAAGTTTAATGTTGATCCGCGAATTATTCAGGCAATGCAGTCTCATCACGAGGAATACCCGTATGAGACATTAGAGTCTATTATTGTGCAAACTGCGGACTCTATTTCAGGTGGTCGCCCAGGAGCGCGCAGGGATTCTGCCGAAAACTACATAAAACGCCTAGAGGATCTAGAGGGGATCGCAAAATCTTTCCCAGTTGTGGATAAAACCTATGCAATACAAGCTGGAAGGGAGCTTCGCGTGTTTGTAAGGCCAGAAGAAATCAGTGATCTTGACGCGAGAAAGCTCGCTCGCGACATAGCAATTCGCGTAGAAAAGGAACTCAAGTACCCTGGTGAAATAAAAGTGGCGGTGATTCGCGAATCGCGCGCGATTGAATACGCAAGATAGACACTTTGCGACTAAAATTAAAGAATGTTTTTTTGATTTTGGCAATCTTCACAGAAGTCCTTGTATCTATTGCTTAAAAAAACATAGGGGGGTATACTATTTGACAAGGAGGTCTGACCCGCGTCGAAGTGGGGCAACTCCCCTTTCATAAAACTATGAAAGGTAAGTCGCTGGCTAAAACAATTTATGCAAAGGAATTGTTCGCCCGAACATTTTCTAGAAGAAAATGTTTTAGGGTAAGAAACTCGTTTTAGTATTAAAAGGTTAATAATCGTTAATATAATTATAATTATGAATAAAGCAGCTATCGCAGAAATCATTCACGAAAAAATGGGTGGAACAAAGGTATCAGCAGAGGAGACACTTGATGCAATTCTTTCAGGGATTATAAATACTCTTAAGAAAGGTGACGAGGTTTCAATCGCAGGACTTGGTATCTTTTCAACAAAGGCGCGCGCAGCACGCACAGCACGCAACCCAAAGACTGGTGAGGCTATTCAGGTGAAAGCAACAACAGTTCCAAAGTTCCGCGCAGCAAAGGCGCTCAAGGATGCGGTGAAGTAATTTACTAAAGTTCTTAAATCAAAAGGCCGTCACTCAAAGTGACGGCCTTTTGATTTGGTGCGGGTACGGCTCTCGGTCACGGATTACTAAATGTTCTCGCGCGAGTACGCACTGCGAGCATTAAGTATCCGCTACCCCGCCTCACTGTTGCTTCGCAACATGTTCCGGCTTTCGATTCTCCACGCAAGACGCGCAGGCGTCTTGCTGTACCCGCACCATGCAAAAATCCTCCAACCAAAATGGTGGAGGATTTTTGCATGGTGCGGGTACGGAGAATCGAACTCCGATCAAAGGATTGGAAATCCCTTATTCTACCACTAAACTATACCCGCTTATTTTTGAAAACCTAGCAAGACAATAGCAAAAAAGGACTAATTTCGCAATGTTAATTGCGAAACCCGCCCGCTCGTTTTCATCTACCCCTAAACCGCCTTCGGCGGTCGGGCGAACCTGCGAAGCAGGTTTTAGCCCACAATCCCCCTTACCTTCGTCACAATCTCATCAAGCGTGAAGTTTGCCTTAACCATAAAATCTTTTGCGCCAAGGGCCATCGCTTTATCTAAATCTTCTTTTTGTCCTAGATTGGAGAGAATTACAACTGGCACATCTGCAATCTTTGGGTCAGCCTTTATTCTTTTTAGAATCTCAAAACCATCAACACCTGGCAAAATAAGATCGCACAAAATTACCCTTGGCTTCCTTTCTTCCAAAATAGTAAAAGCAGCCTCTGCGTCAATTGCGTTCTGTACATCAAATCCCTCACTTGAAAGCTTTCTTACCAGAAGTTCACGCAAAAACTTATCATCCTCTATAACAAGGACAAACGCTTTGCCTAGAGCTGTGGCATTTGCAACACTTGCCGCAGCCTGAGCCACTGTTGGTTTTTCCTCTGGATGTTCTGCGGCTCCTGCACCCGTTACATTTTGAGTACGCACTCCCCACTCGCCTTGTGGAGCCATTGTGCCGCCAGCGAGCACCTTCTTCACCTTTTCAAGTACTTCATTTGGATCAAAGACCGCCTTTATCAAAAACTCACGCGCTCCAAGCTCTTGCGCGCGCTGTATCTCTACAGGCTGACCAGAGTTTGAAATAATAATAACTGGGATATCAGTAAGATTAGGATCAGCGTGAAGGTCCTCCAGTACTTCTATACCACTCTTGCGTGGCATTAATATGTCCAATAGTATGCAATCTGGCCTTACGGCATGAATCTTTTCCATAGCAACTATTCCATCTTGCGCCGTGTCTACATCGTAGCCACTCTTTTGTAGCTTTTCAGCAAGGACGTCACGAAGAACCGCATCATCCTCAACAATAATAATTCTCTTTTTCTCTTCCATAATAATGATGTTAGTATATTACAAATTCTACAAAACTGCTAGGGTAAAACCGGTTCGCCAGTCGAATCGCCTGGTTGAGTTACTGTGGTAGACATCTGTGTCACCACCTCATCCTTTGGTATTAGCCCTTCTACTACTGGCACAACGACTGTAAATGTTGTACCCTTACCCTCCACAGAATCAACCCAGATCTGTCCTCCATGTCGCATTATAATACTCTTTACAATAAAGAGACCTAACCCTGACCCATCTGTCTGCAAATGAATCACATTTGCCGCGCGGAAGAACTTTGAGAAAAGTTTTGGTATGTCTGCTTTTGGAATGCCGACACCAGTGTCGGAAACTTTTACTTCTATATAGTCCCCTTGTCTCTCTATAACAATAGTAACCCTCCCGCCAGGAAGCGTGTACTTCATAGCATTGTCAACAATATTTTGAAGCGCGATGAGAAGTTTTTCTGGATCAAACATGAATTCGGGTATTACGCCAGCGCGATTTTCAAGACGTACTTCAATATTGCGCTCTTTTGATGGCAACACAGTGTTCTCTATAAGAGTGTTGATTAACTTCATAAAATCATTCTTTGTGAAATTGTAACCGAACCTTCCGTTCTCTATGCGCGAAACATTAAGAAGGTCATTCACAAGTTGAATCATTTTTTCATTTGTTTCATACCCGCGTTTAAGCATACCCTTTTGATCATCATTGGTAGCACCTAGGTCACCATCAAGAAGAAGTTTGAGCACCCACTTAACACCAGATAGCGGCGTGCGAAGCTGATGCGCTGCGACAGAAATGAAATCTGACTTTAATTTATCCAATTCACGCAGGTTTTGTACCATAGAATTAAACACGTCTCCAAACTGCCCAATTTCATCATCAGAGGTGTGTTCTACTGTTTGACTCAAATCACCGTCGGCAATCTTACGCGCAATTTTAGAATAGTTGGTAATTGGTACCACAACTTCTCTGCGCAAAATAACTGCGAGTACAATAACCAACACAGCAGTAAGCACAATTCCAACTCCCACCATACGCAGAACAAGCGAATTAACCCTATCTTTATATGATGAAGAAAGTATATGAACCTCCAAAAGACCGATGGTCTCCACACCATTATCAGTATTTATTTTAATAGGCACCACGTGCACTGTGTCGCTAGAACCTCGGTGAACACGGTCATACCTCACTTCCTCTTTCCCCGACAAAACATCTTCTCGGGCGCGTCTATGATCTTCATAAGCTCCACTCATAAATTCATCTTTTTGACTGCCTGTGCTTGCTATTACGTTAAGCAGATTATCAAATACAATAAGGTCGTGGAAATAATTAAACTTTGTGACGTCATCGGTGATTTTCTGGATAGCCTTAATGTCACCGTTTTTAGTCGCCACAATAGAGCGCGCGCTTTGTTCTATGCTTACTGAGATTGCGTTAAGAAGCTTTTGCGCGCTAAGAATATCAGCCGCGCCCTTTGTCTTTGTAATAACCTCAACTTCGATGACATCGATAATATCCGCGGACTCGTCATCACTTGCGCGTACAGGTATACGGCTCTCAAATTCAAAATAGGAACCCTCGTCATTTTTCACATTCAAAGCCCTCCCATCAGCTTTTATTTGAGCAATATAACGCGCATCAATATCTGAGACCTTTTGTCCTATTAAATTGTGATTAGTAGTCGCAATATAGTAGCCATCAACACTCGCGACATCAATATATTTTACACCCTCAATCTTTGAGAGTTTGTCTACAATTATCTGAAGCTTGCTCTCCTCAGCGTGTATCTGCTCAAACATGCGAGCGATATTATCATAAAGAATTTCTTCAATTGTTTTTGAATCAGCGCTCACTTGCTTTTGTATGTTTGAGCTTTCAATCTTTATAATAAACAAAAAAGCTACTGTAAAAACAATTACTGACACTGTAACCAGAAGAAGATTTATTTTTGTCCCAAGTCTCATATTTATGTTATCTAAAGTATATCATAACTTCTTTACAATATTGTGAATTTTTTATAACAAAAAACTAACCTATGTCTCTCGACCAAACAACCTAGTCACTATTGCGTAGGCACGGAGCGCATATCATTGTCATCATTTGCGAGACATCTAGACCTCAAATAAAGTCCTGCAAGAAAATACAGCACAAACACAAATATTACCCCAAATGAGAACAAATAAATATTTCTTTCTATTTTGAGCGCGCTTACGCGATCTTGCAATAGATTGCCGAGGGAAGCAGTAGCAGTGTCGTTAAACATAAATACATTATCAAGCAATCTTGTTATAGTTGTGTAGTATTCAAGTCTTTCTATTGTATTCGTTTCAGCGTTAACGAATCTCTTATCTACAATTTCTGAAAATAAGCCCACTTTGCTGGATACATCTTCAAGAGGCGCCTCGAGTTGCTCTCGCAATCGCATATTTCCTTTAAATGCAGTCTGCATTCCACGCTGGATTTCATTCATATTTGCGTTGGCAATAATAGAAGTTGAAAGAAAAACTTGCCTATCACTTTGTGAAATAATTTTATTCCTCTGCATTGTCAGGCCAGCAACACGCGCTTGCCCCATATTTTCGCTAATCACGGGTATGCGATTAACGATCGTGTCAACGAGATGCAGACTATCAGTATGAGCATCAATGGTAAGTCTTGACGTGTCCTTTATCTGAGCAAGGAGAAGAAGTATGTCTTGAATAAGATGTGTATGTTTTTCAAAACTTAGCTCCACTGTAAGAGAGCGGTCGTCTACCATGCGCTCAAGTTCTAACCATTCATTCTTGACATCATTAACATACGCAAGCTCGAATCCTGTTTTAAACCTAATTTCAAATTCGGCCGCAACACGTTCCAAATTAGAAAAATCTCCATTTATCTCACTACGCTTATACGCAAGTTCTTTTTCTAAATTCTTGTATCCGCTCAAGTATGCTCCTGTAAGACCTCTGTGTTGTTGCAGGTCTTCAAGAAGGCGTTGAGTAGTGCTTATATACCGAAGCCCGGCCTGTTCAGAATACGTTGTGGCAATATTTCTGTTAATATCCGAAACGATCAAAAACAACCACACAGAAAAAGAAAGTGTAAAAAGAAAACCCACAACTAGAAAACCTTGTAGTAAGCTAAGCTTGCTTATCAAAAAAACAGCTGGATCAAATATTTTTCTAAAATTTGAAAGGTTCATGTATACCAGTATACACAAAAGAAACGAGGTGTAACAACACTGCTAATTAATCTCTTTTATGGAGATTTCCGCAGAAGTGTTTAGGCACTTCTGGTTAAGGCTTTAGTCGGGGTGCCGAGAATCGAACTCGGCCTATCTGCTCCCAAAGCAGACGTACTACCGATATACTACACCCCGACTAAAGCTTCAACTATATGGACGAAATCATAGCACAGATACCAATATTTGCGAATACTAAAGAACGATATTCTCCAAAAATTTGACTCGTGCCTTACGAGTTTTTATGTCAATTTCAACGGTAACTGCGTCAAAAACCCATTCTGGCTCCCCGTTTGCGTGTTTTTCAAACAAATATAACTGAATTACACGCGCTAGTCTCTTGAGTTTGTACGGGTGAAGATTGTCTTCTGGACGATAACTGCTTGTTTCACGCGAAACATTCCTACTGTTTTCACTGCGTCCAAGACGTGAATTTGCTAATTCAGTAACACTTTTTACCTCAATAAAATGGGTAATTCCGTCCTTTTTAGCAATAATATCAATTTCCCCGCACTTTTTGAGGTAATTTCGCTCAATTATTGAAAAATCCTTATTTTCTAAGTATTTTACGGCAATATCCTCTCCCAAGCGTCCAATTTTCTGCTTTTCCGTAGGTTTTCCCATTGATCTCTATTGTAACATTTAATATGTTTCGCGTGAAACACCCAAATTTAGCCTATTTTTAGGCTAAAAAAGGTTAAATCGCGTGAAACCTATATATATTAAGGGTTTTCTGAGGTTATGACTACTGTCTTTTAGAGTCTGTGACTTTTTTACTAGCCAATTTTGTGTCCTTTATCAACACTGTCCACAGAGTTATCCACAGTTTTTGGTGTTTTCACCTTATTTTTCTGTTTCCAGCCGTTGACATAATGTGTCAAAGTAGTGTTTTCTGCGCGGAATGTCCTTTATAAGACGCATACTGCTCGTTTTGGTTAAGTACTTATCAAAAACCGAACACCCGTGCTATACTTTAGAGATATGCGTAAGGACAAAGAGCAAGCAGTTAATCTGCGCAAGCTTGGCAAAAGCTACAAGGAAATTTCAAATGAATTGCGTATTCCAAAAAGTACGCTGTCAGAATGGTTTGGCGGTTCAGTGTGGTCGCAAAAAATTAAAGAAAATCTTAACTGCGTTGCTCAGGCAAATAGCACTGTGCGAATTATAGAACTCAACAATATTCGTGGAGAGCATCTTGAAAAACTTTATACACAGGCAAGGCTTGAAGCGTTGGAAGATTTTATGGCGCTCAAACACCACCCGACATTTGTTGCCGGAGTGATGCTGTATTGGGGTGAAGGGGATAAAGCGTCTCTACATCGAGTATCGCTGACAAACACAGACCCAGCAATGATTAAAATCTTTATGATTTTTCTTAAAGAAGTCTGCGGGATTAGTGATGAGAAAATTAAAGTATGGCTTCTTTTATACCCAGATCTTCAGGAATCAGATTGCAAGGAATATTGGGCAAGGGAAGCTGGTTTACAAAATATAACTTTTAATAAAAGTATTGTGATAGATGGTAGACACAAGACCAAGCGACTAGGGCATGGCGTCTGTACTGTTGGTGTTTCTAGTAGATATTTTAAGGAAAAGATGTTATTGTGGATTTCACTATTCCCTGATATGCTTGCTGACGGGGGATTATACAAACAAACGCGGATATAATTTAGTGGTAGAATTCCTCGTTGCCAACGAGAGAGTGGGAGTTCGATTCTCCCTATCCGCACATTAACTACAGACCTATGCAACTACGTTGCATAGGTCTGTAGTTAACTATTCTATGGTTAGGGAGAATCGAACAGGAGGGGGTCGGGGAACCTACGGTTCCCCGTGGAGGAAGGAATGGGAAAACCGTGGGTTTCCCAGGAGTGAGATAGCGGAGCGTCTCCCTATCCGCACATCACACAGAAAAACCTCAAGGATATCCTTGAGGTTTTTCTGTGTGATGTGCCCCCGCCAGGATTCGGTCCCGAGTTTCTAGTTCGTTTCACTCACAAGAACTCGCGACCCCGGCTCGCTGTCGCGATGCGACATACTCCGCCTTTCGAATCCTGACACAAGCCAAGCAGTTGGCTTGTTGCGGGGCACAAAAAATGCGCCCAACGATTTTTTGTGCCCCCGCCAGGATTCGAACCTGGAACACCGGTTTCGAAGACCGAGATGATATCCATTTCACCACAAGGGCATTGTATGATGACTGTACAGCAAATATGGTCAAAAGGCAAAAAAAACTGTATGATTTCAGTACTTAGATAATGACAAAGATTGATTACAACGTTCCAGAGGAAGTTTCACGTGTAACCGAAACCTTGCGAGACGCAGGGTTTGAGGCGTATCTTGTTGGCGGATGCGTGCGTGATATCTTGCAGGGAATTAAGCCAAAGGATTGGGACGCCACTACAAATGCAACTCCTGAGCAGATCCAGGCGCTATTTGAGAATTCTTTTTACGAAAATGACTACGGAACGGTTGGTATTGTTAATGAAACAGAAGATGAAACATTAAAGGTTGTGGAGGTCACGCCATACCGCAGTGAAGGCGCATATACTGACAAACGCCGCCCAGACAGTGTTTCGTTTCACGGGAAACTAGATGAAGACCTAAAACGCCGTGATTTTACTATAAATGCTATTGCTTATGATGAATCTAAAGGACATCTAACGGACATTCATGGTGGTCTAAAGGACATAAAGGACAAAGTAATCCGTACAGTAGGTAATCCGGTAGAACGTTTCAATGAAGACGCTCTCCGTGTTCTTCGGGCTGTTCGCCTAGCAACTGATCTCGGTTTCACTATTGAAGCGGAGACACAGAATGCGGTAGTTGAGAAAGCAGGGGACCTGAAACACATCTCTATGGAACGCATCCGTGACGAATTCACAAAAATGATAATGACAAAAAATCCTATGGTAGGAATTGTGATGTGTCAGAAACTTGGTCTTCTAAAATATATTGCCCCGGACATTGAGAGGGGAATTGATGTTGAACAAAACGGCGATCACATTTACACAGTGTGGGAACACAACTTGCGCGCGCTTCAACACTCTGCAGATCGCGAGTGGCCTTTACACGTGCGACTCGCATCGCTCCTTCACGATGTTTCAAAACCAGAGACACGCAGATGGTCTGAAGAAAAAAATGATTGGACTTTTTATGGTCACGATGTAGTTGGCGGACGCGTTGCAAAAAAAGTTCTTGAACATCTGAAATATCCTAAAAAAATTGTTGAGGTTGTTTCTGCACTCGTACGTTACCACTTATTTTTTTCTGACATAGAGAAAATAACACTCTCTGCTGTGCGTCGCATTGTTAGAAACGTTGGGCCTGACAATGTGTGGGATTTGATGAAAGTTCGCGCCTGCGATCGCATTGGAATGGGCCGCCCAAAGGAAGCGCCATACCGTTTGCGCAAATATGAATCAATGATAGAAGAAGCCATGCGCGCGCCAGTGTCTGTGGGAATGCTCAAGATTGATGGGCAAAAAATAATGGAGGTTACACGTGAAACACCGGGACCAAAGTTAGGATTTATTCTCCACGCGCTTCTTGAAGAGGTGCTTGATGATCCAGAGAATAACACAGAAGAGTTTCTCGTGAAACGCACGCTTGAGCTTACGAAACTTCCGATTGATGAATTAAAGAAGCTCGGCGAGGAAGGGAAAGAGGCAAAGGAAGAGGAGGAAGAAAAAGAACTCGCAGAAATCCGCAAAAGACACGGGGTGAAGTAGGAAATTATTTGATTATTCTGTAAAATAGGAGTTATGAATACAATCCAAATAGTCATAGTATCAATAGGCTCAATCGCGTTGTATGAGTTTTTTATAAAACCCTATCTCTGGAAAAGACGGATTACAAAAATTGATAATTGGACAATTTCACAAGCAGATATGATTTCGGCCGCGGAGTGGGTTACCGCTGACAACGAGAAAAAGAGTGTTGAGTCCCTTTTGAGGGTGTATCAGAACACTAACTTTGACAGACAACACACTGCTTTAAAATTTGAGGTTGCAAAGATGATGTATCTTTATGTGAATACAGTTTTTCGTATTTTGACACAACACGGTATTCAAATGACTGCCATTGATAAGGATGATGCGAGCGGAACAGTAGAAAAATTAACTAGCCTTGAGAAACAGCGAGAACAACTAGAAGCTATACTTAAAAATACCTTTGAATACGTAAAGGACTCGAATAACGAGTAGAAATAAAACGCAGTGTGAAATAAAGGATTAGCAAAAACTAGAAATCACCACAGGGTAGTGTTGTATCATACCAAAAGGTGGTATTTATCGTATCACCATGATATGATAAAATGACTATTATGATACGATTATCCCAAATAACAGCCCAGTCTCAAATACTTTACGCCATTTCGAGACACGGCCCAATAGGTACCACTGAGATAGAAAAAATCACCAAGGTGAGTGTTTCTCGTCCGACTCTTTCCCGTTATCTCCGAGAACTCTGCGATAACGGTCTTATCACCGCTTCCGGGCTTGGGCGTGCGGTTAAATACTCCATCACGCAAGGCGCGATTCGCTCGTACGATTTTGATCTTGCAGTTTATGAGACAAACGACACCGCAACAAGTAAAACTCTTTTCAATCACAACCTTTTTAATTCGTGCGAGCAGATTTTCACTGACGACGAAATAACAAAAATAAATGAATCCACTGAGAAGTATCGCCAATGGAAGGAAAAAACACCAGTAGAGTACCAAACGCTTGCATATGAAAGATGTGCAATAGAATTCTCGTGGAAATCATCAAAGATTGAAGGGAACACATACTCGCTTTTGGAAACTGAGGCTCTCATAAAAAACAAAACAGAAGCGACAGGCAAGCCCCATGAAGATGCCGTGATGATACTCAATCAGAAAAAAGTTTTTGATTTGATTATGAGTGGCGCTTTCGCTGACTTATTTTCTGTGCAAACACTTACCGACATCCACAAAATGCTCGTTGTTGACCTTGGTATCCCGCACGACCTACGCATTGCTCAAGTAGGCATCACCGGCACAAACTACATACCGCTTCAATTTCAATCACAGATACGAGAAGCACTTGAACGTCTCCTCGCACTCACACAAAAAACCAACGACCCGTTCGAGTCGGCACTAGTATTTCTTGCTGGTATTGCCTATATACAGCCATTTGCCGATGGCAACAAGCGCACCTCGCGGCACATGGCAAATGCAATACTGCACAAAAACAATATGCCCCCCGTCGCATGGAGGACCGTCAATGAAGTTGAGTACAAAAAATGCGTCATCGCATTCTACGAGCTTGGCAACATTCGACCACTCGCGCTCCTTTGGCTTAAAAATTATATTGAAACGACGGAGGCGTTTTTTGGCGCATAGCATTTTATGAAACCACCGACAAAGAGAAAAATTCATATCGCAGATTACTCATCAGACTGGCCTGCACTTTTTGATGAGGAGAAGAAGCGAATACAAGAAGCCATCGGGGATGTGGAGATTGAGCACACAGGAAGCACCTCTATCCCTGGTCTTGGCGCGAAGCCGGTGATTGATATGATGGGAATCGTGCACAACATAGACGATGCGCGCCAATTTGTAGAAAAAATGGAAACACTGGGATATAAATACACACCAAAACTTGAGACATTGATTCCTGATATAAAATTTTTCCAAACAAGACCAGAGGCAAAAACTCAGTACCACATTTCCTTCACCGAAAAAGACAGCGACTTTTACGCACGCCAAATTCTTTTTCGCGATTATATGCGAAAACACCCAGAGGCTATCCGTGAATACGCGAAAATCAAAAGAGAACTAGCAAAAGAGCATGTTGATAACTTTGAAACATACAATGCAGGCAAAACTGCCTTCATTCTTTCAATTATTGAGGCAGCGCGAAAGGAAAACGCTGGATTAAATTAGAAATAAAAAAAGGGAGGCGTGGTGCCTCCCTTTGGTTGATGGTTAGAACATGAACTAGTCTTTTGACGGCTCCTCTGTGCAGAGGAGGTGGATGATGGCGACATGCATCTTCTTATCGCCCTCCCAGCGGATGTCCACCAAAATCACCTCGTGTTCGGTCTCGTAGAGCAGGTCATTCAGATCTTCTTCGAGCCCGCCGACAAGAAGTGTGTTGCGGATGATTTTAATCTGGCGAAATTTACGACTGTAACCTGTAGACATAATATCTCCTCAAGAATTTAAAAAGAACTCACAGAATCACAACGATTCCTTTTGAAACCCGCTTCGCTTGAAACGACCTTCAAAAGGAAGGCGAGTTTGGCATGTATTACACGCAGACACTCACCTCATACTGTTTTGACATTTGTCTCGGTGTCTGACCGGAGGGTTCTGCTACCCTTTGACTCTCCATTTTACGAATGGGGACAAACGAGAGGGTTCTGTTGCTACGTAACACACCTCCAACGCCTACTGCATACCCCTCTAACGTGGGGGCTTGATAGCTACGTACCCGGTTGTCCAGGAATAGTAGTACCAACGGCCGTTTTTCTGTACGAGCATAACAGTTCCTCCACCCACATACCGGGGGCGCGGTTGCCGAATGGCAGTGTTTTGAAGAACTAATCTCTATGGAAACACAACGTATTATGTTTCCAATAAAGATGAGGAGCGATGTTTTGCTCCCCATTTTGGCGACACGGGCTAGCACTGCGTGTCATGCTGTCAAATGAGAATGTCCATTTTCTCATCTTGCTTCCTGAGACTAAATAGCCCCTAAAGAAAGACAGCTTTCGTTTTCCCCCAGATTGGTGGAAGGGGAACGCCCCCTTGGTAAAATGTCCAGCGGACTGGGTCGTCTACCTCTCATCTATCAAAAACCAGTTACCTCTGGTTACAGCGTAAGCTGCTGATGAGTACAACGTAGAATTCCCTTTACTCTTTGTAGGTTTCAAAGAACTAATCTCTACAGAGCCACCATAACTGATGATGACTCTGATAAAGATGGCGAGGAGGAGTGAAACACTCAACTCGCCACGACAAGGAGCGAAATTTCCGCTACAAAACTTGTCCAACAATTTTTACACCTTAGTTATGGTGAGGATTTCGAGCACATATCCTAATGAAGCTCCCAACTGCGGTCTCGCTCTGACTTATGTATTCATCAGAATCCCCGCTTATGCCGTTGGCTAACACACTATTCTGCCTCTCTCGGTGCTTGGCTCTCTAAGCAACAGCAAACTTCGCTAGAGCAACACACTCTCTCGAGCAGTCTCTCGGGAGCAACCATTATGTCAAGCCCTTCTGCGGGGACTTTCTTAAATGCTGACATATCGATGCTTTCATCGCCGGAACGGAGCCAAATAGCAGCCTGTAATTCTTTTTGGGTCGCGCGGACAAGCAGGGTTGCATCAGAATCGAATCCATCAAAAAAACAATAAGCGTAGAACATGTCAATCTCCTTTATTTAAGTTGTGCGAAAATTCGCGGTAGTCAATGTGCTTCAACTTCTCTGCCGATATCATAGCAGATTGTGTACAAAATGTCAAGAAGTATGTCTAGTATCAGACTAGTTTATGGCTCGAAAATGGTGGAATGCCTTGAAATACAAGGCATTCCACCCATTTTGCTAAACATTTGTCAAAATTATTGACTATTCTGAAAATAGGAGTATAATATGTCTATGGCTACTGACATCGCACATTTATTCAATACCCTTAAGACTCTTGGCCTCAGCGAAAAGGAATCGAAAATATACCTTGCGCTTCTTCAGCTTGGACCTGCTACCCCCTACAAAATGGCAAAAAGAAGCGGCCTCAAGCGCCCGACTGCATATGTTATTGCTGATGAACTTGTTGAAAAAGGCTACGCGGTCAAGGCACCCGGGGACAAGCACACCTATATTGCGCGCCCACCAGAAGTGATATACGGGGAACGAGAAGAAAAGATGCTTGAGGCAAAAAAAGTTCTGCCAGAGCTTCAAGCACTCAAAGGGGGTGTGGCGGACAGACCTACCATTTTGTACTTCGAGGGAAAAGAGGGGATGAAACAGGCGTTGATGCACAGAGTAAAGGAATTACATGACACTGAGATGGTCGGTTTTTTCGCAAACCCAGACTTTACAACACAAGAAAACTACGAACAATCATTCGAGTTTAATGATTATCGAGTGAAGCATAATATTACCGCCAGGGGCTTAGTTACCGAAACAGAAACACTCAAAGGCTTTGAAAAATACCTACAAGACAAGACGTTTATACCAAAATTTGTCCCCAAGGATATGTATAGCTCAAATGCTTCTTTTGAATTTTATCCTAACTTCATCAAGATACTTTTCTGGGATTCGTCTATTGGGGTGATCATAGAATCCCCCACCGTCGCAAAAGCTATGCGCCAAATCTTCGAAATGCTGTGGTCACGACTGGGGGATGAGTATGATAAGAGCGGGGTTATTAAATAGACTTGCTCACTCCACTTGCTATAAAGTTAATCTTAAGGTAAACTTGTGTATATATGAAAACAGCGACAAAAAACATCGTGGGGCTCAAGGAATTACGCGAAAACATGGACTCGTATATTTCTGGTGTCCAAAAAGGGAAGTCCTTTATTGTTGTTCGCCGTTCCCAGCCAATTTTTCGCCTTGCGCCCGTTGACGTCTGGGGGGATGAGGGAATTTGGGAAACCGCTATCGATTTCACTAAAATTAAAAAGGGAGGCGTACCTATTGATGATGTGATTGCTTCTCTTAAGCGTCTCAAGAAATAGTATCGCGTGCCTCCATATCGAAATGACTTCTAAGATCGATAAATTCGTCGCAAAACTAGATGCAGCACGACAAGAAAAAATCCTTGCGACTCTTTTACAGATACGTTCGGGTAATTTTGAAAATCTCGACATTAAAAAACTGAAAGGCTCCACAGCAACGTATCGAGTCCGTGTTGGCCAATGTCGTATCAAATTTGAAACAACATCGACGGGCGTAAACGTTGTTGATATTGAATTTAAAGGTGATAATACCTACCGTCACTAATTGTCTATTCTACAAAAATAACTTATAGATTTCGTGGTCGCCAACAGCCAAAAGTGCTACTTCGTTATCTGACATATACTCAAAAACAACACGGTCTCTACAATTGACTGAAAATCCATAAAATTTTTTCAATCTTCCTTTCAATTTGTGTACCTCTAACCGTTGATGATTGTTGACGTCTTTAAAAAGCTCTATCTTTTCAACTACCTCGTCTTGAAGCCCCGATGGTAATTTTTTATACAACCTTACAAACCTAGGGGTGAATGCAACTTTCATGGTTATATTCTTTTCGCAAGCTCGCGCAAATCTCCTCTCAATATTTTGCCATCTTTTACTTCCTGCGACGCCTCAAGAACAGCCTGAACGGCTTCGTCCTCAGAAAGGCGCACGAGTGCGCGACGAACAACGTCGGCCTTATTGGACGCACGACCGCATTTCACCTGGCTGTTTATGAATTTCTCCAGTTCTGGAGACAATGGTACTGATAGTGTTGACATATAATTATATTATTACTGATATGATATTATCATATTAAATTATAGGATAATGTCAAGGTCCTTTATTTACTTCAATTCCAAAACAATCGGGCAGTGTCCCTACATATTGATTTCCATCAATATCGGGCAATGGTCGGAGCCGTAGAAGTCGCTCATCATTGTGGATTGTTTCACACGTGGAAGCAAGTCAGATGAAATAAAAAAATAGTCCAAGCGCCAGCCGACGTTGCGGTCGCGCGCTGAAGTTTTTATGTCCCAATATGTGTACACTTCTTTTGTGTGGGGATGAAGATGGCGATAAATATCTATGTAGCCGTGATTGATGAGCTCATCTATCCATGCGCGCTCTTCTGGAAGGAAGCCGGTGTTCTTTTCATTTGCTTTTGGGCGAGCGAGGTCAATTTCTTCGTGTGCAGTATTCACATCACCGCAAATGATTACCTTGTGTCCCTTTTTACGAAGCTTCTCCGTGAAACCGAGGAATGCGTCATAAAAATCTAGTTTGTATTTCAATCGGACAGGTCCACCTCCACCATTAGGGAAGTAACAATTCAAAAGGACAAAGTCTTTGTAATAAAGGACAAGGAGTCGCCCCTCTTTGTCCATGTCCTTTAGACCCATGCCTTCCTCTACCTTTTCAGGCTTTATTTTGCTATAAACAGCCACGCCACTGTAGCCCTTACGCATTTTTGAGTGTGAGAAGTAAGCAAAATACCCCTTTGGAGCGCGTACTTCACCGGAGAGCTGTTCCGCCTCAACCTTTGTTTCCTGTAAGCAAAGAATATCCGCATCCTTTTTTAGTATGTCGGCAAAATCACCCTTCTTGTGAATTGCGCGAAGGCCGTTTACGTTCCAGGAGATAAGTTTCATCTATATATTATAGCCGATATTCCTAACCATTGTACATTTTACGAATACAGAATAAACTTAAGATAGAAATACATTCATAGAAAGGAGGTGTATCGTGAGCACTTTTTCTACATATGATGAAGATGGGCAGTACAAGATAGCCATGCAGAGATTCCAAACACTGCAGGCAAGTGTAGTGGATTTGCGAAGGGCATTAATTTTGTTAAGAGGCAACACCTTGGTAGCGTTGCAACGCTACAAACAAACAAAGAAACAGCTTAAAAAATGCGAGCTTGAACTTACTCACATGCACAGAGTTCTCCATGGAGACGAGTGATAGCCTCCAAAAACGCGCTTGATAATAATTATCTCACGCGTTTTTTCTTTATCTATTTTTCCCGTGGAATTTTTTATGCACGTTACGAAGTTCGCTATCAGTAATGTGTGTATAAATTTGTGTCGTTGAAATATTTGAATGACCGAGCATCATTTGCACAGAGCGAATGTCGGCGCCGTTGTAAAGCAAATCAGTCGCAAACGAGTGGCGCAAAATGTGCGGGGTCACTTTGTCCATGATACCTGCTTTTGCGGCATAAAATTTCACCATGCGTTCTATCGAGCGGGGAGTGAGGCGAATGGAACCGTCTTCATGCGCGCGTTTGGTTTCGCTCACAAAAAGCGCGTCGTCCATATCAGTTCTCTTTTTTAAGTATGCGGTGATTGCTTTTTTCGCATCATCTGAAATAAATACCACGCGTACTTTTTCGCCTTTACCCCGCACAGATATTTCATCGCGAGTAAGGTCAATGTCGCGCCCGAGCGCGCACAGTTCTGAAAGGC
>CAZXOE010000004.1:0-99029 GCA_964642305.1 uncultured Candidatus Saccharibacteria bacterium
GCCAATACCTTTTCAAAAAAATCCCCCCGCCAAACAAAGAAAGAATGGAAAGCGATGGGGGCGAAGGCGAATCAGCTGATTCGCGCCTCGGGCGAAGAAACGCGCGTACCCGCGCGTGGACGGAATGAATTAGAGTCAACACATTGGTGGAGCGTACGAATTGGTACCGAATTACCACGCACGCCGAGCGGGCGTTAGTCTGAATTCTGTTGGAAATAAGTTCGCGCAAAGGTTATAATTAGCTCATGGTCGCCAAAACAAAAAGTCGCCTCTTGCAAGAGGCGACTTTTTGTTTTGTATTTGGAGTTATCCACGACTTTAGGTTGTTATATATTTTTGCATCTATTATACTTATATGAAGGAATTTTTCCGACTGTCCGTGCTATTCACAATATTTTTTATTAAAGTGTTGTGAATAGTGCGGAAAGTAGAGCGTGTGCTTTTATTAATTTATTCGCGATATAATTTACAAAAATGGATAGTCAAAATTACGAGAAAGATAGTGTTAGTAATGTTCTTAAATGGATATTACTTTGTGTTGCAGTAGGCTCATTTACCGTTCTAGGATGGGCAGCAAAAATTACATACAGTACTGTACCTCCTCAGCCAGAAAAGTTTATTGCTGAATACGGAGAGGTGCTCATAACTGGTGAGGATATCGTCGCCGGCAAAGGAGGTTTCCAAAAAGCTGGCCTTATGGACTACGGTAGTCTATACGGAATGGGATCATACTTTGGTATTGATTTCACTGCAGAATATTTGAAGCAACTTGGCCAAAAGACATCAGAAAATATTGCATTGTCGCGCTATGGACAATCATTTTCAATGATTTCAGAAGACGACCAAGAGTCAGCAAAGCGAGAGATGAGAAAAATGCTCAAAGGTATTGATCTCACAAAGAGCGAGGTTATCTTGCCTACGCCTGTTGCTGATGCAATTAAAACTATCCGACAGGATATCGTTACATTCCTTCTCACAGAAGACCCAGAAAAAGGGTGGTACGGAGCAAAGGCTCTTAATAACGAAACTGCTGGCCTAACAGCAAATTTCTTAATCTACTCCTCCATTACAACAGTTGCTATGCGTCCCGATGGCTCCGCGTCATGGACACAAAATTGGCCGCACGAACCTCTAGTTGGAAATGTTCCGACAACAAGCGCATTCAATTGGACATGGATTAGTTACACATTTACTTTCCTTCTATTTGGTGCTGTGATATTTATCTACGAGCACTGGCTCAATCATCGCGATACCTCCCCAAGAGAGTACAAAATGATCGATTTCCGCCCACTAACACGGAGTCAGCGAAAGATTGGTAAATACTTTATAGTTGTTAGCGCGGTGTTCCTTGTTCAGCTCCTTGCTGGTGTTCTGATGGCTCACTACTATTCAGAACGCACGAGTTTCTATGGTTTCAACATAGGAGATTATCTTCCTTTCAACTTCCTTAAATCTCTACATACCCAATCAGCTATTGTTTGGATAGGATTGTCATGGATTGGCGCGGCTTTGTTCCTCGCACCAGTAATGAGCAAGCGTGAGGCAAAAGGACAGGGATTCCTAGTAGACCTATTGTTCTGGGTCACGCTCTTTGTTGTTGCTGGAGGTCTCATTGGCAACTACTTGGGCAACATCAATGTTATCGACAAAAACTGGTTCTGGTTTGGTAACCAAGGGTTGGAATACATCAACCTTGGTCGCTTCTGGCAGATTGGTTTCTTTATCGGGCTAGTAACATGGAGCATCTTGGTGTTCCGCGCATTGTGGCCAGATAGAACCCTTGCGTTAAAAGCTATCAAGGAATTCTTTACAGGTAATATTTACCTAGAGCATCTCTTGTGGGCAGCAACACTTAACATTGCTATCTTGTATGCAGCAGGAATGGTTCCACTCACAGGAATCGCAAGCTCATTCTCTATTACAGACTTCTGGAGATGGTGGGTTGTGCATTTGTGGGTAGAGCAGTCGTTTGAGTTCTTTACAGTAGCAGTGAGTGCGTACCTACTTATGGAAACTGGTTTGGTATCACGAACACTCGCTGAACGCGCTGTATACTTTGAGCTCATCCTCATTTTCTTGGGTGGAGTTCTAGGTACTGGCCATCACCTATACTGGGTTGGTGCTGGGCCAATGTGGATTCCAATTGGTAGTATGTTCTCCTTTATTGAGATCCTTCCACTTGTTCTCCTTATTATTGAATCCATCCAGCAGTATCGCCTTATTCAAGGAACTGGCGGAACGTTCAAGTACAACCTCGCATACCTATTCATTATCGGTGCTGCATTCTGGAACTTCGTAGGGGCTGGTGTGTTTGGTGGCGGTCTTATCAACGCTCCTCTCGTCAACTACTACGAGCACGGAACATTCCTAACGCTTAATCACGCTCACCTTGCCCTATTCGGCGCGTTTGGTTTGCTTGCACTTGGTCTCATTTATTACTGTCTCCGCTATGCTGCAGGCGACCGTTATGAATTTACAGAAAAGACTGGGTACTGGGCATTCTGGTTGTACAACATAGGTCTCCTATTGTGGATGGTTCTACACTTCCTCCCTGTTGGCTTCCCTCAGCTAGCAGCAGTATACGAGCATGGCTACGCATTCGCTCGCAGTATGGAGTTCTACAACACAACAGTAATCTGGCAGTGGTTGCGAGTCCCTGGAGATGTATTGTTTGGCGTCGCGGCACTTCTTATGGTTTGGGACTTCATTAAGAAACTCAAGCCACTCTACAAAGAGCCTGAGCAGGAACAAACTTCAACAAATTAGTCGCTACAATAGCGAAAACAATAAAACACCCAGCTGGTTTAGACCAGCTGGGTGTTTTATTGTTTTCGCTGTGTACCCCCACACCTACTTTTACTTATTCATTTTATAAGCCCAAATTCCATTTGTAGCCATGACAGACTTCAGGGTTTATAATTTGCTACACAAAAAGTAGTTGTGGGGGTATAATATAAGTATGGAAAAAGACACAGGACAAACGCCAATAACCCAACATCCTCATTACTACGGAGCTCTCGTCAGAAGGCAACTCTTTTTTGCGGCTTTTGTGATTTTGCTCGCAGCGCTCATTGATAGCGAGCTTAGAGACTTTTATCTTGTTGTCGGGCTATTTGGAGTTGTAGGTCTAACTATTCTCGCTGGACTCACCAGCCCTCAAAAACGCGGGATAATGTTCACAGATATGTTTGTCTCGGCAATAATGTTTCTGATTTTTGAGTATTTTGCTATCAACGCATTTGTTAAATATGGAAATTTTTCAGATCCTATATTTTTCTTTCGACAACTAATTGCAATTACCTACCTTGTCACATTGTATTACAGCACAAAAACATTACGATACTATGACGACCAAATGAGCGAGAAACAAAAATAATATTTCATAATCTTATGCCACATTTTGCAGAAATAATTTTCCTACTTTTTATACTTTGGATTTTAGGATTTTTTGTATTTCATATTGCGGGTTTTCTCATTCACCTTCTCATCATTGTCGCTATTGTTATGGTTTTAATACGTGTAATTAAAGGAGAAAATCCGTTCAAATAAAAATGAGAGTAAAACAATCAGGATATATAGGAATACTTCTAATACTTCTCGGCACGGCTGGAATGGTTTTTCTATTTATGAAAATGTATTATGCGCCAGGACCAGAGACAACAGAGTTTCAGCCGACGACACAATACGACCGCTTGCTCTCAGATATAGACTCAGCAAACGCTGTTTCAAACCAATTGAACACAAAAGCACTAGAGACGAATAAGGTTTTAAATAATATTAGGTAGCGCAAAATATTGCGATAGACTGATAATCTGCTATGATGCCACGATATGCGAATTCTTGCTATTGAAACTAGCTGTGACGAAACCGGCATTGCGATCCTTGAAACCACAGGCGCGCTTGGAGCTATTTCCCCACGCGCGCAAATAAAAGTCCTTGCTGATGTGCTTGTTTCGCAGGCAAGCATCCACGCCGAATTTGGCGGTGTCTTTCCTGCTCTCGCGCGACGCGAGCATGCAAAAAACCTAATGCCACTCATCATCAAGGCGCTTAGCGAAGCAGACCTTTTGCGACCGCGTCAAAACGTGCGCATTCTACATGCAAAAGAAAAAGAAAATCTCGAACAAATTTTTCACAAGGAACCCGAGCTTTTTGAGGCATTTAGAACAGCGCTTTTAGACATCAGCATTCCCGACATTGATGCTATTGCGGTGACTTCCGGCCCAGGACTCGAACCCGCGCTTTGGGTCGGCATCAACACTGCAGAGGCGCTTGGCGCACTATGGGACATCCCAGTCATCCCAGTGAATCACATGGAGGGGCATATCGTAGCCTCACTACTCGCCCACAAGGCTGCGACAGACGGCAAGAAAAATTTTGCGCTGACATCGCTTCACTACCCCGCTCTCGCACTCCTCATTTCCGGCGGACATACCGAGCTCGTACTCATGGCGCGCGCAGGGACTTACGAAGTCCTAGGGCAGACCCGCGACGACGCAGTCGGAGAGGCCTTTGATAAAGTTGCGCGCATGCTCGGCCTCGCATACCCTGGTGGCCCAGAAATTTCCAAACTTGCAGAGACCGTGCCTTCGGGCAAAAAACTTGAGGAGCCTCTCCCCCGCCCCATGCTCACTTCAAAGAATTTTGATTTCTCATTCTCTGGGCTCAAGACTTCTGTGCTCTATGCAATCAAAAAAATCCCATCTCTTACTCCCGAAATGAAGGCTCTCATCGCTAAAGATTTTGAGGATTCTGTTACCGAAGTCCTCGTTGCAAAAACACTCGCAGCAGCAAAGAAACACAATGTATACGAAATTATCCTAGGAGGCGGTGTGAGCGCCAACAAGAAGATTCGCGCTGCCTTCATCAATGCCGTGCGTCGCGATCTCCCTTGTGTCACCCTTTTCCTCCCCGACCAAAAACTTTCCACTGACAACGGTCTCATGATTGGCGTCGCGGGGCTTTTGCGCTCAAGCAAAGTCGCAAAGAAAATCATCGCCGAAGGTCACCTTCGCCTCTCCCAAAATTCCAGGCCAACGCTCGCGGAGTTGAGGAAGAAGAAATAATTTGACTTTTTACTCACTAATACTGTATAATATCAATGTATCCATACGAAAAAGGATCCGAAAGGTGTCAGTGCCTTAGGAGCCTTTTTCATTTATGCCATTCTATATAAGTCTTGAAGTTCTCTAAATAGTCAAAAAATTCTGAACCCAGCCTTTCATACAAAGAAGATGCAAATCTTTTATTGGGGAAAAGCATCTTTTTAAATTTGTCTTTCTTTATTAAGTAGTCAACTACTTTTTTGTAATCACCGTCACCAGACACGAGGAGAAACTTATTAAAGTCTTTATTGTCAACAAGGTTCTTCATTATTTCAAAAACAATATCAGTATCGACATTCCCTTTCTTTTTTGCGAGTAAGCTTGAATTGTGTTCCTTAAACAAAACAATAAATCCCGCCTTTTGCAGATTATTATAAAGGTCCTGTTCCTCCTCTGAGACATATCCCAAAAAATAATACGCTTCTGCAACATGATACTTGTCTTTCAAATAGATTCTTAATTTATTGTGGTCAACTTTCCATCCATTTTGAGTGGTACCAAGATGCAGATTCTGCCCATCAATAAAGGCTAGGTTATTCTCACGAATGTTTTTCATATAGATCAAAGTATATCACAGCCAAAAAACATATCGTCGCCAACGGCACTCTTCGCCTCTCCCAAAATTCCAGGCCAACGCTCGCGGAGTTGAGAAAGAAAAAATAAAAAAAAAGCGTTGCACATAAAGTTATGCGCAACGCTGTCTGCTTAAGCCACTAATGCTTTTCGTAAACCCGCAGAAATCAAAATGGAAATGAGTTCTACGCTAGTCGCTTCAATGACCTTCGTCCTTTCTGTTGAGTCATTCTCGCTGCGACAACTGACCCGCAGATGAGGAATATACCCTTCATTGGTAAAGTAGCGTCTCTCTCGCCAGATTTTTCCGCCGAAACCGAGGCTCCCTCCAAAACGCCACTCACTCCAATCATGCTTCCAGCAAGATATAAAGTGGTTTCGACTTGATTCAGAGTTTGGCGCTCCTGCGCAATTAACAAGAACATCGTAGACCTTGTCAGGGTCAACACGATTGATCCAATCAAGATCTGCATTTAACCTCATCATTCCTCCCTAAAGACAACAAGTGAAATAAAATTAACCTAAACAAGTATATCACATCCAGCGTAAATGTCAATGCATACGAAATGTCAAAAAACTATGATAAAATAAGCTAATTATGTCAGAAGTCCCCGAAAAATTAACCAAACCTTACGAGCCGGCTAATACCGAGTCTCGTATCTACAAGCTCTGGGAGGAGAGCGGTTTTTTTAATCCAGACAATCTACCAGAAAGGCACAAGGAGCCTTTCACGATCATCATGCCGCCGCCAAATGCGAATGGCCGTCTTCATGCGGGGCACGGGCTCACGATCGCGCTTGAGGACATCATGACGCGCTACCAGCGAATGCAAGGAAAAAAGGCGCTCTGGGTTCCTGGAGCAGACCATGCGGGATTCGAAACGCAGGTAGTATACGAAAAGAAACTTGAGAAGGAAGGGCGCTCACGTTTCAAAATGGATCGCAAAGAACTCTACGACGAGATTATGGCTTTCACACTTGAGAGCAAGAAAAATATGGAGGACGATGTGAAGGCCCTCGGCGCGTCATGCGACTGGTCCCGAGAAAAATTTACCCTAGACCCAAGCGTCGTTTCAGAAGTGCAGGAAACATTTCGCAAGATGTATCGTGACAATCTCGTGTACCGCGGTTACCGCACAGGTAACTGGTGCACAAAACACCAGACTTCCCTCTCTGATGTTGAGACAGAAAATGTTGAGAAGGCTGATAAACTCTACTACATAAAGTACGGGCCATTCACCGTTGCTACTGTGCGTCCCGAAACTATTTTTGGTGATGTTGCTGTTGCTGTAAATCCTACTGACGAACGCTACAAAAAATTCATCGGGCAAACTATTGAGGTACAGCACCCTGAGAAAAAATTATCTCTTGTGGTGATTGGCGACGAAGAGGTTGACCCGGAGTTTGGAACTGGCGCGCTCAAGATTACTCCATCACATGACAACAACGACTTCCGTATGTCCGAGACGCACAATCTTCCTCGCGTGGAAGTGATTGATCAATTTGGAAAGCTCAATGAGAAAACTGGGAAATACGCAGGGATGAAAATCGCTGAGGCGCGCACAAAGGTTGTGGAGGATTTGCAGGCGCTCGGGCTCATTGAGAAAATAGAGGACTACGTGCACGCAGTACCCACCTGCTACAAGTGCGGTACAACTATTGAGCCTCGCGTAATGCCACAGTGGTTTGTAAAGATGGCTCCTCTTGCAAAGCTCGCAGGAGATGCCGTGCGTGATGGGAAAATAAAATTTATTCCCGATAACTTTGAGAAAATATTTTTGTACTGGATGGACAATACAATGGACTGGAACATTTCACGACAGATCGTTTGGGGTATTCAAATTCCTTCACTTATTTGCAAGGACTGCAATAAGGGGGTTCTGGACACCGAGGAAAAAGACGGCGCAAGATGCTCCTGCGGAGGAACATTTATTCGCGATACCGATACCTTTGATACCTGGTTTTCATCTGGCCAATGGCCCCTTTTGGCCCTAGGGTACCCCCAAAAGGCTGATTTGGGCTTCTATCCAACGGATATAATGGAGACTGGGCGAGACCTCATTTTTAAATGGATCCCTCGTATGGTCATTTTTGGGCTTTATCTAACTAAGGAGGTTCCGTTTCGCACTGTATACCTGCACGGCATGGTAAACGACAAGCACGGAAAAAAAATGTCCAAGAGCAAGGGCAACGTAGTCTCCCCTATTGAGCTCACGGATAAATACGGCGCAGACGCCCTTCGTATCGGACTTGTCATCGGCAACACGCCTGGGAATGACCTCGCACTCGCTGAAGACAAAATAAAAGGCTACAAACATTTTTGTAATAAGATTTGGAATGCAACACGATTTGTTTTGACGAACATTGGCGACACCACACTTGATACTCCACGCCCTAAACCGTCCTCTGGACGGTCGGGCGAACCATCTGAGGATGGTTTTAGCCCCGTACTCACTACTCGTGATGAAGAAATTCTTGCGGAGCTTAACAAGGCAAATGAGAGCATTACTTCTCACTACGAAAGCTTCCGCTTCCACCTCGCGGGCGAAGAACTCTATCATTATTTCTGGAATACATTTGCAGATGTGATTATTGAAGAAATGAAACCCCGTCTTATGGGGACAGACCAAGCATCAAAAAAATCTGCAGAGTGGGTGCTCCTCCAGATTCTCTCGTCAAACATAAAAATGCTTCATCCATTTATGCCGTTCATCACTGAGGAGATTTGGGGTATACTACCTAGAGAGAGCAAACAGCTCCTCCTCGTAGAACCATGGCCGAAACAATTTTAATTTGGAAACCAGTTGCAATTGCGATTGCTGGAGGAATACTCCCGTCGCTAGTGTGGCTTTGGTTTTGGCTAAAACAGGACAGCAAATCCCCGGAGCCAACAGGTCTCATAGCGCTCTCATTTTTTGTTGGAATGGCAATTGTGTATTTTGTGCTTCCGCTACAAAAACTTGTACTTTCAAATATCGTTTCAATTGTTGATATGGTAAACGCAGTAGCTTCAAAAATATCATTGACAGCGCCGAGCGAAGAGGTAATCAGAACAACACTTTGGGCATTTATAGAGGAATTTGCAAAATATGCCACTGTGTTTTTTATAGCATTTAAAAGTAGATTTTTTGACGAGCCAATGGACGCAGTAATTTACATAATTACTGCAGCGCTTGGTTTTTCTGCAATGGAAAACACGCTTTATATTTTCAAGGACCTAGCAACCAGCGGAGCTTTTGAAGTATTTGGGAACGGAAATATGCGATTCCTTGGAGCTACTATTGTACACATCGTTTCATCAGCCTTTATAGGCCTAGCGATAGCGTTTTCCTTCTATGCGCCAAAATACATTAAGTTTATTTCAGTAATATTAGGGATTTCAACAGCTACACTATTGCATGCATACTTTAATTTATCTATAATGGTTAGTGATGGAACGGTGAAGACACTTTTGGTATTTTCTCAGTTCTGGGGAGCTATCATCGTCATCATTATATTGCTTGCGCTCGTAAGGCGCATTCAAAGACCTAAACCTATTAACTAATTTATTATGAAACGATCTTTTTTTGAACGACTTACTGGAACAATTTCTCTCAAGGACCGCTCATCGGATTTTGAAGAGGATGTAGCTATTGAACAAGCGCCACAAAGCACATTTAGCCAATGGGAAGAAGAGGCAGCCCCTGAAGGCGAGCTTGCGGTAGATGTGTACCAGACAAATGATTCAGTTGTCATTCAAGCAATGGTCGCAGGTGTTGCTTCCGAGGACCTCTCAGTATCTGTAACGCGCGAAATGGTGACCATCAAAGGCAAGAGAGAGTCCCCGAAAGGTATTTCTGCTGAGAACTATTTTTACCAGGAGCTCTACTGGGGAGCATTTTCTCGTGTAATCCTTCTTCCTTCTGAGGTTGAGACCGAGGAAGTGGAAGCCACGGAAAAGCATGGGCTTCTAACTATCAAGCTTCCAAAAATAGACAAAGACAGGAAGCAGACGATTAAGATTAAGTCGTTGTAGGGGTATACAAAAGAGAGCCACACTTCGTGTGGCTCTCTTTTTCTGGTGCCGAGGACCCAGGCGAATTAGCAAATTCGGGGCTTGGCCCAAGACGTCACAACCCTATAAGTACTCTCGATCCCGGCTCAGCGACCTAGTGAGTACACTAGGTGCCCGCTTGCGCCCCCAGCTCGTGGTTTTGCCTCCCAGTGGGTCGGCAAAACATCACTGCGCCTTTCAACCCTTTAAATATGCTTCGCATATTTATCCTCGGCACCATAATAAAACACCGCACAATCGTGCGGTGTTTTATTATGGTGCCGAGGACCAGGGTTGAACTGGTGACCCCTCGCTCTTCAGGCGAATGCTCTACCAACTGAGCTACCTCGGCAAATTCTATATACTAACCTATCAATCAAGATAACATATTTTGTGACACCCTTATGGACCTACCAAAACAGCTACCTCGGCAAATTATTTATTGATCAAATTTTTTACTGCTTGCACGTCTGTAGGAATTGAACCAGCTGCCTTTTCAAAATTTTGAATAATTCCAATTGAAGTCTGGAGTGTCTTCGTATACTTCTGAATCGTTGGCTGGAAATAGTAGTAAACTCCAAAAATGGATCCCAGAATTACCGCCAAATACACAAACCTAAACAATGAACTCCATCGCTGCGCGCGACGCATAGAGCGAAGAATTTTGTTGTTCTCGTGCGTAAGCTCTAAAAGTTCGTCAAGTTTTCGCGCGTCCAATTCCATAAAGCAAGCATAGCAAATTTGAGCCAAAAATCAAATTAAAAAGCCCATCGTTTAAAATGGGCCTTTAGTAGGTTGCGCTACTTGTTAGGTCGCGTAGGCGACTTCTTGTTGTGATTTTGCAGGTTTTGACAACATTGTCCTGGAATCACCCATAAGCGAAATGGCCTTGAGAAACGCGCCACTGATCACAAATGCTTCCGTAGACGCCCCACACGGACATAGGCACAAATACGAACGTGCTTCATCATTCTTTGTGCTTACTGCAACAACTGTCACGTAAGCTGTCTCGCCTAACGTCAAGCATTCGTCGCAAAAATCTGCGAGTTTCTTCGCCTTGAGCGTCCCTATTGCTTTACGCAGGGAATCAATTCGCGGAATGATTGCTTGCTTGAGATGCAAAGCATTGAGCTCCATCGCTACCGTTTGAATTGCCTTAAAGCCATGTGGTAGTGGGATCTCAATGACTTCTGGTGCTGCAATTTTGGCTTTTGCCATAACACTTCCCCCTTAAATTGAGTTTAAAAAAACAAAAAAAGGCAAAGAACTTCTTGCCGTATATAAGCATAGCACTCTCAAAAATAGAGTCAAGTTCAATTAGGATTCAAGGCTTATCAACACTACTTTTTTAGTTGTGCCCTCGGCAGGAATCGAACCTACATCTACTCCTTAGGACGGAACTGTTCTATCCATTGAACTACGAGGGCAGAAAAAGGGGCAAATGCCCCTTTAAATCTTTACTTAATACTTTACAAAATACTACAAACCAAGCATGCTTGAGAGTTTTGATTTATCAAAACCAACAGCCATTTCATCTCCTACAAAGATTACCGGGACTCCCATTTGCCCGCTCTTCTCAATCATCTCCTTTCGTTTTTCAAGATCTGTGCCCACGTTATACTCAGTGTAGTTCACATTATTTTCTGTAAAGAACTCCTTTGCCATTTTACAATATCCGCATGTTGGCGTTGTATAAATTGTTACTTCTTTCATAAGTTTAAAATTAAATTCTATCAAAATGGGTTTCCCCAAGAACCTGTCTATTTTACCATATGGAGCGATTAGACGCCAGTCTTTTCTGTTGAGCTAATATAAGTGCGATAAACGATTACTCCATCAATAAATGGTTAATTTTGGAGAGCAATGTTAGAGCGGGCGGTGTAAAATCCAGTTACCTAGAGTCATGCAGAGCCCATAAGGGTGGTGCGGCCGTTCCTAAGGGCTTCTGAGGCGTCAGTGGGCATATATGTTATTATTTAATAAATGAAAAGAGCACTTATTACAGGTTCAGAAACTTTTGGAAAATATTTAGCTAACCCTACTAAATGGCTAGCGCTCTTTGCAGACGGTAAAATAATTGCGGATTACGAGATTCACTCTTTAGTTTTTCCAGCCATTGTATTATTTCCCGAAGGAGCAGAGGACCCAGGAGAAGTAATAATGAAAAAAGCTCAAGAAATAAACGTAGATGTAATTCTTTCTTTTGGTATGGCTTCAGAGGTAAAGGGATTTCGTTTGGAGCAAACGGGAATAAATTGGATTTATAATGAAAAGTACCTTTCCTCTTTTGAAAACAACAGACCAGTTGATATAACACAGCCAGAAAAAGAAAAGATCAAAACCGATCTATCACATTGGGACATAGAAAAAATGCAGGGACTTTTTACTAAAGCAAATATTCCTTTACAATCAGAAATTTCTGATGACGCAGGTCAATATGCTTGTAATGGTTGGATTTACAGAACTTTGCTTGCAATGAGAAAACAAAAACTTAACATTCCTTATTTGTTTGTTCATTGTTCATGCACAGAAGAAGCGGTAGAGCTTATTCCAGATTTTGATAGAAAAAATAGACTACTTATTAAAAAGGAAGACACGCTGAAAGCCTTGGAAATTATTTTACAGTCATGTAAGAGTTAGAGATTATACCAAGGGGTAGTCCTAAATTGGTTAATTTTTGAGAGCAATGGTTGAGCGAGAAACATAAAATCTCTTTACTTAGAGCCTCACAGAAGCCCACAAGTGCATTGTGGGGCGGGTTTTTGGAAAAAGTTACCTGACACCCATACTCATTATGTGAATGACACATGAGAGAATATTATTAGAACACACAAAATTCAAAAGAATGGTGGCTGTCCCCATTTCCCGTCCCCATTTCCCCATTTCCCTTCTAAACAGTGGTGTTTTTAATTAGCATTTTATGCAGATAAGATTTGTTGTAATCTCTCATTGAGAAATATGTCAAAGGTGTCTTCAGAATCTTTTCTTCCCTCAATCATTTTAACAATATCATTATCTCCCAAGGGCAGAACAATACATCTATGTCTCAAATAAATTTCTTTTGATTTTTTAATATCATCTTCGGTCACACCATCTCTTTGTATGAGAAAAATAAAATCTCTACCATTTTTAATGGTATAAGCGAGACTCTGATTAAATTCCTTATTGCTAACATTGGTTAATCCATAATTTTTTGCCTCGATAATGATAAGTCCAGCTTTGATTTGTTGGTTTCTTAGGACATTGAAAAATGCTGTTGTTGAAGCGTTTAAGAAATTAAGGTCATATCTATATATCTCTCCATGAGAAGTAGTTTCAATTTTCCCTCTCAATAAATTTTCTCCATATATAACCTTAAATATCTTGAGAAGAAGCAGGCTATATTCTCGTGACGATTTACTTCCTGTTGGAAGCGCCTTAATCTCATTAATATATGTTTGCCACACAATTTTTTGCTTACGAGGTCTTCTTTTTGAATCAAATTGGTGCGGATTTTCAGCATACCCCTTAACCAACTCAGGTCGTTCTTGCGCAATAATTCTTGCTGCCAAGTGTACTGATCCATACTTACTTTCAAGACTTTTCTCAATGTCTTTGATTTTAACTTTTGGTTCTTTCCCAATGGTACTCAGTATCTTTTCCCTAGAAAGTTCCTCGTTCTGTAATACATACTTAAGACACCCATTATAAAACTCACTCGTAGACAGAATGGGCATCTTCCTTGATATGTGTCTAGGTACCAACAGGCGATACCCACCATTTTCATAGTGTGGTAAATCTACTTTTATCGCAGGTACCCACTTTCTTGTATTAAAATCATACCCATTAGGAAGACTAACAGAAATTGTTTTAAGGTTAAAAGTCTTTACTTGCTCTTTTGTGTACTCAATTAAATTAAAAAGGGCGAAATTCCCAACCAAGTCTGATAATAAATCAGGTCCAATACCCTCAATTTGGATAGAGGTTTTTGCTAGTGCCTCAATCCCAAACTCTGCTATCTCGGTGTTGTCAAAAATTGCTTCCTTAATAAGTCCCGCCCTTTCAAGGTGCGTACCTTTGCCTTTAACGCCCTCTTTGCAATAACCAAGACCAATTGCTTGAACTTCAGGAAAGTTGAGAGCAATGAGCAGTTGCTCCTCTGAGATTTTATTAGATCTATAATCGACTAAAAGTTGATTAAAATAATTAAAAATATGTGCTTGAACCTCATGCCATTCTGGGTCCCTTGATTCGTACATTAAATATAAGTCTAAATACGCACGTACGTCACCCTTAGGATCTGGGGTAATAAAATCCAATTCAAATGGTTTATAATTACTGCACAGTTCATCTAGAGATATTTTTTCTTCTTGGGTTGGAGGTGTATTCATAAACTTTATTCAAAATTAATGTCAATTGCTCCAACGTCTGGAATTCGCTCAACGCAGGTTGGGCTATATTTTTCATAAAGTGCTACTTCTGCGCCGTCGCGATTATTTTGTGTTGATATTGCGCATGCTCTGAAAAAACATCTGTAATTTTTAAGAAGTTTATTGCAACAAGAATTTACCTCAGTGTCGAGCAAGTGTTGCCCTAAACGCTCCTTTAAGTTTTCTGCTTGTCCAACATAGTGAACATAGTATTTATTGTTGCTTGAATCAAGGTGTGATATGCGGTATACGCCAGCTGCTTCGTTTATTTTGTTTACCTCTTCAGAGTTAAGAGGGTTTAATTTCGTCCAGTTTAGTTCCATGTTTTTTAAAATTATGATTAATAATACTGTTGATAACTACTACTTGCATACTTTCTATTTATTTTCTATAATAGCACCATGATAACAAAAAAGCAAACACAAGTCCTTGATTTCATAAAAACCTACAGAGCAAAAAACAGTTACTCCCCATCTCTTGAAGAAATAAAGAAAAAGTTTAAGTTTGCTTCTGTTTCAACTGCGCATTACTACATTTGCAAGTTGCAGAATGCAGGTTTTTTGAATAAAGAGCATAACCAACCGCGTGCTGTTTCGACAGTTGAAGCCAAACAGACAATAGAAATTCCTATTTTGGGTGCTATTGCGGCTGGTCAGCCGATTGAGGCAATAGAAATCCCAGACGAAATGATAACGATCACAAGAGACGAGATTGGGAGACAAGGCAAGCACTATGCTTTACGTGTTCAGGGCAGTAGTATGATTGATGAGGGCATTTTCGATGGTGATATTGTGGTTATACGAAAACAAGAAGTAGCAGAAAACGGGCAGACTGTTGTCGCTGTGATTGACGACAACGAAGCGACTCTCAAAAAATTGTATCGTGAAAATGGAAGGTTTAGATTGCAACCCGCAAACCCGACCTTATTCCCAATCTATCGAGACGAGGTAGAGGTGAGGGGTGTAGTTGTTAAAATTATTCGCAATCTTGAATCACAACTGGATCAAGGGCAATCGAGGAATGAAAAGTATGTGCGGAAAATAGACTACTCGTGGGATTATAGAGGAGAAAAAACAAAAGCACACACACACGGAATTCATACCTATCCGGCAATGTTTATTCCTCAAGTGGGACGAAGATTGTTAGAAACATACAGCAAAGAAGGTGACACTATCTGCGATATTTTTTGTGGCTCTGGCTCAGCATTAGTTGAAAGCAGATTGATAGGGAGAAATGCCTACGGCATCGATCTTAATCCTCTGGCTATTTTCCTTGCACATGCGAAAACAACCCCAATTAATCCGCAAAAACTAACAAAAGAGTATCTCGCATTGCTTAACAGGGTTGAAAAAATAAAGGATAGCGAAGTACAAAGACCAGATTTTAAAAATATTGATTTTTGGTTTAAAGATATAGCAATCGTTAAGCTTACCAAGTTGAAAAAAGCTATACGAGAAATAAAAGACGACGCAATTCAGAATTTTTTGATGGTTGCCTTTAGCGAGACGGTTCGTTATTCCTCAAACACAAAAACTGGCGAATTTAAATTGGTACGTGTTAAAGGCGACAAATTGGAAAAACACAATCCTGATGTTATTGGTATCTTTCGCAAACACGCGGAGAAAAACATTGCGGGGATGACTGATTTTTACAAAGATGCAAAAAAAGGTGTGTGGACGAAAATAATCTATGGTGATTCATCAAAAGATAACGGTATTAAAGCAAGTTCCATTGATTGCATCATTACTTCTCCGCCGTATGGCGATAGTCGAACAACAGTTGCTTACGGGCAATTTTCTCGACTCTCGGCTCAATGGATTGATATGTTTGAAAACCCAAATGACGCCTCTGGACTAGACAATGAGCTTCTTGGTGGCAGGGCAACCAAGCATTTAGCTCATACGCTTTCATCTGAGTATCTCAAAGAATCATTGGAGAAAATTGCGAAACAGGACGAAGCAAGGGCGAAGGACGTACTGAGTTTCAATATTGGTTTGAATGAATGTTTGAAACAAGCGCACAGGATACTTAAGCCAGGAAAATATTTTTGTCTTGTTATTGGGAATAGGTTAGTTAAGCAGGTGAGAATCCCCACCGACTTTATTATTGCCGAGTTAGCAGAAAAAATTGGATTTACTTGTGAAGATATTATCGTACGAAATATTCCAGGGAAAAGAATGCCTATAAAAAATTCTCCAACAAATATTGTCGGGGCTCTTGAAGAAACGATGAACAAAGAGAGTATTGTGGTGTTAAGGAAAAACTAAATTAGCCCAACTTTTGTATCAAAGCAGTTGTAAAGTTGCTTTATCTTTACTCTAAAGCCGGTGCCATGATTACGAACGGAACCATCTGGACGATAGTACATTCTGAAATCTACAACAAGATAATCTTTTCTTACCATATTTTTGAAGTGCTCAAAATCAAAGCCTTCTAAAAAATATGCTTCGTTGAAATGAAAATGTTCAACGCCCTTTATCTCTTTGCAGTCCGCTAACACATACACGAGAGCCGGAAGTTTTGCTTCAAACTTTTGTTTTAAGTCTTCCATATCCCAGTAGATGTTTAGTCGTTTACCCTTGCCAACAACTCGGACCTTGCCTTTCTCTACTTTAAGTTTTAATCCTTGATTATTGTACCGTTTACACGAAAGAGTGCTGTGTAATTCCTTGGCACGTCCGTTATCCCTTTTTGAGTACCCAAAACCATCAAGCAGTGTTCTGTCTCGATCGCCACCTTTTGGTTGTGGCTCCAATGTAAAGAGCGTCAGCATAGAGACCGCATTTTTTCGGTACGCCTTAAGTTCAGCTATTTCACCAATATCTGGAAGTGGAATATTATTTTCTTTTATTCCCAGTAAGTCTTCAAGTGTTTTTCCAATACCCGTATCGCCCTTGCGGTGAGTTTTAATAAACCCTAGAGCTTTTATACTTTTAAGTTTTTTCTTGAGTTCTTGGAGTGTCATATTATTTAATGAAAAATAAAACGTCTTTTTTATAGATATTTGCAAACTTTTTAATCTCGACGACATCAAGTCGTCTTTCACCAGACTCAATTTTTGATATATAGGATTGTGGCTTACCGAGTTTATCGGCAACCTCTTGCTGTGCAAGCCCAGCCTCAATCCGCGCCGTTTTTAAGCGTTCTATGATTTCCTTATAGTCTTTTGCGTAAACGGATCTGTTCATAAGTATTTCAATCATATATCCTTTTATGGTATAATCCCAAAATGGGATTATACCCAAACCAGCCCTCGCCACCATCGCCAATACTTTTCATTAAGCCCACGTCCAAGACGCGCTTCCGGCTTTCGATTCTGATTTTTGCATCTCAAAAATCATGTCGCAAGATTTCCACAACAAAGTTGTGTGAAATTTAGGACCCGACGCAAGGCGCGCAGACGTCTTGCTCTACCCGCACAATTTTAAAGCCCCTTTCGGGGCTCAAAATTGTGCGGGTACCGGGACTCTTCGCTATCTCACTCGGAGCTAAAGCTCCTCTTTAGAAACCCACGGTTTCTAACACTCACTTCGTTCGCTGTTTTCCTCCACGGGAAAACAGGTGTTTTCCCGACCCCTTTCCCGTTCGATTCTCGTCCCATCACTAGCAGACAAAAGAAAAACACTCGCAAGGAGTGTTTTTCTTTTGTCTGTGCGGGTAGCGAGAATCGAACTCGCGTCTCAACCTTGGGAAGGTCGCATCATACCACTAAACTATACCCGCAAGTGAGTGACAAAGCGAAAATGTTCACATTTTCATTTTTCGCGAACGCCGCGGATATAAGTACCCTTATACCCGCGGGATTTAATTTTTAGAAACCGAAAAGAGAGACGAAGTATTGCCAAGGATTTTTATTATCCATGGCTTCACTATTCTCGCCTTTTTTTACGCTATCGTCAACAATAATTACAACCTCTTCTCCTGGGCGCGCGACTGTATATTTTTGCCTAACTTCCTCTTCTATTCCACGATCACTTTTGAGACGTATCAGGCTCGCCTGTAGCTCGGAGGATCGTGATTCCATCTCCGTGAAGGCGCGTTCCGCAATATCACGCTCTGAGCGCGCTATTTGGGCCTTTTGGTGAGTGTTCCACGCTCCCCTTCCAACAAAAAATACCAGAACAGCAAGCACCAAAAGCGTTATCCTTGAATATAAAATTTTCCTTAATTTTTGACGTCCTTGAAATGGAATCATGTTAATAGCCTAATTATAGTCTAATGTCTAGCAAAAATCTCCAAATTTCTAGCGAAAAACGCAAAGCTTGAGGAGGAATATAGAGATATGCCGACGAAGGGTTGGTGTTTTACAGCAGAAATTTGAAGATTTTGGCAGACAAGCCTGCATATATGCAGTTCCCCTTGCCAGCGATTAGACTTTATTTAGGCTATGATGTAGTATACGAGAATATTAGTTAACTTTACACCCCCATCTTTATGATGTTTGACAAAAAATACAAAAGATATTGGAATACGTTTGGAGTTGTTGTCGCGGTTCTCGTAATTGTGAGCATGGTTCTTCTGTACGCAGCACCTTCGCTATCTAGCTAGAACTTTTCTAGCTCAAAAACAAAAACCCAGCAATAGAACGCTATATAACTAGGTACAATATCTCCTGCGTTCGCTCGGAAATACAAACTCCATGTTTGTGTTTCTCTCGCTCTCTTGGAGATAGCGTTCTATTGCTGGGTTTTTGTTTTTGAGCTAGTTCTCCCCTCCCCTCACCATTTTCAAAAATACCTCATGAGGAATATCTACAGTGCCGCGCGCCTGCATTTTTTTCTTTCCTTTCTTCTGTTTCTCCCACAATTTCTTTTTACGAGAAATATCTCCGCCATACAAATACCCCGTCACATCTTTTTTCATCGCTGTTAGAGAACGTGACGAAATTATTCGCCCAAGTCCGTATCCTTGAATCTTCACATTAAAAAGTTGTCGTGGAAGAATCCCATGAAGCTTTTCCACCATATCCTCAGCTTCTCGCTCTATACGACGCCTCGAAACTACTTTTGAAAATGCTGGCACCACCTCCTCTGCTACCAAAATATCCAGGCGCGCCACATCTGCCTCACGAAGAGTTGTAAGCTCGTACGCTAAAGACGCAAAACCAGACGAGACGCTTTTTAAATCATCAAAAAAGTTCCTCATAAGCTCACGAAGTGGCATCTCCACCTCAATAGCCGTGCGATTATCTCCAAAAAGCTCTGTAGCGCCAACAATTGCCTCGTGGTCATAAAGAAGCGTCATAATAGGGCTTACATATGCAGGCGGAGTAATGATTTTCACCTTGACCCATTGTTCAAAAATTTTACTAGTAGAGCCATAGTCAGGAAAAAGGTGCGCTGAGTAAATAACTTTTCTTTCTCCATTGTTCCTCATCTCCACTTCATACGTAATAGAAGGTGTTGTAACAATAATCTCAAGAGTAAACTCGCGACGCAAACGCTCCGTTACGATTTCCATATGAAGCATTCCAAGAAAACCACAACGAAATCCACGCCCAAGCACACCAGAAACTTCTTCCTCAAAAGAAAGCGACGAATCAGAAAGTTGCAAAATCTCAAGAGACTGCCTAAGCACAGTAAAGTCGTCCGCGCTTTCAGGATACACAGATGCCCACACCACAGGACGAGGCTTCATATACCCTTCCAGTGGCGAAGCTGATGCTTTTTGTGTCGTGATAGTATCGCCCACTGTTGCGATGCCTGGCTTCTTTATCCCTGTGAGGATGTACCCGATTTCGCCAGCGGAAAGAGTGTCGGTGTCCACCATGTCGGGATGAAAAATTCCAACACCTAGCGCGCCAAACTTTTCTCTAGCTTGTGAAAAAAGTAGCGTGTCGTTCTTGCGTGCCTGTCCATCCAAAACACGCACGTACACAATAATTCCTTTGTGACTTGAATATCCAAAATCAAAAACGAGAGCGCGAAATGGGCCGTCTACACCACCTTCAGAAACCGGCGCTTTGATACGCTCAATAATTGCGCCAAGAATTTCTGGTACCCCCTGCCCTGTTTTTCCAGACACCTCAAGCACCTCACTTGCTGAAATATCCAAAAGTTTTGCCAGTTCGTCCTTCACCTCTTCTACGCGCGCTATTGGAGAATCAACTTTTGAAACAGCTGGAATAACCACTAGCCCCTCCTCGCGCGCCATCGCAAGAACTGAAAGCGTTTGCGCTTGTACTCCCTGTGTGGAGTCTACAAGAAGAATTGTCCCTTCTACCGCTTTCATTGCGCGCGAAACCTCGTACGCAAAGTCAATGTGCCCAGGGGTATCAATAAGGTTCAAAACATATTTCTCACCCTTGTACATATGCTCCATACGCACAGGTTGCATTTTGATGGTGATACCTCTCTCGCGCTCAAGCTCCATAGAGTCCAGAACTTGCTCTTTCATTTTGCGCGCCTCTACAGTACCTGTCACTTCAAGCATGCGGTCCGCGAGCGTGGACTTACCATGATCAATATGGGCGATAATAGAAAAGTTTCGGAGGTGCTTCAAATCCATAGTGAGGTGACTATACCACAAAATCCTTGAAATTCAAAGGGTTTTAAGAAAAAACAAAACAGCCGCCGGAGAAACCGGTCGGCTGCTGAAGAAGCGATGAGAATCAAGCCCTTTATCCCCATCCCATTTCAAGTTGATGAAGCCCCACGTCATTCATCCTTTTCATAGAAAACTCTACCATTGCATGGAAAAGCCCATCACTTCCTTTGAACACCCATATCTCGGAAACAGGATGTGCCCTGAGAACGCATCGGGTACTTTCATCCTGTTTTTTCTCCCACTCTGATAAAGCTGTAGAGAAATTGCTTATAAACAACGGTGGATTGTCCAAAAAACAGTCTGATGAAAAGTGGAGAAAGAAACAAAAGTACCCGCCCCCTTTAAACGAAACAACAGGAAGCCCTCTCTGTACAAGATCTGTATCCCTCGTGATTGAGGGTGGAATTTCTGACCAGAGACGCACGGTTTGCCCATAATCAGAATGGGGTAACCCCATGGCAATTTCAAATCCATTGATACTGGGGATGACGTTAATATCCAGCATTTTAACAACTTTATAAATAACATCCGCTGGGGTTCCTTGCCGAGAATACATCACAATTTCATCCATCTTTATTCCCTCCTAACATAAAACTTATTACAAACCAGAGACACCAAAAATATCCCTGATGCCTAAACAAAATGTTATCATACCGAATACAATCTGTCAAATTTTTTCCTCGTATAGTCTACTGCTATCCGCATCTCCCTAGATCTCCTCCTTGTCTGGCATCACCACGCTTGTCTTCCAGAATTTGCGATGGAGCGCTGTGCGCACATCGCGAATTTCCTCGTTCCCCATTAGCTCTAAAATAAGCCACCACGTGAGGAGACCCGCAACACCTGCCACGAGTCCTTGTGTGAAAATACCGAGGAATGTGTTGAGGTCAAGATAAAGCCCAAGAATTTCCAAAAATTCATACGCGACTACTCCTGCGATTATTGCCGAGAATGCTCCGTGCATCAAAGTGTCTTTAACTGGCGAAAGGAATCTGCCGAATTGACGCCTAAAGAAATAAATAAGAAGCACGGTGTTGAGAAGCATGCCCACTGTATATGCGAGTGGCAACATGAGCACCTCAGCTCCTGGAAGACCTTCCACGCGAAGGAGCGACCCGACAAAGTCTTGAATAAACGGTGATCCTGCGTATGCAACAAGAAAATAATAGCCGGTAACCCCTATCACTAGTGCCGACAAAATATTTGTAATGAACGGAATACTGTTGTTTCCTGTCGCGTAAAAACCGCGCGCAAAAAGATGCCCAGTGGATTGAGCAACAGCTGACACAGTAAAGATTGCAAGACATGCAGCGGTCAGGCGCGTAGCAGTCCAATCAAAAGAGCCAGAGCCAAGTATTGTGCGCACGATTTGAGCGCGAAGAACTATCATAAGCACAAGCACTGGAAGCGACCAGAACACAATATGTCGCGCAGCGGTCAATATTTTTTCAAGAAATTTCTTGATTTCTTCATCTGCAAAATGCCTTGAAAGCCCTGGAAACGCTGCGGTTGCATAACTGACACCAATAATTGCAATGGGCACTGATTGAAGATTGAGAGCAAAGTTAAATACCGTAATGGAACCGTGAGGAAGACTTGCAGCAAAGACTACCAAAGCAAAAAGCGCAAGCTGGTTTGCGGACAAGGCGATAGTGCGCGGAAATGACACACGTATTACCTCCCAAATATCTGCAAATGCAGGTAGGAATGAAATACTTAATGTAAAACCGTTTCGCGAACTTATGTAGAAGTGTACAAAGAAATGCAGAAACGCACCAAGCACGACTCCCCACCCGAGCCCTATTACACCAAATGTAGGATAGAAAAATAATGCGCCTGATATTATGCCTATGTTATATAGAATTGGCGCAAGGGCGAACGCGAAAAATTTGTGGAGCATTTGTGTCACGCTTCCAAGAAGGTTTGAGAGTCCGAGAAGGATTGGTGAAAGGAGTAGCAGGCGTGACATCATGACTAGCTCGTTTAATGCATCTCCGGAAAATGAAGGAAAAAGCGCGTGCACGAGCGCAGGTGTTGCTATATATATTCCCACAGATACTGCGACGAGTATTGAGAAAAACACTGTAAATGTATCGTTCAAAAACTTCTGCGCGCGCGCATCACTATCGTTTGCCTTTTTAGTGAGGATTGGAATAAGTACCAACGCCGAAATAAACGAAGCAACCCCTGCGAATACAAAATCCGGTATTCGGAACGCCGCGTAATAAATATCAAGCGTTTGACTAGCTCCAAATGAATGAGCAAGCAACCTATCGCGAACGAGCGCGAGAACTTGCGAAAGAATCGCAAAAAGTCCGAGGAGAAATGCTGCTTCATGGAGACCGTTCCATTCGCGAGAAAAAAGTGAGAGAAGTTTCTTTACCATAAAATGAGTTTATATTTGTAGAGTATACTCGGAAAATATAAACTCTGCAAAAATCCCACTATCTACTTATACGGTACTATAGTACCGTATAAGTAGATAGTGGGTGGTTTTAGCTTAATATAATTAAAAAGACCGCGGTTTTAACCACGGTCTTTTTATGTACTCATATCGATAAGCCGAATTCTGTCCCAGCCCCAGTTTTGAAATATCGAAAATTCAATTTCTCAAAACTGGAGCTGGGGATGATCATTTATCTGGGAGTGCGATTACTCGCACCCTCGAGCGGCACCCTGCGCTTACGCGCAGTACGGCCTTGCACCCAGGTAAGGATTTAGCCGTTTCACCCCGCATGTTGCCATGCGGACTTACCCACAAGGGGTATCTCTTTCTTTCGTTAGAGACGTCTCTGCTCGCACCTCTGAAATTACTTTCGACGGGCGTTACCCGCTACCCTGCTCCGAGCATCATTTCTGATACTTGGGAGTGTTCGGACTTTCCTCCCCCACTTGCGTGGGAGCAACCATCTGATATGGGTATAACAATTATACCACTATATTACTAAAAATGCAATACCCATTGGCCACAGGCCAATGGGTATTGCTGGATACTAATACTAGCAAGAACACCTTCAAATATCGTCTAGCTATTTCTTTGCTGCCTTCTTTGGCTTCTTTTTTTCCTTATGCGCGTCTCTTCCTTTTGCCATGGTTAATTTTAACATCAAGCTGTTGCGAGACTTACACCTCGCTTCGCTCTGTATATTATTTAAATTATTTTCGACCTCTTACACGTACATTATATCCTGTTGATTATTTGAGTTCAAGAACATCACCAATTTTAAGTGAGTGTTTCGCAAAAAAACCTGCTTCAACCTCAAGCACATACTTCCCTTCCTTTGAGGGAACATATGTTCTAGGGTACGAATTTGGGGTTGCATTTTCCCAGACATCTACAATTTTTCGTTCTGCATCAAACCAAATTATATCTATTGGAATTTTCATGTTCTTCATCCAGAATCCGTGAAAGCCTGGTGCTGGAAAAACAAATAGCATACCTTCACTTGGTCCTAAACTTTTGATCCCAGAGAGTCCTTTTGTCTGAGCAGTCTGCGTATCTGCAATTGTTACATTTATCTCGTTACCGCCAAGAATAACCTTCCGTTCAGTTGTTGCAGGACTAGGTACAACAAGCATCGCAGTGACCACAATGGCCACTGCGATGCTTGCATACAGCGCTCCTAATAGGAGCCTCCCTGTTGACGTCTTTTGTGTCATTCAAATTACCTATTGAATTCATCCATCATTCTTTCACCTTTTTTTATTTCATCCTCAAGATCATCAAGGGAAGATTCATCATCATCATCATCATCATCATCATCATCCATATCCATATCAAAGTCATCCATAATCTCACGCGCTTTCTCTAGGACGTTTTCTGCTTGCTCTGATATACGCTTTGCGGATTCAAAATCCCCACGCTTCATCGCTGCCTGCGCATCCTTCATAAGCTTTTCAGAGGAAGTGGACAAATCTGACGGAATAACGCGCATCATACTGTCACGAAGGCGCATTGCCTGTTCCAAATGCTTCTGCGCAGAAAGTTCCTTCCCCATTATTTCCTCAAAAAGTTCCTGCTCATCCATTAGCTCCTCGTCAAGGTCGTCATCCTCTTTTGTAGCCTCGTCCTTTTCCTTCACAATAGATTCCAGCGCCTGTGTTAATCCCTGTATCTGTGGGTCTCCTGGGGCCAAAGCTGCAATTTTTGCGCGGATTACCTCTTCTGCGCGAGAAGATTTATCTTTGTGCTCCTTGTAAATATCTTTGAGGGCGTCCTCGGCTTCGTCAAGCTCGTCATCAAGGTCGCGGGCGAGATCTGCGACGTCATTACCGTTGTCTTTTTCCTCTTTTGCGAGCATTGCGGCCTTTGCGACACGCTCATCAAAATTATCCTTTGCTGACTTAACATCATCAAGCTTCGCGTCTTCATCCTTGAGGACTTCTTTCATCTCCGCGACACGCTCCTTGGCGTATTCCAGATGCTTGCGTGCTTTCTTTTCATTATTAAATGTAATCGCAATATTGAGAGCCTCGCTCCATCTGTCTAGAAAATAGAGGAAGTCCCCAGGCAAAAGGCCCGGGTTTGTTACCTTTATTGTTTCAGTATTTTCACTAGTCGTAGTCGATGTTTGAGCAAACGAAAAAAATGGCAACGACACTAAAACAGCACCTAGGATTATTAATTTTTTCATTTTTTGTTATTAAAACTATTAATTTCTTCTAATAATAGTACCACTTTATGCAAACCATTCACAATAGATGACTGTGTACAACTAAAAATCTTACCTACTGCACAGGAAAGGTTTGTTTTTCTATAGTACACAAACAGCAAAACTCGCCGAGCACCAGTATTGGCGCTCGGCGAGTTTTGCTGTTTAAATATTACATGCGACGGTTTCCACCACCAAACTCACGACGTGGAGCACGCTCCTCTAGAGGACGCGCTTCATTCACTGTAAGTGTTCGGCCTTGGAAATCCTTGCCATTCATCTCTGCTACTGCTTTGTCAGCATCAGCATCGTTGGCCATTTCAATGAATCCGAAACCCTTTGAGCGACCAGTCATCTTGTCGATGATGATTGCTGAAGAAGTAACTTCACCGATTTCTGCAAACGCTGCTTTGAGCTCATCCTCAGTTGTTGAGTAAGGAATCCCTCCTACATACAATTTCTTTGCCATATTCTTTTACTTATTGCTTAATTGCTTAATTTCATTGTAAGTGACCTGTTTTCCTCGCCCTCTCACCTCGGCTAAAACCAAGCAGTCAAGCAAGCACTGAGTGAAAACTCTTACTTAATAAGGGTACCATGAGAAGGCAAAAAGCACAATATTAGGAAATAAAACTGTGGATAACTTTTATATATGGTAACCCTATGTAAATCGAGCAAAAGAAAAACGCCCGACAGGCGGGCGTTTTAGTGCTACTATTTTGGAAATCACGACCAAAAGAGTGCTGCATGATGCTTATTGGCCCTATCTTTCCAAGCAAGGAGTTCAATGGCTGACCAGATGCTAAATCCGGCACCAAAGATTAAAGAGGAAATCATTCCCCAGGAAAGGCCGTCTGCTTTAAACAAATAGCCACCTGTGAAGAAAAAAACGATCGAGCATATTGCGATAGTAATAATTTTGAGCATTTTCCTCTCCTCGAATGGATTGTCTTAGGAACTTCTATGACCTGCCCAAAATCTACCAAAATTTTGTGGGTTCGTCAATTAGTAAAAAGGACTGGCCATTTGCATAAATGACCAGTCCTTTTTTTGTTTTTAGTTCTTCCTAAACGCCTTTACCCTATCTGCGTCAGTCAAATACTGCTTGCGGAGACGCACCGATTTTGGAGTAATTTCCAAATATTCCTCTTCTGTCATTGTTTCAAGCCCGCGCTCAATTGTGAGGTCAAATGGAGGAGTGAGTGTGATAGCCTCATCTGTACCAGACGAACGCATATTTGAGAGCTGCTTCCCTTTTGTAGGGTTCACAGTCATTTCATCGCCCTTTGATGTATTGCCGATAACTTGACCCTCATACACCTCAACAGCAGGCCCGATGTAAAGCGTCCCGCGATCTTGGAGATTATAGAGTGAAAAACCGAGCGCTTTACCTGACGCCATTGAAACCATTGAGCCAGCCGCACGCTTTACAATCTCGCCTGCATGAGGGCGAAATTCAACAAAACGAGACGATAGAATGCCGTCCCCTTTTGTGTCCACAACAAACTGCCCACGGTAACCAAGAAGCCCGCGCGTAGGAATATCAAAAGTAAGACGCGTTATGCCATTCTCATCTTTCATGTTCGTCATCATTGCTTTTCTCTTATTGAGTTTTTCAATTACACCACCCGAAAGAGCAGATGGAACGTCAATAATAAGCTCCTCATATGGCTCAAGCTTCACACCGTTTTCTTCTTTAATAATAACCTGCGGTTGTGACACCTGAAGTTCAAAACCTTCACGACGCATTTGCTCAAGAAGAATAGAGATGTGCATTTCTCCGCGACCATACACCTTGAATGAATCGTTTGCGGAAAAATCCACACGAAGTCCCACGTTCACCTCTAGCTCGCGTTCTAGGCGGTCACGAATCTGGCGAATAGTGACAAACTTCCCCTCACGACCTGCAAATGGCGAGTCGTTCACAAAAAAGTTGAGCGAGATAGTTGGTTCATCCACCTTGATAGCAGGAAGTGGCTCCTGGCTCGCGTTTGCGCAAAGCGTTTCTCCGATGTACACGTCTGGAAGCCCAGCAACCATTACAATATCGCCTGCAACTGCTTCCTCTACTTCTTTTCGTTCTGTTCCTTCAAAAGTGCAGAGCTTTGTTATGCGTCCATTTCGTGAAGTCCCATCCACATTTTTAATAATTACATTCTCCCCCGCGTGAAGTGTACCTTCATAAATACGCCCGATAGCAAGACGTCCTAGGAAGTTGTCGTATCCCAAGTTGAATGGTTGCATACGCACAGGAGCGTGTATGTCAGACTTTACGGCAGGAACCTTTTCCAAAACGACATCAAGAAGCGGGGTGAGATTCTTTGAATCCTCATCAAGAGTACGCTTTGCAATACCATCACGTCCAATAGCATAAACAGTTGTAAAATCTAGCTGTTCGTCTGTCGCGCCTAGTTCAAAGAAAAGCTCAAACACTTCGTCGTGCACTTCTTGCGGACGAGCTGCTGGCTTGTCAATTTTATTCAAAACAACAATCGGCTTCAAACCGAGCTCAAGCGACTTCTTGAGCACAAAGCGTGTCTGAGGCATTGGACCTTCCTGCGCGTCTACAAGAAGAAGCACGGTATCAATAGAGCGAAGCACACGCTCAACCTCAGAACCAAAGTCCGCGTGACCAGGAGTGTCCACAATGTTGATTTTCGTGTCTTTGTAGAAAACAGATGTGTTTTTTGCGTAAATGGTGATACCGCGCTCAAGCTCGAGGGCATTCGAATCCATCGTAACCCCTTCTTTCGTCATTCCAGTCTGGCGCATTAAAGCATCGGTAAGAGTGGTCTTGCCGTGGTCAACGTGAGCGATAATTGCTATGTTTCTTATTTCCATGCTATTTTTAAATTGTCTTTAAATAAAAAATCCGCCGATGCGGGGTATATAATTAGTAACTATACCAAAAATAACTTTACGGGTCAAGGCTATATTGATATACTTTATAAATGAAACGCGTTGTATTTTTTCTTGTAATTGTTTACATAATATCCGCTTTTGGCGCTTGGATATTTCTTTCAAAAACTATAGGAGCAAATATAGCGCTCAACCAGGAAGTTGCTGCCGTAAAAACAGAACTTGCTAATACAAAAAATGAATTGGATGCAGAAAAACTCGCGCGAGAAACAGCAGAGAAAAAAATTGTAGATGCTCAAATAAATGTATCTTTTCTTGCGAATGCGCTCTGTCCCACATTAGAGGCGACAAACAAGGAAGCTCTTTGCGTAAAAAACAGCACTGAGTGGCTTTCGCAAACGATACTCTCTGGCACCGCTCTCACAGACGCTCAAGCCAAAACAAAAATGGATGAACTTCTTGTCGCTCTAGGCAAAAAAACTAAACCCACGGCAAAGCAACTTTACGAAATGCTAAGGCCAATTGAAGTCGCTTCTCTTAATGATTTAGTAGAGGTACTCAAGTAGTTTAATTTAGAAAACTTATCGAGTGTGATGCCCCTCAAAATTTTTAATTTCAAATTATTAATTTTTAGATAATGTTCTAATTCTTTAATTTTAAAATTAGGAAATTAAGATTTATTTAAAAATTTGAAATTTGAAATTTTTATCATGAGTTCTCAATCGGATCAATCATTGTAGATTGTATCGTCTCAGCTTTTTGCATAACCTGTGTCCCGTAGGTTGACGCCCATGATGACTTTGAACACCTTGACCCTGAGAAGTACTTGCATGCTGCATCACGCTCAGCGCTATATGAACCAGCCCTAGCGCCATTATCTTTAAGTAAAAAACCAGCCGCCATAAATGCATCACGCGCGCGCCATGGATCTGCGTCCTTGATGCCAAGCGCTTTTGTAATAAGCTCCTCATAAAGCACCCATGTAGAAGGGATGAACTGCGCAGGCCCCATTGCCCCACCGAACCCAACAGACTGAGGACAGGAAACTGGGGTCACAAATGGATCTCGACCAAGGCGACTCATTAAATCTAAAAATGGCTTTACATCACCTTTGTTTGGATCTCCCCCTCGCGTTACGGCCATCACTTTTGCAAACGGAGTCCCTGTATTCTTGCCAACACCAGCACCTGTATTTACGTCCTTCAGATAGCACGACCCCTGATTCTTGCCAAAACCAGACTCTTGCATAAAAATGGCGAGAAGGAATGCAGGGCGTATGCCAGTTTTTTGTGAGACGATTTTTGAATAATCATATGCAACACCAAATGGAATCTCTCCTGTGTCACGCAATGCAAAAAGAGCAGAACGAATCGACGCGGCTTTTACTTGTTTGTCTTTTAAAACTTTTTGATAAGCCACTTCTTGTCCTTTTGTTACTTTCAAAACTTGCGCCTTCTCTTTTTCCTTCGATGCGAGAGATTTTTGTTCAATTTGCTTCTGATAACGAAGGTCTATTTCTTTATTCTTTTTTTCTTCAAGTGTTGCCTTGGCTTCTTCGGTTATTTTTTTTGCCACCCCAATTTCTTCAAGAGACTTCGCTATAGCATCTTCAATATACTCAAAATTATCAAGATCGCTAAAGAAATCAGACACTTCTTTGTCAGAAAGCATAACTTCAATAATCGAATATGTATCAAGTTCGTTTGTGCGACGCATAAGCCCAGAAAGAGACTCCCGTGCAAGTTCAATCTTATTAGAATATTTTGTTATAGTGCGATTTTTTACACCAATATCATCAGTGAGTTTTGAAATAGAAAGATTTTGCGCCTTAATAGAGAGCTTTGCCTTTTCTATTTGCGCTGACAAGATTGCCATATCCCGCTCAAGAGAAACGCCTTCGCGTTGTTTACTTTCAACAAGCTCTGCCTGAGCGCTAATTTCTTTTTCAACAGCCTCGAGCTCGGATTCAAGTTTTATACGACAAGCAGTATCATCTGGATTACACGACACTGTTTGCGCATTTGCAACAAGAGAAAACCCTTCAAATAAGAGAGTGAGAAAAAATAGCGCGACGAGTGATTTTCCTAAAAAACTTTTGGGCATATATGCGAACAGTATAGCAAAAAATACCCGGTCTCTCTAGAGAGACCGGGTATTTTTTGCTATAAACTACTTCTCTGCTTCTGCGGGCGCCTCTTCCTCCTTCTTACCCTTCTTTTCTACTTCAATAGCTGAGAGATCCATCACTGGCGCTTCTATTGGCTCATCTTTTGCGACCGCGATTGCAGCAACGACATCTGTTCCGTGAGTAACAAGTGTGATTCCTTTTGGAAGAACGATGCTCTCTGCGAGAATCTGACTATCAAGCGCCTCAAGTGCTGAAATATCAATAACAAAATTGTGTGGAAGATTTTCTGGCTGACCCTTTACTTCAACTTCGTGAAGAACCTTTACAAGAGAGCCGCCAAGATCCTTTACGGCAACAGACACGCCAGTAAACTCAAGTGGGATGTTCACCGAAACTTCCTGACCTTTTTCTAGAGCGTAAAAATCAACGTGGATTGGGTGACCTTTGATAGGATCAACCTGAACCTCGTGAATTAGCGCTGAAACCTTGCCTTTTGGCATTTCAAGAGTAACAACGGTTGACTCTCCTGCTGCCTTCCAAACCTTTTTAAAGGCAACTGCTGGAAAAACACACGGAGTAGCGGCCTCCTTGTGTCCATAATAAACCCCAGGAACAAAGCCCTCCGCGCGAATAGCTGAAAGTTTTGTCTTTGGATCCCTTATTTCTCCTTTTAGTGTGATATTCATCCCGTTAGAGGTAGGAAATTATTGAAATTTCCGTAGTTAACTAATAAATCGCTGATATTAATACCTTTATCCTAAATTCCCCGCCGGTTTCCCTTCCTAAACTATGGGACCTCTAACGGGATTCATATCGGGTAAGTATACGGATTTTCTAAATAAATGCAAATTTATTTACCCGCCAAACTTTTCCAATAAAGCACGGCTCGTCGAAAAAGAAAGAAAAAGTGCCACAAAAATTCATTTATCTGTTCAAACCATTTGGGAGAAAAGTTAGGCGGGCAAGCCTGAAAAGAGCCTCAACCGTGCCTCAATCACCTTTTGCATTGCTTCTGTTGGTTCTTTCATTATTTTATATGGAGCAACCTCGTCTGGGTGCGCTGTGAGGTACTCGGCGAGTGTTTTTACAAATGCAACGCGGATTTCTGTATTTATGTGAACAAGGCTAATCCCCGCTTTGATCGCCTCACGAAAATCCTCGTCACTCGTCCCTGAGCCACCGTGGAGAACGAGAGGCACTCCTGAGGCAGCACGGAGCTTTGCAATACGCTCTATGTCCAACTTAGGAGACGCGTGTCCTCGAATCATACCGTGCATGTTTCCAACTGCGGGAGCAAATAAGTCTACTCCTGTTTCTCTTACAAAACGCTCTGCCTGTTCTGGCGTAGTCAAATTCTCTGGACCAACTCCCTCAGGAATCTCATCCATTACTTTTGATGACGTGCCAATGTATCCCACTTCTGCTTCCACAAGGACATCTCTCCCTGATGTGCGCGCGTAGTCCACGCACTCTTTCGCCTTTGCGATATTTTCTTCAAATGAAAGTTTCGCTCCGTCAAAAATTACCGCATCAAAACCAGCGTCAATTGCTTCTTTCACTCGCTCCACTGTATATGTGTGGTCCGCGTTTATAAAAATTGGATAGTTGTATTCCTCGCGGATACTTTTTACGAGTGCTACCGCCTGCTTCACTCCCACAAAGTCACGCTCTCCCTCTGAGAGTCCGACAATGACCGGTAAATTGAGTGACTTTGCTGCGCGAAAAATGGCCCACAAAGCCTCAAGATTTGAAATATTAAAATGCCCAACCGCGATGTGCTTTAGCTCTGCGTCTGCGATAACCTCTCGTAATGTTGGAATGTTTGCCATAAAATATATTTAATTACCTTTTAAAATTGATGTGCCTGTTTCGTAGTTCGTCTTTACCCACTCTATTTTCCCAAACACTGGCCCGAGTATACCGAGCACGATTGTCGCTATTATTGCTGAGCCAATAAAAAAGCCAATTCCATAGATTACGCCTGTAAGCAAGATGTTCTTGATAGAAATTTGCTTAGCAAGTTTTACGTTAAGCGCCTCAAGTTGCTCAATTATTTTGTCTCTCTGATTTTCTATTTCCATATAATTTAATCAAAATTTGTCTAGTCGCCAGATGAATCCCCTCCTGACGAGCCATCCGACGAATCGCTTTACTGGTCATTCTTGATGTTTGTCTTACCTGTCCTGCGTTTCGTAAAAGTCATTAATCTTGTTTGCAACCTGATTTTTTGGCGCATTCGCTCCTTTTTTCTTGAATAGTTTGAATCCTAAAAAAATAACCAACGCTCCAGCTACTATTGCGCCCCCGTATAAATAAATATCTGTTCTATCCATCATTTTTACAAAACTTACTACCCGATAATATGAAAAGTATACCATATTAGGGAAAATATATGATAGAATAGTCACATTATGGAAAAATCAGATCAGTTGGATTTCGTGGGCATTGGCGACACAGTTGTTGATGCATTTATTAGACTTAAAGAGGACCAGGCGCACACTTCAGTTTGTAAAATTGATGCAGGCGCGTCTGAGATTTGTATGCCATTTGGCGCAAAGGTTCCTTTTGACTTTGTCACGGTATGCTACGCAGTGGGCAACAGTGCAAACGCCTGTGTGTCTGCATCTCGTCTTGGACTCAAGAGCGCGCTTATCACCAATCTCGGTAATGATGACGACGGAAAGAAGTGCCTCGCATCTCTCAAGAATGACGGTGTAGGAACGCAGTTCATCAAGGAATACGACGGTATCAAGACGAACTACCACTACGTGCTCTGGTATGACAGTGAGCGCACGATTCTTATCAAGCACGAGGATTTTCCGTACACACTTCCGCTAGGAGATGTTGGTCCTCGCTGGCTCTACCTTTCATCTCTTAACGAAAAATCACTAGCGTTCCACCACGAAATTGCAGAATATCTCGCAAAACACCCTGAAACAAAACTTTCCTTTCAGCCAGGTGGTTTCCAAATCAAACTCGGTGTCGAGGCTCTCAAGGACTTGTACGCGCATACGGAAGTATTTTTCTGCAACGTTGAAGAAGCTCGTCTAATTCTAAAAGACAAAGGCTCTGAGCCAAAGGATTTAGCAAAAAAAGTTGCAGAGCTCGGACCAAAAATTGTGGTAATCACCGACGGACCAAAGGGCGCGTATGTATTTGATGGCGTGGATTCATGGTTCATGCCAATCTACCCAGACCCAGCGCCTCCATACGAGCGCACTGGCGCAGGAGATTCATTTGCGTCAGCATTCATTTCCGCCCTCGCTCTTGGCAAAACTCCAAGCGAAGCAATCACATGGGCGCCAATCAACTCCATGTCAGTAGTTCAAAAAGTCGGCGCGCAAGAAGGGCTTCTCACGCGCGAACAACTTGAAAAACTCCTCGCAGAGGCGCCAGAGGATTATAAGGCGGTGAAGTTGGACTAAACAATAAGACCTAGCTCAGAAAAAATACCCAGCCATTCTAAAATGGCTGGGTATTTTTTCTGAGCTATGCCCCCTAGAACTGCCAGAAGCGAGTTTTTACTGCGCTAGCTGTACAATTCTGTTTATCATATGTTCCGCTACCACTAAGTACGCCCTCTGTACACGTACGGCTTTGTGACACAGATGCGCAAGTTGCTGGAGATACCACTGAGGAAGCTTGATACGCAGTAACACTTTCTCCACTTGCGATGGTACCACCCCAAGGGAGATCGCAAGATGTGTCAACACTGCAAAAGGTGTATTGGTATGCCCCACTTAATGTTCCATTGGTACAGTTGCGTGTTTCAGACACTGAGACACAAGTGTTTGGTGAAGAAACTGAAGAAAATTGATATGCAGTGATATTACCGCCACTTGGAATGGTAGTTAATTCTAGTGTGCACGGGGCGGATATGCTTACACAACTACTCCCATTCCAACTTGTTCCACCAACACAGCTCCCTCCCACTATTACCGACCTGAGTACCGTATTACTGTTTCTTGCATGTACAGTGTTCCAGCCATTTGTGATTGCATAGGATAATCCAGTACCTGAAGCTAATGTTGAATATTGAATTGCTCTTGTTGCGTTGTAGATGTTTGGAGTTGTTGTATTAATTATGTTCCAAGTGAAGGGAATATTGCAAGTGCTTGCTCCCAATGCAATAACGCAAGTGCTTGGCGAAGCAGAAATGCTAGCTGTAGGAGAAGAGGATACTCTTATAAGACGCGTTGGCTGATTAGATGACCAGTTACTGTTTGAATCCTTCACTTGAAGATAAACATTCCAGTTACCAGCCGAAGGAAAATTTAGGGAAAAACTTGTCCCTGTATTTACTAATTGTGGAAAACCACCACCACTAGCTGGGTAACGACGCCAGGTATACTGTGTAATAGTATCTCCTACATCTGGGTCTATGCCATACCCTGAAAAGGAAACCGAGTTCCCTGGCGCAACCACCACTGTAGAAGCTGGGTCTGTGATCACTGCTAATGGTGTACCATTATCAGAAATAACAACAGTAGCAGATGGGCAATTTGTAGACCATGTACCAGATGAGTCTCTCACGCGCAAATAAATAGTATGTGAGCCTACTGTAAAATTATTTTTTTGAAACGACATTGAGGAAGCCAGTATTGTACCGCTACTACAATTGCCCTCTCTCCACTCATACACATTAAGGCCATCTGATGAATTCCCACCTACTGCATTTCCACTAAAAAAAATATTTGAGCCACTTCCAAATACAGTAGGACCGACAGATGGAGTAAATATTGTTGCAGTAAGTGGAGTAACTGTAAAAGTTTGAACTGGGTAGCTTTCGATATCAAAGAACCCAGAGGGCCAGCCGCCCCAAACCAAAACCTTAAACTGTATTGTGTAAATTCCTTGAGCAAGTGGCCCTATTGAAAATGAGTAGTTCTGCCCGCAACATGGGTGGGGGGGATCCATGTACCAGCTAGTTCCTCCAGCATTTCCTCCACCATCCAGTGAAAAAAGCTTATAAAAAATTACCATTTGACCTGCTTTGGCAACAGAATAATGCTTATGGATATCAATGACCCCCTCCACAAGGATTGACACACCAGGTGTAAATGTATTTCCTGAAAAGCTAGGGCTCATTGATTGAATCGCAGCTGCCTCTATATAATTAACAGAAGTAAAAAATATAACCGTTGTAAAAAAGAAAATTATTTGTAGTCGTTTTAGTGTCATTTAGGTGTTTTTAAATATTCTACTGGACTCTTGGTGGGAGTTTTTTAAAAATATCTTCCGCTTCTTCTTCTGTCAAAATTTTTGTCTCAACAACGTTTAACTCAGACTGAGCGGTAGTAGTCGCAATCCTTGCTGAATTAAAAAAGGTCTCACATCCAAGGCGGTACTGTTCATTGTTCAAAGTCTTGCAATCTGCTACGTTTCCATATTTAAAAATTTCCTGAATTTGCATCTGAAGTAGTTGCTCATCTTCATTTGAAATCAACCCCGCACGAGAAACAGATTCTGACACACCCACCTTTTGCTTATACACAGCAAAACCAACCACTCCAGTAATAACGAGAATACTGACGACAATGATTGTGAGTTTTTTATAATCCATCTATTTATTATGCCATACTTACTTTGCAATTGGAAACGAAATTATAAAATCTGTCCCCTTCCCCTTGATAGATTCCACGGAGATTTTTCCATCCATATTTGAGACGATCTGAGCGACAATCCAGAGGCCTAACCCAGAGCCATTAATATCTTCTGTCTCTTTTGACTTCACGCGAAAGAACTTTCCAAATAGCTTTTGCTGATCCTCAGCAGAAATACCGATACCTGTATCTCGCACGCGCATAGAAACCATCTCGCCTGACACCTCGGCAAAAACTTTTACCGAACCTTCCGGAGTGTATTTTATTGAATTACCCATAATATTCACTAGCACTTGGCGTAATTTTTCCTCGTCTACAAAGATTTTTGGAACATCATTTTTTTCATACGAAATCTCGAGACCTTTTTGACGAGCTACGACAGAAAACGAATCTACAATTTCTGGAATAATAGATGAAATATCTATATTTTGTTTATTAAAGCTCATCTTCCCTTGCCCAATACGAATCACATCGAGCATATCATTAATAAAAGCATTCAGCTGATTTATCGACACTGTGATGCGCGAGACATCTTCCTTGTCCTCTTCATTTAAATTTTTAGACTTGGCGAGCATCTCAGCATGTCCTTTTACAACGGTAAGCGGAGTACGGAGCTCATGTGCTGCCATAGAAATGAAATCGTCTTTCATTTGGTCAACTTCTTTGAGCTTCCGATAGAGCACAGTATAGTCGATGATTTTTGCTTGACGTAAGAGCAAGAACGAAATTGCGAGTACTATAAAAAATAGAAAAGTATACGCGCTCTTTATGTTTTGCGTCGCCACCTCATCAATCACTTTCATGGAGATATCCATGAACACGATGCCGAGGATTGCTCCATTTTCCCCGTCTGGAATAGCGCGCACAACATTCCAATGTCTTTCGCCATATAGTGAAACAGGAAATATTTTTGATACATCGGTCCGCGCCCCAGCCTCTCTATAAAAAAACGCGTTCTCTTCATCATTGGTCCCTATTTCACTTTTATCCAGAGAGGCAATGACCTTTTGTTGTGCTCCCTCAAATACCACTACTTTAAACTCACTAATCGATTCTTTGTTCTGATCCTTTATTCTCTCGATGATACTTTGCAATGATGACGGGTCGTTAATTTTGAGAGTAGCAAGCTCAATAAAAATATCTTGCATTACTCCGACACGCTCCTTTTCGAGACGTTCCTGATTTTCCTTGGCAACTGATAGAAATTTTTGTCCGCTTGCAATAAACGCAAGTGGGATGAAGACGACCAAAAAGATCGTGTAGATGATCTGAGGATTATTTTTTACGAATAATAATCCTTTTGAAAAATAGTCAGCGAGATCCTTGAGCATTTTTGTTAATGTGTATTATTCCTGTGGAGTATTCCTCATTTTAAAACCAAGCAGAATAAAGATTGTAATCACAATGAGTATGATCGCAATGATGCTTCCGTAAAAATACTCATCCTCGACGAAGCTCGGGGAACTGCCGGCATCCGGGACTATTTGAGGAACGGTGATAGCGAATGCTTCCTTTACGAACGGCACAGGGTTACTTCTCGCAACCACACTCCCCTTCACATCCGTAATAGCCACGAACACTTTGTGATCACCATTCTCAAGCTCTTTGTCGAGTATGTAACTCCAATTTCCATCGTTGTCGGTCTTTACTGTAACAACAATAGGCATGCTAAAAATATAGAGTGTTGCAAAACTGTTTGGGAGAGCCTTTCCTTTAAATGAAATCTTGCTTGCTGTCTTTGTACCATCAGTATTAGTAACAATCTCAGCAACAGCGACCGCCTCAACTGCGAAGTTTTTCTCGTCAACAATCCCGCTTTGCTGTTCTATCGCCACCTGCTCAAGTTTTGCGACCCCTTCTTCAATCTTTTTCGCTAGAGCATCCTCTTCTGCAATATTTTCAGGTTTATTATTCTCTACTGCTAATGAGACGTCGCTTTGTACTCTCCGCGTAGTATCCACGATTTCTTTGACGATCTCTTTCTTTTTGTCATCATCACCTCTCTTTACGGCGTCCTTGAGATCCTCTGCTTTCTCGGCAACTACCTTTTCAAAATCAGGTGATGGCTTTTGTGGCTGTACAGAAACTTTGCGAGTGTCACTAATGGCGTCTGTCTTCGTGGACGCTGGTTCAACCACAATACTTTTCACTACTTTTTTCCTTTCTTTATTTTCTGAAAATGTTTTTAGAGTATTTGTTATCTCTTTTTTTATTTTCTCCTCTTTTACTATCTGCGTACTCTTGATATCTTCAACAAATTTTTCAGCGATAAATTGTCGAGAAACTTCTCGCACTCCACTATTACCAATATTGGGTGCATCTTTGGTATTTATCCATTTTTTCTCTTCATTATTCACAACAACTTGAACACTGTCTCCATGAAACACCTCACCATCTTGCTTTGTAATCAACGTAGTTAACTCATAGGAACCATCTGGTGTGTTCTCTGACTTCCAGGAAACAACTCCATGTATTTCATTTGAATCAAAATGCGTTTTCCCGATATATAGTGAATCACCTCCATCCTTCCGTGTCAGGTTTACCTCTACAGCAGATACTTTTTCTTCTTTTTCAACTTTTACTGATACTTTTGTGTCACCTGACACCTTATCACTATGCTCCTTATCTTTGTCATCATTCATGACATCTTTAGACTCAGTTTGCTTGTGTGAAGAAGATACGCTAGTTTGCGACGATGCCTTTTTTTCTTTTGTCTTCTTTTCTGACAAAGAAGACGTCTCAGCTACTAAAACTCCTGAAGTGGTTGCCACAGCGCCAAATGCATTTCCCATAGTTGGCATCTCTGATAATTCCGCAAATACCGAATGGGCTCCAAAACCTAGCAAACCTGCGAGGAGCGTCACGCCAACTATTTTTTTAAAACTGCTCCCGCTATTAAAATAATCCATATTAAAATATATATTTTTTTATTAAATAAGCCCACTGTCTGGCTTGCCGACAAAACTTTTAGCGTATAACGCAGTTATTATATCACATTCCGCACGGCCTCCTTAATATGACCAATACCCATACCATAATGTTCCAAAAGTTCGGCGGGTGAACCTGATTGCCCGAACAAATCCTTTACTCCGATGAATGCCATCTTTGTTGGATGTTCTTCCGCAAGAATTTCAGCAACAGCCGAGCCCATGCCTCCAGCGATTTGGTGCTCCTCTACTGTAACAATTCTTCCACACTCTTTTGCGAGGGCAACCACCGCTTCGCGATCCATCGGCTTCACGGTTCCAATATTTAAAACAACAGAACCAATTCCCTCACCTTCAAGCTCTTTTCCTGCCATTATCGCATTGTAAACAAGCGAACCGCACGCAATGATACCGACTTTTGGCGCAGTTACCGAGCGAAAAAATTCTTGCGCTTTGCCAATTTCGAACGGCGTATCTTCGGTCGTAATAATAGGAGTTTTTTCACGAGCGAGACGAATATACGTCGGAGAATTTGTTTTTGCCATTGCGATGGTTGCCTTTCGCGCTTCAATGCTATCGCAAGGCGTAATCACTACCATATTTGGAATGACGCGTGTAATGGCAATATCCTCTATCGCCTGATGTGTACCGCCGTCAGGACCCACGGAAACTCCAGCGTGCGAGCCAACAATTTTCACGGGGCGGTCATTGTAACAAATGTTTGTGCGAATCTGCTCCCAGCTTCTCCCTGGAGAAAACATCGCGTACGATGAAACGAAAGGAATCTTGCCCATCGCTGCCATTCCCGAAGCAACTGACGCAGATGACTGCTCCATGATCCCCATTTCAAAAAATCGTTTTGGAAACTCTTTTGCGAATGCGTCCATCTTTGTGGACTCTGTAAGGTCGCAACACATCGCCACCACGCGCTCGTCCGCGCGCCCAGCAAGCACGAGCCCCTCGCCAAAGCCCGCGCGAATCGGCGCTTGTTGTACATCAGTATCAAATAGTTTTGGATTGAGAGAAATTTGCATGATTCTATTTTACCGTTAATCGCAGCCCAAGACCAGTAGTAACTTTTTGAATGAACGAAAATGTAGGGTTCCCGCGCCCAGACTCAAAGCGAGCGAGGGCTGATTGTGTAATACCGATTTCTGCAGCAAGCGCTTTTTGTGTAAGGTTTTTCTGTGCGCGCTTTTTTATAATCGCCTCAATAAGGTCAAACTCGACATCGGACTCCGCCATTGCCTTTTTGACTCCAGGGCGTTTCATGGACTCCTTTTTAAATTGTGCAAATGTTTTCATTTTCATAATATTATGTATACCATATATGGTATATTATTGCAACTTGTTTTTCAAACGATATACATAATCAATATCCTTTTGTGAGAGTTTTTGTGTCTTTTTTATGATTGCGTGCAATATAATCGCTTCTCCGTTTTTAAAAATGAAAAATATCCTTATATTACTTATGCCAATCACTCGCAGTTCAAAAATCCCCTCAGAAATATATTTTGTATGCGGATAACGAATTGTGTGACCATATTCCTCTAAAAGCCCGACTGACTTATTTATTTTTCCCACAGAAACATCATCAAGACCATAAAGAAAGTCGTATGTCTCTGAAAAAAGAAAATTGATTTTCATATTACTACACTTTGCCAAAGCCCGCTGCGTCCAAGACGTGAATCTTCTGATGTTTATGGCCAAGCCACGAAATCAGCTGATTCGGAATCGGCGCTTGCTCTATAGTTGGGTCTATGGCCGAGCCACGAACCAGCTGATTCGAAAGTTTTGGATTGAGTTGAATGTTCATATTTACTGCGAGTATTTACTACGATTATATAGAAAATATACAATGCTCACAATAATCCCCAACAAAAGGGCTTGTCCTCCCCTTACGAAAATAAACACATAACCATCATCTTTAAAAAGATTTACTCCTCCAAAAAGAATGACAATGGTTGCAAAGAAAATCATAGCGCCCATTGGGAAAATGACAGTCGTCATAAAAAAGACTTTTCTAATTTTTTTGTTTGTCTCCTCGTTTTGTTGTGATGTGTTTTTTTGATTCATACTATTCATGCTCGCTCATAATCTGCCCTCCGAGAGTGCGGAGCTCTGCGAGCGCATTATCTCCCTGCTCCACATTTGGTGGATTGCCATGCCACTTGTAGTCGTTCTCAAACATTTCTACGCCTTTGCCGGGAATAGTGTGCGCAATGATGACGGACGGCTTTTCAAAAATCGCGCGCGCCGTATCCACTGCATCCACAATAGCCTCCATATTGTGCCCGTCAATCTCAAGCACATGCCAGCCAAATGCTCTCCACTTATCCGCAAGCGGTTCCAACGGCATTACGTTTTCTGTGAATCCATCAATTTGAATATTGTTGCGGTCTACAATGGCGACAAGGTTGTGAAGTTTCTCTTTTCCTGCAAGCATCGCCGCTTCCCAAATCTGCCCTTCGTTCAACTCTCCATCACCCAAGAAACAATAAACTGTTCTGTTTGAATTGTGTCCCCTATCTAATCGGTCTACTATTGCCATACCAACCGCTTGCGAAAGTCCCTGCCCGAGTGGACCGGAGCTTGTCTCAAGCATTGGCAAATATTCGCGGTGTGGATGCCCCTGAAGTCGTGTTCCAAATTTGCGAAGCGTTTTTAATTCTTCAATAGGGAAATACCCTACATGTGCCATCGTCGCATACATGACTGGGCAAATGTGTCCGTTTGAAAGCACCACGCGGTCACGGTCTTCCCACGAAGGGTTCTTTGGGTCGTGTTTTAATATATGAAAATAGAACGCAGTAAAAATATCCGCCATACCAAGTGGCCCCGCGGTGTGACCAGACTTTGCTTCTACAAGCATCTCAATAATAGACTTGCGAACTTCAAGCGCTTTCTCTTCTAGAAATTTAATTTTGTCATCATGGAGATGAGTCATAAGACTATGATACTAAATTTTTCATTTCTGCGATAGCAGAAACAAAGTCATCTGCTTCCAAAATTGCTGATCCAGAGACCAAGCGTGTCGCGCCAGCGTCTACAAGACTTCGCGCTGTATCCATATTGACAGAGCCGTCAATACTAATTGGCAGTTCAGGATATTTTGCGCGGAGCGCTCGCACATGATCAAGCACGCGCTCATCAAAGGGTTGCCCTTGAAACCCTATACGCTCGATACCCATACACTGCACAAAATCAACTTGATCAAGGTACGGCTCTATAGACGATAGCGGTGTTGTCGTATTGAGAGCAATTCCGAGTTCTATAAAGCCATCTGGGATAGCGTCGCGAATAGCGTTAAAATCACTCACACTTTCAACATGAACAATGATACGCTGCGCTCCTGCGGTGACCCATTGTGAGATGACATCCTCAGGATTCTCCACCATCAGATCAACTTCAAAATCAATATCTTCCCACAATGGCATTCCCTCTTCCTCTGCAACGATAGCGTCGAAATGAGCATCCTTTGGATACGGCCATGTACGAGCAGGCACAAATTTCCCATCCATAATATCTAGCTGAACCATTGGAACCACACCCACAAAAAGGCTCATCATCTCATCAAGATGCTCGTAGTCTTTTGGCATTATTGCAGGGATGATTTCGATCATGGGATTTAATGTTAAATGATAAATTTTAAATTTCAAAATAAATCTTAATTTTTATAATTTTTAATTCATTTTTAGATTATTTAGAAATTAAAAATTTGAAATTAGAAATTTTAAAAAATGTCTAATTTTTTAATTCTCCTCTCATGGCGCTCGTCGCCAGTAAATTTAGTCTCAAGCCACACACGCACAACCTCGCGGGCTTCATCTTCTTCAATAAATCGCGCACCGAGAGAAAGTATATTCGCGTCATTATGCTCGCGCGAGAGTACCGCAACATCAAAGGGTCCACCGTAGTAAACCGCCGCTCGCGCGCCTTTCACACGGTTTGCGCACATTGCCTCGCCTTGCCCTGAACCGCCAAGAATAATTCCACGTGACTCTGGGTCACGAGCAACCGCCTCTGCAACAGGGCGAATAAAATCTGGATAATCATCAAGCGGTTCAAGCGAATGCGCGCCCATGTCTTCTATATCGTGTCCGTGCGCGCGAAGAAATGGAAGGAGGTTTTCCTTGAGCTCAAACCCAGCGTGATCTGTACCGATGTAAATTTTCATACTTAATTTATTACTACAATATTATTTCTGTCCTTTTAGAATTATCCTTTCTTCAAAACCCCCTCTCTCTTCTCGCTTCCTATCTCGAATTTTTTCAACATTCTCATATTCAGGAAGTTTTTTAATGGCCTCAATGACTTCAAGGACATCAGCAAGCTCTTCAGTATCTCCTTCCACTAAAAATTCCTGAGTTTCCTCCCCGAGCTTCTTTATAAGTTCAGCTCTATACTCTTCTGCAGAGGCAATTCGTTTTTCATACAAAACTCCCTTCTGGTCAAGAATTTCAGGAATTTTATCTCTAACTAATTTATTATAATCTTCCATGAATTTTAATTAGAGGAAGCTCGCCACCTTAACCACGTGCTTCACAAGCGTATTCGTGTACCCCATTTCGTTATCGTACCATGCCATCACTTTCACTAGGTTGCCGTCTACTACACGCGTAAGGTCGAGGTCGGCAATAGAACCATAAAGTTCGCCGACAATATCAGAAGAAACAATAGGCTCTTCGCTTACTTTAAAAATACCCTGCCAACGAGAATCGCGCGCAGCGTCGCGAAGAATTTGATTCACCTCCTCTACGCTCGTATTTCTTTTTGCGATGAATGTCACATCGGCAATAGAGCCCGCAATGACCGGCACGCGGATAGAGATGCCATCAAACTTCCCTTTGAGATCCTGAACCACTTCCGTCACTGAGATCGCAGCACCTGTTGAAGCTGGGACCATATTTGCAGCGCCTGCGCGCCCACCACGAAGGTCCTTTCCTCCAGGCCCGTCAACAATCCTTTGAGTACCAGTGTATGCGTGCGTGGTATTCAAGATCGCCTTTTCAATTCCAATCGTCTCATTCAAAATGCAAACTACTGGACTAGCTGCGTTTGTGGTGCATGATGCATTTGATGAAATTTTTGCGCCAGAGAGCTTGTCGTCATTGATACCCATGAGAGCGGTAATACATGGAACCTCGGGAAGTGCTTCGCCTTTCATTGGCGCAGTGATCACCACACGCTTTGCGCCCTGTGTGAGATGCACATTTGCTTTTTCTGGGCTTGTAAAAAACCCTGTTGATTCAACCACGATATCAATGTCGTACTTTGCCCAAGGGAGATTGGTTGGCTCTTTTTCCTGCACGAGAATTACTTTTTTACCATCCACAATAAAGCCAGGCTCCTCGCCACTCCCTGGTGCAACTACTGTCACATCAAAATCCGCCTTGCCGTAAGCTGTGTCGTACTTGAGAAGGTACGCCATGTTCTCTGGGTCTCCAAGGTCATTCACGGCAACAATCTCGAGCTCTGGCTGTGTCCTTGCCAATTTATAAAACGCGCGTCCAATGCGCCCAAACCCGTTAATTGCTACTCGTACTTTTTTCATCCCGTTAGAGATAGGAAATTATTAAATTTCCGTATCATAATTATATTAAACTGCTAATAATAGTAATATCAGTATAACCTATTGACCACAGAAACATAACTGAGTTATCTCTAACGGGATTCATCTGTTATGGTGGTTAAATGGTTAAAACTATCTCGTTATTTTATCATAACTAACAAAAAAGCACACATTTGTGCGCTTTTTTTGATTCATTACTTCATCGCCTCCTCAAAAAGAGTCTTAAGTGTGCCTGGATTCCCTGAACCTTTTGACGCCTTCATCCCTTGTCCGACGAAAAATTGAATTAGTGCAACCTTGCCGGATTTGTAATCAGCGACAACAGTTGGGTTTGCGAAAATAATTTCTTCAACGATTTTTTTGAGCGCCTCAATATCATTTTTCTGAATGAAACCGTTTTTCTCGGCGATTATTTGTGGGTCGCCACCTTCATCAAACATAATTTTGAGCGTGTCTTTTGCGCCTCGAGAAGAAACTTTTCCATCAACTATCATTATCATTAATTTTGCAAAATTTTCTGGAGTTATTGAAACAAATTTAGGTAAATCTAAACCTGACACAGAAACTAATCCAGCAATATCTGACGATATATAATTCGCAGCCAAACGAACTGCTTCTTCATTCTTATTTAGGTTCCTAAATACAAGATCAAAAAAACTCCCGTATAAATCATTTGATACAAATAATTCAATCTGCTCTTTCTGGATATTTAATTTACTAAGCCTCTCTCTCTTATTCCAAGGCAACTCAGGCATTGAGTCCTCTAATTCATCTTTAGAAAATTCTGGGATCTCTGAAATTTTTAATTTTGGTAAATCTGGGTCTGGGAAATAGCGATAGTCGTGCGCGCTTTCTTTTTTACGCTGTGAAAATGTTTTTTGACCTCCTTCGTCCCATCCACGAGTCTCTTGCACAATCTCACCAGGACCGCCATCTAAAATTTTTGTCATGCGCTCTACCTCGTACGCGATAGCACGCTCTACAGAACGAAACGAATTTAAGTTTTTCACTTCTACTTTTGTGCCTAGCGTATCCGTCTTTGATATTGAAATATTCGCTTCCACGCGCATCTCGCCCTTTTCCATATTTGCATCGGATACGCCAAGTGTCCGCAAAAGTAACTGTAGCTCGCGTGCAAATGCGCCTGCTTCCTCTGCAGTGTGTATCACAGGCTTTGTGACGAGCTCCATGAGGGGCACGCCTGCGCGGTTGTAGTCTACCAAGCTTCCTTCGCTTCCCTCGTGTGACGAGCTCGCAGTGTCCTCCTCCAAATGCACGCGCTCTATAGCGACGCCATTTAGCATTCCGTTTGAAACGAGCGGATATTTGTACTGGCTAATCTGATACCCTTTCGGGATGTCGGGATAAAAATAGTTCTTGCGGTCAAACTCGGTAAAGTCTGCGAGATTGGAGCCGAGCGCTGTCCCTACACGAAGCACATGGTGCACGGCTTGTTTATTGATAACCGGCAAAGTCCCCGGGTGCGCCATGCACACAGGGCAAATATTCACATTCGGCTCCGAATTAAACGGATCATTCGCCGAATTGCAGAACATTTTTGTCTTTGTTTTTAGCTCGGCGTGGACCTCGAGGCCGACGGTTAGTTTATATTCGTTCATATTATTATTTCTTGCCTAACCACAATTCTTGCGGAATCCCCGACTGGACAATGACCGCCTTAAGCGTTCGTGGATGAATTGATTTTTGCCCATGGTATTGAATATGTGTTTGTCTTACTTTTCCACCATAATGACCAACATAGAAAAAATGGCTTCCGGTCGTATGTGAATGCTGAAACCCATGCTCCTTCAAAAAATCGACAACGCCCTTGAATGTCCAGTTGTTGAGACCACGTGGCATAGTTCGTTATGCAAACGCGAGATTAAGCTGACCAGAGCTCAGTACGTACGGAGATTTTGTCGATTGAGCGACAGGCTTTTTGCCACTTTGAATCTCTTTCCACATTTTTTCATACTCAACATCAACAACCTGATTGAGCACCTGTGGTCGCAATTTAAATTTGCGCGCTGACTCAAGGTACCCGCGAACGGCTTCATTAAGAAGCACGATCGCTTCTATCTGAGACGACGCCTCAACAACAATATTAAACTCAAGCGCCACGCCAAAAAAAGTATCTTTTTCCTTAAATACCACGTATCGCACTGACCCCTTTTGCAAATTATTTTTAAATGCTTTCATAAATCAATACTATCACGACCGCTCTCAGGCGTCTACGCCACTGCCTTCAAAAATTTGAGGAGTTCGTCTTGGAATGTTTTCATACCTACATCGTCTAAAATTGTGATTGAGAAAATCTCCGAATGCGGATACGTCTTCTTCATCGCGAGCTCCACTTCTTTTACATGCTCTGGAGTAACCATGTCTGTCTTTGTGAGAATAATAATTTCGTGTTTCGCAGCTAGGTCTTTATCAAAAGCCGAAAGTTCATTACGAACTGTTTCGTACACTGCGAGCGGATCTTCGTTTTCAAGCGACACCAAATGCGCGAGCATTTTTGTGCGCTTCACATGGCGGAGAAATTTATGCCCGAGCCCGCGACCCTCTGATGCTCCTTCAATAAGCCCTGGGATATCTGCAATTATAAACCCATAGCACTCCCCCAAGTTTGGCTCAAGCGTTGTAAACGCATAATCAGCTGTCTTTGCGCTCGCGCGAGTGAGCGCGTTTAGGAGCGATGACTTCCCTGCGTTTGGCAAGCCAACCAGACCAATATCTGCAACGATCTGAAGCTCAACTTTAAAGTCTGCTTCTTGCCCCTTCATCCCAGGCACGTGCTCTTTTGGTGTGCGATTGGTAGAAGTTTTAAAATGTTCATTGCCATATCCACCACGACCGCCTTTAAGAACTAGAATTTTTTGATCCTCATGAAGTAGCTCATATGTTTCGCCTGTATCTACATTCGTAACAATAGATCCAATAGGCAAATCTAAAACAAAATCATTGCCATTGCGACCATGCATACTATCGTTGCCACCATCCTCTGCACGCTCGGCTGCATATTCTTTTTCGTGGCGATACTTCACTAGAATATGCACATCACGAACAGCGCGAATGTATACATCCCCACCTTTGCCACCATCACCACCAGAAGGACCGGCAAATTCTTTGCCTTTCTCGTGTTTCAAACGCATAACGCCGTTACCGCCGTTACCCGCCTTCATATGCATTGTCATTTCATCAATAAAAGCCATGATTGATTTTTAAGGAGCAACGCGACTATAAAAATCATCACCCCGTTAAATGATTTCTGAAAGAAATCCCTGCGAAGCAGGATTTAACTGGGGTAAGTAACTCGATATTGCCTAGCTCACTATAATTGTTTTGACTATATCACAAAAATTACTCAGCGTCCACCGCGAGTTGCGCGAGCTTGAGTGCTCCTTCTCTTGAACCAGCGACAGCTATAAAAAGTTTATTGTGACAAAAAAGAGCATCAGGAACTCCAGAAATCTCTGCGAGTTCGGCCCCTGTTTTGCCCGCCCATGCGCTCGGCAAATTTTTTCTATTTTTAAATGAATGCACATCGCTTCGCACAGCTTCTATTTTCCATTTTCCCATATTTCCACGATCTGGCTTTACCACAAAAAGTGGTTCTGGCTTTGTACCAAGCGCTTCATACCATGGATAATGATCTTCCAAAATTATGATTCGCTTATCATCTGCCTTGATATAAGCTTCCCCTGCATGGCGCTTTCCTTCTTCTTCTGTCTGCGCGCGAATTATTTCACGGCGAAGAATTTTTTCTGCAAAAGGTACTGCTTCAAAAAATCCCTCATCTTCAGTGCGAGATTCATTCCATCCCGGACGAAATGAGCTAATTGCATCCTGAAGAATATACGGCACAACCTCGCCCCTTACACCAAAAGTTTCAAACCCATTGTCTCCAGCATCAACAGGTTGAACAATGCGTTCGTCAATTATGCGCGCCACATACGATGACCCAGATATTTTTTCTCCAAACTCCTTCCACACTAAACCAAAAGATGAATATGGTATTCCATTTTCTCTCATGCCTGCTCCACCTTCTTGATGATGATCAAAACGCCCACGCGTTACGTCATACTCTCCTCCAACATCCACCACATAGTCCCCTGTAGCCCAAACTTCTTTCTCACGACTTCGCACTATTTCTACATTACCGTTGTTCAATAAGGAAAGCACTGCGCATGCAAAAACCTCGTCGGTGTGAAAATTACCGCTGTGTGTTATTATTTTTTTCATTGTTCCCGTGCTTTTTTCGCTCATAACGTTCGTACTGATGTGTAATAAGTTTTTGAATCAAAATGAATGCTACCATAAAAAGGAGCACCATCAAAGCAAGCTCTCCCGCCTTGTGCGTTGTGCTGACGGCCGCAAAACCAAAAAAATATCCAATTATAAAATACAAAAGAACCCATACAATTGATGCAAAAAATTCCGCCTTAAAAAAAAGTTTGAATGGGATATGCAGTACTCCAGACATAATTACAGTTGCGCGATTTGCGCCATAAATAAACTTAGAAAAGAAAATTGACTTAAATGGATTCTCACGAAACTCGGGTAGAAAAAATATCATTATTCTTTCTGCCCGCCTTAATATTCTCCTTGTCAGCCTAGCATCCTTAAGTTTTGAGCCAAGGTTGTACCACATTACATTACCCAAAACCACGCCAGCAAAAGAAATCCATAGAACATCCTTCCAATCAAAAGCCTCAAGTGACACAAGCATCCCAGCGGCAATTAGAAACATTTCTCCTTCAAGCACCATCGCAATAAACAAAATCACATACCCCCAAAAACGGTGATCATGCACAAGTTGAACAAATACATCAATAGACTGCTCCATCATGGCTAGTTATCTGAAAGCAACTTATCTACTATAAACGCTGTTACCGACACAACAAGCGAGCCGAGAAGCGCAGGCACAAAGCCAGCAACATAAAATCCTTTCACGAACGAGCCAATCCACCAAAAGAGCCCAGCATTCACGACAAAAGAAAAAAGTCCGAGTGTGATAATTGTGATTGGAAAAGCAAGAAGTAGGATAATCGGGCGAACTACTGCATTTAATATTGCAAAAAATACAGCGACTAATATTGCCGTTCCAAACGCATCTGATGCAATTTCTATTCCTGGCACAAACGAAGGGAGCGCAAGAATAACAACAGCAATAATAATTAATTTAGCAATAAGTTTCATGATTTGATTGTAACCCATCACGCGCCTCGGATACAAGGCGCAATCATTTAATTTTTTTGAGCCGTAAGTCGCGCCTCAACGGACACTGCGCGACCCGATTTTGCAAAATCGACGGTGAATAAAAATTATATGATTGCAACGAAGTAGCCGAGGATGAGTGGTGGGTTGCTAGGCGACAGCGTTTGGAGCAGTACGCCCCTCAAGCACCTCTATAATATTCCCCGCGACCATCTCTGCCATCTTTGTGCGTGTCTCCTCTGTCGCAGAAGCGAGATGCGGGTTCATTACCACATTAGGAAGATTGAAAAGCTCAGGGGTAACTTTTGGCTCAAATTCAAACACATCAAGCGCTGCTCCGCGAATAGTTCCGTCTTTTAACGCTTGCGCGAGTGCTATTTCATCTATGACAGGTCCGCGAGAAGTGTTTACAAGAAGAGCAGTTTTTTTCATACGCGCAAGACGACTTGCATTTATGAGGTGTTGTGTAGTTGGAAGAAGTGGCACATGGATGCTTACAATATCAGCCTCCGCAAGCACCTCCTCGTGCATAGAATAAAAACTTGCATTGCAGGAGGACTTTAGCGCTTCATTTTCTTTCATATCGCAATAAATCACTTTCATTCCGAAACCTTTATGCAAAATATTTGCCACTTCAAAACCAATGCGTCCCGCACCGATAAGGCCAAGTGTTTTCCCTTTGATATCAGTGCCGAGAAGCAGGAGCGGGTCCCATCCAACAAACTTTCCTTCGCGGATAAACCTGTCCCCTTCTGCCGTGCGTGAGGCGAGAGTAAGGATAAGCGCGACTGTATGTTCGGCTACTGTGGAAGTGAGAACATCAGGAGTATTCGTTACAACCATTCCACGCTCGTGTGCTTTTGGAACATCAATGTTGTTATACCCTACTGCATAATTCGCAATGATTTTTACAGACGCAGGCATTGCAGAAATCATTTCAGCATCAAGCGCGTCAGTGAGGAGCGACGCAACAGCATCGTATTCTGCATTAGCGAGCGCGCTTTTCAATTCCTCACGTGTAAGTACTCCGTCCTTTTCACTCACGGTCACCTCATACCCTTTCTCACGAAGCATTTCCTCCGCGCGAACAGGAATACGACGTGTCATAAATATTTTTTTTGTCATAAGTAACAACATTGTACCATGTTAGTGTTTGCTAGTGTACCCTTGCGGGTTCACGTTAAATTTGGTATAGTTGTCATATCGAGAGCCCGTATCATCGGGCTATATTATACCATCCCAATTAGTCTCTTCGTGTTTCACCAACAATCTTGGCTGTGCCTTTGTAAAAATCCTTCAACATATCTCGATATGCTTCAGTATTTTTACATCGGCTCTCATTCAGCAGAATGACTCTTGGAGAATTCAAGATTTTTGGCGAAACTACACGAAGACCTTAATTGGGGATGGTATTACAACTATGTTTGAGATATTTTTTGATAGTATTCTTTATGTATTTCTTTTTCTAACACTGTATCTTGAGGTGTTTTTTCTTATCACTTTTTTCGAGGAAAGACAAAAACTCGCCGCAAAAAGCACGGGCGACAAACTCTCATACTATCCTTCCGTCACTATTATTGTCCCATGCTGGAATGAAGAAAAAACTGTTTTAAAAACGATTCATTCAATTCTTAATCTTGAATATCCAAAAGACAAACTGGAAATTTTTATCGTGGACGACGGCTCTACAGACAATACATGGAAAGTTGTCCAAGAATTCACAAATAATCCTCGAGTAAAACTCTTCCAAAAGGAAAACGGTGGCAAACATACTGCGGTCAATTTGGGAATCGAAAAATCCAAATCGGAGCTTATTGGATGTTTAGACGCAGACTCATTTGTGGAAAAAAACGCTATGAGTGAAATAGCGAGCGCTTTCAACGAGGACCCACAAATGATGGCTGGAATTCCAACAATTATCATACACGAACCAAAAACTATTCTCCAAAAGATGCAGAAGACTGAGTATCATAACATTGCGTTTTTTAAGCGTATGCTTTCTCCATTAGACGCGATTCACATCACTCCTGGGCCGTTTTCTTTTTTCCGAAGAGAGGTTTTTAAAAAAATAGGGCTATTCAAAAAAGCTCACAACACAGAGGATATGGAGTTTGCTCTTCGCATGCAGTCAAACCATATGCGTATTAGAAATGTACACACAGCTCGTGTATACACAACAGCTCCAGAAGGTCTTTATAAACTTTATCGCCAAAGACTCCGATGGGCATATGGTGGTATTAAAAATACGCTTGACTACCGCTTCATGCTTTTTCGTCGCGAGTATGGCATTTTAGGAGTGATTACTCTTCCTCTTTCCTTATTTGCAGTTATCATATTTCTATACAATTTTAGTTTTATTGCATTTCACGCAATTCAAATTGCAATAGAAAAAATGGTGGAAATTAGCACAGTGGGTATTATTTTTACTTTTTCTGGCGCAAGTCCTTTCTTTATTAATACAGAATTCATGGCAATACTTTCATATATTTTCATTGGACTAGGGTTTGTTATTATGTGGAATGGTATTAAATTAGCAGAAGGACGTTTCCGCCCTAGTATGGGGATTCTTTACTTCATCGCTCTTTATGGTATTGTGGCGCCTATCTGGTTCGCGCGCGCATTTGTGAATGTTCTTCTCTCGCGCAGAACCTCATGGCGTTAAGAATCTATCCATTATTATGAAAAATATTCGCTCACAAATAGAAACTAAAAAATATGTATTTGCTTTTGTTATAACAACAGTAGTTTTTTTTAGCGCGCTCCTAATAAGTAATTCTTTTTCTAAAAATCGCATTGAAGAAATAAGATCCATTGAAGATAAAATAGCTATGGACATCCTCTCCTCGGAAACTCAGTTTGCGCTTCTTAAGGAGTCATCGTGCAAATCAATAGACCATGGAAATACCGCTTTCTCTGAGGAGCTTGGGGTATTGGCGGCAAGGCTTTCGTATATGGAAGAAAAACTTGGGATCACCAACAATGAGGTGGTAAGTTTAAAAAAATACTACTCACTTTTACAAATAAAGGACTATCTTTTGGTGGAAGAAATTAGAAAGAAATGTGGGGTAAAACCTATTACTATCATTTACTTCTATTCAAATCTTGGCGATTGCGAGGATTGCAAGCGCACTGGATACGTTTTAAACAAACTTCGCGATGAATTCCCAGAGCTTCGCATATATTCATTTGACTACAACCTAGACCTTTCTGCCATAAAAACACTAAAATCACTCCACGGACTACTTAACAAACTTCCAGCGCTTGTTATTTGGGATGAAAATTACTATGGCTTCAAGAGTGAGGACGACATTGAAAAAATAATCCCACAACTAAAACGCCTTCGCGCAGAACATAAAAAAGCAGAGGCTACAAAGAGTGCTACAAGCTCAACAAAAAATAATTGACGTTTGACTGTCAACTAGATTCCAGCATAGTATGTAACATAGCAAAAGGCCCGCGAGCTTCGCTCGCGGGCCTTTTGTGTTTTTCCTCAGAGCGAGCTGAATTATTTTTTAGGGGGTTTTGAGCGCGACGGCGCGAGAACTTCTGATTCCGCAGAATCACGTCGCGCAGTGTCCTTTGAAGCGCGACGCTTTAAGCTTCAAAAAAGTCGTACCCTAAAAAGAATTTAGCGAGCGGTTTCTACGCTCCCCTCTCAATGAGCTCCATAAATGCTAGAATTTCGCCTGTGTATGTTGGGACCACCGAGTTGTTGTAGTGATGAAGAATTTCCGTAACAGTCGCGTCTTTATAGTATTGCTCCGTATTCGGGTTCTTTCCACCAAGGTTCATGCCAACTGTTTCAATTGCAGAATTAAAATCCTTAAACTTAATCTTACACGAACCCCATCCAAATGGGTTGTTGTGACAAGCAAATTTCCCGCCAGTTGATTCCTTGATCGCAATCGCTGGTAGTAAACGCCAGTCAAGATTATTCTCTTCTGAAACCTTCATGAACTTTGCCCCATACCCCTCAAGTGGCATTCCACGCTTTGCATAATAAGCATCAATCTTTTTTGCGCGTTCGTCCGTAACTGACGTATAGAATCCTTGTTTAAGGTTCTTTAATGAGAAATTAGTATTAAATGTAGCAAGTGGTGAGGCGCTTGTTGCCAAAAATGGCATTAGAACTAGACCACGCATAAATTGTATTGTTTGTTTTTTCATATAATGGCGGTGTGTGCTCCGCCAACCAGTGCCTGTCCAGTCTTTAACAAAAATGCACCTAACTAAAGGTGCATTTGAGCCTGACTGAAGATAAATCAAGTGTATCATACCCAGCCCAAAAAGTCAAGGATTTTTGTTGAGTTTTGGCATGGTTTTAAGGCTAAAATTTCCAGAATATCCTTATTTTCCAATGGTTTTTATACAACAGCCTTTACGCCCTGTCAAACCTGTATTTTCATTACTTTTTCGCTTGACCGCTTAATTTACTCAAACTCAGACACTTCTTTAATATCCATCTCAAGAATACTATCCCCTTCTCCAAAAAGAATCTTACCTCGGAATTTTTTCTCTGCAAAAAAGAGTGGCATCCAGTGAGGATCGTCTGGCCACATCTCTGAAAATGGTATTTCGTCTTGGTGAAACCACTGCGGTAGCATCTCCTCGCTCTCTTTAGGATCGCCAACATGCTCGCGCGCGCGGAAAATGTGAACCTCAAGAACCTCTGGATTGCCTTGAAACTCAAAATCCATAAGCCCTGCCTTTTCAAGAACAGGAATTTGGAGCCCTGCCTCCTCCCGAAACTCTCTCCGCGCCGCCTCTTCTATCGTCTCTCCTTTTTCCACCTTTCCACCAAAGCCATTCCATCTCCCTGCTCCAAATCCACGCTTTTTCATACCTAAAAGCACATGGGTGTCTGTATGCAATAGGCACAAGGTTAAAACTTTTTTAGTCATTTAAAAATTTAAAACGAGGAGTACTCTTTCCACCAATGATAACATCTTCCACAAACATCTCAAGTGGGCGCACATATAGCCCCCCATTTTCATATAGAGCCTCATAAACTACCATATCCTCAAGTGTTTCAGAGTGCCTTGCGACCCCAATTACACGGTATTTATTACCTTTGTAGTGTTCGTAGATACCGAGAGTGATTTTACGCTCCATGGCACTTTTTGTATTTCTTGCCGGAACCGCAAGGACATAGGTCGTTGCGACCAGTCTTGTCGGAGTGGATTGGTTCTGCTACTTTCGCCTCTTCTTCTCCACCGCCTATTTCAATAGCGTGCTTTACCACCTCGCGCGCTTTTTCTTCTTCTTTTACAAACGCGCCAGCGCCGATTGCAGGCACAAGTCTTAGGATTTCGTTTTGTACCGACTCCTTCATCTCGCGGAAAAGGCGAAGCCCCTCCTTCTTATATTCAACCAGTGGGTCACGCTGTCCGTACGCGCGGAGGTTCACCGACGATTTCAAATATTCCATCGCATCCAAATGCTCCATCCACATCATATCCACGACCTGCAAAATGAGACGCTTCACTGCGCTGTAAAATTCTACTTCTCCAAGTACAGCGACTTTTTCAGCAATATTTTTCTCAAGAGTAGGATCTCCGGCTACAATTTCAGAGAGGTATGCTTTTGCTCCATCTGTATTACCCATAAGAACGTCTCGTCGCATTCCGTACACATATTGACGCTGTCTGGTCATCACGTCGTCATACGAGAGCACATGCTTGCGTGAATCAAAATGAAAACCCTCAATTTTTTCCTGTGCTGTTTCAAGCGAGCGAGAAATCATTTTGTTTTGAATTGCCTCGTCTTCTGGGATACCGAGCTTGCCCATCATATTTTTTACAACATCAGACGCAAAGACACGCATCAAACTATCCTCCATTGATACAAAAAACTGCGTCTCACCAGGATCGCCCTGTCGCCCTGCGCGTCCGCGAAGCTGGTTATCTATGCGACGTGCTTCATGACGTTCTGTTCCAAGTACAAAAAGTCCACCTATAGATTTGATTTCCTCATAAAGTTCAGGCGTCGATGGGTTTCCTCCAAGTTTGATGTCCACTCCGCGACCTGCCATGTTTGTAGCGATAACCACACTTCCCTTGCGACCTGCTTGCGCGACTATTTCACCTTCACGTTCGTGATTTTTCGCGTTCAAAACCTCGTGTGGCACACCCTCCTTTTTTAAATATTCTGAAAGGAGCTCGTTTTTTTCAATGGATACAGTGCCAATAAGCACGGGTTGACCCTTTTCGTTGAGCTCTTTTACTTTGCGAGCAATGGCTTTAAATTTGCCATTTTCGGTTTGAAAAATAAGGTCGGTACGGTCTATGCGAGAAACTTTTCGGTTGGTAGGGATTGGCGTTACCTCCAAGCCATACACCTTATAGAACTCCTCGCTTGAAGTTTCTGCTGTACCTGTCATTCCAGCAAGCTTTCCGTAAAGGCGGAAGTAGTTCTGAAATGTAATTGACGCAAAAGTGCGAGACTCCTGCTGTATTTTTACGCCTTCTTTTGCCTCCACTGCTTGATGAAGACCCTCCGACCAACGACGCCCTGGTTGCATACGACCTGTGAACTCATCCACGATGATCACCTCGCCATCACGCACGACATACTCCTTGTCACGCATAAAAATAGCCTGCGCGCGCACTGCTGTTTCCAAATGATGCACATACTTTACTCCTCTCTCTGTATAAATATTATCAACACCCAAAAGCTCCTCCGCGCGGTTGATACCCTCATCGGTGAGCTGAATAGCTTTTAGTTTTTCATCTACTGTGTAGTGCTCTGGTGATTTAAGTTTCGAAGCAATGCCCGCAAAAACAGTGTACAGATTCTCCGCGTCCCCTGATGGCGCGGAAATAATTAGCGGGGTTCGCGCTTCGTCTATCAAAATAGAGTCTATCTCGTCCACTATTGCAAAATGGTAATCGCGCTGAGCGAGATCTTCTGGACGATACGCTACATTGTCACGCAAATAATCAAAACCATATTCATTGTTTGTTCCGTATGTAATATCCGCGCGATACGCTTCTTGTTTCCCGCATGGACGCATAAATTCGTGAATAACCTTGAATGAACCTAATTCATCGCGTGTAGTGTCCAAGTCTTGATGATTTGGGTCATAGAGGTATGATGCGCTGTGATTGAGAACTCCAACAGAAAGACCTAGAAAAGAATAAATTTGTCCCATCCATGTCGCATCGCGACGAGAGAGGTAGTCGTTCACCGTGACAACGTGTACGCCTTTGGAACTCAAGGCGTTTAGATACGCCGGAAGTGTGGCAACAAGAGTTTTTCCTTCTCCGGTCATCATCTCAGCAATTTTGCCCTGATGAAGAGCGATACCTCCCAAAAGCTGCACATCGTAGTGTCTTTGACCTAGAGTTCGGCGAGAAGCCTCTCTCACCACAGCGAAAGCTTCTGGCAAAATATCGTCCAATGAAACGCCAGAGGACAAGCGAGAGCGAAATTCCACAGTTTTTGCGCGAAGTTCTTCGTCAGAGAGGGCCATTGTTGCAGGCTCAAATTCGTTGATTTTCTTTACGAGTGGCGCGTATTTTCCAGCTACCCCGCTTCCAGCAAAAATGTTTTTCAGAAATGACATTTATATACTCTAGCACAAAAACCACCTCTACTAAAGAGGCCACCCTCTGGGCGCCCAGAGGGTGGCCTAAAAACAAAAATCCCTCGCGTGAGGGATTTTTGTGAAAGGTAATTTACTTACGCTTTGCAGTCTTCTTCTTTGCTACCTTCTTCTTTGCTACTTTCTTAGCCTTTTTCTTTGCTGCCATTTTTTTATGTGCTGTTTCAAAATCTACTTAGTAAATCTTAAAACAATGTATGCAAATTATTCTACAGCAATGTTCGACCTGATAAGAAAATTAATTTTTTTATCACGTACAATTGCTGGATCATCTTTGTGTAAAATTTCTTTCACACGCTGTACAGTGATCTACTAATATTATCTCGCATAAAAAAAACATTCGCAAGAGATTTTGAAATTTAACTGTGGATAACTTTTTTTTCTTTTTTACAAAGTAAAATTATTTTTTTATTTATTTTTAAGAAATTTATTTTTATATCATCACAACTTCTTCTTCAAGCGTCACTCCTGTTTTTTCTTTTATGTCGTTCTTAATATTGTCAGAGAGTTTAAATATTTCATCAGCAGTTGCATTGCCGTAGTTTACTAAAATGAGTGCCTGCTTTTCATGTACTCCAGCGTCACCTTGGCGTATTCCTCGCCACTTTCCTGCGTGGTCAATGAGCCACGCCGCAGAGAGCTTCACATTTCCATCCCCTTGCGGATACGCCTTAATTTCTGGAAACTTTATTTTCAATACCTCATACTGCTCCGCGGAAACAACTGGGTTCTTAAAAAATGATCCTGCCGTACCAAGAGGAGGAGCTGGCATCTTTTCTGTGCGAATAGCGATAATCGCTCTACGAATATCCTCTAGCAGTGGCGCATTAATCCCATTCTCATCAAAATATTTTTTTACATCCTCGTAGTTAGTACGTGGAGTAATATTTTTCTCTAGCAAAAAAGTTGCTCGGATTAAAATAAGGTTTTTGTTTTTTTTAAAAATACTTTCGCGATAGCCAAACTCGCATTCATCACGAGTAAAAATTTTAATTTTCATTTTTTCCATATCAAACGCTTCCACAGAAAAAATTGTCTCACTCGCTTCCACTCCATACGCGCCGATATTTTGCGCGACAGCTCCGCCTACTGTTCCAGGAACGAGTGACAGATTTTCTACTCCCCACAAATCGCGCGAAACAATATTTTGCACGACATCATCCCATATCTCCCCCGCGCTTGCAGTAACATGGTTGCCGTCGTATGCGATTCCTTTAATTTCAATTTTTATTACAAGTCCTAAAAATCCATTTTCAGAAACAAGAGTGTTTGAACCGCCACCAAGAATAAATATCGGCAGTGATTTTTCACGAGCAAACAATATCGCTTCTGAAAGTTCGTCAGTGTTTTTAACGCGCACAAAAAAACGCGCGTTGCCTCCGACACGCATGGTTGTCAGCGAGGCGAGTGGTACTTGTTCCTCAATAGCTATTCTCATAATATATTTGCTTCTGAAACCACCACACCCGACCTTAAGAATTAAAAAAGGTCGGGTGTGGTGGTTTCTTTCTCCTGTACTCTTTTGGCCAGCGAGTGCGAACTCCAACAAATGTCTAATATGTGAGTGCTTCGCTGGCCAAAGGAAAACAGGAACTACCTGTATAGTATATAACATAATACAATATAATCTGCATTCGCTCGGCAATTAAAACTTGCTAGTTTTCATTTCTCTCACTCACTTGATTATAAAAGATTTTCAATTAAATACCACCCGCCAAAATTTCGAATTAGTAAACTCGTGGCTTTGCCATAAACTCTTATTTAGAAAACTTAAGCGGGTAAGAACAAAAAACCCCGCTTTCGCGGGGCTTTTTGTAGACTTTCGTTGGATGAATCGCATGAGAGTTTCCTCCCACGCACTCACATACAACAAGTATAGCAGATTTGAGAATAATGTCAAGGATTAGAGACTCACGCCCTCTATTGGGTAGTCTTTTAAAATCTTTTCTGCTTCTTTACGTTTGCCGTTTGTCATCAAGATCTGCAAATAATACTTCTCTGCAGTGACAAACTCTGGCGCGAGTTCAAATGCTCGCTTGAACAGTTCCTCAGCTTTTACTGTGTCCTTCTTCGTATAGTACGCGCTTGCGAGCTCAAAGATAATAGTTTGCTTTGTTGGAGAAAGTTCCACAGCTTTTTCCAAATACGCAATGCCCTTGTCTATGTCTCCAGTTTTCGCATGATACGAACCTGCAAAGAGTTGGTAGCGAGCATCGCTTGGAAGCTCCTCGGACTGCTTTATAAGCTCACTTTTCGCAAGATCAATAAACTTCTTTTGCATCTCTGATATTCCCTTTGATGAATCAAAAGCATTTGTTGAAAATGATGCAAGTTGTTCACGAGCCTCGGCTGTTCCAAGCGAATTATAGGCAATGGTTTTTTTCATTAGATCAAGATTGTGAACAGCGCCTTTATCTGAACGTTCGGATAGAGCTCGAATGAGAGTCGTATTCTGCATATAGCTGTTGTAGTTCACAGCGTAGATGAGTACTACAGCAAGCACAACTGCGCCTCCTGAGACAAAAATTGTTAGATCCTCGCCTCCTACATTCTTCTTTGGTACTTTTAGCTTTGTATCTGCATTCTTGTCAGTTGTCCGCGTAGCGGTGTCAGTTGTCAGTTGTCCCGAACTCATGCTTTCTATGTAAGCAAGTATTGTTCCAAAATAAATAAGCGACGAAATACTATCAAACACAAATAGGTTCTGGAAAAAATACCCGCCTAATAGCCCCGTTAGTACGCTTTTCTCTAGGACTGTCAGCTCGTCCGCGCGACGCCATATACAGTACACAGCGCATACAAAGAGCGACACATAACCAATAGCTCCCAGAATACCCCCTGCTACCAGCCAATCAAGAAAAACGTTGTGCGCTCTATCAAACCACTGCTCCTGTCCCCACATATTTGGATCATAGTATTTGTTAAAGACAAAGTTAAAGTTCTCTATTCCCCATCCTAGAATTGGTCGCTCCTTGAACCCCTCTATTGCCATCCCCCATACCATCAAGCGAGCCTTTCCTGTGCCCTCGCTTGGAGAAATAGCAGCGAGGCGAGAAAGAACTGGACTCTCTTGTATAAATGACGCATCGCGGATGGCGATAAACCCACCGACAACAATAAATATCGCGAGCAAAAGCCCAATCGCTCCATTTCGCACTGCTTTGTTACTTCTCTCAAAAATAGCGACGAGTAATGTAACGAGTCCAAGCCCTGCGATAAATCCGAGCATCGCGCCACGTGTGCCAGAATGGTAAAGCACGAATGTCTGCAGTACAATAATAAGACTATATGTCGTTATTAGCGCGCTACCAAAGTTTGTTTTAATATTTTCACGGGCTAATAGAAATATCGCTAGAAAAATATTGATGAGCGCGTATGTACTCATATATTCCGCATTACCTAGAGTTCCGTTGATACGAATGCCGTCTTGTACAACCTTGAGCACTCCAGCCCATTGCATCACACCATAGAGTGCCATAATTACACCGACACCAAGGTGGAAGTTTAAATATGGACGCCATAGGTCACGCACCGAAAGCACAGTAGATGCAACAATAAAATATGCAAAGAGGTGGAAGTATGTGACGAGCCCCTCCATTCGCTCAAAGTTGGACCAGAAACTCTTTGTTGGATTTTCTCCCAAAATTCCAGAGAGTGTGATGACCGCCAAAAACGCCACGAACGCGCCGATAATCCAGCTTTTCTTCGGGCGATACGCAGGATCAATAAACGCGAGAACAATCCACGCGGAGAACATTATTTCAACAATAATGCGGAACGCGAAGTTTTTCCCCACAATAAAAGGAAAGAACGTAGACTGCGAAAGAATGACGAACGGAATAAACGGAACCAATATAAATCCCGTCAAAACAACCGCATTCGCCAAAATTTTGTGTATGTTCATAGTGCCACTATCGTACCATAGTTAATAAAACTCATCAAAATAGAGCGTAACAAAGGGTTCTTATTACTACTTATCCACACCGCCTTCCTCGTGCCTCTTTAAAAGCCACGAACTAGACTGTACTTTCCCACCACCAACATTAAACACCATCTCCACGCCAAGTTCTTTGCATATTTTTGCCTCAGGGATATCTGTTTCTGCTTTGCGGTCGCCACCATTCGCAAAAACCTGTGGTCGAATTTTCTCAATAGCCTCTCCAACATCATCGCGGTATGTCTCAAGAATAAACACATCGTCAACACAACTAAATCCGCGAATAATTCCAGCGCGTTCCTCCTGGTTCATAAAGTTTTTTCCTTTCTTGCGGATGAGCCACTTGTCGCAATTTAGCACTACAACTAATTTGTCGCCGAGTTTCTTAGCCTCCTCAAACATTTGCAAGTGGCCAATATGAACAGGGTCAAACCCGCCACTCACCATAACCACCCGCTTTACAGTTTCGCGCCCATAATCATCTTCGTATCGGATAATGTCATCCTCGCGCGGGTTACCACGCACAAATTCAAAATACAAACCAGGAAGCAACCTGTGTTTTTGCATCGGTTCTACTTTATAAAAACCAAAATGCCATTCGGTGCGCTGACTATGTGACTGAAGACTGGTCCGCCCGCGTACCATAATAAATTTAAGCCATGTGTGTTTTGTGCTAAAAATTTTCCACATTGCCCCCCACGGCCGTACAATTTTCATAAAAAATACTGTAACATATTAAAGAAATACAAACTACACAATGTAAATAAAATAGTATAATATACACATATTATGAAAAAAGCACTCATTACCGGCATCACCGGACAAGACGGATCATATCTCGCAGAGCTTCTACTAGAGAAAGGGTACGAAGTTCATGGCATTATTAGACGCGCAAGCACATTTAACACATCACGAATAGACCATCTCTATCAAGACCCACATATCAATGGCGTAAGATTATTTCTGCATTATGGCGACCTCTCTGATGGAAGCAACATTAGCAGACTTCTCGCGCAAATAAAACCGGATGAAATTTATCATCTTGGCGCGCAGAGTCACGTGCGTGTCAGCTTCGACATACCGGAATACACTGCAGATATTACAGGTCTCGGAACAGTCCGCATTCTTGAAGCCATACGAGATACTGGAATCAAAACAAAATTCTACCAAGCTTCATCAAGCGAGATGTTTGGAAAAGCGCTTGAAATTCCGCTTAAAGAAACGACTCCTTTTTACCCACGCTCCCCTTATGGTTGCGCAAAAGTATATGCATATTGGATAACAAAAAATTACCGAGAGGCATACGGAATGTTTGCGTCAAACGGCATTCTATTTAACCATGAGTCTCCTCGCCGCGGAGAAACATTTGTGACAAAAAAAATCACCCGCGGGCTTGCGCGCATCAAACTTGGAAAGGAAGAGAGGCTTTACTTGGGCAACCTCGACGCAAAAAGGGATTGGGGGTACGCAAAAGATTATGTTTACGGCATGTGGCTAATGCTTCAACATACAGAACCTGACGATTTCATCCTCGCCACAAACGAAACTCACAGTGTCCGCGAATTCATCGAAGAAACATGCAGGAATATAGGTTTTGACCTTGAATGGAGCGGTGCAGGAGTAGACGAAAAAGGTATCGATAAGAAAACAGGAAGAACTATTATCGAAATAGACCCGAAGTACTTTAGGCCCGCAGAAGTTGACATCCTTCTAGGCGACTATTCAAAAGCAAAAAATAAGCTAGGTTGGGAGCCAGAAACAAAATTTAAGGACTTGATAAAGCTTATGGCTGAAGAAGATCTTAAAGAAGAAAGCAACAAAAAAGATTAGACTAAAACCCCAGCTATGCAAAATTTTCTTCCTATTGAAAAATACAGAGAGATTCTCGACATCACTCCAGTTTGTTGTGTTGATGTATTATTCTTCAATAATGATAAAACAAAGACTCTTCTGTTTAAGAGAAACAATGAGCCACTGAAGGATTCTTACTTTTCTGCTGGTGGGCGACTCCTTAAAAATGAAAAATTTGAGGATTGCGCAATTCGACAGGCATTTAGAGAGGTTGGTATTAATATAAAAAGGGACAAGCTCACATTTGGTGGAGTTTTGGAAGAATTTCATACTAATTCTGTGTTTGAAGATATTTCCTACCATGCAGTTGTTATTTATTATGGCTATATATTTAATGATGAAGACATAAAGCTTGATAACCAGCACAGCGACCTCAAATGGTTTTCTGTGTCTGATGACTCAATCAATCCATTCATTAAATCAAGAATTACAAGTTTATTAAAAACATATGGACAAAAACTCTAAGATTTTTATTGCAGGCCACCGTGGGCTCGTTGGGTCTGCGATAGTGCGCGCGCTTCAAAAGGAAGGTTTTACAAACCTTATTCTCAGGACGCACAAAGAATTGGATCTCACGAATCAACACGCCGTTTCAGAATTCTTTGCAAAGGAAAAACCAGAGTACGTCTTTCTTTCTGCTGCAAAGGTTGGTGGTATTATGGCAAACAAAAACTACCCCGCTGATTTTATTTATAATAATCTCACCATCCAAACAAATGTTATTCACGGCTCCTATGTACATGGGGTGAAGAAGCTGTTGTTCCTGGGGAGCTCATGCATCTACCCAAAGCTTTGTCCTCAGCCAATAAAGGAAGAATATCTGCTAACAAGCGAGCTTGAGCCATCCAATAAAGCGTATGCTGTGGCAAAGATTACAGGAATCATTATGTGTCAATCATACAATGAGCAATATGACACAAACTTTATTTCATTGATGCCGACCAATCTCTATGGACCTAATGATAACTTTGATCTCGAAAACTCTCATGTGCTACCCGCAATGATTCGAAAATTTCATGAGGCGAAGGTGGCAGGGAGTCCTAGTGTTACCCTGTGGGGCACAGGAGGCGCTATGCGCGAGTTTCTCCACGTTGACGACCTTGCAGAGGCAAGCTTATTTTTAATGCAAAATTACAATGATTCCTCTATTATAAACGTTGGCACAGGAGAAGATGTAACTATAAAAGAGCTCGCTGAAAAAATAAAGGAAGTTGTTAGGTATGAAGGAGAAATTGTTTGGGACACAACCAAACCTGATGGGACCCCCCGCAAACTCCTTGATGTTAGCAAGATTCATTCTCTTGGGTGGAAACATAAAATCGCGCTTAATAAAGGCATTGACTCAACATACGAATGGTTTAAGAATAATAGTAAAACATCATGATTCCAAAAATTATTCATTATTGCTGGTTTGGCAAAAACCCAAAAAGCACTGAAATTCTTGAGTGTATTAAGAGTTGGAAAGAAACTTGTCCAGATTTTGAGATTAAAGAGTGGAACGAAGACAATTTTCCTATTGAAAACTTCCCTTTTGCAAAGCGAATGTACGACGAAAAGAAATGGGCGTTTGTTGCGGATTATGCGCGCCTACATATTCTAGAAGAACATGGTGGTTTCTATCTTGATACCGATATGCTTCTGCTTCAGTCACTTGAACCTCTTACCATGAATGCATGCGTGCTCGGCGAAGAGTCTCCGGGTATAATTAGCGCTGGTATGATTGGCGCCGAAGCGCACAATCAATTTATTTATGCATGCAAAAAATTCTACGATGAACATCCGTCGGAAATCGTCACCATCCCCCGTGTTCTCACGCAGGCATTTAAAACATACCCAGACAGGTCAAACATAAAAATATATCCACCCAAAACTTTTTATCCTTTTGACAGCAACCACATCAAGGAATTTCATGGACAGGGTCTCGGCCCTGATGTTATAGGTGTGCATCTATGGCACTATTCTTGGGGCCATCCGCTCAACAAATTCTTCAAAAAACTGGGAGTATATCGTTTCGGAAAAGAAGCGATGGAAATGCTCGGCATAAAAAAACTGCTAAAAAAGCTTTTTGGATTTGTTTAAGGTAATATTAACATCATGAAATTCAGTATCATAACCCCAACATATAAAAGGAGCGACTTCCTCACCAGAGCAGTTGAGTCTGTTATTCATCAAACTTACATTGACTGGGAAATGATTATTGTTAACGACTCCCCTGATGACTCCTCATACGACAGTTTTGAAAAGAGAATACGGGACTACAGAATAAAATATTTCAAAAATAAGAACAATTTGGGAGTAAATTATTCTCGTAATTTTGCGCTGGATAGGATATCGCCTGATTCTGATTTTGTGATTTTTCTTGACGATGATGACTGGTTTGCAAATAATGCATTGGAAAATTTCGTTAGCTTGATTAGTGCTAATCGAAACGACAACTGGTTTGTAACAAATCGCGAGCTCAAAAGTGGAGGTCCATTAACCTACGCGCCAGAAAACAATAAGCATTATTCCTACGCGCGGGACTACTTAATACTAAAAAATATTAAAGGCGACGCAACTCATTGCATAAAAACAGACTTAATAAAAAACATCAGGTTTGCAAAATCAATTAAACAGGGAGAGGAATGGTTTTTCTTTTACCAAATCGGCCTAAAAAGCAAGTTCTTTTATAGCAACCACGATTCAACAATTACCGAAGGGTACAATCGAGTACACGGACTCAATTTCCGTAATAGAACGCGTAGCGAACAATTTAGAACATTAATAGAATTAGTTAAGAATGGCTCTCAACTCAACTTAATATATCACCCGACATTTCTTATTTATCTTCTTGTAAGATTTGTCCGTATCCTTGTAAAATCATAAATTAATATGACATATCTACCTTTAAAAGTTCGTATCAAACCTTTATTAAAGAAACTATTATGCAATTAAAAACATTCAATGAATTTCGGGAACAATTCCACGATTTCTATAATTCAATAAAAAGAGCTCATGAGGATACAAAAAAACAAAGCCATGGCGGGCATGGCATAGACCACGACATCACCGTGGCCATGCTTGCTGTAAAAATTTCAACAAACGAACGCGTTGGCCAAAAAGCTTGGTGTACTGCAATGCTTCACTCAACAGATCGAGTTGTTGAAGCATCAGATGTTATGGACACAATGATTAAACACGCATATCACTTAAAATCATTCTTTAATCAAAATGAAATAGACGAAATAGTAGAGTCAGCATTTCGCCACTCAGAGTTAAATCAGCTAAACCAAAGCGAAACTCAAATCACATTGATGGATGCGGACAGGTTGGCTAATATGCAATCAGCTGTAATTATCCGTTCGGGACAATTCAGACCAGATATGCCAGTTTTTGATTTTAAATATCTAGAAGGTAAAGCAAACCCTCTATCAACATACGAGGATCCAAAAAGTGTTCTTGATGATCTACGAATAACAATAAGAAACTATATACCACAGCTAAGAAACAGTGAGGCAAAACGGTTAGGAGCTATATACGCCTCAAAACTTGATGTTTTCATTAACGACATAGAAGTTGATTACGAAGACCTTGGGCTATTAAACATAGAAATATAAAGTAACTAAATATTCATTTTATCGATTTCATGCTCTATCCCACTTAGAGAACTGAACTTTGGTGAATATCCAATTCTCTCGGCTTTTTTATTTTTTGAATAATATATATTTTTTGATAGATTATTTATGCTTTTTGGCGCCTTTTTGATCAAATATTTTAACCCATATTTTTTTTCTAAAAAAACAAGGAGGTCGAATTTTGATATCGGCTTCAAACTATATACGTCAAAAAAATCATTGATCCTGCCTTTTTTTATTACTTTTTTTACAATAGAAAGCAAATCATTTGGGCAAACATAATCCCTGATAATATTGTTATCATCTGTTTTAAAAATCTTTTTGTTTTTTATACAATCAACGACCTCTGACATCATAAATTTTGGACTGACGTCTGAAAATCGACTAAAGAAAGCAAACACGCGCAGATCTACAATATTAAGGTCTGGTATTGCACGGTGCTTCGCCTCGGAGTTAATTTTTGCGATAGCATAATATTCAGCTGGGCTAATATCGTTAATATTTATAGTTGCTCTAGTTTCACTATTTATCTCTTTATTAGAATTCCCATAATTTCCATATACGCCGCCACTACTTAAATTGATGTAAAGTGTTTTTGGGCTTTTCTCAAGATAGCCAATAATCATACTGTCCATTTCTTCGGTTACCTTAAACACCTCATATGGATTTTCTTTTAATAAGGAGAGACTCTTAATGCCAGTGCAGTTTATTACTACATCATAATTATGTTTGTTGAATTCACTGATTACGCACGCCTTGATGCTGTCGTTTTTAATCTTATTTTTTATGAGTCCATTGATTTTACTCTTTGACCTAGAAAATAGAAACAAATGGAATTTTTCTTTATCATCAAAAAACTCCTGGAGTAACGACCTTCCGATGTATCCCGTCGCGCCAAGTAGAGCTATTTTTTTCATATTAGGAGGCTGTTCGATTATTATATGACAATATGATTTATTTGAACAAATTAATGTTTCTTTATAAAATATATAATTTCGTTAGGACTAACCGCAAGCAAATCGGGTTTTTCAGTCATGAGCAACTCAACTTTATGGAACCCCCACGACACAGCCAGGGTAAGTATATTTAAATTTACCTTACTGGCTTCCTTGATGTCACCTGTTGTATCAGTAATAAAAAAAACTTCACCTTTCTTTTTACCCTGTAGCGCAGTTTGAAAAAACAAATTTTTGGGCTGACTATTCTGTCCAATTATTTTTGTAAAATAACTTTCTAATCCATAAGGCTCCAGGATTTTTATTATCAGCTCCCTGGGGGAAGAACTTACTATCCATAGCTCACCAAGACCACTTGCTTTCACAATTAGCTCTTTAGAAAAATCAAAAAACCTTACGTCTCGTGGCTGGTAATACTTAGGGAAGAGATCTGCCTTAATTTCAATAAGTTGCTGTTTTTGCTCCTCATTCAGACCCAACAAAACTGCCAAACGCTGATTAATGTGCCCTTCAAAACAAGACAGGTACTCACCCATGTTTAACGTTTTGTTTATCCTAGAGACTGCTTCCTTGTTCATCTTGAAGACAGTGTCAAGAGAATCCACTAATACCCCATCGAAATCAAAGATGATTACTTTGCTCATGTTCAAAACCTAAAATTCAGCTATTAAAGTTTTCATAAATTGACCTATATCACGTGGGTGACGAGAGGTAATGATATTGCCATCAATTACCACAGGCTGGTCTACATATTCTGCTCCCGCATTTTGAATATCATCCTTTATTCCAATATATCCTGTTGCCTTTTTACCTTTAAGCAGCCCAGCTGAAATCAAAATCCATGGTCCATGACAAAAAGCGGCCACAATTTTCTTTTCTTTATGCATCTTTTGCACAAATTCCAAGACCTCTTTTATTTGACGGACACGGTCCGGGGCCTCAAAACCTCCAGGTAATAATACTAAGTCATAGTCCTCTGTGTTTAATTTTTTTGCATCAACCAACCTGCCGTAATATCTAACCATAAGCTCTAAAGGAAAGTTCATCCGCCCAACAACCAATTTTGCGTCCTTTGTGGCAATGTCCACACTAAAACCCTCCTCGTGTAAGCGCATAATTGGATACATAACCTCCTCATCTTCAAACGCCTCTGCGGTAATAATTACAACTCTTATATTTTTTTTCATATTTTAGTATCTTTATCTTATTAATTAGTGTCTTGAACCTACGGGGTTTATTCTTTCCATGGCTCAATAAACATATTGTCCAAAAATTCCTGACGATCTAAGAATGGGTACATATCCTCCAGTGGTTTACTAACCATCGTGCCATCTTCTAGTTTTTCAGAAAAAACTTTAGGCAAGAGTGGTTGGGTTGGCGCCATTTTGATATCGCAAATCACAGGTCCATCGCAACTCAAGGTTTGGAGGATTTTTTTGTTAATATCGTCATGATTTTCCAATTTTACGTAAGAAAGAGCAAAGGTGTCTGCCACTTTTTCAAAAGAAGGAAAACTTACTCCCGAAGATGGATCCACTGCCACAAGATTACCACCGAAAAAGGAATTCTGGGTATTTTTAATTGCTAAATAACCATTATTATTAAGCAGGAAAATTTTTACAGGAATTTTGTAATGTGAAATAGTCTGCAATTCCTGAAGATTCAGCATGATGCTCCCCTCTCCTGTAATAAGTATTATACGTTTTTTGCCAGTTGCAAACCAGGCTCCAATCGCCGATGGCAAATCATAGCCCATGGAGGCACAGCCAATACTTGAATATAATCTCTGTCCTTTTTTGATTTTAAAGGACTGCAGTGTGCAGGTAAAAGAAGTTCCAACCCCAGTCATAATAATATCTCCTTCTTCTAAAGTATCCGAAAGAACTTTGGTAAAATAATAAGAATTTACATAATCCTTTTCATTTTTATATTCTGGAAGAACTACTGGATATTTTTTCTTCCAATTTTGACAGCACTCAATCCACTCTTTTGATACTATTACTGACGATGCCTGTTTATACATTTCTTCAATAAATACTTTTGCGTCTGCATTAATCGGCAAATCAGGAACAACTGTTTTTTTCTTTAATTCCTCAGAATCAATGTCCACAACAACCTTCCTGGCCCCACGAGCAAATGCTATAAAAGCGTACCCAATGTTCCATAAGTGATGGCGAGCGCCGATACTAATTAGCAAATCTGCGTTTTGGATAGCAAAGTTACCAGCTCGGTCACCAAAAACTCCAGGCCGACCTATAAACAACGGGCTTTCTGAGGGGATTAGGTCGTGGGCCGACATGGAAGTAAGCACCGGGATTTGCAGTTTTTCGGCAAGTTCCAAAAATTCCTTCTCAGCCTTTGCCAAATGAATACCTTTACCAGCAAAGATAACTGGTCGCTTTGCCTGCTTAATCCAGCTTACAAGGGTAGCTACTTGTGATTGTAAATTATTGCAATCTATCAAGGTAAACCCTTTTTCCTTTGCGTTAAATTCCCTAAGTTCACTCTCCTCAACCTCCATAGCTTGAATATCTGATGGTATGTCTAGCAAGACTGGTCCGGGTCGCCCATTTTTTGCTAAATAAAGAGCTTTCTGAAGATGATACTTAATATCCGCAACGTTCAGTACGACTTCTGAATACTTAGTTATGGGTCGTGCTATGTCAGCAATATTAATTTCTTGCACGCCCAACTGCCTCAGGTGGGTTCCTGTTATCATATTGTCACGCTTAACTTGACCACAAATATAGAGTGTGGCTATGGAATCTGTCCAAGCACCCATAATGCCAGTCAGGGTATTGGTTGCCGCTGGACCTACTGTTGTAATACAGACACCAATATTACCACTCACCCTCCCGTAACTTTCAGCAGCCATCGCACATGCTTGCTCATGATGATTGCATACATATTTCAACTTTGGGCTATTCGCAACAGAGTTAACAAGGTGCATATTAGCACCTCCAGGCATCAAAAAAACATGCTTAACACCAAGCGAAGCTATATAATCAACTATAAAATCCGATGCTTTTATTTTCATAAAAAAATTAGCCAATGATTAAACTAATGAGACCTTCTTTGGGAATAAAACTCAGTTTAAAAGATTCGTGCAGATCTTTTGCTTCTATTATCTCACCAATATCTACTAATATTTGTCCTTCATTATTTATTAGTTTATAATTTAAGGGGCAAATTATTTTTTTATTTTCTTTGTCTAGTTTTTTATGTAACTGTCTGAGGGAGGTAAAATTGCAAATTTTTATAACTCTATCCTTAATCAACTTCTCAACTTCCTCAGCTTCATCTGACTCATCATGAAAATCACAATAATGATAATTCTCAAGATTGCGTGAGATTGCCACCCCGCTTTCATACCCTAGGCTCTCTCTTCCGTATACATCTTTTAGGCGAACCAAATCACTTTTATTTACAGGCGTTTCTATTTCCATAACAAATGATCCATGAGCGCACGCGGACCTTGTAGAGTGAAAAACACCGCGCTCAATTATTATACCATCCATACTCTTAAGCTTAAAAAGTGAATCTAGTGATGAAGTTTCAACTTGACCATCCAAAACCAAAAGGGACGTTTTCTTTTTAGGGTGGCAGTGAATTGAAGTTTTTGCTTTATGCTTCAAATGCAATACCCACACAGCAACATCCTTATTTTCAAACATCAAATACTCGTAACCCCATGGCTTGTCCACTACCACACACTTATAATCAACCTTTTCTTCTGGCTCAGCGACAGACGTGCGCTCCATGGACATATTAAAAAGGTCTAATTCATTGGGAAAAATTTTTTTAATCATTGTTTTTTTTGAATAACCAAAATTCAGAATTTTCCGCAAAAGATTTGTTCAACCATTTACGATCCCTATCGTTATCAATGCATTGCCAAAAGCCGTTATGTTCAAATATGTTAATTTTATTATCCTTAACTAGGTTTTCAAAAACTTCATTTTCTAAAATACACTCATTATATGGAGTAAGGTAATCAAATATTTTATTTTTTAAAACCATAAAACCGCCATTTACTAATCCATTCTGGCTATGTAGCTTAGATATTCTTTTGTAACTAATTGGTTTACCCTCCTCCATAATAAACTCGCCGTATCTAAAAGGTGGGAATACGCCACTAACTGTTGCTATTCTGTTTTGTGTTTTATGAAAACTAACTAACTTTTCGATATCTATGTCTGCTAGGCAATCAGAATAGGCGAGCAAAAAATCCTCGGTATCTAAATATTTTTGGCATCTAAATAAACGAGCGCCTGTGCCACTTTCTTCTCCAGTCTCTACGAAAGTAATCTTCCAATCCTCTTCTTGGTTTTGAGTATTATAAGTTAGCTTCGGCTGACCAAGTATCAAGGTTAGGTCATTAATATTTTCATTATACTGCAAGAAGTAATCACGGACGGATTCGCCACCAACCCCTAGCGCTAGGATAAATTCATTATAACCATACCTAGAATACATTTTCATTACGTGCCACAAAAGTGGCCTGTGACCAATCCTCACCATGCCTTTCGGTATGAAATCAAGAGAGTCTTCAAACCGAATTCCTTTCCCGCCACAAAGAATTACAACTTTCATAAAATACTTTCTATATATGTCGCAACTATACAAAAAATGATAGACAGCGTCAAATGTACCACGACAGACCACACATTTTGCTTCAGTCCCAAACTTTCCATGGAGCGTTGCCCTTACACCACATTTCTTCTAATTTAATTTTATCATGTAATGTATCCATTGCCTTCCAAAAACCATTATGGTGAAATGCTTTTAACTGTTTATCTATCGCAAGTTTTTCAAGTGGGCCTTTTTCAAATGGAACACTATCTCCCTCAAGATATTCAAATACCCCTGACTCAAGAACAAAGAAACCTCCATTTACTCTGTTTTTATTATCCGTCTTTTCGCTAAAATTAGTGACAGTCGCATTTTCGTCAAAAGCGAGGGCTCCGAATCTTCCTTCAGGCACGACAGAAGTGACCGTTGCTAATACCTTATTTTTTTTATGAAAATCAACTAATTTTTTAATATCAACATTTGAAACACCATCACCGTATGTCATCATAAACGTTTCTTTCCCTATATAATCCTGTATTCTTTTTATTCTCCCGCCGGTCATTGTTTCGGTTCCAGTATCAACCAACGTTACTTTCCACTTTTCACTACGACTTTTATGATGAGTGATTGTATTGTCTTCTAGGTTAAATGTAACATCACTGTTGTGTAGAAAGTGGTCATTGAACCATTGCTTAATTGAATATCCTTTATATCCCAAACAAACGATAAACTCATTGTAGCCATACTGAGAATATAGCTTCATTATGTGCCATAGAATAGGTTTCCCGCCTATTTCAACCATGGGTTTTGGTTTTATGCTAGTTTCCTCACTCAATCTAGTCCCGAGTCCACCCGCTAAAATTACGACTTTCATTTAAAAAATTGATTAATCTGCTTATTTGTGAAGTCTACTACATTCTCTGTCTTTTCATAATAGTTTCTATACCAACTAAAAGTATATTCTAAATTTTGCTCAAAATTCAGTGTTGGGTTCCAGTCAAGAATTGTTTTTGCCTTTGTGGCATCGAGCTTCAAAATATGTGTCTCATGCTTGGAGTCATCCTGTTTAATATTGACTAACCCCTTGCCCAGTATCCCCACAGCTTTCTTCGTTAACTCCTCTACACACATAAAACTCTCGTCATTCGGTCCAAAATTCCAGGACTGGCTCATAGAGATTTCGCCATCATATAACCTTTTGCCTAATTTCAAATACCCAGACAACGGCTCCAAAACATGCTCCCATGGGCGGACTGCCTTCGGCGCGCGAATCTCCACTGGTTCATTTTTTTCATATATAGACCGAATGATATCTGGAACCAACCTATAAGGCGCCCAATCCCCGCCTCCAATAACATTGCCAGCACGAGCAACGGCCATTAGTGTATTGTGTTTAGTTCTAAAATCTTTGGGATTGAAAAAGGATTGCATATAGCAATGCGCGATTATATCTGCGGCTGCTTTGCTGGCGCTGTATGGGTCATAACCACCCAATGAATCATTTTCTCTGTATGGGTATATCCAATTTTTATCTTCGTATACTTTGTCAGTTGTGATGATAACCACAGATTTCACGCATCCAATTTCTTTTACTGCCTGAAGAATATGCGAGGTTCCCAAAACATTAGTAGAAATTGTTTTTATTGGCTCATCATAACTAACTCTCACAATTGGCTGTGCAGCTAAATGAAAAACTATCTCTGGTTTCTCGTTTTCAAAAATTTTCTTAACCTTGTCAAAATCTCTAACATCAACAAAATAATTTTTAATATGCTTTTCAATAGACAAAGCATCAAACAAGCTGGGTATGGTATCAGGCTCAAGGGAAACCCCAACGACATCAGCGCTCCAATTTATCAAAATCTGAGAAAGCCACGCACCCTTGAAGCCCGAGTGCCCAGTTATTAGAACTTTCTTGTTTTTGTAAAATGCTTTCATTTTATTACTTATGCTACAACGATTGCCCAAGAATCATAGAGGTAATGGAACCTTAATTTCTGTTGCCTATTTCTAGGAAAAGACCTATACTTGCCATATTATTATCAATAATATCACATATAAGTAAATAAGAATATGCCAAAATCTAGTCAAGCAAAATTGAGAGTTCCATATGGTTTTTCAGTACACGGACAGCCTGAGATTGACGCAGTCGTAGAAGTCCTCAAGAAAGGCACTGCTCTGGGCGACAAGACAAAGGAATTTGAAGCCAAAATTGCAAAAATGTTCGGCAAGAAATATGGCGTTATGGTTAACTCTGGCTCGTCGGCAAACCTCCTTGCTTTTGAATTACTAAATCTTCCAAAAGGTTCTGAGGTTATTACTCCTATTTTGACATTTGCTACTGTTGTTGCGCCGATGGTACAAAAAGGTCTTATTCCTGTGTTTATTGACGTTGACCCGAATACGTACATCATAAACCCTGAGCAAGTAGAAAGAGCTATCACTAAAAAAACTAAGGCTTTGATGATTCCTTCTCTCATGGGAAATATCCCAAACTTGGAAGCACTTGCAAAGATTGCGAAGAAGCACAAGCTATTTTTTATTGAGGACTCATGTGACACGCTCGGTGGAAAGTATGACGGAAAGCCAACAGGAACATACTCGCATATTTCTACAACCAGTTTTTATGGTTCTCACATCATCAACGGCGCAGGTGGCGGTGGCATGGTAATGGTCAATGACCCAAAGTGGGTAGACAGACTTGTTGTTCTTCGTGGCTGGGGAAGAGAGTCCTCACTCTTTGGGGAAAACGCTAATTCTGAACTTATTGAGAATCGTTTCAGTGGTAAAATTGGAAATATTCCTTATGATAATAAATTCATATTTAGCGAAGTTGGTTACAATTTCCTTCCACTTGAGCTTTCAGCGGCATTTGCACTTAAGCAAATGGAGAGGCTCCCCGGATTCCTAAAGAAACGAAAAGACAATTTTGATGACTTGATGAACTTCTTTGGCAAAAGAGACAAGTACTTCATTCTCCCAAAGCAAACACCAAAGACCAAAACTGCATGGCTTGCATTCCCTCTTATCATTAAACCAGGGGCTCCATTCACCCGTCTAGAATTGGTTACCTTCCTTGAGGGAGAGAACATCCAGACAAGACCTATCTTTACAGGCAACATCCTAAAACAGCCAGGATTCAAAAAAATCGAAAATAGAAAAGTTGGTGATGCGTTCCCAAACACTGAACTTGTAATGAAGAGCGGATTCGTTGTTGCGTGCCACCATGGTCTTGAACCAAAGCACATTAACTATCTAAAGGAAAAATTTGACGAGTTTCTTTCGCTCTATAAATAGTTAAAAATGTTATAACATATTGATGAATCGTATGCTCTAATTTCGTTAATAAATTATATGAGGGAAACGTTAATAGAGGAAATAAAAAAAAAATGGCTACATAGTGGCTTCCAGAAATACCTTAGAAATACAAGTTGGGTTTTTTTTGCTAAATTTTTTAGCCTTGGTATCTCATTTGTAACAACAATATATGTTATTAGGTATCTAGGTCCTGAAAATTATGGGGTGTTGGCCTTTTCTATCTCCTTTGTAGGATTATTTGGTTTTATTGCGGCATTAGGTATTGATGCAGTCTTATATAGAGAATTAGTAAAAGATTTATCTAGAAAAGATGAGCTACTTGGCACTTCACTTTCTTTAAAAGTAGGAGCGTCTACTCTAGCCATAGTATTGATTTTAATTTCTACTATATTTATAAAGAATGATTATCTCGCAAAAATCTTAATTGCAATAAACTCCTTTTCATTATTATTTGCTTCATTTACTGTTATAGGTTACTACTTCCAAGCTCGCATAGAAGCAAAGTATCAATCTATTTCCTTAATACTTGTAACGGTAGTATTAAACTCATTAAAACTTCTAGTCGTATTTTTTGATAAGGGAATAATTTATTTTGCATCAGTCTTCTTGGTCGAAAATATATTATATGGGCTTATAAGTATTTACTTTTACACAAAAAAAGGAAATACTATCTTAAATTTTACATTTAACAAAAACACAGCTATCTCTTTGCTCCGCGATTCCTGGCCACTGATGCTCTCCTCAGCTTTTATTCTTGTATACACAAGAATAGACCAAGTAATGCTTAAATTTATGACAACAAACTTTAACGTTGGTGTTTATGATGCCGCTGCAAGAATTTCTGAGATTTGGTACTTTATTCCTTCTTTAATTATTTCTTCTATTTTTCCAGCTATATTAAATTCGAAAAAAGTTAGTATTGAATTTTTTGAACAAAGATTAACAAAACTTTATTCCTTAGTTTTTTATTTAGCAATAATTGTAGCGTTACCAATATCCATATATTCTAATTATATTATAAAAATTTTATATGGAAATGATTTTATGCAAGCGGCCCCTGTTTTAAGTATCTACGTTTGGGCTGGGATACCAATATTCCTTACAATTGCAATTAACACATACTTATTAGCTGAAAATAAAAACAAAATATCATTTATTGGTTCATTTATTGGTATGACTACGAATATTATCCTTAATCTATGGCTCATACCTATTCATGGTATATATGGTGCTGCTTTTGCTACGCTTATATCCTATTCCTTTATTCCATTATCAATATTAATATTTAAAGATACTAGAAGACAAATTATTCTAATAAAAAATGGTATACTTTATCCATTTAAAGTTATAAATAGCAAATTATGGATATAAAAGTAAAAAAGCTTACTATAGGCATACCAACATACAATAATTCTAATGGTATAAAATCACAATTAGATAATATTTTGAACCAGCTTAAGGAAAACCCAGAAGTAAAAAACGATGTTGAGATACTAATTTCTGATAATTCTGACAATTCTGAAACACAACATATTATTAGTGATTTTATTAAAGAAGTCCCGAGTCTTGTTTATATAAAAAACGATACGAATATTGGTTACGATAGAAATGTTGATCAGGTGTTAAAAAATGCATCTAGTCTATTCTGTTGGACACTTAGCGACAACGACCCCATAGTAAAGGGTGGTATAAAGAAAATAATAAATGTTATAAAAGAAAATGCTGATATTCCTCACATTTTAATAAATATTAAGGAAAAAAATGGTAATATTAGAATATTTAAAAATGTAGAAGAGCTATCTATAGAAAATAATTACGAGATCATGGGTGGGTTAGTGTCTCAAAATATATTCAACAAAAGATACTTACAAAAAGATAGGTCTAAATATTATGGAAATTATTGGTTCCACTTATCAGTATTCTTAGAAATTTGCGCTGGGAGAAAAATCTTGCTTCTTCCAAATCTACTAAAGCAAACTCTTGACACGGAGTGTCGTTGGGCAAAAAATGGTACTACTTTTACCACATACACTAACCTACATTCAATTGTGATGCATCTTAGGGACCTTGGCTACAGTAGCGAATTTCTTAACATACACAATAATAATTTTATAAAGGGCCTTCCCGGTCAGGTGTTTACAAGCAAACTTTATGGATTAAAATTCAACAGAAAGGCTACTGTCACACTATATGAACACTCAGGAAAAAACTTTGTTACATTTATGCTATGCTTAATGATTCTTGCTACCCCAGTATCAATACATAAATTAGCAAAAAATATATGGAAAAAGTTGTAATATTTGATATAGGGGATCCAAAAATAAAAAATAATCAAATATTTGATAAGACTTTTGCGTACAATGCTAGTCATACCCTACTTCCTTTATGCTATTTGTATGATGAAGCAAAAAAAATTGGGATTACTTTTATAACTCCAGATCTCTTTTTAGAGAGTCCAGAATCTTTTAATGGAAAGAGGATTTTTTTAATCTCACATTTAGTAAATTCTGGAACAGAAAATTTAATAAAGCTTGGAGCAATCCCACTTATCCTACTATGCCAAGAGTCACCGTTCATTGCTACACGCTTCTACGTAAATCTTAGAAAATATAGCGAGCCTTTTAAATATTCAATGCTCCTTCCTGGAATGGAAAAAAGAGTGAGCAATAAAACAAACTTTATTCCAACACTATTTCCTCAGTTTTATTCTAATGAACAATTTAAAGTTACACCTTTCACAGAGAAAAAATTCATCACATATATAGCGTCAAACAAATCAACGAAAAATTTACTAAAAATTACTCTCATTAAGTTACTGTATGGATTTGATGTAAAAATGATTTATCCTTTTAGGAAAAAAGTTATTAAATTTTTATCCCACAGAAACGACTTTGATCTTTACGGCAAGGGCTGGGCAACTGAAAAATTAAACTACATAGACAAGGCTTATCGAGGCGAAGTTAAAAATAAGGAAGAAAAACTTAGAGACTACAAATTTGCTTTGTCTCTAGAAAATGCTATATTCCCTGGTTATATTACGGAGAAAATCTTTGATTGTTTCTTTGCTCTATCTGTCCCTGTTTATTTAGGGACGCCAGACATAGACGAATACATTCCAAGAAATACGTTTATCAACATTAAGGATTTTAAAAGCCTCGATGAGCTCGTAAAATTTATCGATTCAATTGACGAGACAGCGTATAATACCTATGTGGAGAATATCAAAACTTTTTTAAAGTCTGATGAATATTCAAAATTTAGTCATCAGAAATTTGCAGAAACTGTGATTGATTTAATCAAATCTTCCTAATTTAACCCAATGCCAACTCAAGAGAAAAAACTGACCGTCGCAATCCCAACTTATAATCGTAGGGAGTATTTGCATGAGTGTCTAGAAAGCCTAGACACTCAAACCTATAAAAACTTTCAAGTTATTATTTTTGATAATGCGAGCGATTATGACGTAAATGAATTTATTTCTATTTTTCCCAAATTGGATATAAAAATTGAAAAAAATGTGAAAAATATTGGTGGAGTTGCGAATTTTATAAAAATAGTTAATTATGACTTTCAATCTCCGTATGTCATCATGTTCCATGATGACGACACGTTGCATCCAAAGTATTTTGAATATGCAATTAATTTTCTAGATGAGCGCCCAAATTTGGCATGGGTTGGTACAAATATTAATTTTGTTAAAAACAAAACGAAGATGAGTAAATTCGACATGAGGATCAGTGATGGCTCTTTTCTTGAGTTAGGACATCAAAAGCTTATAAAAAAAGTAATGGAGGGCTTTAATATTGGGTTTGGGACAATTATTTATCAATCAAAAATACTAAAGGAGGCTCAACTAAGGAGCGACGTGTTCGAAAAGTGGGCTGACAGACCACTTTTTATAGACCTAGCCCTAAATCGAAAAGTGGCTGTATCGAAAGAAAAGTTTATGAACTATAGAATGCATGAGAAGAAAGATTCTCTTATCCGAGAGCCTTCAAACCTTGGCTATCTGATAAATTTATTTAATTATTATAAGAGGATAAGCAACGAGAGGGACACATACAGATTCAAGGTCTTTGAAACAACCAACTCGATAAACACCGCAACCCAAATCGCAACTACCTTCAAGGAACTACTAGATACACTTGGAACAATAAAAAAGGCGGAACTCTTTAGCTTTAAATATATAAGTCCCAAGGGAGTTTATTATTTTATAAAATTTGCCACCAAGAAATTACTATGAAAAAACTGGCGATAATTACGGTGACATATAATGCGGAGAAAAATCTTTCGTTTTTTTTGCCGTCTTTGGAGAAAAACAGAGAAGCAATTCAGGGTATATATTTTGTAGATAATAATTCGGCGGACAATACTTTATATACTCTTGAGTCCTGGAGGAGTTTCAGCGGTGTAAACATTATCAAAAACTCAAAGAATTATGGATATGCATATGCTATTAACATTGGTATAAAAAAAGCACTCGATGATGGTTATGATTATTTTTGCGTTACCAATAATGACATCGTGTTTAATGAAGGATTTTTTACGGAGCTCCAAAACGAAGCAATGACTCACAACATCGACGCTCTCGGTGTCCCCGCAAGCATAAACGAAACTGATTTGGGCTTGGGGTATTTACTAGATACCAATACTCTTTTGCCAAAAAAGACTCCCCATCTGCAAAGGTCTGCTCTCTCTTCTCTTCTCACTACAAACCCCCTCCCCCCTATTGATGCTCCTCACGGTGGAACAATTCTTTTTAGTCGGAGATTTTTTGAAGCAGTGGGGCTCTATGATCCGCAACTATTTTTTGGTGGGGACGAGCTTGATTTTCTATATCGGATACACAAACACAACGCCTCTTACAATCAAGAAATTAAATGTGCTGTCTCACTAAGTTCGTTCTATAAAATGGACAACCTTACCAAACATAATACAGGAGACAAGATTATCAAGGCGAGAGGAATGCTCCAAGGTAACGCACGAGTGTATTTAAAGCACGGTTTCACCCCTTTTCAAGTTGGACTCTATAGAGAGCAATATAGACTTATTCAGGGTCTTTCTAAAGGCAACTTAGTGCGCTATGTTGTGCTTTACTTTTTTGCTATTCGTGGGCTATGTATTGAGGTAGCAAGATATTATATCGCCCGTTTTCATAGAAACTAATTTGTAATTATTGCGCACATTGAGGACGAACAATTCGATGGGGTCTTTTTTCCGATGCGGAGTTTTATGTAGGCAAGCAACGAGTGTAGTCGGACTCCGAGCACTTTTGACTTAGTACTATGATGCATTCTCTCAGGAACAACATCTCCATTTGCAAAAAGGCGTGGCAAACTCTCTTGTATCTGCTCCATAGAACAATTCACATCGTATTCAAAAAACTTTTTTGTATAAGGTGTGAAGTCAACAAATTCACAAGTCTTTCCAAATGAATTTGCGACCATACTGATACTCTTTTCAGAAAACCACCAAAGATGAACCGGTGGCACATCACTCTGCCAGATAATCCCCTTTTCAGACTTTGTTTTGTTGGGAGTAGTGATAATAAGCTTCCCTCCATCCTTGAGCATAAAGAGGGTCGCTTCTATAAAACTTTTTGGATTTTCAACATGCTCTAAAATTTCTGTCATAATGATGCAGTCATAGCGCTTTGGGCGGTCTTTTGAAACAACGAACAAATCTCCTGCCTCGTAGAAATCTCCGTATCTCTCTTTTGCCTTACTTACTGCCTCACGAGAAAGATCAAGTCCTAGTGTTGCATATCCAGCTTTATTGAGACTGTAGGTCAGATACCCAAGTCCACTTCCAATTTCTAAAATAGAAATATCTTTATTATTTGTGCCAAAAGCTTTCCCAAGCGACTCACGGACAGACCAGTATGTATTTTCTAGGTTTGCCAATACATCAAGCGGGCGTCCTACCCTTTTTACCAACTCTGCAAATCTACTATATCTTGTGTAGCCGGGGATAATTTCAACTTGGCGGTAAATGTGATTATAAATACTCTCATCACTTACAAGCGGGCTCACAAAACTTGCATCGCAATTTATGCATTCGTAAATATCAAATTTTGAGTTTTCAATGTATCCCTTCATCCCTACATAGGTTTGCAGAGCCTCGCCTTCACAGAGTGGGCATGCTTTAGAATTTTTATTCATAAATTATTTTGTTATTACTGCGCACAAAATATACATTGAACCATTATCTACTTTTGATTTTCTCAAAAAAGTGAGGTGATGATACAGTCCAACGATGCGTATATACAAGGATGCAGGCGAAATCTGCATTAGTCTTTGCTTGTACCCACGACTTCCTTTGATTAAAGACTCACCATTTTTATCTACAACAGGAGGTTTATTTGGTGCTTCAAATGGAGTGCCGACGGGTATATTATAAAGTTTGTTTTCCTTATATTCAGTAAAGTCCACAAGCGAAAAATGTTTTCCAAAATGTTTCGCAATGACGTTGAGACCTTTTTCTGTAAACCACCATAGATGTTTTGGAGCGTAGTCGGTCTCCCAGATGGTCCCCTTTGGGTGAACGTCCTTGTTGGGTGTCGTAATAATAATTACACCACCCGGTTTCAAAACTTCCAAAAATGCGCCGATGAAACTTACAGGGTTTTCAACGTGCTCGATAACCTCTGTCGCCACAACTACATCATATTTCTCTTTATTGTTTTTTGCGTAATCTTCTATTGTTCCCTGAGTGTAGTTGTTTCCAAAAAAACTGTTCGCAAAATTTGTCGCTGTTTCAGAATACTCTAGACCCACGGCTTTATACCCGGCCTTATTTAGCGCATGAGTAAAGTACCCGAGACCAGAACCAACTTCGAGAACCTTCGCTCCTTCTTTAATTTTATTATCGTTGAACGCTTTCAAAACTCCCCAATAAATGGCCGTGTAGTCTGAAAGTACATGGAGTGGGCTCTTTATTTTTTTTACTCCCTTCGCAATATAGTAATAATAATTGTAAACAGCATCTCTTGCATTTTCCTTGCCGTAAATAAGGTCATATTCTTCTTTAAGGTTACTCATTGGGTCAACAAATGACGATTTGCAGTTTGAACATTCATACACATCGTATTTTGTGCCAAGAACGTATCCGCTCATTCCATCAAAGATGCGATATGCTGGTGCCTTACATAATGCACAAATTTTAGTTGTGACTGTATCTTTAGCTGTTTCTGTCATAATTTTGACAGTATAACACTACATGTTCATAAAGTTAAAAATCCATAAAGTAGGCACTACTGCCTAAACCTTAAAATCAAAAAGACCGTTGAAGACTTTCTCTTTCATTGCTTTTGCAATAAGGGACCAATCGTATTTTTCGGCGACCAAGGTGCGTCCGTTTATGAAAAGGCGATTACGGAGAGCTGGGTCATCTATTAGGCGCTTCACCTGGCGCGCAATGCTCTCTGGACTGTTTATGTCCGCAAAAAGACCAGTTGGCTCGTGGTCAGGGTTTTTGTCTGGGTCAAAAAGGAAATCAGGGATTCCTCCCACTGGCGTAGCAACAACAGGGATACCGGCCGCCATTGCTTCTAGAAATGAATTACCGAGCCCTTCTGAGCGCGAAGGACGGATAAAAATATCGGACACTTTGAGATACTTCGGCATATCCTCGTGAAGCACCTGTCCGAGAAACTGCACGCAGTCATCCACGCCTTTTTCGTGAGTGAGTTTTCGGAGCATCTCCTCATCTGGCCCGATACCGAGAATCAAAAATTTTACATTGTGCGGTAGAAACACGAGCGCGCGAATCACTTCGTCCACCGCGTTTTTTGCAACCATGCGGGATGTTGTAATGAGAAATATGTCACCTTCTTTCTTGCCAAGGCGTCGTTTTAAAATGGCTAGCTCGCTCTCTGGATATTCTTTTGCAAAGTGCTCCACATTGACGGCGTTTGGCACAACCTCTAGCTGTCCAGTGTATCCCATATTGCGCGCGAATCCTGCAAGGTAATGAGATATGGTTTGAATGAAATCAGCACGAGTGAAGACGCGTTGTAAAAGAGGGTAAACAAATTTTACACGATGCCTGATGTACTCAATAGGATCTCCCTCCTGAAGAGTGAGCAGAAAACGCACACTTGGATTTCGCATTTTGAAAAAGAGTGCCGAGAAGCCCGCATAATTTGCCATCATAGACCAAATGCCATCGTATGCATTTTTTTTATGAAGCGACTGCGCTTTCAAGAAACCCAAAATTGGGAAAAAATATTTATTGAGAGAAAGTGGAAAACGAGACAAGTCGGCAATATTTGGTTCCTTTGTCGTGAACCCTACGCGATGAACATTCACGTTACCAATTCGCTCAAATTTTGGAAGAGTTGAGTCAAAACGAAGAGTCACCATATCAAACACATAATCATCTCCCGATGTGCGATCTGTAATCTCTTTTATCGCTACCTCGGCGCCGGCAACCACATCTGGATAGTACGCAAGAGAAAATATGAGTATTCGTTTCATCCCGTTAGAGACAGGAAATGCTGCGCATTTCCGTAGTTATCTTATAATAATTTGCAATATATGGCATATCTCTTTACAAAGCCCGATGAGTACATAATTTAACTATGTTGTCTCTAACGGGATTCATTGGCTAAAGTTTATACAATATAAACGCAAAAAACAAGACATAGTATCTAGCGCGGTTCACCGTCATCTGTTTCTTCAATGATTTCAAAATCGTCGGCATTTATGGTTGCTTTATTTTCCTCTTTTTGTGTGAGACGAAGGCCGAGTAGTGCCAAGGCCCCCAGAAACGCAGAGCCAACATACCAAGGCCACAAACCTCTTTCCTCTCGTATGGGCGCTAGCGGTTCAGAAATTACGTCAATAACATTTGCCGACTGTTGTTTCGGGGCCTGTGTTACAACACGTGCTGGGGCGCTTGCCGTAACTTTTGGTTTTTCTACTGCTTTTGCAACAATTTGTTTTGGTGCGACAGGCTGAGCGACAGCTGTTTCTACTTTTGTATCAACACGCATTCCATTTGGAAAACGAAGTTCTGGAATATTGTCTGCAGGTGTGACGAGCCCTGTCACTTCGCTTGCAAATGTCGCGCTTTTTCTCGCGCCGAGAATTGTGTTTTTTGGAAATATGAAAGTTTTTTCACTGCCTGCAACTTGCCAACCAGAAATATCAAGTTCGTCTCCTCCGCGATTTTCTATTGTGAAAAACGAACGAGCAAAATCACCTCCAGTTTTTAATAAAAGATTTGGCAGAACAACACGCACGAGCATCTTATCTGTGGCTTTCAAACTTCCAGATACAACATCAAGCACCGCGGTATATTCGCCTGGATAATAATACGTGTGTGCCACACTCTCACCTTCTGCAGAGGCGCCATCACCAAACGACCACGTTGTTTGGGTCGTGCTATTACTATTTTCCAACCCTGCAACTTTGCCTTCAAAAATTATCGGCGCGCCTGCGAGCACCACGCGCGTCTGTGGGCCTGCCTGCGCGGTCACTTGCGCCGTAGCTGTTGTATGTGCTGTTGTTGGCGCGACATTTGCGCTTGATGTCTGAACGGTTGCGGTATTCACATTTTGCGAAACTGAATTTTCAGCTCCTGGTGTCGGCGCGCCTATTAACCAACTATTTGCTGGTGTTCTTTGATAACTTTTTCCATCATCTATGCTTCCCCACAAAACCTCATCAACATCTTTTCCTTTTGAATCTCTTATACGCAAAATATTTGACTCAGTGAGAGTTAGGTCAACAACGACATCAGAATTATATAATTGACTTCGAGAGATTAGAAAATAACTCTGTGCTTTGATTATTTTTCCATTTAGTTGAGTGCTGGTAACAAGAGATCCAAACTTAGCACCAAGGGAGGCAGTTTTTCTTTGAATATACCAACCCGTAAGATCGACATCTGAACTATCAGAATTATAGAGCTCTATAAATCTTTCCTTTATCGGTGATATTTGAACTTCATTTATAAAAATCGCGGCTGACGCGAAAGAAGGAATGCAAAAAAGAAATATTATTGCGACGGTTCTCATGAAGACCCGTTGTGCAAAAATTTTTGTAGCGAAGCTTTCAATTTTCTCGGCGAGGCGAAGAGAAAATTCTGAGGAATATCGGGATATTTTGAAGAATTTTATCAAAGCCATAGCCGAAAATTTAAAGTTGGAGTAAAAAATTTTTGCACAACGGGTCTTTAATCATCCCCCCTTAAAATGGCAGTCAGCACGTCCTCTGGCACCTCACGTGGCTTTGGAGGCTGTTCCTCGCGAGGTCGCTCTTCAGGCTGTTTTTGAGCCACAACAGGTGGCACTTTAGGTTTCTCGACACCCTCCTCTAAAATTCCCGCCAAAGCAGCCTTCAAACCGCCTAAACTCTCTTTGGTGGGGCCTTTGCTCCTTACTGGCTGTATAGCACCTTTTTGCATAAAATGACCCTTTGTGAGCGTGGAAAGGCTTGCTTGCCCGTCAAAGTTTTTATCAGAAAAACTTTTTCGGGCTTGCCCGACTTGGTTTTGCGAATCAAAATTCTTTTGAGCTATCTCCGTAGGCGATTTTGGCTCTGATTTCTGAATATCCTTAAATGCTTTTTCAAACGGCTTTTCAAACTTTGGAGTGCGGGGTGTTTGCCCGCCAGAATTTTCCGAAGGAAAATTCTGGCGCGACTTATCTAAGGTTGTATTAGTATCTCTCTTTACAACAGGCGCGCGTGGAGTGATTTCTACACGTGTCACAGGGCGCTCACGTGGAGGCTCTGGTTCTACACCACCTTCCACTCCATACCAATCAGCAATATTTTTTTCTACCTCCACTCGAGGGTGTCCATACAATTCTCGAGATGAATTAATCACTTCCTCGCGAAGCGATTTTGCAGGAAGTGGAATTGGTGGCATAGACACAGCAGAAAACGGATGCGATGCAACGCCGTCTATCATAAGCTTGAGATACATTTGATACGCTCCGAGGCTCACCATATCCTCCGCTGTAAAAACAGGAGCGTATTCTTTTTCCAAAACCTCGGCATCAGGAGCGCCAACACGGAACATTATTTGTGTACCGACGTTTCCAAAAACAGCATCAGCAACCTTCTCATCCATTTGTTTTATATACTGATGCGCCACCGTGAGCGCGAGCTTATATTTACGCGCCTCGGACAAAATATCAGCAAAAGATTCATTCGCAAACGACTGAAACTCATCCACATACATATAAAAATTTGGAAGTCTTTTGAGGTCTCCCTCTGTCAGATCCGCACGCGACATAGCAGCAAGATAAATTTTTGTAATAATCATTCCTCCCAAAAGAGCGGCATTCCCTTCACCAAGCTGACCTTTTGAAAGGTTCACGATAAGAATCTTCCTTTCGTCCATCATTTTGCGCAAATCAAAACTTGATTTTGGTTGCCCAATAATATTTCTAATAAGCGGGTTCGATGTAAATTGTCCGAGCTTGTTTTGGATACCAGGCACGGCTTCTTTTGCGTAGTTTTCGCTATATTTTGCAAACTCATCAACCCAGTATGCTCGTACTGATGGGTCTTTTACATTATCAACAATCTTTTTGCGATACGCCTTGTCAGTGAGCATACGGCTTACGCCAAGAAGTGTGGAGTCTGGGTATTCAAGAAGCGCAAGTAGCGCGTTCATAAGAATGTATTCCATGCGCGCAGAAAAAGTTTCCGGCCCCCAAATCTTTTTAAATGCGGACATTAAACCGTTTGCAATGAGATGCCGCTTGTCAGGCCCAACATCCTCCATCACATTAAATGAGATTGGATTATCAACATCAAACGGCGCAAAATACACTACGTCTTTCACACGCTCTGGAGGAATATAATCAAGTAATAGAGCGGCTGATTTACCGTGAGGGTCAATAAACGCAAAACCTTCTCCGTTCCGGATATCCTGCACTACCATATTTTCAATGCAGGTAGACTTTCCCATTCCAGTCTTACCTATGATGTACATATGTCGCGTGCGGTCCTCGGCCTTGATACCAAAAGGAACGCGCTTGTTCCTGCGGTCTGTCTCCGCAAAATATGTAATGCGATTTTTATCGTAGAGATACATGGGTAATAGTTAGCCACTAGCCAATAGTGAATAGAGATATTATACCGTGGAACGAAACAAAAAAACAGCGGGGAGGTTGGCTTCGCCAACCTCCCCGCTGTTTTTTTACTTCTTCTTTTTCGAGAGAAGAGTCAAGATGAGCCCAATCATTTTGTCCTTGTGGGTTGGATCGCTCTCGGCTACCAAAAGCGTAATTGCTGTAAGTGCAGGTGGTGTAATACGTGTCGTATCAAGCACTTTTGCTTTTGCAAGGAACCATACGAATGCGTACGCGCCGCTTCGTTTGTTGCCATCAAGGAATGGGTGATTCTTGGTAACAAAATACAATAAATGCGCCGCCTTCTCCTATACAGTCGGGTACATGTCCTTGCCACCAAATGCTTGCATTACGTTGCCAATGATTCCCGCAAGACTTCCTTGTTCTCTCTCGGTCGCAAAAAGATCAGTCGCCTCGCCTTTCATAGTGAGTGATTCTTTGAGCGATGCAAGCGCGCCCACAAACATCTCTGCTGTAATTTTGACAGATTTTTTTGTTGCACCCTTCGTAGCGAAATTTTCTTTGTCATACGCGTCCAAAGAAAGCCACGTGTCCGCAAACATCGTGATGAGTTCGAGGATACCTTCAGTGTCCACTGCTGTTCCCGCAGGAAGCAAAGTCTTCACATCCGCAACCGCCTGCAAAAACGCATCATAGTTTTTTGCAATGCGTGATTTGTTTATCGTATAACCATCGACAATATGCGAACGGAGTGTTTTTGTAGCCCACTGGCGGAATTTGGTGCCGACTACTGAATTTATCCGATACCCTACCGCAATCAAAACATCAAGATTATAAATATCAATCTCGCGACGAACCTGCCTTCCTGCCTCATTTTGAACTAGTTCCATTTTGGAACTAGTTGCCCCGCGTGGAAGCTCATTCTCTTTGTATATATTCTGAATATGCTTTGAGATTGCCTGAGGGTTTACACCAAACATTTCAGCCATCTGCATACGATTTGCCCACACAGTCTCCCTGCCAAGATCCCCCCGAAGCTCAATAGCCCCGGATTTTGCCTGGTAGATGATGATTTCCTTTTTTAACCTCTTGTTCATAGAATAATCCAGCCTGCTATTTTTTAAAAAAACGTGATGCGATTTTTATCGTAGAGGTACATGGGGTAGTTGATAGCCACTAGTCGATAGTGGTCAGTTAATACAAACTATTTCAATTAAAGTATACCACAAGAGATGTATAAAAATAAAAGGCACAGCTGATTAAAGCTGTGCCTTCAGTTAGTGCGAATAACCTTTTTCAGATAATCGCAAGATTGCTTACATCAACAAAGAATATCTTATTACTGCGAGAACAGAGACATTGCCAAAAATAAGGCAATGGTAGCAAATATGACAACAAAAAATATATCTGACAGCCGAGAAGAAAGCCTCTCTCGCCACTGTGCTTCTTCACTCTTAGGGCCTGCTCGGACTACGAGGATAGCCTCAAAGCGAGGATTTTTTGTATGTTGGCATAGATCAAGCGCCAAATCGTACCTTGATTGCCATGGAGTAAGCAGGACGTACAACCTCCACAAAACAAGCAAACACAGCACAACTAGGATGACAAACAAAAATAGGTTTTCCATTCTAAATTTCTCCTTAACAATTTACATGAAGGGTACAACATACTGAAAAAATTACCATTCTTCCTCTTACTACTCAAAGAGTGTTTTAACCAAGGACTTTTGACGAACATCCAAACAAATCGTATCATAATAAACAAAAAAGTCAAACCCTGTACAACCCCACCCGCAATTTGCTCAGTACCCTTGGTTTTTAGTCAGTTTGATTTATTGGCGCAAAGTATTCTCTCAGAAGATTCGCGGCATCTTTTACCCTTCTTAATTTCATCTCATCAGAAAAATCCCTTTTTACAATGTCCATTATAGACATAATATTGTTTATCTTCCTTTTGTGCTCAGACATCCAGGGGAGCCACGGAAACAGCCAAACGTGGAAATGGGACGAACTACTTGTTTCCTCTTGAACAATCGTCACCTCTTCTATTCCTAATTTTTCCTTCATTGCTTTTCTGCATTCAACTAGGAGCTTGATGAACTCTATTTGTTCCTCATTTGTAAACTCTAAAACAGATTTGACGTGCCTCTTCGATGCAATGATTACAAAACCTTCTATTGGATACTCAAAATCCTGCTCGACAACAAAATATTTTGTTACGGCGATTCTTTCAACAGGCAACGCTACTTCCTCACTCTGAATGGAGCAAGCAATGCAATCTACCTCGTGCTCAGTTCCCACTATGTCTTTAACTTTTACCATGATTGTTAATTTTATCTACTCCGCAAGTAACGCTTCCTTTGTATACAAATTCTTTGGATCCCACAGAAACCACGAATTGAGTCCTGAATCATAGGTCGCTTGTATTTGTCCGCGGACTTTTACCGCGTCGTAGTCTCCTCCATAATCAAAATCCTGGAGCCATGGGCGGAGCTTGTTTCGACTGTATGCCTCTTTTGTGTAAATAGCAGGAGTCGAAGTGCCTATACGCTCACCGCCAAAATGAGGCACTGGAGTCGTCGTTGCCTCGGCTCGATCTGCGCCACGTGTCATCACAAATTTAATAAGGTCATACGAATGATTGTTTGGATTTTTCCAGCCATTGAAATTTGGCGGGTAATGCGATGGGTACACCATCGGCGCAATGTAGTCAAAATATGGCATCGCGCGCTCAAGAACTTGCCCGATATTCAGATCATCGGTGTTTGTTGTCGTCATTCCAAAAAGGTCAGCTGATGTTTTTACTCCTGTATCCTTGAACGCGCTGTGAAGATATACAAAAAAATGTTCAAGGGCTTCAGCCTTGCTCATGCCTTTACTCCAAGGAAATGCAATGTCTTTCATATCGCCATCTGAAGGAAAACGAATATAATCAAAATTGAGCTCATCGAAACCCATCGCGTATGCTTCTTTGCTAAGAGCAACGATATATTCCCAGTACGGCTTTGCGGAAACATCAATGAATGAAAGACCCTTGTTATCCTTCCACACCGTGCCATCACTTTTTTTAAGCACAGCAAGCTCTGGATGAAGCCTCGCATAGTATGGGTCTTGAAAAACAGTGATGCGCGCAATGGTATAAATATTTTTTTCATGCAAACGCGCTATAAATTTCTTGAGATCGGTCGTGCGACACCCTCCCCCGTTGTTTCCTTTGAGGAGCGGGTCAACAGCCGAAAACGCTATCGTTCCGCTGTAATCCTTGATATCAATAATGATACTATTCACTTCGGTAGTGTCTGCAATATTTACAATCTTTTCGCGAAACGTAGAGGAGCTCGCCGCGCATGCTGTCATATAGATCGCCTTTACTGCCTCTGGTGTCTCTATGTGAGTAACAATAATTCCCGGCACGCCATTTTGTGTGCTTGTTGCAACAGGTGGGGTCGTTGTAGCTGTATCAGTTTTGTAGGCAATCGAAAAAAACGAAGGAATAAAAAAATAAAAAACGGAGAAACCTCCGATTATAACTGTACCAGCTAAAAAAATATGTCTTTTATTTCGCATCACTGTATTTTTTTTGTATTTACAATATTTTCTTCTGGAGCAGTTGGGAGTGTTTGCTCGGCATTATCAATTAGTTTCTTGCAATTACTGCAATACACTACGGACGAAAGATATGAGAGAACAGAAATGGCAAGACCACCTGCTACAAGTAGTGTCGTTCGTACCCAAGCAGGAAACCCACCCACGGCAACCACGACGATTGCAACCCCCAAAATTGTCATTACTGCGTGCTTTGTCATGTGGATAGTATATGCACCCGCCCAACTTTTAGCAAGTTTTTGAATATTTGTTCCTTTTTGGCACCAATTTTTATTGTGTAACCCTATGCTAAAAGTTAGGCGGGCAAGCATTTATGCCTTCGGTTCTACAATTACTACAAATTCACCCCGCAAGCGATCTGGATTTTGAATAAAATGAGCGCGAACTTCACCAACTGTCCCCCGCGCAAACTCCTCGTATATTTTTGTAAGCTCGCGCGCAACGATAATTTTGCGGTCGCCACCACAAAATTTCTCCAGTGATTCCAAAGCCTTTTCGATGCGATGAGGTGATTCATAAAAAGCCATGACGCGCGAGGACCCTGCAATTTCCTTGAACAAGGTTTCGCGTCCTTTTTTGTGCGGGAGAAACCCGAGGAATGTAAACTCAGCAACAGAAATTCCCGCAGATGAAAGCGCAGTAATAAGCGCTGATGGCCCCGGAATAGGAACGATCGCAACTTCATCACCAAATTTTTCTCGTACCTGAGAAACTAGGAGCACCCCGGGGTCCGAAATGCACGGCGTCCCCGCATCAGACACAAGCGCGAGATTCTTCCCTTCTTCAAGCAGGTTCAAAATTTTATCAACCTTCGCCAGTTTCGACTGCGCATGATAGCTCATTGTTGGCGTGCCTATTTCATATTTTGATAGAAGTCGTTTTGTGACGCGTGTATCCTCGCACAACACTAAATCAACTTCCTTGAGCACTCGCAAAGCGCGTAAGGTAATGTCCTCGAGATTCCCAATCGGGGTGCCTATAATAAAAAGTGTTGCCATAGATTTTAAAGATACCCTAAAAACAAAGCCCCCGCAAATATCGCGGGGGCTGACACAAACCACTCTATTCAAACGCAAACGCCTTCAGTGAGCATGTCCACAAAATCGCGATACGTTGAGATACTGACCTCGACAAACCCTTTTCTGGTTTTCGTAGAATAGTTAGTTACTTGGATTGGTGCGTCTTTCAACAAATTGACTCCTAATTCACGTAACATCCGCGCCCTATAGCAACCAAAAACAAAACGGTCAGTAATGTCAATGCGCTTCATTGCGACAGGAACAAGAGAAACACAAATTTCTCCAGGATTGAGAGGAGCATTGCCGACCCTGTCCACATAAGGAATGAGGATATCGAAATCAACCCCGCGTCGACACCAATCATCACTCGGGCATCCTAAACTATCCATGATTAAATGAAGACTGGGTCCGCGAGAAATCTTCAAGGTGATTATTTTGTTGCCACTAGTATCTACGGGCATAGCCATACGGCTCTCCTTAATTTAAAGAACATTCTCGATTGGTCCGAGAACAAAACCCTGATTCCGCGTTTTTTGCGAAACGACCCAGTCCATACGGATTTGGGAATTACTATCACACTAGCAAAAAACAAGAAAAAAGAAAGCCGAGCGCGTAGCGCTCGGCAAATTAGCGAAAAAATATTGCGAGATATCCATTCCTGTGGCCAGTCCACACGCAATCGTAACCACATTCTTTGATAACCACTGGCGGACCGTATCCGGACAATTTAAACTCACACTCATCAGACATCACTGCTATTGGCGAAATACCAACTCTTTTTGTTCCAGACTTGAGCTTCACCACAAGCAAACTATCCTTCCCCGAATGTTCCTGGTAAATTGATTCAATTCGTCCGATGTGAACACTGGAGCCAATATGTATCTCCGCATCCGCAAGATAACATTTGTAGAAAAGTTCAATGCTCCAGCGTGGAGTGATATCGTCCCCAAGATGCTCAAGCTTTCGCCCGTACGCCTTCATTGACTCGCCAGTTTTCCGAACAACCTTTTTTACGTGACGCAGCGCGCACGTCGCCACCAACCCGTACCACATCCGTAGTTTTCTCATTTTCGACTCCCTCTAGTTTGTACAAAAAACCACCCAGCATCTATTTTGCGCACGAACTCACGACATGGCACATAATTATACATTCATACTTGTGTACGCAAACACCCTAATGCGCAAAATAGGTGCTGGGCGTCATAGGCTTCTAAAAACAAAGTATATCACAGACCTAAAAATTACACCAACAGGCGCTCTCCTATTTTATAAACATCCCCCGCGCCCATAGTCACCACAAGATCATTTTCGGTGATAGTGTCGCGCAAATAATTTTCTATCTCGGCAAAATTGGCTCCTGCGTGAACGTTTGGATTGTGCGCGCGAATTTTATCTGCAAGAATCTCCGAGCTTATTTCTGGGTCTGGAGTCTCCCTAGCAGCATAAATAGGCGCGACAATTACCTCATCAGCATCTGCAAAAGCCTGAGCGAAATCATTTAGCAACGACTTTGTTCGTGAATACAAATGTGGCTGGTATACCACTACGATGCGCCACTTGCGATATTTCTCTCTGAAGCCCTGGAGTGTGGCTTTTATTTCTGTTGGATGATGAGCATAGTCGTCATACACGAGGGCTCCATTTTGCATTTTCCCTTTACTCTCCATTCGTCGCCATGTTCCTCCAAAGAGCGCGAGGAGTCGTGTTGCCTCTATGCCGTCAACTCCCAAAATCTTCGCCACAGAAATAGCCGCCTTTGCGTTTTTTATATTATGCTCGCCAGCGACCTGGAGAGGTACAACTATATTTTCTTTTGTGTAGTCAATTACACGCGCCTGCGTATTCACGAGGACAGGAGATACAAACGGATCATTTGGATTACACACAATTGCTCCACTCGCTGGCACTTTTTCCGCAAACTCCTCAAACGCTTTTTGCACGCCTTCTATAGTGCCGTAATAATCCAGATGGTCATTGTCAATATTTGTTATTACCAAAATCTCTGGCGCGAGGTTCATAAACGAACGCTGGTACTCGCAAGCCTCAACGACAAATAAATCACTTGTGCCTAAAATAAAATTAGAGCCTTCTTTTTTTAAGATGCTTCCAACGATAACAGTTGGTGACAACTTTGCGCCTCCAAGTATCTCTGAAATCATTGCTGTAGTTGTAGTTTTGCCGTGAGTTCCAGAGACGGCAATTGTGCGCATTTTCTCAGAAACTATTCCTAAAACACGCGGATAAGAAAAAACTTGAGCTCCACGCTCCGACGCAACGATCAATTCTGGGTTATCCATTTTAATCGCTGGCGAATATACAACCAAATCACAATCTTTTGGAACATTTGAAGCGTCATGTCCTAGAAAAACTCTTGCTCCTTCCTCCTTTAGTTTTTCAATCAGAAAAGAGCTCTCTCGGTCGGACCCAGTGACAGAAACCCCTCGCGCAAGCATCATGCGGGCGATAGCAGAAACCCCGACACCGCCAATGCCTACAAAATGCGCTACTTTAATATTTTTTAAAAATTCTTCGTTCATCATGATAAAATTTTCCTCATGCGTGTGCAAGCCCCTGTAAAATCTCCTCCGCGTGGAGAATATCATGTGGGTATGCAATCGGAATCCAGAAATCGCTTTCAACCACCTTCATCGGATTATGCTTAATATACTCCTCAATCATATCAGTTAGATAAAATTCTCCATTTTTTGTATGCAATGCCTCATACTCAAAAATTTTAGGAGTTAGCGTGTACACGCCTGTTACGGCAAGATTTGATTTAGGGTGCGCTGGTTTCTCCTCTATGTTTTTTATTGTTCCATCATCATTTGTAACAACTACTCCAAATCGACGAGGGTCATCAACAAAGTGCACCAAAAGCGCCATATCTTGTTCTACGCATCTTGCCACACCTTCCTTGCCGTGAAGGTCATCAGCGTACATCAAAAGAAATTTATTCTCATTTTCAAGATGCGATTTGCAGATTCTTAGCGCGTGAGCTGTGCCGAGCGGTTCTTCTTGTTCAACATAAGTGACCTTCTTGCCCAAAAATTCATCACCAAGAAAATCCCGCATCATTTCTCGTTTGTAGCCAACCACGACCACCACCTCGTCCACAACATTCGGAAGTACCTCCCAGATATGCTGAATGAGTGGCTTGCCCAACACCTCCACTAGCGGTTTTGGCTGTTCAAGAGTTAAAGGGTGCATTCGCTTCCCCTCCCCTGCGGCAAAAATAACTGCTTTCATCCCGTTAGAGGTAGGAAACGCTATGCGCGTTTCCGTAACTAGTTAATAATAGGTAAAATTTCGACATAATACTTTACAGAACCCACGAGGTTAGAAACATAACTGTGTGACCTCTAACGGGATTCATCTTGATTGCAATAATAACAAAAAATGAACTGCTCCGCTATGTGAGCTTCTTCACCAACTTCACAAATTGATCTCCGCGGTCAAATTCATTTTTAAATACGCCAAAGCTGGCCGCGCCAGGAGAAAGAAGTACGGTGTCCCCTTTTCTCGCAAAGTCACGGGCAGTTTCAACAGCATTCTTCATACTGTCTACAATATAAACAGGGTATGAAGTTTTTTTCGGTATCAAAGCAAGAAGTTTTTCGGTTGCAACCCCCTCAATAAGCACCAGCCCTTTCACTGTTTTGTGCACAAGCTTCGCCATGTCAGAGTAATCCAAATTTTTATCCGCACCTCCTGCAATGAGCACAATGTTTTTCTTCTTTGTTCCGAGAGCTTCGAGCGCGGCTTTGTTACCATCGGGAGTTGTCGCTGTTGTGTCATTGTAGTATTTTACTCCGCCAACAGATCGCACAAACTCCAAGCGCCCTGGTACGCCAATGAAACTTTCAACACCGTCCTTGATTGCTTTAGCAGGAACATCGAGCTCCTGACAAACAAGTATTGTACACGCTATGTTGGCGCGGTTGTGTTCGCCGGGGATTTTAATTTTCCACGCCTTTGGCACGATACTTTTCTTTGCCACGAGAACTTCACTCATAATCTTCCCTTCGAAGCGTGCCTTAATTTCTTTTGCCGCTTGTTCGCCGAGCACGAGCACCTCGTCTTCTTTTTGGTATTTAAAAATATTTGCTTTGTCTTCAAAATATTTTTGCATATTACCTTTGTAATAGTTCAAGTGATCATTGAGAAAATTGGTGAAGACTGAAACATGTGGAGAGATTTTTGCATCACCAAAACCCTGCAACTGCCATGAATCAAGTTCCAATATAACAATGTCGCCAATTTTTGTTTTTTTGAGTAGTGGTAGTGTCGCAATGCCTCGCACATTTCCTCCGACAAAAACATGCTTTGGATACGCGCGGGTGAGGATGTGTTCTAGGAGATGTGTGACGGTGGACTTCCCCCTTGTGCCCGTGACCCCTACAATCGTTGCCGGTGTGAACTTCGCAAAAAGCGACGCATCCATCTCCACAGGAATTTTATTTTTTCTCGCCTCTGCGATATATGGCGAGTCCAAAGGCACACCCGCAGACTTGATAACCATGTCGCAGTTTTTGAAATCCTCTAGCTTGTGCTCGCCAAGCACGTAACGGATATTTTTAAACTTCTTGAGTTGCTTCAAAGACGGCTCGAGCACCTTCGCGTCTTTCTTGTCAGTAATAGTGAGCTCCGCCCCAAGCTCTGCTAAAAACTTTGCCACATTCACGCCACGGCCAAGCAAACCAAGACCCAACATAGTTATCTTTTTCTCTTGAAAGTAGGTTTTGTAGTCCACCCCGTACGAAGTTTTGTTGTTTAAATTATTCATGTCATAAATTCCTGTATTATTGCTTCCTATTATTTGGTTGAAATTCAGAAAAACTTCTAACGGGGCGAGTATCCCTCCATCATAGCAGAAGCTGGGAATCATTGCGAAATAGAGAGTTTTCTGGTATATTCGTTCTGTTATACGCGTGTAGCTCAGGTGTTTAGAGCGGGCAAGGCTTGCGAGTCTCGCCTAGCCCTAATCACGACGAGGTCTTTAGTTTGGTTTTCAAAGTGCGCGATTAGCTCAGGTGGTTAGAGCGCGTCACTGATAATGACGAGGTCCCAGGTTCGAGTCCTGGATCGCGCACTTTGAAAAGCAAAATTTCCAAGTTCGAGTCTTGGCATGCGCACAAAATAACGGTATTACTAGCCACCTGAGATAAAAGGATGGTTGGAGTGGAGAACGCTTGCGAGTCTCGCCTTCTTTTGATTATAACATGATCGAAAGATTCGAGTCTCAGCGTGCGCGTAAAGCTTGTTAAAATTCTTTTTGTGTGTTATGGTGATAATGGACTTGAGGTTACTCGAGATTTTTATGATACACAACAAGGAGGCTTGTGATGTTTGCTCGTTATGTTATTCTGCTATTCGCACGTAATATGCCACCCCCGATTGTTGGGGTAATCAACCCAACCAATCTCTCGCAATATCGTAATTTCGAAAAACGAAGGGACGGGCGACAAGGAATTCACAATACAGCCCCCAGCCACATTAGGCGAGGGTGCAGACACAAGTAAACCATCCAAATACCCATCTCTGTAACAGGGCTGGGTATTTTTATATAATAATTTTCAAAAAATTTGCACCTCAAAAAGAAATATGTTATCTTCGACAAAGTTGTTAAAAATAATATTTTAATTGTTCTTTAATCAAGGAGAGATTATGAGTTTCCTAAAAAAGGTATTTTCACCAATGATAGGGGTAATTCATTCTGGCTTAAAATTTGAAAGGGGTAGCAAGGATAACACACAGAACACACCACAAAAACAAAGCACAACTCATTATTCCTGCATGTTTGAGTTACATGAGTACAACAAAAGGAAAGCTCTTTTGCAAAACAGCAAAATAGAGGAGTAAAAATCGGCCGACTTTTAGTCGGCTTTTCTCTTGTGAAATTTTCTAAAAGGAGTAGGATAAAAGAGGCAAAGTTGCCTTGTACAAAAGGGAGGAATGTATGCGAATACGAAGTCTGCCACGTAACCGGGAAAATCGGTCACGCAGTGGTGCCCCTAATCGCCCAAACCAGGAGTTAATCGAAAAGAAAAAATTGGCGCGATTAAAACCGTGGGTAAGGATAGCAATCGAGAAAACCTGCGAGGCAGGAAGAGAGGCTGTCCGACGACAAGCGTTCTACATCAAAAAAGGTTGGGTTACTGCACAGCAACCCCAATCGTAACCAAAGTAAAAGCCGGGCACTCGTTGAGTGTCCGGCTGATTTGTTCCATATGGCTGATTTAGCCACGTGGAACTTTCTGAGAATGTTGAGGGGATACGATGACTTTTTCGTATCTCCCAGCCAACGCATCTGCGCACGGCATTGGACCTTTCGGGCCGTATGCGCGGACACAGTGGCCTGTGTCTATGCTTACCTCGACCGTCGGACGGTCGAGATAGGCCCCAAGGCCCAAAAAAGTAAACGAAAAAAGGACAACAACAACTACGAATGACTTGATGTTCATAACCACCTCCCTTAAATTAACATAGAACAAGTATAGCACCTTCTGTAATAAATGTCAAGCCCACAAAAAAACCGCCTAATTGGCGGGTTTTTTGTGGGCTTTTGACAACTACAGTATGTAAAATCTATTTTAAATTGGATTGCAAATTCTTTTGTGAGCTTGCCCACCTAACTTTTCCTACTCATTATCTAATTCTGAGAAAAACACACTGCGTATCAATTGAGTATATAATTACTACAATTAATCAACAGAAAAGTTTGGTGGGTAAATATTCTTTCTTTTGTTCCGTTCTTCGCCTAACTTCACCGTCCGTTTCGAAAAACAGGCGACTAAGTTAGGTCTTGGCCACAAGTAACCCTTCTTGTGAGGGAGTTCCTTTTTGAGATAGGGCTAAATCAATAAATTGATCGCCTATAGAGAA
>CAZXOE010000005.1:0-80846 GCA_964642305.1 uncultured Candidatus Saccharibacteria bacterium
AGAGCAGCTCGCTCTTAACGAGACGGTCGTAGGTTCGAATCCTACTGGGTGCACAAGTGCCCGTGCTGGAATGGTGAATTAGTAAATACATCGTGAACAAAGTGCCGGGGTGGCGAAATTGGTAGACGCACTTGCCTTAGGAGCAAGCGGGGTTAACCCATGGAGGTTCAAGTCCTCTCCCCGGCACTTTGTTCATGATTAACTTGCCGAGTGAATTAAGATCAAACTGCTTTGATTTTAATCTGATGCGCAAATGCCATTGCTGAGCGAATGCGAAACAGGCATTAAGAAAGAGCGGGGTTAACCCATGGGAATTATTTTTTTGTACACAAAAAAATAATTGTAGGCTCACCATTTTAAAAGAGCGAAGCTACTATTAAAATGGATAGTCTCGACCGAAGGGAGAGGCAAGTCCTGAATTAGCAAATTCTGAATCACCAGATTCACATCTTGGATGCAGAATCTTGGGCACTTCCCCGGCACAAATATAAACAAGAACACCAGAATATATTCTGGTGTTCTTGTTTATATTTGTGAGCATGGGCGAATCAGCTGATTCGAATCTTGGATTACAACTCGAACTCCCAAGGATTGCTCCATACGCTTCCGAAACAGCTGTTTCGTGGCTCGGCCATAAACGGCGTACACGTATACCAATTCCCGATTCAACAGAATCGTGGCTCTGCCATAGACATCAGCAGATTCTGAATTACCAAATTCACGCCTTGGGCGCAAACATACTCAGGATTCTCCAGCCTTCAATTTTACCATATTCCATAAGCCTCCCCCGCCACCCACTTGGGCTTGACTTTTTCATCAAAATCTGCTATACTTGTTCTAGATTATCGATCTTTGATAATTGCAAATTAACTTACTTAGGAGAACGAAATGGATGCAAAGTTAATGTCAAACACGGACTGGCGGACTGGTGACGAAAGATGGGAAGAGGCTACCCTTCTTAACTCAACTCGTCTTACAAAACTACATCTTAAGTGCACCAGATGTGGCCACGAACGTGTGGTAATATACAGAGATATTCCGTATCATGCTGGACGCAAATACCGAGACAAAACAGGTGATTGCGAAAAGGTTGGGTTACCGAATCTACATTATGACTGCTCAATGGGCTGCACGCACCCAACTGGTCTTCATTTTTTCATAAAACTGCTCATTTCAATATTCACAACTACTCCATTACGAGGTCATGCTGTTATCATAAAAGAGGAATCAGTTTAACTAAAGGAGCCATACATGGCTCCCTTTTTTATTACTTTTCCCCCACCACCCGCTTGGGCTTGACTTTTTCATCAAAATCTGCTATACTTGTTCTAGATTATCGATCTTTGATAATTGCAAATTAAAATCACTTAGGAGGTTGAAATGTCGACAATCATTAAGTTCTTGGTTCTGCTCGCTCTGATTATTGCAGTGGTGGGAAGTTTGATGCTACTGCCTCTTTGGATGACGGCTATTCTGTGTCTGGTTATTATTGCCAGTATAGTTGGATGGCTTATTTCTGTCGCGCCAAGCGACAAGGAGACTGCGCTTGTTCCAACAGGTGAAATAAAGTTTATCGTAGAAGGTGACTCCTGTCTCAAAGTACTTGCAAATTTAAGGGGTACTGGGTGGTGGTATAACGAGGATACAAAAACTGTAGTCAAGGAGGAATTTGACAGCAACAATATATCCAATGCAGTTTACCCAAAAACCTTTCTTGGAATTTACTGGGTTAGTATTCTATACCCTCTAAAGCAGATTCATGTGTGGATTTTTGAGTGGACTAAGCTCATAAAGGGTGACGCTCAAAAAGGAGATGCCACATACCTACTGGAACATCGCAAGGAATATGTAAACTCTCTTTTTTTGTTTGCGACATACCCGGTTCAAGCAAAATCTGTTGAAATTGATGGAAATCTTCAAATCGACATTCTTGCTCTGGTAACTCTACGTGTAGTACACCCTCTGATTCCTGTTTTTGTTTTCAAAGGGACATATCTTACGCTTGTAGATGCTGCCATCAACGGAGCTATTGCTGACCTTTGTCGTAGTAAAAACCTCGACGGATTCCGCGAAATGGAAAAGGAAGGTCCAGGGAACCCCTTTGCTGAAGCAATCATGAAAATTAATGACTCAATGGAGGTTAAAGATGGAGGCATCCCGAAAATCTGGGGTGTTGCAATCCACAAGGTTGATTTCATCAGTTTTGATCTCGCGGGGGAATCAAAGGATGCCCAAAAAGCAACCATGGCGCTAGAGGTTGCGCGACTTGAAGCGTCAGCAGATGTACAGCGCGGGGAAGGAATAAAGGCAATTGGTAGCGCAGAGGCTACTGCTCTTGGCGATAGACTGGCTTCCGCGAGTAAATTCGAAGGAGGAGTCCAAGCATTGACTGAGCAACTAAGGATGGAGGGAGTTTCTAGTTTTAATGGGAACTTCTTAAGCCTTGGTGGCGGACAACCTGCGCCAGCTGTTGCTGTAGATACGAAAACAATCGCTCTATCAACATCTAAAAATTAGGAGGGTGCAATGATTAAAAACAGCCGCGACAAATTGAACGAGTTGCATGGTTACAAAAAGGCCCCAGTGGCAACAGAAAAGAAACAGGAAGATGATGCCAAAGGAAACTTCTTCACCAGGTGGTGGGCAAAAAAGGACGACGACGGAAAAAGATTTATTTGGTACGTCGTTGTCATTACTGCCGCCTTCATCGCCGAATATATAGCACCAGAGGGAAAGGGGCTTATTTTTCGAGGAGTGGTAGCACTCGTTGGTGCGCACCTCATATGGACGTTTGTCCATTCTGGGAAGATAAGCGCTCTTACGTGGGCTTTTGTCATTGGTATGCTCACCTACTTTGTTCTTGTTTGGGTATACCCTAATGACATGCCGAGAATTTACAAAGCAAGCCGGGGTCTTTTGGAAAAGATGATGCAATCGGCAGCTGACAATATGGAGTCTGCTTACGAGGGCTACGGAAAAACTCCTGTAGTCCAGTCGGTGGAGCAACAAGCTCAGGTGGTTGATCAGCCTGAGATAACATCTGTCCAATTGACAATACCAGTTGACGAAACTGTTTTTGTCGCTCCGCCTCAAGGATACCGTTTGTCGTCAGCGCTATGCCCAGCAGAAAATGTAATGGAAATCAGCAATGGACGCGATGATGAAATACTTCGCCAAGTTGACTGTGCTGGACAAATAACGCTTGATGAAGCGGAGCTATACGGTAAAAGTTTTGCGTTTTTCCAGAAACCCGGAGGAACACAGTCTTCGATCGTTGTAATTCGGTGGATAAGGAACAGTTAATTTGCAATTCAACTCAAAAGCCCGCAGGCAATCTGTGGGCTTTTTTTCTTGCCCGCTTAAGTTTTCTTGCCCGCCAAAATTTCGAAGAAATTAAGGAGGTGAAAAAATTTTGGCGGGTTTGTGCTTTTCTTAACCTACCGAGAGAACCCTATCACAAACTCATTGATGAAGTTTAGTATTCCCCATACGCTCACCATAATAGCAATGCCGACAATTCCCCATACCATATGCTGCTTGCCCTCCACTTGAGCGTCTTCACTGTTTTGATCCCTCACAAACTTCATCACCCCATACAGAAAATAGAATACCGCCAATGCCATAAGAAGCATCACTATCGGCTGAAGAATAGCGTCGTTAATTTTCTGAATAATATTCATCCCGTTAGAGGTCTAATTAGTATTTAGAGATTAAGACTTGGCGCAGTACGTGTTGTTGTGTCCAACTTTGCTGATGACGTAAGGAAGTTTACAAGTCCCCAAATGGATACCATAACAGCGATACCGATAACGCCATAAATAATGCCACTTTGCTTTTCTTTGCGTGCGTCTGAATCCCCTGCTGCCATTACATAGCCAAACACATTCCAAAGGAAGTATACAACTGCTGCAGCAAGAATGATTACTGTTGCCGTACTAAGAAAATCCTTCAAAAAAGCGATTAGCTTGGACACCTCACCTGCCCCCTGCGCAATCTGCGCGCTTGCTATAAATGGCGCGAAAATGAAACCTAATGCAATAATTTTTTTCATATTAATGTTTATTTTAAAATTTAGCTACGATTATTAATGCCCGATCGTATACATATCATTATACGAAACTACCACAAAAACTACAATGGTCGTTCAAACCTGTCCAAATTGATCCTTTCGCTAGTCTTTAGTTTAAGCGACCCTGTAACAAAGTTGACCAACCCCCACATAGCCACCATAACCGCGATGGCAACAATACCCCATATCGCCTGCATTTTCATCTTTGCAATCTCTTCAGGCTGACCGCTTTTTCGAATGACTCCCATCATGTTCCATAAGAAAAATACAACCGCCGCGCCAAGAAAAATGGAAAAAAACGGCGTTATAAGCGTGTTGATTATGTAGTTAATAAATTCCTTGAAAGCCATAATATTTTACTGTGTGAGAGTAGAAACTGTCTGCCCAATAATCTGCGCGAATCCCCACGCGCCGAGAAGGATGAACGCGCCAATCATGCTGTAAATGATCGCGGTCTTTGCTTTCTCTAGCTCGGCAACATTTCCTTGCGCCTTTACAAACAGGAATCCAGAATAAATGAAGGCAAGAACAATGAATGGCATTAATATCTGAACGGCTGTTTTTGTTACCGCGGCGGCAAAATCGGAGAACGTGGAATATTTGATCGGGTTTTGGAGTTTGGTGTTTGCGGAGAGGCCAGAGACTACGCGTATGTTGTCCTGTGACGAACCTGATGGTTTAACCTGAAGATTATCTACTGGAGAAGAAACCGATCCACTGGAATCAACTTTCGTACCATCTGCCTTTGTCCATGTTCCACCAGACTGAACACAGTTAAGCTGCGTTGTGCGCCATGTGTCAGGAGTACAACTCCCAGCAGACAACACTAAAAGTGGTAATCCTGTTAAAAAACCTAGAATTGTTACTACAAATATTTTTTTCATTATTTTAATTATACACATTCATTCTCATTATTGAAATATAAACTGCACAAAACTAGCACTCTCCTCTGTCAGGAAAGCAAAAAGAACAGTTTTTATAAGCACATACGCAACGAGCATAATTCCAAAACCCATAGCAATATCCCAAAAACTGCCTTTTGCCTTACTCCACGCGCCTTCCTTATCTTGATTTATTATAAGATTTCCACCAACCCACATAAAACCTATCGCCGCGAGTGGCACAGCAACACTAAACATCAAAAACTTAATTATGTTATTTGCAAGAACAATGAGGTCATCAAAGCCACAATCAGGCCCGTCACACGGAATCCCCACCTGCGCGGACACATACATTGGCAAAAGAAATGAAACTAAAACTGAGAAATAAAGTACAGACGCAAAAGTTTTTTTCATACAATTACATTGTATCGCATAGCAAGACTCGAAGCAAACACAAAATTTGATACACTAAAATAATAGAATCCCACTATCTACCTATACAGTACTATAGTACTGTATAGGTAGATAGTGGGATTTGACGCAGATCCCTTAGATGGCTTGATGAATAATAAAATTAGAGATGAAAATATTTTTTAATTTTTACTTCATCGTCTATTTTATTTGCTGTGACGAGTCGTAGGTGGCGACGCGCATCAAAACATTCGCCAATAAAATCAACTTCTTTCTCACACGGGTATGGAGTGACAAAAACAGATTTTTGGTATTGCACGCACCCGAGTTTCTTAAGTGCTAGATTTATCGCTCGCCGAGCATCTCGTTTATTCTCCGGAACATCAAACATAACGATTCTCCAGAGGCCGTCCCATTTAGCCTGCTCAGCAATTTTCATAGAAAAAAGGTGGTATCTCATCGCGTGCACCTTTCCCGTTTCTGTGAGTATATATTGCTCCTCTCCTGCGACTAACCTCCTTTTAATTAATTTATTTTCCTCAAGTCTTGTAATAGACCTTTTTATCTTCCACTTGTCTTTTGTATTTTTAGGATCAAAATATTTAAATATCTGCACTGCGTTCGGCATTGCGATTGCAAACGTAAGAAAACCAACAACTAGAATCGTTGAAAGAATAATTTCACCCACTTCGTTTTTAGTAAATTTTTTCATTTTATTTTTGTCTCCCAATTTATCATTTACTTACTATCTACCTATACAGTACTATAGTACTGTATAGGTAGATAGTGGGTAGACAGGGTAACACTATAAGTACTCAGTCTATATTCTGTATTCTTTTTCTCCCTTAACACCTACCAACTAAAACCTTCCCCCCTCTCCCCCCTACTGCCCTTGGTAATCCTGCAGAATCTTTGAGAGACTGCTGTGTGCGACAGAAATAGCCTCATTCATACTGCTTCGCCCAGAGTTCACACTGTCAATCATATTCATAAAAATTAAATTTGTATCTACTGGTGATGGGTCGTACCATGCGCGCGAAATAAGCGCTGAATCGTAAAACACTGATAACACAGCATCTCCAGGTCTATTTGCAAGAAGATCACGACGCACTGGCGGAAGGTTCAAAAGGTCACTGATTCCAGTAATAACTCCGCTTCCGGAAAGGAGCGTTGTCGCGCGCAAAGCCCCAGCCTGATTTTTGCTTGCTGACACAATAGAGACACCATAAATGCGTCCAAACGTAAGCTTATTTGCTGTTTTGCCAACCTGTGGCATCACAGCTATATCAAAATTTAAGTGAGGGTTCTTTTGCTTTATAGTCTGATATTCGCTTGCGTATCCAAAGTAAAGCGCCAAATCTCCAGCTTGAAACATCGCATTAGACTGTGGCAAAGAACGATTCCATGAATATGAATCCTTATTTGGTTTCGAAAATTCTGTATAAAAACGCATTGCGGTCACAACGGGATTTTCCATATCTACTGGCCCTTGAGTGATAAGCCCCGCGGAAAGAGAGCCGTTTTTGGAGAGCACAACAGGGCTTCCAGCCTGCATCAAAAGAATCGAGAGTAACTCCTTTGCGTTTGTTACGTTTCTATATTCTCCGAATGAGACTAGGCTTCTCTCAATAGCTCCTGTCCTATTGCGAACTGTAATCTTTGGAACCAGATCGTAAAACTCTGTCCAATATTTTGGAGCGCCAGTGAGGAGAGCGTTGGTAAAAATATCACGGTTCCAATACATCACAATAGGGTCAACAATAAAAGGGAGAGCGACAATACCCTCTGGACGCAAGAACATTTCTCCTTCTTCTATAAATGTATTTTTGAAATCGCGCTCAAGGATTGTTTCGTACGAAATTGGCGCAAGTTTGTTGAGATTTTTAATAAGCTCATCTTGAGGGAGAATCACAATATCTGGGCCTTTGCCACTCGCAAGCGCTTCCACAAAATCTCGCGTGAAGTTTTCTGGTCTCTTTTCTACATATTTAATACTCACACTTCTCTCGTCGCGAAGACTGTTTGTGATGAGTGATTGCATTGTTTCCTTAGGCACACTTCCCCACATTGTTACCTCACCGTAATTAATATCCCTTTTGTCTGTAGGCAAAGGAAGCTTGCCAGAAAATCCAAGAAATCCCAAAATGAGCAAAACTACAAAAACACCGATGAGAACTATTTGAAAAATTTTTGGTTGCTTATCCATAGTTAATTATGATTTTAGCATAAGTAGTCCGTAATGATGTTCCCCTACTGGAACTTCACTCTTCAAAACGAAGCCTTCCGCCTCGCAGAGCGCGTTAGCAGTATCTTTTGTTACAACCATTTTTGGCGCTGGCCCCAAATTGCTGAAAGAGTCAGCCCAATCAATAAGTAAAAGTTTACCACCAACTTTCAAGATACGGCTCGCCTCACGTAGAAGCCCAGATTTGTCTTCTGCTTGGAAAAGCACATTTGAGATGACGACTGCATCACAAGCGCCATCTTTAATTTTTGTACCGCCAGCGTTCTCAATATTGCCCCACAGTAGCTCCACGTTCTTAAGCCCGCGCGCAGTAGCTTCGTTTTTAATATTAGTGAGAAAATCCTTTTGAACCTCCACGGCATACACACGCCCAGTTTCTCCAACCTTTTCTGCAAGAGGAAGTGTGTATGCTCCAGTTCCCGCGCCGAGGTCAGCAATAACCATTCCTTCATAAACGCCAAGCGCTTTGATATTCTCTTCTGGGTTTGTAAAAGCAGGGAGTTCCATAAATGTACACATATTGTACCCCAACACCTACTTTTTGCATAGCGTTTTTGTTGCATGTCAGTGTCAGAAATAATTCTAATTTAGGTTAGAATATGCGGTTTTAAAAAATAATGAGAAAACGCAGTGCAACAATGCAAAAGTAGGTGTGGGGGTGTACCGCGTGATGACTGCCGATGCAAACAAAATATAGGCCCCTGCGGCAGGGACCGCAGGGGCCTATATTTTGTTTGCCTAGAGACAGCTGAGCGACGCAATACTGTCCCCTTCTCTTAGCTTCATAATACGCACACCCTGTGTGTCACGCCCAAGCGTTGGCACGTCCTTCATTGTGATGCGGATCACCTGACTCTTTTTTGAAATTGCGACAAGCTCAGTAAATGCTGGAGTGACAACTCTTGCAACCATTAGTTGACCAATCTTCGCTGTCACCTTTGCTGTCTTTATTCCTGAGCCTCCACGCTTCTGCACCTTGTATTCCTTGATAGCAGTCTTCTTTCCATAGCCATTTTCACTCATCACCAAAAGCTCTGGCTTTTCAGCATCTTTGCGAATTACATCAGCCCCTACAATAAAGTCTCCCTTACCAAGCTTCATACCACGCACACCACCCGCAGTGCGCCCCATCTCGCGAGCGTCGGACTCCTTAAAACGAATTGCTTGGCCCTTTGCAGTCGTCAAAATAATGTCATCTCCTTTTTCTGTAAATATTGCCGCAAGGAGCTCATCACCTGATTCAAGCTTGATTGCGATGATACCTGTCTTCCTTACATCCTTAAAACTATCTGCTGAACATTTTTTAATCGTACCCTGCTTTGTCACCATAAAAAGAGAAAGCTTTGAATCCTTTGCAGACTTTGGCATTGAGAGGATTGACGTAACTTTTTCCTCACCTGATAGCGAGATGAAGTTCATAATAGACTTGCCACGTGTTGCGCGTTTTCCTTCTGGAATATCGTACATCTTTATCTGATACGCCTTGCCCTTGTCAGAGAAAAAGAGCATGTCACTGTGTGTCGTTGCAGACATAAAGAGAGTTATGAAGTCTTCTTCTTTTGTGTCCAAGTCCACCACGCCCACTCCTCCGCGGTTCTGCTGGCGGTACTCGCCTGGGTTTGTACGCTTGATATATCCGCCCTTTGTGTACACAAGCATGGATTCTTCATCTGGAACCATATCCTCTATTGAAATTGATCCTGCGGCTTGTCGCACAACTTTTGTTCTGCGCGCATCGCCGTATTTCTCCTTCATTTCTCCAAGCTCTTTTTTAACAACAGCCAAAATTTTCTTTGGGCTTGCGAGAAGGTCTTTGCACTCTTTTATAAAATCTTGCTTTTCTTTGAGTTCAAGCTCCACGTTCTTGCGCTCAAGCCCTGCAAGCTTCTGAAGCTTCATTTCCAAAATCGCAGTCGCCTGCAAATCCGAAAACTTGAATTCCTTTATAAGATTTGCGTGCGCGGTAGCAGTATCTTTTGAAGCGCGAATAAGTGTGATTACTTTATCAATATGATCCAGCGCTTTTTTGAGACCGAGCAAAATGTGCTCCCTTTCTTCTGCTTTACGAAGGTCGTACTCTGTGCGACGCCTCACCACTACCTGTCGGTGGCCAATGAAATTTGAAAGCACTCCCTTGAGCGAGAGCGTCTGAGGCACGCCGTCCACGAGCGCCACCATGTTGTAGTGGAATGTGGATTCAAGCTCTGTGTGCTTGTATAAATAATTCAAAACTACTTGCGGATACGCGCCGTTTTTGAGATCAATCACAACGCGAATGTCGCGAGTGGATTCATCGCGAAGTCCGCGAATGCCTTCAAGCTTTTTATCGCGCACAAGGTCGGCAATTTTTACAATAAGATTTGCCTTATTCACGCGGAAAGGAAGCGATGTGATGATGATCTGGTTTGCATTTTTGTCTTCAATAATTTCCGCTTCACCACGACAAACCACGCCTCCGCGTCCTGTGGAATACGCGTGCTTGATATCTTTTTCACCAAACACAACACCTCCTAGTGGAAAGTCTGGCCCTTTTACAAATTTCACAAGGTCGTCTGATGTCGCCGATGGCTCGTCTATGAGGTGATTCGTAGCGTCTACAAGTTCGCCTAAGTTGTGCGGAGGGAAATTGGTTGCCATACCAACCGCAATACCAAGTGTGCCGTTCAAAAGTAAGTTTGGAAGTGCTGCTGGAAGCACGGTCGGCTCCTTGCGAGTGCCGTCATAGTTTGGCTTGAAGTCCACCGTCTCGCGGTCAATATCATTCAAAAGTTCTCCTGTTACACGTGACATTTTTGCTTCGGTGTAACGCATCGCGGCCGCAGCGTCACCGTCTATAGAACCAAAGTTTCCCTGACCAATTACAAGCGGGTAGCGGAAAGAAAAATCCTGCGCCATTTTTACCATCGCTTCATAAATAGATGAATCACCGTGTGGGTGATATTTTCCCATCACATCTCCAACTACCGTTGCGGACTTGCGAAACTTTGAGTTTGATGTCAAGCCCATCTCTCCCATCGCAAAAAGAATTCGACGATGCACCGGCTTCAATCCGTCACGCACGTCTGGAAGAGCGCGGTCGGTGATGACCGACATAGCATAGTCAATAAAGCTCGCTCGCATTTCAGAAGAAATGTCTTGAGCAATAACGTTTACTCGCTCTGTGGGAGCGAGTTCAGGTGCCTCATTTTCCTCTTGCTTTTCTGTTTTCTTGCGCGCCATATTTCTTTAGTTTAGCACAAAATTCTACCCTATTCAACGCTGATTTATTGTAGTAGTTGCCATGGAATCGTCTATAATGACCACCCCAGAAAAATCAAAATCGTCTGTAGTGGTTGCAATATCAGTTTCAATATTTGTTGGCGCTGTTTTCGATGTTCTATCCTTAAGACCAGATAAAAAACCATCAAACATAGCTCTTACTCCGTCCACAGGAGAAACGGTTTTTTCTCTCACTTCAATTTCTAGCGAACGTGCGTCTCGTGAAGAAAACCACACGAACAAAATAGCAGAAAATATTACAATAGTAACAATAACAGAGATACTCTGCTTTATGTAATGCGGTTTCGCCCGTATTTTTTCTAGCATTTTTTTACCCACCTAACTTTTAGTCTGATAAGTGATCAGTTTAGTTTATAATTTTTACTATACTTTTACTAGTATTTTTAGAACAGAGTTATTGCTAAAAGTTTGGGCGGGTGAATTATGCCGCCTTGAGCACGACCACTGCGCCCTCCTTGTCATCAAGGTCCTTTTTCTTGAACGTAAACTTTTCCATTGTCTCCGAGTTTGCTCCAGCTTCTTTTATAAATGTTTCAAGGCTTCCTTTTGTATGTTCAAAATCCATAGGCACTACGACCTTAGCATCAAGAGCAAGAGTGAGCTTGTATGCATCGGAAGCAGAGAGCTCCTCACCGCCAGTGATTGGTGTAAAGAGTACATCAATCTCTCCGAGGCCCTCCTTCACCTCGCGCGAAAGCGAATCAGCTGACGCGAGTGACCCCAAGAAGCAGAGGTTAATACCCTCAAACATAACAGAAAAAACAGTGTTTACTTTTTTCTCCTTGTCGTAGACAGTATCGGTGCCAAAGCCTTTGATAAAAATACCACCTACCTCGTACTCGCCTGGACCAGAAATAACAAACGGCTGGCGCTCGCCGTACGCACACTGATCAGCGCCGTTGAAGTCCGCGTGACGAACTGATGTGAGGACAATGTCCGCTCCAAAACGCGACCCCTTTTCCTTTGAATCCTTGCCGATTGGGTTGTAGGCAATGGTGCGCTCCCCGAGCTGTATCTTGAAAAACTGCTTTCCGTAATATGTGACTATCATGGTGTGTAGTGTAGCAAATAGAACGAGAAAACAAAAGAAATTCTGCAAGGCAGCCAAGAAACCCTTGCTTTGCAAGGGTTTCTTGGCTGCCTTCTTCCATCCCTCAAATATGCTTGACAAATATTTTGAATATGCTATACTTAACTTGTTCAGATAAAGAGAGCAGACGGGATTTCCCGCCGTTAATGCGCTTCGGCAAGTAATGCCGCATGCGCCACCTCCCATCCTGAACACTCACCGCCGCTTTCGTGCCGACCACACGGCCGACTCGAGAGATGGGCATTTTGTTCCACAAAAACTGAAAGGAAATCGCCATGAAAAAGAAACCGCCTTCAACCGCCGGCCCAGGGCGCGCCAAGACCTATTTGAAAAACTCGAACGGCGGCGACGGCATGGCCGGCATCAAGGGCTCCTGAGCCCCGGCCTGAACCCTTCAACAACCACGGCATAAGCCGGGCCCTACTCACAAGGTAGGGCTTTTATTTTTCCAGTAAAGTGCTACACTTATTTTAGTTGTAACCCGTAGACGAGGAGGTGATCCGGTACTTGTTAAACAATCAAGCCGCCGAACGGTGACCTTGAGAAAATCTTGTATTTCAACTGTACTTTTTGGGAGAAAATCATGAACAAAAAAATCATGGCTATCGGTGCGGGCTGCAGCGACATCAAACAAGAGGGCTGGGAGGACTAAATTCCAGCACCACACACCCCACAGGGGCTCCAAAAGAGCCCCTTTTCATTTCCCCAACTTGGGAGTTTCGCTCCCAAGTCCCCATAGGCCTCGCCTATGGGGACTTGCTTTTTCAGACCAATTCTTGTATATTAATGAAGTTAACAACAAGCCGAGCCAAGGCTAACCCTCCCCCATCCCGTCATTGTAGTTCGGGGGAAAACCAAGGTTCACACATCCCGCTTGTCTTACATATCGTAAGTTTGATGGGATTTTTTAATTTTATGAAAAAAGATATAGAAGAAACAACAGTAGAGGCTCCGTTGTCATTTATGGCAACCCTCATGGCGGATGTAAAAACTCTTCCTGAGAACGACTCTCTCGTAGAGGGTCCGGTAATTAGCGTGGCAAAGTCATGCGTGTATGTGAACCTTGGGCCTATCGGCACAGGCATCATCTATGGACGTGAGTTTATCAACGCGCGCGATGTCATCAAGAAGTTGAACATCGGCGACACTATTACTGCAAAAGTTGTAGACACCAACAACGAAGACGGCTACATTGAGCTTTCACTCAAGGAAGCGCGCCAGGCTATTATCTGGAGCGAAGCCGAGGAAGCTATCAAGTCAAAGAAAACTCTTGAGCTCCCAGTAAAGGAGGCAAACAAGGGTGGACTCATTATGGAGTGGCAAGGTATCCAGGGATTCCTTCCTGCTTCACAGCTAAAGAGCGAGCACTATCCTCGCATTGATGACGGCGACAAGGACAAGATTCTTGGCGAATTAAAGAAACTCATTGGAAAGCGTATCGCGGTGACCATCATTGGCGCGTCTCCAAAAGAAGGCAAGCTTATTTTCTCGGAGAAGGAGCAAGGCGTGAAAGAGAAGCGTGAAATCTCGGGCAAGTACTCAAACGGCGATGAGCTGGACGGTACAATCTCGGGTATCGTAGACTTCGGTGTATTCGTGAAGCTTGAGGATGGTATTGAAGGACTTGTGCACATTTCAGAAATCGGCTGGGGCCTCGTGGATGACCCACGAAAGATGTTCAAGCTCGGTGAGAAGGTGCGTGTAAAAGTTATTGAAATTAAGGATGGCAAGATCTCACTATCGCTCAAGGCACTCAAGGAGAACCCTTGGAAGGACGCTGAGAAACACTACAAGAAGGGCGACACTGTAACTGGTATCGTTATCAAGTTCAACAACTACGGTGCGCTTGTGTCTCTTGAAGAAGGGGTTGCGGGCCTCGTACATGTGTCTGAATTTGGCACAGAGGAAGAGCTCAAGAAAAAACTTGAACTCGGAAAGACATATTCGTTCACAATTTCACTCTTTGATGCAAAGGATCAGAAGATGACACTTTCGTACACAGAGAAGAAGTAGAAGGAGGAATTAAAAAGCAAGATAAAAAGGACCGACCTTTTAAAAAGGTCGGTCCTTTTTATCTTGCTTTTTATTCTAATCCCTATTCCAAACACGCCCCGCGATTAATCTTATAAGCCTGTATAAAACATATAGAAGAATTCCGTAAAACAAAATCTGCCACTGGAAAACATATTGCCCTATTGTAAGTAGAGCAAGCAGAACATACGCAAATGGTTTTTCTGCAGTGTTTAGCATTGCGTCAGTCTGACTGCGAACAGTTTTTGTGTTACTAGTTAGCGCCTTCACCTCGTCTTCTTTTATTTTTGCAATTTCCTTCTGCTTGTTTTCCTTCGCAAGTTTTAGTTGATACGCTTCACCAATACGAAACTCTTCAATAGCACTCTTCCCTGACTCCACCCCCTCTTTGACTGGCGCTGGAATTGCTCCGCTCACTGACTGGATTACATTTTCAACTTTCGCAGATGTGCGAGCGCTCGCCTCTGCTGCCTTTGCTTCTAGAATCTTTGCCTGTGCCGCTTTTGCTACAGGGTCAAGCTCCACTACTTTCTCGCTCTTACCCGCCTCTGCGCTTCCGAGCACAGCAGGTTGTTTGCCGTTTGGTCCGTCGGAGATGACATTTGCGAAACGTGCTGTTATTGTATGCTTGCCTTCGGTTGCATTCCAGTCTACCCACAAGTCACGCACACGTCCGCCACTCGCAAGCGCAAAATCTGCTTTGCCAACAAGGACTCCATTATCCAAAAACTCTACCGCACCAGAAAGATCGTACGCGCTTCCATTAAAAATGACTGTGTAAATACGGATCTTGTCCCCAGCATAAAAAGGATCCTTGGAATACCAAATGTTTGACTGCACAAAACCAGCATTGTCTATTGCAGGGCTTGCAGCGAATACATGGGTTGTGGAAAAAAGAAATAGTATTGAAAAGCCAAAGAGAAGTTTGTTCATTTTGTTAGTTTACCATGAACCCCTCTCAGTGAACAAAACCATGCCACTATCCCCAAATTTTATCTATAGATAAAATTTGGGGATAGTGGCATGGTTTATATGTAAAAGAAAAATGCCCGAGATTTCTCCACGCGCATTTCTCTAAGAGAAACCGTGCACCACTTTACATTGTAGCTTCAACTCCGCAAGTCTTGCAATCTCCTTTGTGCGTTGCCGCAAGGTAAATTGCCGAAAGTCCAACGAGGATATACACAACCTGTTCAACTACTGGCCAACTACCAACGAGCATAGCTACCAGATTGTAACCAAAGGCATAAAGGCCCCAATTTAACGCACCTACGATAACGAGCACGAATGCAATTACATGTAATGCTTTCATAGTGAAATTTTATTAAATAATTTGCGACCTTTTGTCCACACAGGACATTAGTATCCTGCCCCCATAATTGTACCCCCTTCATACGACAATAGGAACAAGCTTTGGGTGAAATGTGGGGATAACTTTCTTGAATGAAAAAACGCCCGTTTGGTAAAGCCAAACGGTCGTTTTTTCATCAATCAACTAGTCACGGTCTTCCACTTTTGAGGCTTCTGTCTTCACTTCTTCCTTCCTCTTCTCCTCTAGCTTTTTTATATCCTCCTGTTTTTCTGTTGAACCAACAACAGAAGCTTCCTGCTCATCTATTGTAGAACGAATTTCCTCTGTGCGTTTCTCTTTTGGTTTTGTATCCTTGTTTTCCTTACGAGATTTTGAGCTCTTTTTTTCTTCTTTGGGTTGAGCTAGGGCTTCCTCTACTGTAACATCTGCATTCTCAGCCTTTTCCTTGGCATATTTCTCCATTAACTCTTTGTGTTTCTTCTCTGCTACATCGCGCGCGCCCTGAACTTTTTTAAGTGTATTTTTTGACTTCTCACGTGAAGATTGAGCAACTGAGACAACCGGGATGACAGTAGGCACGCTTGATGTAGAGTCAACAGCGACAACAGTAGTTTCACTCACACCTAACCCAGCGAGGACCTGCTCGTGTGTATTAAATACCTCTGAAAGTTTTGAGGCGGTCTCCATTGCATCCTCCTCATCTTCGTCTTCTTCAAACTTTGCAATGCGTTCTTCTACGTGCTTTGTATATTGCGCAAGATTCTCTTCGGCGATTTGCTGTACAAGAGGAGAAACATTTGGAATAACGGCAAGCTTTTCAACTTCTTCCAAACGACGCTCTACGAGACGCACTTCCCATTCTGCTTTTGCTTTTGACGTTACCGCAACCACTCCACGAACATTCTCGTTCACATGAACTTTCACTGGAAATAGCACATCTCCTGGAACTGTGTTTTCTGACGCAAACGAAACTGTTCCGCCCATCAAAAGTCCGCCTATTACTAAAATTGAAATTCCCTTCTTGTTTCTAAAATTATTTATGTTAAAGGGTGAAGGAATCGCGCTGTGGATACTTACTGGATTTGCTTTCACATGACGAATAAGCACGCTCTTCATCTCCGCTTTTTCTGCTACGGAGAGTCGTGTGTGCTTTGCTCCTTTTTTAATTTTTTTAATTATGTTTTCCATGTTGTGAATTGTCCCTCATCTTTTGCAATTTCTCTATCGCTCTGTGTATCCGCACCGAGATAACATTTTCTGTTTCCTTTGTGAGATGCGCGATGTCTTTTACCGAGAGCCCATCCACGTGTCGCATCACGAGCGCTTCCCTGTATTTGTCTGGGAGACATTCGAGGAGAGCCATCGCATTCGCGTGTTCGTCCTTTGTTTCAATATCTCGCATTGATTCAGTGCCGATATCAAAACCTTCTTCGTCACGCATGCGGTCCAGCGACTCATCCTTCTTTTTGCGATATTCATCAATGATCAAGTTGTTTGCTATGCGGTACAAAAACGCTCGCATATTGTCTATCTCCTTGCCCTGCGCCATGTATTCCCAAAGGCGGACGAAACTTCCCTGAGCTAAATCCTTTGCCTTTTCCCTGTCAGATACACGGAAAACACAGTGCCGAAAGATTGCGTCGGCAAATTGGTCATAAGCTTTAAGGAATTCTTGTTCAACCGCATTTGGTTTCATGCCTACTAATGTTGAAGACGGTCTTAAAGTGCCGTTCTTACATGGAATACTAGCATAAACTACCCATTTATTTTACCTTGTCAAAGTGTTCAAAGAGTAACGGCAAACCTACAATGAGAACAATAAAAAGGATAATAATTGCTCCTAGTGCAAAAAGGTGTAAAAAACTACTTGGGAAAAATATCTGCCTTAGCTCCTTGAATGTTTTTGGGGTCGGCTTTTCATGGTCTAGCAACAAGCCGACTGCGTAACCTTGTATAATTAGATCATATTTCAAAATAAAGGCAGCGACGATAACAGTTACAAAATTCGTAAAAATAAGGCTTTCTAAAATGAAGTCATTATAAAAAGCGAAACCAAAATAAACCAGGACGAATACCACAACCACTCCGCCTAAAATTTCCCTCCATTTGTTTTCAGAATCCTCGCCAAAATTTTTTCCCATTTCAGTTTTTTCCCTAATTTGGTTTTGAATATTTGCATTGCCATATTTAATTGAAAATAATCCCCAAAAAATCATTGTGCACAAAAGTATGGAGAAGTAAAAAATCTCTTCACCTGATGATGCTGAATAATAAAAAAGAGCTGTGAGGACAAGCACAGGAATACTTTCAAGAGCAAAAAGGAAAGCTGTTATTAGGGTACTCGATTTATTATTTGGATTACTGAAAAACATATTTAGTGATCAAAAAAATCTTAAACATACTGATACCAACTATTTTACCACACTGTGTGTAAACAAAAAGCTCACGAGAGACCCGTGAGCTTTTTGGGTGCCTACCCAATAAACGTAAGCGCCTTGCCTTTCTGCCCCGCTCTTCCGGTACGGCCGATGCGGTGCACATAGTCATCATAGGTTTCAGGAATATCAAAGTTGATAACGTGCGATACGCCGGCAATATCAAGACCACGAGCAGCAACGTCTGTTGCAACGAGAATCTGCGCCATACCTTTTTTGAATGTATCTAGGGCGCGCTGACGCTGACCTTGATTTTTATCTCCATGAATCGACTGCGCTTTGAAACCTTTTTTACCAAGAGCCACCGAAAGCTTTTCTACACCGTGCTTTGTACGTCCGAAGATGAGAACTTTCTTAAATTCTGGCTGAATCAAAAGGTCGTGAAGCACCTCAAGCTTGTCCTCACCCGCTTTGATTTTCACGACATCCTGCTCCACGTTCTTTGAAGTGTCTTGAGTCTTCACCGAAACCATCACCGGCTCCTTGAGAAAATCTTTAATGAGCACAGCAATCTCTGGTGAGAGTGTCGCTGAAAAGAAAAGTGTATGACGTTCCTTTGGCATAAGCGCAAGCATATAACGCATATCATGAATAAATCCCATGTCCAGCATTCTGTCTGCCTCATCCAAAACTACTGATTTGAATTCTGCGAGGTTGATGCACTTGCGTTCAATCAAGTCCTTTATACGTCCTGGTGTGCCAATAATAAAGTTATGCTGATAGCGAAGGTCGGAAATCTGACGACCAATAGCCGCGCCACCAACGCAACACACCGAGAAAATCTTGAAGCCTTTTACAAAGCCTTTGAGTTCCATTTCAATCTGCTGAGCGAGCTCGCGTGTTGGAGCCATCACAATCACCTTCTCCTTTGGATTTGCGAGGACTTTGTTGATAAGCGGAATAAGAAACGCGGCTGTCTTACCAGTACCTGTATTTGAAATACCCACAAGATCGTGTCCGTGCAAGATGTGCGGAATAACGCGGTCCTGAATAGGAGTTGGCGCTTCGTATCCTTTCGCAAGAATATTTGCCTTCAAACGCTCGTCGATTATGAAGTCCCTGAACAAGTGTTCAGGAGTAAAAACAACTGCTTCTTCGGTAATGACTGTTTTATTAATAAATTTTGAGATATCGATGTGCTGACCCTTTCTTGGGCCGCGCTTCCCACCTCCCCTACTAGAGCCTCCACGTGACGCGTTGAAAGAGCGTCCCAAAGGAGGACGAGAAGAAAAAGAGCGTGCGCCTGAAGGACGAGCACTTGAGTGAGTACCAGAGCCTCGGCTTGAGGACGAGCGTGGAGATGAGCTCGATGACCCACTTGTGCGTGGTCGTGACGAGCTCGAATGAGGACGGCCTGACCCAGCACCCCTACTAAATGTTTTTTTATGTTCCATATATTGTTCTAAAAGGCCTACTAACGCAGGCTTTAATTAATTCTTCGGTACCCCTTTTCCTCAAAATCATTTCCGGCAGTAGTCAAAAAATTAGGCTACGACTTTGAGAAAATTCCTTACCTTATGCTTATAAGCTTCGTATTTTTCTCCTCGTCTCGCCACAATTTTTTTGCTCCTACCGGAAGCATTTTGTGGAAACGGGGTGAATTCTCTGAAAGCCCTTGTGTGTTGCGAAGAATGTGCTTTTAGGACAACCCCTTTCGGGTGAAACCCGAGACAAAAACTCTATGAGATGAAGTTATAACAAGTATAAACTATTTAGGCTTTTTTGTCAAATTTTGTATATTCCTCTCGATTTTTTCTGATATAAGAAAAAGTCTCCTCTCTACTTCATTAAAGACTTCTTCATTTCTCCTTTTTATAGTGCCTTCTGTTATTTTTATTGCATTCATCCAATCAATGAGATTCCTTTGATATGTCGCAATATATTCTATATCAGTTGTGTCACCATCGTTGAGCTTTTTAAGAACTGTATCAAAGATTGGCTCTGTTATAGAAAGTTGCCCTCTAATTTCATCCACACTTAAGCGGACATTTGTTCCTTCGAGTGTGGAATTGTGCTCTGGACTGTCAGCATTATTAGCATTTTCAAAACTAAATTGTTCCATTTCAATAGTATAACCCATACACTAAAAAACAAGAACCGCAGACAATTAATTGCCTGCGGTTAATATTTACTAAAATCAAAGTGCTTATGCACGCAACCCTTCACGCACCATTTGCCAAACAAAAGCTATCCCAACAAGAAGATTAAACTGCTGACTGACAGTATCGACATTATGACTTGAAAGCTGGCAGCCTCTATCGCCAAAATCTCTTGGCGCAGTCCCTAAACATGCGCAATTACCGCGTGTGTTCATATGCAATACACCATTATCACGCAACCGTACCACAAAATCACCATGCCAAGACTTGCAATGAAGCTGCCCTTCAACATGGGGCTGAAAAAAGTGCGCCTTCATTGCTTCAATTGCTCTTTCAAGGTCAATATTACTACCGAGCGATTCAAGATACTTGCGTGCTTGCGTAGAGACATACAGTTGGAGTCCTGCACCATGGAAATGTCTTGGCTCTTGCGATAAAAAAGTTTCTACGACAAAAAGTTGAGCAGGGCTTCCTTGTTCCGCTTCCACGTTTTGCTCGTCTTCTTCGTGGAGCAAATTTTGCAAGATGAACAAAATACTGGCAAAAGTGCCTCCAAGGTCTCGCATTTGAGCAACAGGCTCCACCGCGTTGCTTTCATCAACAAACGCTGGTACCTCGATACATACAAAACCATCGAGACTCTTTGATACTCTGGCGCAACCATACCAGCCAAACGAGCCACCAAAAATGGACGGCGGAACATACTCCTGCCCAAGTCGTGAAGCATAGTGCGTTCTGACTCCTGTGAGATTCACAAATTTAAGCCAATATTCAAGGGTCACAAAAATCTGAAAATGCATACCACTAAAGCCAAGATGATAGACTTCTGGCAACTTTTTACCCCGTACTAATGGAAACATGATTCCCTCCTCAATAAAGAATTGTCTATGTTGATACTACGTAAGATGGCGGTAGAATGCAAGGATGGCTATTTATCCAAATCCAGCACCTCGTCTATGCGAATCTTGCTTAATAACACTGGTACGTGTAAGACGAGGGGGAATGACTTGATATCATTTATCCTATTATTAATTGGATTTGCTACGATACCCACGTGCTTTATTAGAGATCTTTCCACTGTTTGATATGTGCGATTACAGTCCGAAGTTTCTCAACTCTGTCATGTTCTGACATGGCTGAAGCAAGGTCAGCCTCACGTTTGAGCGACGCAAGATTATGCCCAAGCGAAGTCTGCAGCGAGTCAAATGCGGCTTCTATGCGCCGAGCCTCCCCTAGTACTTCTTGTACCCTTGTCTCGTCCTCAGCGTTATCAGTCAGCCTTGATCGGAGAGCTCTCACTGTGGAACGTGATTCTGAAATCTTGGCATTAATTTTGTCGTAATCATCGGGCTTGAGGTGAGCTTCGCTAAGAGCAATACGCCAGAACTCCCTGAAGAATGCATCAGCGTTTTCAATCAAAACATCACATCTGTTGAGCGAACTCAAGGTTGTTTCGGCATCCATACTCTTTTCTAATCGCTGTTGATCAAGTCGATTTCTGTAGTTTAACCAAAGAGTGAAGAGAGAGACTATGAGCGACACAGTCGCAAGTGCGAGAAAATAGTGTTCAAGGGTATCTATTTCAAACTCCCACACAACAAAAACCACGGTAACACCCGCGAACACAGTCAGTGTCCCGACTATCCACAGAACTATTTTTGTTAGCATGTTGATAAATTAAGTATACCCTACTTCCCCAAATCCAGCACTTCGTCTATGCGAATCTGATGCACGAATTCAGGCACGTGAGAAACGAGAATCATAGCGCCCTCATATTGACTGAGTGCTTTTGCAATAACTGGCAAATGGCGAAAGTTGATATGGTTTGTTGGTTCGTCTAAAATTAGTAACCCTGGTTTCTCAAGTACAAGCTGTGCAAAAGCCACGAGCCCCTTTTGCCCCTCTGAAAGACTGCCAATCTTTGTATAGATGACATCTGATGTGATGAGGAAACTTGCGGCAACGGCGCGCATACGCTCCTCATCAAGCTTGCCGTCCACCGCCTGTGCCGCACGCGCGAGTGATTGATATACAGTGTCATTGAAATCCAACGTAGAGAAGTCTTGGCGGTAATATCCCACACGAACACCCTCAGCAATCTTCGCACCTTTTGCTTTTCCTGTTGCAATTGATTCAAGGAGAGTGGACTTGCCAATACCGTTTGGGCCAGCGAGCAAGAGATGAAACTTTTTCTTAAGTGAGAGTTTTATTTTCTTTTCAACTGGCTTGTGATTTTTTAACACAGAAAATGATGAGATGTTCAAAAGCTCCCCAGTAAGTTCGGGCTGTGATGGAATAGTAAACGCACGAATAGTTTTGTCTTCCTTGCGAATATCCACTTTCGCCTCTTCCATCTCCTCTGCTTTTTCACGCATACGCTTTGCAACCATACGCATCTGTCCACCCTTCATCGCAAAGAAGTTTGCCTTGTCTTTGTTTGCTTGAATCTCTTTCGCGAGTTGCGCATTCTTCATATTTTCTTTTTCAATCTGCGCGGTGATTTGCTTTACCACAGCGAAATAGTCGCCAACATAGTTTTCAATCTTGCGGGTATAAATATTTAAATAGAGCACGCCTTCGGTAAACGAGTTCAAAAACTCCGCATCGTGAGAAATAACGATAACTGTTTTTTTGTATTCTTTTAGAAAATCGGTGAGGTGCGCAATGCCTGCCTTATCGAGGTTATTGGTTGGCTCATCAAGAAGAAGTACGTCTGGATCCTGAATGAGCGCAGAAGCAAGAAGGAGGCGCGCCTGCTGACCACCGGAAAAAGATTTGATGATTCGCTCGTGCATTTTTTCGTGTCCTTTCAAGTTCACCACCTCAAGCACCTCGTCTATTTTAGGATCAAGATCGTAGATTTTTTTACTGAAACATTTTTCAAAAAATTCTCTTACCGTGAGCTCAAGCTGATCGCGAGGAACAACCTGCTTTGAGATAGCGATGCTTATCCCTTTTCCAATGTGAATGTCTCCATCCTCGGGCTTGTTTGCGCCTGTGATGAGCGCAAAAAGGGATGACTTGCCAGCGCCGTTTTGCCCCATGAGTGTTAGCTTTGCTCCGCGACGCACAGCAAAAGACACATCATCCAAGATGGGTTTATTGTGCCCGTATTCAAACGATACATTTTCGAATCGTACGATGACTTCTCCTTGTGCCATAAAAGTTTCTTCACCTTACCGCATTTTGGTCAAAAAACAAAGCGGGGCTTGGGCGGCCCCGCTTTTTGTGACTACAAAAAACTACTCTTCCTTGCGTCGCAGATCCCCTCGGCCCCAATAAGTAAGTTCTCCGTTTGAAAGATTTGCTGCAAAATCTTCAAGGGAGAGCTCCTGTGCCTCAACTTTACCAAGGATGCCATAACCGAAAAAGTCACTTTCTGTTTTTCCACAGACAGTGCAAACCCTTAGTCGCGCACGCCCCGTGCCAACATTTGTAAACCGCTCGGGAGATTCAATTACCGTGCCGACGTGTTGGCAACGCTCCTGCATTTCGGCATAGAGGGCAGTTCTTTCTGTCGCGAGTGCTTCGATTTCATCATCTATCACAGCAACTCTTCTCTTACTCTTGTCCAAATCATACATGACCTTCTCCTTTCGCTAAATAAAGTCCAAACCAAAAGTCTTAAACCTCTGGCACCTACCTGTGACACTACCACAAAGAAACAATTTTGTCTACGCTGCGAGCCAGCCACCGTCCACATAGAGAGTTGCGCCAGTCACATAACTTGCTTCGTCTGATGCGAGGAAAACTACCGCCGCGGAAACTTCTTCTGGGCGACCCATGCGTTTAAGAGGCACTCCTGCGAGCATTGCGTCCATGACCTCCTTTGGTAAACTTGCCGCCTGCACCATTGGTGTATCTATAGCTCCAGGTCCGATTGCGTTAACATTTATTCCAAGTGGCGCGAGCTCCACCGCGAGAGTTTCGGTGAGTCCGATTATGCCACCTTTTGACGCTGTATAGTGCGCGCCTCCTGCAATACCTACGCCAACACCACCTGAGGCAATTGATGTGATATTGATAATGCGCCCCCAATTATTTTTCGCCATCTCTTTTGCGGCGCGCTGAGCGCAGTGGAAGTATCCTTTCAGATTGATATCAATAGTTCTATCCCAATCCTCCTCCGTCATTTCCAAAAACGGTTTGGACTGGTAAATACCCGCATTGTTCACCAATATGTCCAAGCGTCCGTATTTAGCAATCACTTGGTCAAACACACTCTCCACATCTGTCTTGCTTGAAATATCCATCTTGAAACAAATCACATCACCACCTGCCGAGCGCACCTCATCGGCAACAAGCTCGCACTCCGCGAGGTCAATATCTGTAATAACCACCTTCGCCCCCTGCCCCGCAAGCGCGAGTGCATGCGTGCGCCCCATCCCCCTTCTGGCCCCCGTAACTAGTGCCACTTTATTTTGTAGATTGAACATGATGTTAAAAATTAAATGCCCATTGTTAATACCTATATTGTACCACTATTCGACAAAATCTTGTGCTACTATATTAGGATGAAGACAACTAAAGATACAGATGATATAAAAGAGGTAAAATCTTTAATCAAGAAAATCAAAAAAGGATACGGGAAACCATGCCCCGAGTTAAATGTAGAGTGTGCCGCTTGCAAAGCAACAATTCTCATCGCATATCTCAACTGGCATTTGGATAACTTAACATGGTCTGACAAACCTTCAAAATAACCCGACACGCTGTTAGTTTCCTTATTTTGTAGGAATATGTTATAATGTCTGTGTGAAAATGAGTATTAAAACCAACAAAGAGGCAGGTAATAAATCCTTTTCTGTTCGTAATCTAGACAAAGGGAGAATAAAAGCTCGCTCTTTTGATACCATAAGGACTTCTTTCTCTATTGAGGGAATCCGTTTTACTGACGAACGGTTTAATGACCTAAAGACTGGTCATCTGCAAAAATAAACTCTCCATTAGTTTGTGCTCCTTTTGAGCAGCCTGCTGAACAGCAGCAATGTATGTTTTTAAATTTTTATCTAAAATACTAAAATCAAGCTCCTCCCCCGTCTTTGACAGATAAATCATATTCGTAAACAATCGTATTGTTCTTCCGTTCCCCTCTCTAAACGGATGTATGAACAGCAACTCAGCGTGCATCCTCGCAAGCTGAACAGGTAATTCATCATCTGGTACATTTTTAAGTGGATCTAAAAACTCAATCTCGAAATCCTGCATTAACTGGGGCAGGAATCCTGCGGACGGAAAGGAGAAGTTGTCTTTGGACATATTAACCGTCCTCAACTTTCCCGCAAAACTATATAATGTGCCAAAAGCATTTTTATGCAAATTATATAAATACCTAAGGTTAAATTGAATATCGTCAGTCAATTCATCGACCGCAATATTGTGAGCATTAACAAACCCAAGAAACTCTGCTTCTGCAATCTCTTCTGGCGTGGTTAACCCTAGTAAATTTGGCAAAACCTCACCCCCTGCTTCATTGTCTGAAACGGTGTATTTGTTGATAGGCGGAGTAGTCATACGAATTATTATACCCCCACACCTACTTTATTGATAGTCGAAAATTGGTGTGGGGGTATGCTACTTTCAAAAAAGGAAAGTAGGGGAAATCAAAAATACCGCACGAATGCGGTATTCTTTTTTGCTCATAAACATGTATCAAGCGTTACAACTCCCTCCGCTTTGCTGTTTAGGCATTGTTACTTTTGAGGCGATTTGCGCATAACCAGTCGCGCTTGAATAATTAATCCCAAGCACTTCCTGTGGCGACACATCCTTCCATAGAACACCTTCATTTTTCATATAGGTTGCTATTGTTAGATACGTATCAGGAAACCAGTAGGAATTGACAACCAAGGCAGTCCTCCACATCTCCTGCTCACTCGCCCCTTGCGAAGCCATTAGTTCCAGTAGTCCGAGCATTGCCATGCCATGATTGCAATCGGGAAAGTGTGTAGAGTTGCCACAACATGGTCTATATATCCCTCTCGACACTTTGTCCACAAGCGCCTGTTGCTCTGTTGTTAATTCAAAGAACACATGCTTGCTGTAGTGCTCCATAGCGTTCCCTTTTGAGAGCGTCCATCCGCCCGTTGAGGCAAAATTTCCAGCTCCACCATACGCAATGTCCGCCATTTCACCAGAATCCAAAATAGAATTTTTGCTTGCAAGACCAAGCGCCCAAAACAGATTAAGGAGATATCCAGCGTTGTCTTTCGTTATTTTAAGATTACCATTGCTTTGCCCGAGAAGCAGAATTTCGTATTCATCTGTAAATACACCTCTCTGCTCGTACATCGCTTTGAACTTATCAGCGTCTATCGCTCCAACTTCAACAAGTTTTGAACCTAAATTACCCCACACTACTTGCAATGGAACCCCACCGTGTGGCAGCACTGTTTCCTTTGAAACATGCGTTTGTGTTTCTGCTACCACCGAGGCATATTTCTTCTGAATGCTCGACACACTACTAAACCCTCCGACGTACATTACGCCAGTAAAAATTACTGAGGCAATTACCACACTGGCAACGGTTGTTATGATGGGTGATATTTTGTTCTGTGTTTCGTTTTCCATAATTTATGGTGTGACGTTTATATCAAGCTCTAGTTTCAGTGTCGGTGTTATCGCAGAGTCAGTCTCAATGTAGACGACTTTTTTTGCAGGGCCCGTTCCTTGTGGCCCGTGCGCTGCTGGGTCTACTAATACTTCAATGTTTATTTCTTGACCAGCTTTTACAGTCTCGAAAGCGAGAGACTTTCCTCCATGCCCTGGCATTCCAAACGGCCCCTTGCGCGACGTACCATTTACAATCGTGGCTTCTGTACACATACAAGATGTGTACACTTTACCAATTTTTAGTGGTGTGCTTCCAGTATTTTTCACCACAAACGAGTGACTGACCTTTCCTTCTGCCATTGAGACAGTGCCGAGATCAAAAGTTTTTTCAGTAGCCACTAGTTCGCTGTAATTCCCTTTGCCAACAATTGATCGGTCACCATACCATATACTAATTCCGTTTGGTGACTTACCTACATTTATCTTTGCAATTTCCTTTTCCATAGAGGTGTCTATTACCGACACGTCATCGCTCTTTAGGTTGGCAACATACACAAACCTTCCGTCCTTAGAAACGACAACCCCATGAGGAGCCGAGCCGGCAAGAATTGTCTCTGTTACTCTCATTTCTATTAGGTCAATTTTATATACATTGTTACTGACTGGCTGATCAAAGTAAAAACCTTGGTCGGCAACATAAACAAAGCGAGAATCGGGTGTTGGATAAATCTGCACTGGACCCTTCGCCTCTTTTGGCAAATCAATGTAGCTCAATTCTGAGGAAGCTGTATCATAGACTGCCAAAGTTTTTGCGTCATACACTGAAGCCAGCGCGTATTTTCCGTCTGGTGTCACCCCCGTCTGTACAGCCGCCCCTTTAAGCGGTATATCCTTCATTGTGAAGCTTGCAATATCAAGGACCCCCATACTTTTCCCCGCAACCATCGCAATGTATGCGGTTTTACCATCAGGAGAAATACGAAGCCCGTGAGGTTCGCCACCTTTTTTTGTGAATACATTCTTTTCTACCTCAAATGAAGAAGTATTAATTTTGTACACAATCCCCTTTTTCTGAGAAGCAACAATCGCATACGCACTATCCGGCGTCAGAGAAACGTGCGAAAGGTGTAATCCTTGCCCGAGCTCAATTCTTTTCACAATTACATCTGAGAATGGGTCAATAACGATTACTTCATCCATAATTTCGATAGGTATCGCAACCTCATCACCATGCCCTGTGTCCGCATACGCTATAGGTATTATTCGGAACGACACCTCCTTTTCTTCAACAGCATTGGCAGTTACCCATACGCTTTTGTTATCGGGAGCGACTTGCACATTGTGAGGCATGTAGCCCACAGTCATACCGTTCTTGTCTTCCGACAAATCAATTCTTTTCAAAACTTGATTCGTCTTCGTGTCTATTACCGCTATTTCCCCAGCGCCTTCAATAGCGACGTAAATCTTGTTACTATTTCCAGAAACAATATTGTCATTCCCTTGATTCCCCAAATAAATAAGCGCCCCAATCCCTACAATCGCAATCAATGCGATAAGAATTTTGATATTTTTCATTTTTTTAATAATTTAGTTTGTTAAAAAACACACTAAATCATTGACGGGCTGTTTACCAATAATGAAAGCCAGCGAGTAAGCGCCTGTGGCCTGTATAATTTCGCAACAAAATCACGAGACAAAATAAATAGTGATACAAGCAGAAGACGTATTGATGCAAAATATTTGCGAAACACGTATGACACCACGACAAAAAGTAGGGCGATCAACAACACCTGCGTTACAACAGAAGAGACGAGGTTGTTTGTAAAAGCTTGATACATTGAAAGATAGTGGGAAACAACTGACAAATCGCCTGTTGGACAAACTGAAGTATGAAGCGGTGACGCTGGGCAGTCTCCACTCACTGATAAGCCCTGACTATGGTTCATAGCAGATATACTGAAAAAAGCTCCACCTATGAAGCCTGCGAGAACAATTAATGTTAGAAACTTTTTCATACGGCAATGATATCACCACGTTTCCTAAAATACAAATATATAGTAACGCTCAAAACCGCCGCAAAAAAGCACCACACTGATACATAAGAAGCAGTATAGAAATAGTATGTTGCAGCAAAAGACACACCTACAAGGACGCCAAGGATATTAATAACCCTGTGACTAGATAGTAGTGGACTGACACAGGTTGCAAGCAAATACATCCCGACTAAAAGGACTCCGTATTGCGATGGCATTGAGTAAACGATGCTTTTGTTTACTATTTGCGAAGCCACTGGATTGCTCAAAATAAAATACATGAGGTACGAACCTACAGCGAGCCCGATAAACTGAAATGCGTACAATATGTTTTTGCGGCGAGGATCAGTTTCTAGGAGCCCCACAGAAAGTGGCACGAATATCGGCCATAGCACATACGCAAAACCAAGATACGCATAAGTTGCCATCTGATTAAAAATTTGCGCGCTGTATTGAAATGAAAGCCATACAGCTCCTTCAACAAACTGCTGTACACCAAACAAAAGCGGTATTGTCGCAAACGGAATTTCCGATTTTGTTTTCGCCTTTTTGATAGTTACGGCTCCTGTTGCGGACAACACCGTCCCTGCCACAAAACTCGCTGTTACAGAAAAACACATATTGATTAGATAATACTCAAATTATTCCTCCTGAGCAAGAGCGCGTTTAGCGCCACGATGACTGTAGACACGCTCATAAATACCGCCGCGACTGCAGGTTGCAAAATGACACCTTTGTATGCGAGAACACCTGCGGCGAGTGGAAGCGCCAAGAGGTTGTAGCCTGTCGCCCAAAAAAGATTTTGTATCATCTTTGTGTATGTGAGCTGTGAGAGGCGAATGATTTTTGGAATATCACGCGGGTCGTTACGCACTAAAATAATTCCTGCCGATTCTATCGCAACATTGGTGCCGGCTCCAATGGCGATGCCGAGGTCAGACTGTGTGAGCGCTGGCGCGTCATTTACCCCATCCCCAACCATTGCGACTTTGTGTCCCTGCGCTTGAAGGATTTTTACTTTTTCAGATTTTTCACTTGGAAGCACCCGCGCAAAGTATTCGTCAATGCCGAGCTCATGCGCAACCCATTTTGCCGTATCTGGCGAATCCCCTGTAATCATTGCCGTACGAATACCGAGCTCACGTAGAGACTGTATCGCCTCACGAGATTCCTCACGAATAATATCCGCAAGAGCGACCGCTCCCACGAGGCGCCCCTGCGACGCTACAAAAATAACTGTCTTCCCTTCACTTTCAAGCGCGCGGGTTTTTACAAGAAACCCATCTGCGACAACAATAGTCACTTCGTTCATAAACGCTTCATTTCCAATGAGCACTGTCTCTCCGCCCACATCTCCACGCGCGCCTTTGCCTGCAACACGCTCAAAACTTTTCATCGATCCTAGCACAACCCCGCGCTTGCGAGCCTCATCAACAATCGCTTTTGCAAGGGGGTGCTCGGAACCTTGATCAAGTCCTGCGCCTTTTTCAAGAACATCAATATCATTAAATGAACCTGCGGGAATAATTGAGTGTACGCCAAAAGCTCCCTCTGTAAGCGTTCCTGTTTTATCAAAAAGCACAATGTCTATAGTACGCGCCGACTCAAGAGCGATACGCTGCCGCACTAAGAATCCGTTCTGCGCTGCCATTGTGGTAGAAATAGAGGCAACGAGTGGCACTGCAAGACCGAGAGCATGCGGGCAAGCAATAACCAATACAGCGACAAGACGCTCAGTTGCAAACACTATTCCAGCATTTGCAAAAAACCATGTGATAAATGTAGCCGTTCCAGCAAGAACCGCAATCACTGTCAAATACAGCGCTGCTCTGTCGGACAAAACCTGCAGTCGTGATTTGCTTGCTTGCGCATCCGCCACTAAACGCATCACACCAGACAAGAATGTTCCTTCGCCGATTTTCTTTACCTCTATTGTAATGCTTCCATCGCCATTAATAGACCCAGCAATTACCTCGGAGCCGTTTTCTTTTAAAATAAGCTTTGATTCACCAGTGATTATAGATTCGTCAAGCTCCGAACGCCCTTCCACAACAACACCGTCGGCAGGAACCTTTGCGCCCGGACGCACGAGCACGCGGTCACCGACAACAAGACTCGCAAGTGGAGTCGTCTCAGTTTTCCCTCCTCGCAATACTTCCGCAGTGTCTGGTAGAAGCTTTGAGAGTTCCTTGAGCGCACCTTGCGCACCCTTAACAGCTTTCATCTCTATCCAGTGCCCAAGAAGCATTACGGCAATAAGAGTGGAGAGCTCCCAGAAGAGCGTGTGAGGACTTCCTGTAAGGACAGAAAAAATACTGAACGAATATGCCGCCGTAATCGCAAGCGCGATGAGTGTCATCATCCCGGGGAGTCGCGCGCGAATTTCACGGTATGCGCCGAGAAGAAACACCGAACCACCATAAAAAAATACGATTGAACCTAGCACAAGTATTGCGTACTGCACACCAAGAAACTGTGGTGGCTCCCACTTGAACGCAATAGCAAAAATTTCAGAGTAAACGAGAATTGGAATCGTAAGCGCAAGCACTATCCAAAACTTCTTTAGAAAATCTTGTGTATGGTGCCCCGCATGCTTATCGTGCATTTCGGATACTGCATCTGACTTTATGAAGTTTTTAACTTGCGACTTTTTGACTACCAGTGTCATCCCACACTCGGGGCACATCCCAGGCTCTGCGCGCACAATGTTTGGGTGCATCGGGCAAGTATATGTTACTCCATCCATGGTATCTATATAATACCACACGAGTAAAGATTATTTACCCTCATTCTTTGGAGCATGCCCTAAAAGCGCGCGGGCTAGGCGAATGTGTAGAAACGACACGTTTGGCCCAACTTTATTTTTAATTGGCGTAAGTAGCGCTATCTTTCCGTCTTTTAAAAGTTCCGCTATGGCTTTTTCTATTTTTAAAAAATGCGCGTGCGAAATCTCATTTTTCATGTGTCGCATATCCACGCGCGACTCCTCTTCCATTAGCTTCTCTATGTGCGAGACAATTGTTTCGGCGGTCATCTCGCGAGCTTCCGCAATTTCCGCTAAACTTTTTTTCTCTGCAATGAGAGCCTCTGTCTCCTTGTGGGTCGCTATCTTCTTTTCTTTTTGTGGCGGACGCGAGCGCGCAAGAAATTCCTCCTGAACTTTTGCAAGATCTTTCTTGTCCATTTTTTTCAACTCCTCTCGCGCCTCGGACGAAACTTGCTGAAAAGTCGCATCAAGCTCCCGCACTTCATCATGCACGCGAAGGGCATTTTCATTGATACCTAAAATAGTTAGCCCTTCAAGCGAGCGAACACGAGAGAGCGCCACATATCCCATTCCAGGCTCAAATGATTTTGAGAGATCCACCTCCACGGCGTCTAGACTCATCCCCTGACTCTTGTGCACAGTTATCGCCCACGCGAGACGAAGCGGGTACTGCAAAATTTCTGCTTTTACTTTTCCATCTTCTTCAATTTTCCACGAGGCGCGGGGGATGCTGATTCTTTTGCCAGTAGCGGTGCGAATCACAGGATCTTCCATTTCGTCACACAACTCCACTACGCCCAGAGTGCCATTTACATACCCTGCTTCAAAATTGTTCTTTACACACATCACACGAGCGCCAACTTTCAGGCGAAGATTTTCTGGAGCAAGGCAAGATTTTTTTAAGGTTACTGCTATTGCCTCTTTACCACGACTCTCCATCACATAGGTAATGATCTCACCACTTTCAATACTATCCAACTCAGTGTCATTCAATGTATCCACGTCGGCATTGTGCGTAAAAAGTTTTGTTGATGTAGTAAATTTTGGAGAGCGCACATTGTGTCGCGAGCGAAGGTGCTCGCGTGTATTATCTGAAACTTCACCAGAGCGGATTTCGTTTAATATTGAAATAGCCACATCATCCTGCTGACGAAACTGCTCTGATAGGTAGCAAATAGTAAATCCTGCTTCTCGCCAGGCGTCGCTTGCATACACAAACTGCGCAGGCGGTTCGCCGTGTCGCGCCACAGGTGGAAGCTGGAAAAAATCTCCGCACAAAATGACTTGGATTCCGCCAAATGGTTTTTGAGAGCTCTTCATTGTCTTAAGGACATTATTCACGAGGTCCAGACGGAAATGGTGAAGCATTGAGACCTCATCTATAATGAGCACTTTAACCTTTTCAAAACGCTTAAAGAGGTAGCTTTTTTCTAGCATTGCTTCTAGGTCGTACGGCGACAAGTGCGCTGATATGCCAATACCTGACCACGAGTGAATGGTTACCCCGCCCATGTGAGTCGCCGCAATCCCTGTTGATGCAGTAATCCCCATATCAATATCATTCTCGCGGAGATACGCAATATAGCGATTGATTAGGTGCGTTTTTCCGCTCCCGGCAGGCCCTGTTACAAAAACATTACGTCCTGTTTTTAATATTTCAAATGCTTCGTCTTGTGTCATACGATAGAGTGTAACATACAAAAAGCCTACGCGAAGTGTAGGCTTTTTGTATGTTACTTGCTATTTATTCCATGGCATAGCCTCCAGGATGTAAGCCATCAAACAGTACCCACTCGCTCCGGAAAATGTAAGTCCTGCTCCAACAAAGATGGTAAGTCCTATCCAGTATGGATGCACAAAAATAGATAGAGCAATACCAGTCAATATAAGAAGTCCCGCGCATAGCATCACTTGGCGAATAATCGGCAGACGATTTCCTTTTCCTCTAACTGCCAGCCCGCTGTGTTGCCATGCCGTAAGCCCGCCATCCAGGTTAACAACGTTCACGCCTTGTGATTCAAGTAGTTCACACGCTTTTTTGCTTCTAACACCACTACCACAATTTACATACACAGTCCCATATTGTTTCAATCGATCTACCGCATTAGCAATTTCTCCCGCTGGTATATTTTCAGCTTCTGGAATTGCAATGTCACTATATTCAACTGGTTCACGAACATCCACTAGAATCTCGTTGTGATCATCATCATGCAACAGCTCGTTTAGTTTTTTTGGGTCAATATTTTTCATATATTCTATATTATCACAAAAAACTATTACACAAAAAATCCCGCCTTGTGGCGAGATATTTTGTTTCGAGCCAGATCTAGAACTAATTTGTAGTTACCAATGATGCTGAAGATGTTGCAATATTGTTTGCAGAATCTTTTGCCTCAAAGAGTAGCTGGTATGTCGTGCTTGCTGTCAAACCAGTTAGGTTGAATGAATGCGTGAGGCCTAATGTTGTAGTCGCGAAAAGTGTAGACGGTGTGCTTGTTCCAATGTACAGATTTCCTGTTGATGATTCATTTGTAGTCCACGCAACTGTTGCGGTAGTGCTTGCTACGGTAAATGGAACAACTGTTGAAATAACTGGCGCTAGAATATCAGGTGTTGTTGTTGCTCCAGGTGCTGTTGGCACATTTGTACCGAATTTTTTAGCAAATCCATATGGAAGCTTCATACAATACTTTCCAAGAGCCTTTGAACTATTTTTATTTTTATCTCCAGATAGCGAAACAACATTCCAGCCGGTATCAATCCTGCATAAAAAATAATTCAATTTTTTTGCTGGATTAATAACAGGAGTTGTTGTGGCAGTTGTTGTTGCAACTGTTGAACTCGCATAATGACGTTTGTAGTTATCGTCATCTTTATCGTCATCGTCATGCTCATTTTTTACTTCCTTTTTAATTTCCTTTATTTCTTTAACCTTATCTTTCTTATCTTTCTTATCGTTCTTATCTTTCTTCTCCATCATTTGAGCAGATTTGCGAGGGTCCTTGTCGCCATTTCGCGAAGACTTGTCGCTATCAGCGTAGACGAATGCTGGGGAAACGATTGATGCCATCAAAATTACCATTAATATTTTTTTCATATAAAGTGTTTGTTTAAGTGGGAACGTTTATTATATCCCCTTATTTCTGAAGACGCTTTCGTTCCTAAAATCTTACACTACTTTACAATCCTAATAAGCACAGGGTGGATACGCTCTGCTATCATCCCATAACCAATATCGTTTGGGTGTATAACGTCAGACATATATTTATCATTCCCAAAAAGCCCACTCAAAACATCTGGCACAAGCTCTGTGTCGTATTTGTCTTCTAGTATTTCAAACTCTGTGTCAAAACGGTCATTAAAAAGTCCACCACGAACACCTAGCAAAAGCACAACAGCCCCGCGCGCGTGAATGTTTTCAATAAGTGTAGAGAGATTTCTAAATGTGTCCTCAGCTGGTATCTTTCTCAAATGATCGTTCCCTCCAAGAAGAAGCAGTACTACTTTGGGATTGTAGTCATCAAGCTGGTGGATACGCGCGAGTCCATCGACAGTCGTATCTCCAGCACGCCCCAGGTTTACAATTGGCTCTCCAATCTTTTGCGAAAGGAGCGATACAAAATCATTTCCACTTGTCGAGCCGAGCCCCTCCACCAAACTATCTCCAAAAGCAATGATGTCTGTCCCACTTGATGGATAGTTTGTGATTGTCTTTTCATTGCGAGCAAAATAAAAAATTACGATTATGCCGAGCGATATAATAAGAACAGTGAGTATTATAGTGCGAAGCTTCATTCAAACAGTATATCATCTTGAACGAGCGAATGTATTCTGTCATAATCAAGCTATGTTTGGACTCACACCAGAAGAACTTGCGATTTTTAGGGACCTTACTACCCCTCAAAAAATCCAAGACTACCTTGACACCATCCCAGCGAACTTGAGCAAAAGGGGCGACACATGTTTTTCCCCAAGAATGGCTCTAGAAAAAGGGCGCGCGCACTGTATTGAGGGTGCGCTCATTGCTGCGACGGCGCTTTGGATGCACGGAGAGAAACCACTTCTTCTAGACCTCAAAGCGCTAGACATTGACTACGACCACGTGGTCGCTCTGTATAAAAAAAACGGCTACTGGGGAGCAATAAGTAAAACAAATCATCCGGTGCTACGCTTTCGCGATCCTGTGTACAAAAGTCCGCGCGAACTTGCTCTCTCCTATTTCCACGAATACACCTTCCCAAAAACAGGACAAAAAACTTTGCGAAGCTATTCTCGCCCATTTTCATTAAAAAAATTCGGCACTGATTGGATTACCTCGGAAAAACATTTGTGGGACATCGCGCTTGCTCTTGATGATTTTCCACACTACTCTATTGTTCCAAAAGGGCAGGAAAAATTTATCCGCAACTTGTCTGATATTGAACTTACGGCAAGCAAGCTCTCCGAATGGGAACGAAAAGACCCGAGAACCTAACCCCACCACTCTCTGTACAGCTATTTAGCTTGATGTACAACTCGCTGTGGAAAAGGAATCTCTATCCCTTCTTTATCAAACGCGATTTTGATTCTTTTTCTTAGCTCACCAGTGACCCCCCACTGTTCCAAAGGTTTAGTTTCACCGAGGATTTTAATATCTATTGCGGAATCACCGAATTTATCAATCCTCACAAATTCTGGTGCTTTGATAATCTTTTCCTTCCACTTTGAATCTTCTGCAAGTTCCTTACCAACCCTATTTACAACTTTTTCTACGTGCTCTATGTCAGCAGAATAAGAAACCCCGACGTTCAAATTCACCCGAGCAAATTCTTTTGAAAGGTTTGAAACGATTTTTATTTCTCCATGTGGCACGTGATGCACTGTCCCATCCAAGTCACGAAGTTGCGTCATTCGTAAACTTATACTCTCAACAAGTCCGCAAGTTTTATCGAAGCAAACAACATCACCAACACGATATTGATTTTCTAGTATTAAGAAAACTCCTGTAATGACATCGCGTATCAAGTATTGTCCTCCGAACCCAATCGCAACACCAGCTATACCTGCAGCTGCAAGTATTGGTCCGATTGCAATACCAATCTCAGACAAAAGCGTTAATCCAGCAATGGATAAAATTGCTACTGTTAAAGCTCCACTAAATATCTGTATAAGGGTTTCTTCTCTCTTTTTTTCATCTTGCTCTGTTCCGTTTCCACGCACCACAAGGCGCTCTACTATTTTACGAACAAAGCTCCCACTGGCCCTTTGTGCAATATACGCTACGATAAGAATTATTGCTATATGTACTCCGTTTACAGAAAGCCACTCTAGCGATGCAGAAGTTAAATTATTTATATTCATATACTATATGAATAACGCATTATTAAAAATGATGCAAGGGTTAATCTAATTACTTCCAGTCTACTGATATTGCTATGCTAAAAATCAGAAGAATTATGATCGAGTAGACAAACATCCTGCGCGCCCAAATTTTGTCGTTTGCTGAATAGAATCCACTTGCTGAAAGACTGAGCCAACCAAAACCAAACACAATCATTACTAAAAAATATGCGTACCCGGCGTACCCAAATACTGGAAGCGCGAATAATGCCATCACAAATAGCGCAACATAAATCAATGTCTGCAGTTTGGTGATTTGAATTCCTTTTTTTACGGGGAGAACCGGGATTCCTGCTTTTTTATAATCTTCTAATCTATAGATGGCAATCGCAAACGAATGTGGCATTTGCCAGAGCGCGAGAATGAAAAACAAAATCACTGCGCCAAGGTCAATGCTTCCGCTCACCGCCAAATAGCCAACTACTGGAGGCATAGCTCCTGAAATACTACCAACTATAGTTCCGTGCGTTGAGGTGCGCTTGAGCCACCTACTGTACACAACAACATACACAAAGAGGCCGAGAATTGCCGCAAGTACCGCGAGAAGATTCGTATAAAAATATAAGATGAGAAGACCTAAAATCGCGAGAACCTTTCCAAAAACGAGCGCGTTTCGTGGAGAAATTGTCCCCATCACCAATGCGCGAGTTTTTGTACGCTCCATAAGTCCGTCTATGTCGCGGTCAATGTAGTTGTTCATCACACATCCAGAGGCAACCACGAGCGAAAGTCCTGCGAGTGTCGCGAGCATTAGCCACAAATCAATGTTTTTTCCCGAGGCAAGTAAAAAACCAGCAACAACAGTAATCGCATTGCCACTAATAATCCCCGGCTTGGTGAGTTGGTAATAGTCTTTAATCAAATTAGTAATGATACAGTTCGATAAAATCTACTTCAAGGAAATCACCTGAATGCCTTTTTCTTGTATATCTTCCAACGGCCAAAATGCTGTCAATTCGTCAATTTTCCACCTGCCGACGTATCCAACTTTCTTTTCTATTTCTCTACCAGTATAGTTTTTTGTTATTGGGTCCCATTCCTTAAGGAGCAGATTGTCTCCTTCCTCAATATCAAAATCATTGAGGCGTAGCTCAAAAGTCTTTTTGTTCTCAAGTATTTGTTGAAAATATTCTGGCCAAACTTTTTTCTCTATTTTTTTCATAATAATTTACTGCGGAATATATCCCTCGTTTGAATTTGTGGGGGTCGCGTTCATCATATTGTAATTTAGATTTGCCATAACCCAAAGCGACCCAACGACAAGAATAGCAACGATGATAATTGTAAAAGTAAGGACGATTATATTCCACTGCGGTTTTGATTTTTTGCTTAAATGAAGAAAGAATATCACCTGCACCAAGAGTTGTGCGACACCAAAAAGAACAACTGCCATAACTAAACTTTGCTTTCCAAACATATGATTGACAACAATAAAATATGGGATAAGCGTGAGTATTACAGACAGCGCAAACCCAGTCACGTAAGAGCGCATCGCAAAGCGACTAGCCTCGTATTGTTCATCAATTACTTTAAAATCATTTTTCATATCATTAAATAGCGCCCATTAGGTATACGAATGTGAAAATAAATATCCACACAATATAAAGGAAGTGCCAGAATATGCCTAGGTTTGATATTTTGCCTATCGTCCTCACCGTTAACCCTCTTCTCAGCACCTGCGCAAGTATGCTCCACATCCAAACAAGTCCTGCTGTCACATGAAGTCCGTGCGTGCCAACTAGCGCAAAAAATCCCGACAAAAATCCGCTCACCTGCCAACTGCTTCCACTCTGATAAAGCTTCACGAACTCAGACAATTCCATTCCAATAAATGTTGCTCCGAACAAAAATGTCACAACCAACCAAAGAACCACTTTGTCCTTCTCGTTCTTATGATGCGCGTAAAACGACGCCAGTCCGTATGTGAAACTGCTTGCGAGAAGGACGAACGTTTCCGCAAGGACAAACGGCATACTAAATATGTCACTTGCTGACGGCCCACCAAAGGTATTGTTGTGAAGCACAGTATATGTTGCAAAAATCGCGCCAAAAAGCAGAGCATCGCTCATAATATAGACCCAGAAACCAAAGAGCGCCTTTGATTCTCTCTTACTTGTTTCTCTTGTGTTTAAAATTTCTGTAGTCATAGTAATTGTAATTTTCTCTGTGGGTTTTTTGCTTCTATTTTTGCGACCTCGTCCGCTGTTATCACATACTCAGTATCATAATCAAAAGAACGAACAATGATGAGCAAAACAACGCCAACTGCTCCTGCTACAGCAAGCCACCAAATATGCCATACTAAACCAAATCCAAAAAGAAATGCTGATAGTGCAACATAAAGCCCCATCGCTGTATTTTTTGGCATCTCAATATCCTCATAATGAGCTTGCTCTTGCTTGGCTGTGCCGTGCTTCATATCCCAAAACGCGTGGCGTCCATGAACGGTTGGAATAATAGCAAAATTATAAAAAGGTGGCGGGGATGCTGTAGACCATTCCAGTGTCCTGCCGTCCCACGGGTCGCCAGTCGTATCCAGATTGTGTCTTCGGTCACGTATACTAATAATGAGTTGTAATATCTGGAGCGCGACACCAATACCAATAATCACGACACCTGCCATAGAAATATAGAGCATCGGCTCCCATCCAGTCCCAGCATCTATGTGACTCAAGCGACGCGTCATCCCCATTAGGCCTACAATATAAAGTGGAACAAATGTCACAAAGAAGCCGATTATCCAGTGCCAAAAAGCAGCCTTGCCCAGCCGTTCGCTCAACTTAAAGCCAAAAATCTTTGAAAACCAATATGTGAGACCAGCAAAATATCCGAACACCACACCACCAATAATAGTATTGTGAAAATGAGCAATTAAGAACAGGCTATTGTGAAACTGAAAATCAGCAGCAGGAACAGATAGGAGTACGCCCGTCATTCCGCCGATAGTAAATGTAAAAATAAAACCAACCAACCAGAGCATCGGTGAAGCAAATACGATACTCCCGCGAAACATTGTGAAGAGCCAATTGAAAACTTTTACACCAGTAGGGATAGCGATGATCATCGTCATAATACCAAAGAACGCATTTACGTTTGCGCCCGCGCCCATTGTGAAAAAGTGATGCACCCAAACCACAAATGACAAAAATGTAATAGCGATGGTCGCGTATATCATTGATGTATACCCAAAAAGTTTCTTGCGTGAGAAAGTTGATACGACTTCAGAGAAGATACCAAATGCGGGCAATATTAGGATATAAACCTCTGGATGCCCCCACGCCCAAATGAGATTCACATACATCATAGCGTTACCGCCAAAGTCCGATGTAAAAAAGTGCATTCCAAGAAGTCGGTCAAGGGATAGCATACCGAGTGTTGCTGTGAGAATTGGAAAAGTAATAATAACAAGCGCCATTGACGCAAAAACTGTCCACGTAAAAACTGGCATTCTCATAAGCGTCATCCCATGGCAACGCATCATAAGGATAGTCACAAAAAAGTTTATACCCGACATCAAACTACCTACACCCGCTATTTGTAACGCCCAAATATAATAGTCTACACCTACGCCAGGGCTATACAATATTCCAGAAAGTGGCGGATATGCGAGCCATCCAGTCGCAGCAAACTCTCCCACGACAAGTGATAGATTCACGAGCACTGCTCCAGCAACCGTGAACCAAAGACTGAGCGAGTTAAGAAAAGGAAAGGCGACATCACGCGCGCCTATTTGTAGTGGCACAGCCAAGTTTATGAGCCCAAACATTAACGGCATAGCGACAAAGAAAATCATAATCACGCCGTGCGCTGTGAATATCTGGTCGTAATGCTCTGGTGGTAAATAGCCAAGTGAGTCACCGATTGACAACACCTGCTGTAAACGCATCATCACTGCGTCAGAAAATCCGCGTAAAATCATTACGAAGGCGAGAATAATATACATCACACCTATTTTTTTGTGGTCTAAGGACGTGAGCCATTCTTTCCAAAGCCACTTCCATCGTTTGAAATAAAACAAAAGGCCGATAATACTGACACCAGCAACAGCCATAAAAATACCAGCTCCAACTGTAAGTGGTTCGTGAGGAAATGCTCCAAGTGTAAGGTTGCCAAGCATAAAATTATTATATTACATGCGCATCTCAGGCATGGACATAGGAACTGACATTTCTCTAGGTATCATATATTTCATTATTATTTTATCATAAAGACTAACTTCAGTGGACGAATAATATGCAACGTTATTATTTCTGCTTTTTTCTGCAAGTTTTTCGTATTCATTAAAATTTAAAGTGTCTGGTGACTGTTGTACAATTTGTAACCATTGATCAAATTCTTCCTGAGATGTCGCCTTTGCGATAAATTTCATTCCAGAAAAACCATAACCACTATAGTTTGCAGACACTCCATTGTATTCTCCAGCCTCGTTCGCCATTAGATGAAGACTCGTATCCATTCCCGCCATAGCATATATCTGCCCAGCGAGTTGTGGAATCCAAAATGAATTCATTGGCGCGTCACCAGTGATTCTAAAATGAATAGGAGTATCAACAGGGAATGCTATAAAATTTACAGTTGCAATATTCTGCTCTGGGTAAATAAACAACCATTTCCACTCAAGTGCCACTACTTGTATCGTGATGGGTGGAATACTTGAATCAATAGGTTTGAATGGATCAAGCTCGTGGCTACTTACCCATGTCATCCTTGCAATAAATACAATAATTATTATTGGAATAGTCCACCAAATTATTTCAAGTGCATTATTGCTGTGCCAATCAGGAGTATATTTCGCTTTTGTGTTACTTGCGCGGTATCTCCAGGAAAAAACCGCGAGCATAATGAACACTGGAATGACCACAATTAACATTAGAAGTGTTGTCGTGACAATGAGATTCATCTCCGCGAGAGCAATAATGCCTTTTGGATTGAACACGCCCATATTGTGAGTGCTGATATAAACGTACAGAAACACAAAAAATACTAAAATAGCGACGAATAAAATCGCTCGCATATACTTTTTCATACCACCATTTTACCATAAACACCATCAGATAGACATATTGAATCACAAAGCCGCTGCAAGAGTAACAATAAGAAAAATCCCTGTTGAATTTAGAACAAACGCAAGCAGAACGAACTGCCATGTTTTTATTTTTGAAAGCCCCATTAGAGCAATTCCCACTTCATCTGGAAAAGGAGACGCAATAATGATTGCTCCTGCCACAGGAACAACCCAAGCAAAATATGGCGTACGCGCGAGCGCGTCCAAATATGGGCCCTTGAAACTTCTAAAGAAAGGGCGGAGTTCTTCAAAGACGCCATCTTTTAGAAAACTAAAAATAATAAGGTCTCCAATTACCGCTCCAGCTCCGGAGTAGAGCGCGATTAAAATTGGATTGAACTCCTCCGCAAGATGAAAAAGTACAAGCGAAGATGGGGCAACTGTAAATGTTGATACAAAGAACACACCAGTCACGAACGCTCCAAAATATCCAAAATCCCCGATACTCTTTATGATAGAGTGCGCCACCTCGGTGTCTATGAGAAAAAACAGCACAATCAGACTGAAGATCAGGAGTGATGTATTTTTATATTTCCACTTTAGGGCTCTATCAATCATATGTTACGGTTCAAAGCGCACACTAATACATCTAATAACTAGTTCTTCTTGCTAAAGAGTTCGTTAAATTTTAGTTTAAGAATTCCAAATAGATACACGATCTCAAGTAGTCCAAGCGTGTTAACTACAAGCAGTATTGCAAACCACCACACTTGCCCCCTTCTTCCTGAGTGCCATAGTGAAAGCCCTTTCCAAAGAACACTCCAAAAAAGTATAGCTAAAAGCACCTCTGACGAATACATATTGCCAAAGGCAGGAGAACCAAATGCAAGCATGGAATTAAAGTTACTCATATATATGTGATGTTATTTATATTACAATAACTACAAAATAGAACGAAGTAGCGGGATGCGACCTAGAAATGAATTTTTGAGCATCCCGCTAAAACCAAACTCCTGCGCTGGTGTCCAGAGTGCGATAAGTACAAAGACTGCCGCATAAATAATATGCTCCTCAACAATGTATCCGTGAGTTACAGCTGGAAAATCATAATGTGGGAAATAATAAATGATCATAAGGAGAGCTCCGGCCCATGAAGCAACACGCACACCAACACCGAGCAAAAGAGCAACACCAATAAGTGTGATCGCCCATGGATTCACAAAATCAACCCATCCAATATTCATTGGGAGGGCAAACCATGAATAAAAACCTTGGAATGTCTTTGCATTAGTAAGAAAACCAAATGCGGAGAAATTTGGATTAAGAAGAATTCCAATACCATCAAAAAGCATAAACCATCCTAAAAGCATGCGGAGAGCTGTCGCTGAAATCTTTATTTTGGTGTCCATACGATAATAAATTATTAACTTATAACACCCTAATTATACTCCAGATTTTAACAAACAAAAAGCGATTCCGTCGTGTACTATTATTTTCTTGGCTGCGAGACCTGGATTCGCCTCTCGCGTTGCTACTCTCGAAACCTACGTCACTGTTCCAGGAACCGAATTTGCTAATTCGTCTTCGAGGACTGCGGCCCGCGGTTCGAATTCGTACACTCGCGTATACCAAAAAACACTAGCCCCTGCTAGTGTTTTTTGGTATGACTGGCAGTCCTGAATGATATTCGCACACTACACACAAATATGGACGCAGAATTCCAGCACACAATACGACTCGTGCGTCATATTACCCAGGTGTGTACAAAATCTAATCCAGAAGAGAGGCCTTTCTACTAGAGGCACGTCTTTGCTCACTAGGTAAGGCTTTGGAGAGCTGTGTGTACAGGTGGATCAAGCGGAAGGTCATTTCACTTGCCTCTGTAATTGAGAGCGTTTCACCGGTATCTTCTCGGTAGATTTCTATAAATTCCTGGAGCTCAGCCTCGCTTAATTTCATGACCATCTAATACTAGTCAACCTCCTGCATGCAACATAGACGAGAGTATTTGCCAGCGAGGCTGGCTATCGCCCCAAAGCAATCAGCCTAGTGAATATTATTTTTTATTCAGCGAAGCAGGGATGAAACCATTCTGTTCAAGAACGTGCATCACCCCACGCAGGAGATAATTATTCGCAAAACCGATGGTGTAGATTCTCCCTCCCTTTTTGAGCGGCATCAGCATCTGTTTTTCCTTAAGCTTTTTAATGATACGCGAGCGCTGCACCGATGACTCTTGCCCGATAATACTTTCGAGGCTACTTGATTTAATGCACATCTCGGGGGCCTTCACAACTGCACTCAGGATTGCGAATTCTCGCTTAGTGATGTGCTCGCGTTCGAGCGCATATGAAAGTACCGGAAGTAAAATATGTGGGACCATGTACGATAGGTCGAGCAACTTGTCGATCTTCTCGATCTCACTTCTCAAGCCACCGAGTACATAGAGGCACCATGCGAGAGTGTTATCACGCTCCCCGGAGTCTGCTGAAGCGAGCATCTCATAATATTTATCACGATCCATACAGAATATTGCCGTTGGATTTATGATGCGACCATTCTTAACCTGAAATCCCTGCTTGATTAAAAGTGCATAGGTAAACATTCTAATTAATCGCCCATTACCATTATCAAATGGATGGATCCATGCCATCCGGTGATGTGCAAGGGCAGTAGCAAGCAAATGATATTGAGTTGCATTTTGGTCGTTGACGAATGCCAATAGTTCGTCAAAGTACTCCTGAACTTTTACGGGACTAGGTGGAACATGCACTGACCCACTGATGGATACATCTATTGGCCGCAGGATGCCAGGGTAGCGTGATCCCTCACCTCCTGGAGGTGGAGTAAGTCCATTAACAAGTATCTTGTGAATTTCAGAAATGAGCGCTCGGTCAAAGACCGTTTTTTTGGTTACGTTCTCATCTATAAAATCAATAGCCTGCTCAATGTTGTAGATTTCCTTGAGACCTTCATCCCCTGCTTTTTTTGAGGGGTTCTCAATAATCTTTTCCACGAATTCTGCCAGTGTCGTATTGTTCCCCTCTATGCGGGCAGAACCAAGACTTTCAAATATCTGAAAAATATCCTTCAACTGGAAAAATATGTATGGCGGGACAGGGCCACCGAGCTTTTTCACTCGGAGTTTTTCAAGCTCAATAATGACACCGGCGAGCGAAGACCCCCAATCCGGGTCGTAGAGCCGAAGAGGTATTTCTTTGTGCAACTTTTTATTTACCATATTCATTTTGCTTATTTATCACATTAAAGCATATTCGCTATATTATGCAATACATTATGAACGTATAGAAAATCTATTATTTAACAACTCAACCAAATTTATGTAGCTAGCGCTATGTGGCGCTTTTAACATCAGGCTCGATTCTCAAGCAGCCTCCCCTAAATTTGCAAATCATGAAATCCCCTTATCTCACTTCACTATTTTGAGTTTGTGGTGAGAATGTGCCAATTAGGCAAATTTAGCTGCGAGACCTGGATTCGAACCAAGATAGCGCCCTCCAGAGGGGCGAGTCCTACCATTAGACGATCTCGCAATTACATTGTTATTCCACAATGTAGCGTCACAATACCCCAAAACCTGCGTTTTTTCAAGCGCGAATAATAACAATTACATTACTGACTGCCTATTCGGTACTATAATACCAAATAGGCAGTCAGTGGATTTGTTTAATTTCATTAATCCACAAACGAGGTTTATGCAGATAAATCCATCATATCAAGGACATTCCAGCCACCAGATTTTAGATTTTGTATTGCGCTAGTGACACTACTCTGATCATCCCCGTATATCTTGAATGTCTGTTTGCTACTATTTACCACAACTACCATTTCAAAGGTTTCATTGTTAAGCTTTTTTAATTTTACGCTCTTTCCTTTAGCTTTTACATTTCCCTCTATAACACCAGGAGAAACCTCTACACCGGCTTTTTTCAGAAGTTTTAAAATATCCTTGGAGCCCTCAATAACTGTCGTATGAGAGCCCCTTTCGTTGATGTGCATTTTTTCCATAATAGTTTACTTACAACAAACAACTTACGACTCACAACGGAAGCACCTCTCCCTTCCCCGTATTTGTGGTTAGTTGTCAGTTGTCAGTTGTCTCAAAACATACATATCCTGATTAAAACCACCAACTCCGACTGGTTCCATAGATGGATCCTTCGTGATGATAAGCTCGTACGGAATGCAATTTGAGCAACCACCCTTCCTCGTCTCCGCGTCATATGCGCCACGAGGACAAACAAATGCATTTTCTACACCCTCTCTTTTTGCTGTATCGCGAGCTTCTTTTACTTTTACTGCAACATCTAGCACATCACGACGCGCCTTCTCAATATCTGGCAACTCTTTTTCAACAAGTTTATCACTTTCCAAATACCAGTAACTCGCTTTTGTCACCTTGCGCTTTTTGTGCAATGCATCGCACAATAATAAATAAATTGGGAGCTGTAGTGAACCATTATTTTCCTCATTCTTCCCTGTTTTAAAATCTATAATATGAAGCGAGTTCGTTTCCGGCAGGTATTCAATCCAGTCCACAAGTCCGTTCAAAATAATATTATGCTCCTCACTCAGGTAAAAGTTGCACGGCATTTTATCTTGCGGAAGTTTTATACATTTGTTCACGAGAAAACGAGGGTCGCTCGTCACTTTTTCAAGCATCACTTTTCCTCGCGCTTTAAATTCTGCCTCCTCTTCGTCACTCGTAAACCCGCCCTTTTTGCCAGTCACTTTTTTCCATTCTGCTTCGTAGAGAGCCAGCAAGTCCCTATTCATACGTTCATCTGACGGGAAATTCGCAAGCCCCTCAAGCACCTCATGAACAGCGACACCTAGCGACATGTGCGGGTTCACAATAGACACCTTGTGTCCCGTTTTCGGATCCTTGTACATATTGTGCAAGTAGTATGAACGAGGACATTTAATAAAATCCCCCATTGAAGAGTGTGACACCCATACTGCTGAATATTTATCGGGCATTACTGAACACTAGTTTCTTATTGCTCTTCTATATTCTTCTCCAGCCTGCTTCATTTTTTCGAGAGCCACTACTGCATCCTGAGAAAGTCTTTGGAACTCGCTATTAATTCGTCGAATCTCCACTATTTGCTCATCTGCCTGTTTTTCATTTTCAGCAATAATCATCTCTATTCTTTTTTCCGGAGAATTTTCAATTATATTTTCCATAACATTATATCTACTACCACATTATTAATTCCTTTGTTTTTAAGTATACCACACGATGACTAACCTAAAACCACTTTAATCATAGCATCAAATGGTGTTTTTCGCTTGTTTTATAAGTTCATCAAAGATTTTATCATTAAAATTTTCCGGTTTAAATTTCAAAATTGCATTAGTTGTTTTAATGCAAGTCTGAATTTCCATTTCATTATTTTGACTAACGTACCACTTGAAACTATCAATAGTATCGGCAGCTTTAACGATAAGTGCATCCTGTCCATTCTGCACACAACGTTTAATCAATTCTATTGTCCTATCTTCTGAATCCTCTATTGAATAGTCTTTGGTACTTGCCAGTACGAGTCGCATTACCTCATCACCAAATTTCTCTCGCACCATTTGTTCTGTTGCAGTAGTCCAACCCTCAACCGTGTCATGGAGAAGACCAGCCAAAACGATATCTTGTGCATAACTATTTTCGTAAAGATAAACACCGACTCTAATACTATGAAATAAAACGGGTTTTCTACTATTTGCATCTGCAACAAGCACGTATTCAGAAAGAAAGCGCACCCCTTCTTCAAATTTAATGTTTAGCTCTTTGTTCATTGTTATGGTTGATTATATACGAGAAATTATCTCTTGACAAAATAACAGGTATTGGTAATATGTAATTAATCACCACGAAAAAGACCCCCGCGAGGTTCCGTCCTCGCAGGGGGCTTTTTCATTTTCCTCGCTCAATGTTCTTCCGCTTATCGTTCAAATATACGATCGAGGCGTTTGTCCTCTTAAGCAAGATCGAACACTTCTCTTTTAAGCTTGGAGAGATAATGACACTTAATTTATTTATCTCAAGTAAAAATTTCACTAGCCCTGCATAATCACCATCGCTCGACACAATGACTGCTTGGGAGAATTTATTTTCATATGAATCTCTGGTGATCTGCAAAACCAAATCAGCATCACAATTCCCCTTAGGCTTCCTGTTGCTATTGTAAACGATTTCTTTAAACACCAGAATGAACCCGCATTCTTGAAGATAAACATATAAATCGGTATATTTATCAATAAGTCCTATGAAGATATACGCGTTTGCAACACCGTACTTTTCAGAAAGTAAGATTCTAAACTTTTTATAGTCGAGCTTCCATCCGAGCCCTTCAGTTGCATTATGGAGGTTTGCCGCATCAATATATGCAAAATTATTCCGAGGTTTTTTCATGAGAATTACTTCTGTTTCCCCTTTGCGACCGCCGCTTTAATGAACGCGGTGAAAATTGGGTGCGGACTCAATGGGCGCGCTTCAAACTCAGGATGAAACTGTGTGCCCACAAAGAAGGGGTGTACATCAGACGGGAGTTCAGCAATCTCCATCAGGAGGCCGTTGGGTGACTTCCCAGAGAACACTAAGCCTGCTGCCTCAATGGCCTCCACGTACTCTGGGTTGACCTCAAAACGATGACGGTGTCTTTCCACTATCTGTGACTGTCCGTAGGCCTTCTGTGCAAGAGAGCCCTTTTTGAGCACCGCAGGATATGCTCCAAGGCGCATACTTCCACCCAAATTCCCCTTCTCCATATTTTCTTTTTGTCCTTCCATGATGTCAACGATAATGTGTTTCGACTTTGGATCAATCTCGCGTGATGTCGCGTCCTTGAAACCAAGAACGTTGCGCGCGTATTCAATGACAGCGAGTTGCATGCCGTAGCAGATGCCAAAATATGGAATCTTGTGCTCGCGAGCAAAACGAATAACATTGAGCTTACCCTCTACACCACGTGAGCCGAAGCCACCCGGCACGAGGATGCCGTCAAAACCAATGAGCTCCGCAAGAGGCGCGTCCTTTCCTTCAAACGTGCCAGACGAGAGCCACACAAGCTTTGCCTTTTTACCCTGCGCTATTGCGGAGTACTTTAGCGCCTCAATAATAGAGAGATACGAGTCCGCGAGAACGTAGTCACCAGTGTCAAAATATTTTCCTACAACCGCTATGCGCACCTCGTCACTCACTCTGCTTGCCTTCTTTGCAAAAGCCTCCCACTCTTTCCATCTGTCATTGCTTCCGCGTGACTTCAACTTCAATCGCTTCAATATCTTCTCCCCAAGTTTGTCCTTCTCAAAGTTACCAGGAATATCATAAATACTATCTACGTCAGGAGCAGATATAACGCCGTCAGGGAGCATGTTGCAAAAGAGCGCGAGCTTTTCTTTTCGCTTGCTATCCAAGGCAACATCACTGCGCGCGATAATAAAATCTGGCTGAATCCCAGCACTATTGAGAGCGCGTACTGCATGCTGTGTAGGCTTTGTTTTCATCTCACCAACTTTTGATGGCGTAGGCAAATAACTCACGATTGCAAAAAGAACATCATCAGGATTCTTTATTTTGAGCATCCTCGCAGTCTCAAGAAAAAGGATGTTCTCATATTCGCCCACAGTGCCACCAACCTCTATGACGACAATCTCAGCATTTGCCTTGTCTACAGCATTGTTTATGCGATCGATTACCTCATACGGTATATGTGGAACCACCTGCACACACTTGCCTTTGTACGCCAGCGCGCGTTCCTTCTCAATAACAGAGAGATATACGCGTCCAGTCGTCATATAGCTATCTCGTGAGAGTGATGTGTCGAGAAAGCGCTCGTAGTTGCCCATGTCCTGATCCGTCTCGTCGCCGTCCTTGAGCACAAACACTTCGCCGTGCTCTGTGGGGTTCATTGTTCCAGCATCCACGTTTACATACGGGTCAATCTTCATCGCGGTCACCTTGTAACCATGCGACTGCAAAATCTTTCCAATAGAGGAAGTTGTTATTCCCTTGCCGACTCCAGAAATCACGCCTCCAACTACAAAAATATATTTGCGTGTTTTCTTTTTCATAATGATTTTAAATGTTATTTTTTGTAACTGATCACGCGCCTCGCATACAAGGCGTAGGCATATTGTTTTTTTGAGCCGTACTTTGGATACGGTGAGATAAAACTATATGTTTACAACGCAGTAGGCGAGGATGTGTGGTCAGTTACTCATTTTGATGTTAAATATTTTCTAACAGCTAGGTAGCTAGATACTGCGCCAAGCGCGATACCAGAAAGTATGATGATGAGAAAAATCTGAACGAAGTTTGCTACAAAATACTGAAGCAAATCAACGCCTCCATAAAATACCTGCGTGGTGCTTTTAAGCCAATATGTTATTGGGTAAAATAAAATGAGGGTGAGAAATGCCGCAACAAGTCCATACAGGATACCCTCCACAACAAACGGCCCGCGAACATACTCATTGCTTCCACCAACAAGTCGCATAACACCAATCTCGTCGCGAGCAATGAATATAGCGAGACGGATAGTGTTGAATGTGATCAAAATAGAAATACCAATCATGACAGCCGTAATGATACTGCCGAGCTTTTTAACACCGGTAATTAGCCTTGAGAGGCGCTCGATTGCAACCTTGTTATCATTGTAATTGACCTTGCTAATTATAGAAATCATACTGCCTTCAGAAAGCTCGGATTTATTTGAAAGAAAGTTTGCAATGCCTTGATACTGAGATGGTTCCTTTGCCTTCACTGTCAGCGCCGCTGGAAGTGGGTTGTCGCCTATCTCGTCTAACGCCTGAATGATGCGATGATCATTTTCATGGCGAGCGCGGAATGCTGTTAACGCATCCTCCCGTGAAATATATGTGACCCTTTCAACTTCAGGAATTGTTTCTATCTGCTTTTTCAAGCTAAGAATTGATTCCTCACTAGCTTTCGCGTCTACATAAATATTGATATCAATTTTGTCCTGAAGGTCTCGCAATGCTGTACCTAAAAATGCCGTAATGAGCAGAGTGGAGGCAATCATAAACAGCGCAACAATCATCACAAAAACAGCAGATAATGAAACACTGCCGTTTCGCCAGAAACTAATAAAGCCTGCTTTTATAATTCGTTTGAGTGCTGTCCAAAACATGTTGATTGTATTATTCTACCACCTATCCTTTAATTGTGAAACTTGCATGATCCAATCAAAATTTCAAATGTCTAATTTACAATTTCTAAACAAAATTATGAATTATTTAAAAATTAGAAATTTAATATTTAAAATTTTGTAGCTACTGCTACAAAGCGTATTTCCCAGTAGAGTCATCTCGTATAACTTTACCATGATCCATCGTTATTACACGCTTGCCTAGCGCCTCCACGACTCCTTTATTGTGCGTTGTCAGAATTACAGTAGTCCCCATATCATTGATTTTCTTCAAAATCTGAACAATTTCATAAGTGTTAATGGGGTCAAGGTTCCCAGTAGGCTCATCGGCAATAATAAGATCTGGGTGGTTTACAATAGCGCGAGCAATGGCAACGCGCTGAAGCTCCCCACCTGAAAGCTGACGTGGGAAATTCCACATTTTTTTTGTAAGATCTACAAGCTCCAATACGTGAGGCACGTCGGACGCAATTTCTTCGTCTGACTTACCAGCCACTTCCATTGCAAATGCAACATTTTCGTATGCTGTCTTATTTGGAAGAAGGCGGAAGTCTTGAAAAATGACACCAATGCGACGGCGAAGCGTTGGTACGTCCTTTGCCTTTATTCTCGCGAGGTTAACAGAGTCAAATGATACGCTTCCATTTGTCGGGTGATCCTCTCCCAAAAGAAGCTTCACGAGTGTTGTCTTCCCAGCGCCAGAATGTCCAACAATTGAGACAAATTCTCCGTCCTTTACCGTTAGCGTTACACCGTCAATTGCCTTTGTACCATCTGGGTAGCATTTTGAAACATTGTCGAAGTAAATCATTCTGACATTTTAGCAAAAAATATTAAATGAGGGAAATGGCACACCATAATGTTTTACTAATATAAAAATGCCCACTACTTGCTTGGTAGCGGGCATTTGATGCCGAAGGTGTAGACTTTAAACCTTCGCGTATTTGTTGATAATTTCAATCGTGGATTTCCCCCCTACAACAGGGATAGACTTCACTGCAATAGACACGAAGTGTTCCTCGCTAAGTGCCATCATGTAGGCAACAGCGATATCCTTGATTGATCCATTGAGTGGCATAATGAGCGGGTCTCCTCTCCATGAGGGAAGTGGGCTCCCATCCTTCATGTAGGTCGTAACGCAGAATCCAAACCCTGCGTTGACCTCGTCATAGTTATAGTGGAACCGATCACACGCAAATCCAAACACGGACCTTCGCAGGACGGCGAGTTGGACAGAGGGAGCGCTCCCGTTTGTTACGCATTGCCCGGTAATTCTCGGGGTGAAGTTGGGCGCATCAGGCTCGTATTGTTGAGCGCGCAACGAGTGCTGAAGGGATTCTCCGTTCGTTCCAAACAACTGCGCATCACGGATTACATCATCAGTTTGAGACCCATTACTTACCACATAGCAATCCTTGTGCTCAGCCATTGCGGTATAGATGACAAGACTCGGGTCTTGCATTTTCGCCGGGTCTGCCGCTTCGGTGAAAAGGCGACTATTTTCGTCAGAACAGAAAACTCGATTCCTGCTATTTTCGCTTCGCCCCATAATCCAGTAGACCTGGATTAGATTTTCTCCTGTTTCATCCCGCCCTATGACAATTCCGCGTCCAGGGTACGAACTTAAGGAAAGATTGAGCAAGTTTACTGCCGCCTTTAACCGATTTGAATCCTTGATAAGACTCGTGCTCATGGAAACCTCCTTGTTGGTTAGTTAGAACAAACGTTCCGCCCTCAACTCTAGGTTATCAGCAAATAAATGTCAATCACCACAAATTACTTTAGAGACCTTTTTCCGCCTCTAAAAACACCCCTATCTCCCCGTCTTCAAGAACAGCGTCAACGTTTGAGGTTTCTACATTTGTGCGATGGTCCTTCACCATTTTATATGGATGAAGCACGTATGAGCGAATTTGATTCCCCCACTCTATCTCAGTGGTCTTTGAAATATACATTCCGCTTTCTGTGGCCTTTCTCTCGTCATCCTGTTTCTTAAAAAGTTTACCTTTCAAAATCTGTACAGCCTTTTCGCGGTTCTGCTCCTGCGAGCGCTCGGTCTCCACATGCACAGCGATGCCAGTCGGTATATGCACCACACGCACTGCTGTCTCACGCTTGTTCACATTCTGCCCTCCAGGACCAGACGAGCGACTAAACTCAATCTTAATGTCGTCTGCTGGGATATTGATATCGTCGCTTCCACTGTCCTTGAAATCTGGGATAACTTCAACCATTGAAAAAGATGTGTGACGGAGCTGTTTTGCGTTAAAAGGAGAAATGCGAACAAGGCGATGCACGCCAGATTCATTCTTTAGCATACCGTATGCATTCTTGCCGTGAATCTCGAGTGTGATGTTGCGATACCCACCGTGATCATTTTTATTCTCATGCAGAAGCTTTACTTCAAAATTCTGCTTCTCAAAAAACTTTAGGTACATACGCACGAGCATCCCAGAAAAATCCTCTGCATCATCCCCGCCCGCGCCCGAAAAAATAGTCATCACTGCATTACCACGATCATATTTACCTACGCCAGCAATTTTTTCTTTAAGCTCTGCGATTTCCTTTATTACCGACTGAGCGTGTATTTTGTCAGACCAAAAATCCACAGAATTCATTTCTGCCTCAAGCTCTAGAATTTTCGCCTGCATTTGCTCCTTTGACTGTTGCATATGCTAGAGATTATAGCAGAAATCCAAAGGTTTTTTTGAGCTTGACAATAACCTCCAAACCTGCTATACTGTTTAAGAAGTAACTGGTCTTTTCACTAATGTAGTCACTAAGGAAGGAAGTATATTTTGAACAATCAACAGAGTTCAGCTGTAAAGAGCAAGGATTCAGCCCTGCTCGTGGCAATCAACCACGAGGGGAAGGTCGTCCTAGTCAAAAAGACCAGCCACCGCCACCCGATGCTTCGCATCCCAGGTGGCGAAGTGGAGGACGGCGAGACTCCGCTGGACGCCGCAAAAAGGGAGTTTCTGGAGGAGACTGGGATGGAGGTTGGTGACAGCCTTGATGTCCGGTTCCTATTCTCGGACTGGAATGATCGGCACAAACACTACTACCACGTGTTCGCGTGCATTGCCCCAGAATTTTCTGGCCTGCATGCCCACGACGTCCCAGACGGTGCTGATATGCTCGCCGTCGAGGTATGCGACCTTGAAGAAGCCTTCGGGGTAGGCGCAATGGTCCCCCAACACCTGAGCATTCTCAGGAAAGCTGTGGAGAAAATAGCGGTGTTTGCATAACTCACTCACCACCTGCAACAGGGCCGAACTTTTGGCCCTGTTTTTTATTTATGGCTAAAACATTTGCAGGTCGAATGTTCTCCTGAGAAATGTCTTGAGCCAACCCCGGGAATTGAACCCGGAACCTACGGTTTACGATACCGTTGCTCTACCAGTTGAGCTAGGTCGGCTTACTACAAGTTTATAACGTTCATAAGGATTGTAAAGCAAAAATAAATATGTATTTACTTTTAGTCTATATAAACTTTCCACTTATATGGAGCCGATGTCCGGGGGCTCACTGCTCGCTCGCAGGCTCGCTTCGCTTTAGAAACCCACGGTTTCTAACTTTTTCCTCCACGGGAAACTCCCGTTTCCCGACCCCTTCCCAGGTTCAATCCCGGACATCGGCATATCAAATAGATAATTCTTAATTACGAATTATCTATTGGAGCCGATGTCCGGGATTGAACCGGAGACCTCGTCCTTACCAAGGACGCACTCTACCAACTGAGCTACATCGGCTTATATTTTATTCTCACAGTATAGACAGACGTAGTGTTCATGCTTACCTACCAAAACAGCTACATCGGCTTACTATACACCACGACACGATACACTATTTAGCGCATTCTTTCAATCAAAATGATAGCAAAAAGGTCCGGATTATCGGATCTTTTGCTACTCCGTCACTTTTATCAACTTTGAGTTACGAAACTCAGGTATTCCTCGTATCGTCTTTGCGAACGAAGTGAAGCAATCTAGAATTAAGCACGCTACACACTGGATCACTTCGTCAGAGTACCTCCTCGTGAGGACGGAAGAATCAGAGTTTCGTAATTCAAAGTTTATCAAAGCTAAACCTTGATAAAAGTTTAACAAACTTACGAGAAAGACTTCATTGGGGATAGTATTATTTATTAGCGACGTAGACGAATCACCAGATTCGCGTCTTGGACGAAGATAAAAAAGTAATCTTTTTCAGTACTGAGCCGAGGAGCTAATATATGGAGTACCATATAATGACGGCACTCGGACGTTGTGAAAGAGATTACTCATTCACACGCTCCTCGTTTGTCATTATAGGTCAATACCGCGTGGTCTCAGCGTCCAAGACGTGAATTTGCTAATTCAGCCACGCTTTTGTACTCGACCTTTAGGTCATTCTGGTGAATGAGAAGCGAATTCGAAGTATTTTAGGTCCAAGACCCGAATCTACTGATTCGCCTGCAGTCTCTGCCGCAGGGGCCTATATTCGTTGCCCGTTGCAGTGTTAGCTAGAACATTCGGTACTTTATTTTTACAGAACTTCTAGCGCTACACGATGCGGAGCCTGCACCACCAGAGCCAGAGCATGTCCACATCCATGTCCCCCCATTATCAGAAGGGGTGGAATTACCAGCTGTTGTCGTACAAAGATTTGCAGTCGGCACTGTTGGTGTAGGAGTACCATGAGCGCTACCGCAAACGCCAGTGATATAACTTAAATTATAAACACGACATAGTGCGTTTGACCCTGTTCCACTATTATTTATTGCCATGCAACCCCATTCATAATACTGAGATGTACCTGCTCCCGTAACTGCTGTAGGGGTACCATAGGAGCATAAGTTTGACGTAGGAGCTGTAAAAGAAGGAGTGTCCTCCGCGCTTCCGCACACGCCATTTCTAGCAGTGGTGAACGAAACTTCTAGAGAATACCCTGTGCCATGCGAATTTGTTGCGTATCCACGCACGTAATATGTTGTTCCCTGCTGTAGCCCTGTTACGTTTATTGAATATGCTCCAAGTGTTGCTGGAGGCGCAGGTGTACAAGTTGCGCCGTTTGTATGACTAGGATTATTCATTATCCCATAGCAAACACCACGCGCAGAAATTGATGGTGGGGTACGCTTGTGTAAATAAATCTTATTTTTTGGTGAACCTCCCTGGTAATATATTGATTTGCCATCTGGAGAAATTTGCATTCCAGAAGTGAAAGAAGCAGAAGCACGGTTGTGCTCATACACAGGAGAAGTGGTGTCTATGCTTCCATCTGCTATACCTCTACGAAAAACAAAGATTTTGTCGAGAGATAGAAGATCACCAAACCCAAACCCGTAAACAGAATTTCCATCTGGAGATATTTTTATATTATCTATATTTCTACCTAAATTATAACTAGTTCCACCAGAAAGCAATCCTGTTGTTGTGTCGCGTGAGAACCTAGCTACCGCATTATAAATATTACCACCAATGTTAAGATAATCAGGATCATAAAATGGATACACATATTTATCATCTGGTGAAACATAGACTTCCATGCTTGTAGGACGAGGCGCATCGGGGTAAAACACGAAAGTCCTGCCAGAAATCGTGCCAGTAATTTGATTTCTAATGAACCTCCAAATCCTACTTGGAGGAGCACCTGATTCGTAATTTGCAGTATACAACGATTTACCATCTGATGAAAATGCGATATCACGCGCATACGCGGCCATAGTTGAAATATCAATAGTATTGCTCTCATTAGACAATGAACCATCAGCTAAATTTCGTGTACGCAATCTAAGCTTTCCCATGCTAGAAGTATCAGCAGATGTATATAAATGACTCCCGTCTGGAGATACAATAACCTCATGCGCTACATCAGTTGTTACGTAGGCAATCCTATTTGATAGTGTCCCATTATTTATATTCCTATCATATTTAACGATATATCTGCCCGTACCACCGGCAATAGAACACCCCGCATACACGTTCTTTCCGTCTGGTGATATAGTGATAGGATTATTTATACCAATCGTGCAATTTCCTATATCATAGTTGGAAACATAGGTAAGCTCACCAGATTCATTTCTGTTGTATAAATATATCCCAGCTCTCTGGTTTGTTACATCGCCAATTGTTACTACATAAAAATGCTTTCCATCTGGCGAAGTAGCATTTGCTTGCAAACTTTCGTTAGTTGTTGCCAATGGTACAGTATACTCAATATATGGTTCCACCAGCTCCCCGCTGTAAGCTCCAAACGAGGTAACCTCCGCGCCGAGTGTTGCCGTGGTGGCTTTAATATATGTGCTTGTTGCGTTTATTACTGTAGGCAAAAGAGAAGTCTCTATGACATTTATGCTCGTCCATTCTCCGCAGTTGTTGTCTTCGGCTGTTGCAGGAGATTCAGTAATGACACCTCCGCCAGCTGAAGCTGTTTTATCAGCGCACGACCTCACATAATACATACCACCTTCAGTAAATGTGTATGTTGTTGAAGATGCCACAGCGCTTGTGCCCGCGCCTAGAGCTGGCATTGTTTTAGGAGCAAGGTCGGTAATCGTGCCAGTCGTACTAGTAGCCACCTGAAAGAAATTTGGGAAACTCCCCCCAGTTGCCCCTGTGCCACTATTTGTTATGGCTGAATAAAAAAGTGTCGGCGAGTCAGTGATTACATTCACAGGGTACGAGGAACCCGCCGTGAGGTCTATATTTGTGGCTACATAGATACCATTAAAGGTAATCATACCACCAGAAGAAAGAGTGAGAGTTTCTGTTGCAGGTGTTGCGTATCCTGCAACATTCCCCCATGTTATTGTGTATGTTCCTGTTGGCTTTGAGGTTGAAGTTTGAGAAGTGCCAGAGCCTGTGATTGTTGCTGGGCCAGTGATGGTCCAAGAGGATGAGATGTTTGAGGAGACGGATACGGTGCCGGTAGGAGAAGCAACTGTGATAAGGATACTAGAACTTCCGTCAAATCTAGGACTTAAATCATTAACCAGGCAGTCTGGGTCCTCTGCAGGACACCGTGGGTCACCAGCCCTTTTATAGTAGCTATCTAAATTAATAACATATGCGCCTGGAGTCATTGGAGCAGTAAGTACACCTGAGTGAACCAATGTAACAGGATTAGGATTATACGGATGAGATAGAATATCTTCCATATTTTCTAAGTATGCATAATTCCCTTGAAGGGTCACGTAAATAGAATAATAATAAAGAAGCTCTATTGGAATAAGTGTAGATAATGAACTGGTAAGATAAATATTTTCTCCTGGAGAAAATATTGTTTTGTTTATATTAACAGTGTAACTATTTACATTAGTACCAAGGTAAGGATCTGTGCCCCAATAGGTTACCGCACCCACATCCTCAACTGCTACAATAAAAAACAATAAGGTAAGAAAAGTTGTTAAAAAGAATGACTTTGTTGTTTTTGTTAGTAGATTCTTCATTTATTATTTTCTTAATACGCTAATACTCACCTGTGACTTCGCTGAATCTACATCGGAGTCATAACTAATGGTCACATTAATATCATTACTTTCTTTTGTGCCATAGATAGAGGAAAGTTTTTCACTCTCGTATTTATTAGAAATATTCCACTGTTGTTTTTCAAAAAAACCAGTGTAGAGTGCGTAATTTTCTTTAACTGTTTTTGTGGAAAGAAAAACGATAGTGAGTTGCTTTTGACCAACATAATTCAAGCTATAGCTTTGTTTTAAATTTACCCCTTCCTCAACAGGTATATCTGTTGGAAAATCATTTGGTGCTTTTGCACCAAAATCTGTTCTTTTTGGCACTATATTTGTTGCAACATCATTTGTAGCTACATTTTTATTTTTTTCACTCCAAGAATACAGCAACAATGTAGCAACTACCAGTATGGCAATCCCAGATATGACAAGCAAGATATTTCTATAATTCATTAACATTATTATACCCCCACACCTACTTTTTGCCTACTAGAGTTATCCACAAAGATAAATATATAAATGCGAATATAGTTTGTGACTACAAAATCAATATGTAAAAGTAGGTGTGGGGGTGTACCCCTAGAACTATTTTTTATATAACCTAATAGGCAAACTGGCTGTGGATAACTATCTAGGGAATGCGGGCTATACTGCTCATTTTGACCGCGCAAATACAAAAGTCGCCCAACGCTGTAGCGTTGGGCGACTTTTGTATTTGCGCGGTCGACCGGACTTGAACCGGCAACCTCTCGCGTGACAGGCGAGTGCTACTAACCAGTTGAGCTACGACCGCAAATTCTTAAATTTGCCATATTTTTCAAACACAGCCTTCTTCCTATCAAGAAAAAGCTTGTTCTTTGTATGACTTCTATGATTATACATAAAATCATAGAATTTCAAAGAGTCTTTTGTGCCAAACTGCAGACGGTAGCAATTTTCCTTTGGCTGGAAAATCGACCCTCCTTCAATGCCATAAATATTGAGCCTTTTGCGTATACTTTCTAAAAATACTTTTGAACACGAGGTTAATGCCACTTGAATGGCAAGGCCTTGAGTTTCCCTCTCTTTATGAGTCACCCCAACCCAAACATTTCCATCACCATCAAAGTATCCTCTGACGAAATCAGAAAAATATTTTTGAGGGATGATTGGAACGACCAGATTTTTTGTTTTTCGCTCAGAGAAGCCAAGCTCTCTCAAATCCTCACACATCTCAATACTTCCAATCTGTAAACGATAAAGCGTGCTTTCATTTCCCCGCATAACACGAGTACTAATTTTGTGTTCCGACTGGATAGCTTTACGTATTTGCTCAAGAAGCTTTTTGTCAGTTATTTGAATGCACCAAAATTGTCCACCTCGCTTGTTAACAGTAATGTACCCGTCAGCTGCAAAAAAACCTAGCACGTATGACATTTCTGGTGTCCATTTTTTAAAAAAACCTTTGTTTACTTTTTTTAATACTGGCACCAAGTTATTATATCACGTGACAGGAAAGTATACTAGCCAACAAATTTGCATGCAAATTTTTCTATGGTGCCGATGAGTGGAATCGAACCACTATTTAGGGCTTATGAGTCCCTCGTTCTAACCATTGAACTACACCGGCTTAATTAATATTTCTTCTTTACGGCATCAATTAGCCCAAGTATCTCATATTTAAGTCTTGAACTTCTTCTTACCTTTAGTGACAAAATACCATAATATGAATCATAATTCTCATAAATCTTTTTTTGATTCATTTTTAAGAACACCTGATTACCAAACTGTGACTCAGGTAACTGTAACAGAGAAGACCAATATTTGACAACTTTTTTTATTCTTGGGCGGTGAATATCATTAATAAATATTCTTGGCATAAAATCTTCATCATTCAGCTGAAACACTTTTTTGAACCACTTTTTCATCACAAGGATGATTTCTGGGTCAGAATTAACAATTGCAAGAGCACTTCTATCACTCTTTGTACCCTCGCCCCAATATAGGCCCCTACGGCAGAGACCGCAGGGTAATACTTCGAATTCGCTTCGCTCATACAAAAGCGTGGCAGAGACCACGCGGTATTGACCTATATTAGCTCCTCGGCTCGGTGCTGAAAAAGATTACTTTTCCAGCACTCTCGCTCTACGTCGCTAATAAAGACCAACTCCTAGCATCAGTAAGTCTCTTTCTGTCATACGTCCCACAGTTTCTAAGGATTTCTTTTTACTGGCGCTCACGATATCCTGCTTTTTCTTGCGATTCATTTCAGCACCTATCATCCTGCCTTTATGCCCTGCAAGGATGGAACTCTGTCTAAGTCTACTCGTCTGTTTCTGTGTTAACACAACGCCCTGACACCAAATACTTGCGGTTCCTTTTGATACGCCAACATGCTTAGCAATCGATCCTATGCTCCATCCCATTCTTCTTAATTTTTGAGCCCTAATCCTTTCTATGAACTTAGCCATATATATAATAATATCAGCTGTTCTAAAATAAACAAGACATGAATTAAAGAATAACAGGTGTCATTTTAGACACCTGTTATTCTTTAATTCATGGTTGCGGGGGCCCGAATCGAACGGGCGTCTTCAGGTTATGAGCCTGATGAGATACCGCTTCTCTACCCCGCTATATCTCCTATATTTGAACTTGTATTATACCAAATCTGCAGAATTTTGCAAGAGGTATGTACACGCCAAGGTTCCTGACTTTACAGACTTTCGACTTTTAACTTTACGACTTACAAATACCCCAACTCCTTAAACGCATTGCCAAACTTTGCGATTGTATCTCGCGCCATTTTTTTAGACAGATCCATTTCAATAGCTCCACCGTGGGCAATTTCATTCCTAACCTTGTGCGCCTCCCACAGATCATCGTATGAAGCTATTTTCGTACGACTCATTGATTTTAATTTTTCTGCGACAGTTTCTCCTGTAAATCCTAGATCCTCAAGTATCTGATCCAAAATATCGTCCGCCTCCAAAATAGCGATTTTCCACTCCGCTGGGCTTTCTGAGTTTACATGGTCAAGCACTACCTGCCACTGGGAAAGCTTTTCCCTTGCAAGTGTCTCATCCAAATGAATGGGGCTATATTTTTCATGTATGACATGATGCACCTCCCATATCTTTAATGTTGCCCAAAAAGACCCTGCGAGAAACAAAACTCCTAGCACCGCGAGAGCGCTCTTTAAGGAAAAAATAAAATTTTGCATTGTCTCAAAAGGAACGTAGCCTAGTAGAAACGACAAAATTGCTGATGGAGCTTCTCCGGATGAAATTGTGTCTGCTGTGAGCGGTGTAATATTGTTACCTACATAAATAAAAAGAGCAATACCAACAACGATAGAAACATCGCGGAATAATGTGTCTGGGGTTGGTGCTGGTGCTGAAAGTTTTTTTTCTGCCATATTTTAAATGATATTCAATTTTTGCGTATTCTCAAAATCCTTACCAATCGCAAAAAGCTCATCCTCACCAAAGTTTGGAGCAATGAACTGGATACCAAGTGGAAGTTTTGAACCACCCTCTTCCACAAAACCAGACGGAATTGAAATGGCAGGAACTCCAGCAATATTCACAGGCACGGTAAAAATATCAGCGAGGTACATTTGAAGCGGGTCAGACGACTTTTCACCAATCTTGAATGCTGGTGTTGGAGTGGTAGGTGTTGCAATAATATCCACGCTTTCAAATGCTTTCTTTAGATCATTTTTAAGCATCTCTCGCACAGCGCATGCGCGACCATAATATGAGTCGTAGTAGCCCGACGAAAGAACATATGTGCCGAGGAGAATTCTGCGACGAACTTCTCGTCCAAAACCCTCTCCGCGCGAACGCATATAATCATCTAGAAGGTTTGCTCCGTCTGCGTGGTGTCCATAACGCACACCATCAAAACGCGCGAGGTTTGAAGAAACTTCCGCGGGCATCAAAATATAATAAACAGAAAGTCCGTGAGCGAGGGATGGCAAAGAAATTTCTTTTACTTCGTAGCCCGCTTTTTTCATCTTCTCAATTGACTCTTCAAAGTTTTTTATCACGCGTGGGTCAACGCCTTTTGCGTGCACAAACTCGGTCGGTACACCGATTACTTTAGGTTTAGAAAAAGTCTTGCGCGGAAAATCATCTGGGTAGGATGTACTATCCATTGCATCATGCCCCTTAATACAATCAAAAATTATTTCTGCATCTTCTACTGTTTTCGCAAAGGGTCCTGCTTGGTCAAGAGAGCTCGCCATTGCAATTAGTCCAGAGCGTGACACACTGCCGTATGTAGGCTTCAACCCCACTACTCCGCAAAAGGATGCGGGCTGGCGAATAGAACCACCTGTGTCAGTACCAAGCGCGCCGAGGCACGCGCCTCCTGCAAGAGCTGACGCGGAGCCACCCGACGAACCTCCAGGTACACGAGTTTTGTCATGAGGATTTTTTGTAACTCCAAAAGCAGAGTTCTCTGTTGAGCCACCCATTGCAAACTCATCCATATTTGTGCGACCAATGAACACCGCTCCAGCTGAGCGAAGTTTTTTTGTCACAAATGCATCATAAGTCGCTGTATAATTCTCGAGCATCTTTGATGAAGCGCTCGCTATTTTGCCCTTGATCAAAATATTGTCCTTCATCGCGATTGGAATACCTGTCATCATTGTTGCAAGGCCATCATCTATCATTTTTTGTGCCACCTCTGCTTGAGCACGCACGTCATCAAAAATTTCTAGGTATGCATTTAGATCTTTTGTCTCCTCCGCGACCTTCAGAACCGCCTCAGCAAGTTCAAGCACACTCATTTTTTTGCTTACGAGAAGCTCGTGCGCCTGCTTGATTGTAAGATTCTTAATATCCATATTACATAATCTTCTTCACAAACACCCTGTTCCCTTCGCGAGATGGCGCCTGTTTGAGAACTTCCTCAGTGAATACTCCTCCTTCGTGAGGTTCGCTATCCTCTCGCATTACATTACGCAATTCTCCCACCTCAGGCGCGCCGAGCTCCGCCGTGACTTCCCTTACCTGCGAAACATACGCCAAAATCTCCTCCAAATCATGCTGAAGGATCTTTTTCTCATCATCTGAAACCGCAATGCGGGCAAGCCCCGCAAGGTGTTCCACGTCTTTTAGTTCGATCACCATATTGTCACAATATACCACAGCCACGCTTCTCATGCGAGAAGCGTGGCTGTGGTATATTTTTATAATATATAGCTGACTAAAACTGCCAAAAGCGAGTTTTTGGCTTGCAGTCAGCAAGACACGATGTCGCTGTTTCTCCATCCTCGCAAACATTGTTACCACAAACAGGCGCAACTACTGTATTAGCACAGATTCCTGATGATAAATCTTGTCCAGCGGGACAAAGACTACATAGTGGCGGGTTCAATGCCAGATTATTGCATGTTGCGCCGTTCCCATAAATATCCCCAGCTCCACTACATCCACCAGTGCATACGACACAAAAAGAACCGTCGTACGCCTGACCAGTTGGACATACAGTGCAAGAAGAAGCGATTGTTGCTCCGTTTGAACATGATGTTAGTGTAAATGTCGCGCTCACAGTACATGCTCCTGTGATTGCTCCTGTAGTGTATGTGGTGCCAGAGAGTGAACCTCCGCAACCAGAAGCTGATGCTGTGTAGCCAGCGTTTGATGTTACTGTGAAGGTTGTGGTGTTCCCATGGCTAACTGTACGTGATGATGGAGAAATGGTACCATTAGCTCCCGCAGAGGTTGAGACGGTGTAGGAGTTTAGCGAGTAGTTCCCACTAAAACTAATCATACCACCAGAAGTTAGCGTAAGCGACTGAGATGCTGGTTTTGTATACCCAACTACATCTCCCCACGTTATTGTATATGTTCCCGTTGGCTTTGAGGTTGAGGTTTGAGAAGTGCCAGAGCCAGTGATTGTTGCTGGTCCAGTAATGGTCCAAGTGGATGAGATGTTTGAGGAGACGGAGACGGTGCCGGTGGTTGGAACAGCAGTAACAGTGAATAGTATCTCTGCAATAGGATAATAGCAATCGGTCCAGCATCCCCATTTACTTAGCATAGATCCTAAAATATATACACCAGGTGTATTAGGTACATTTATATTAATTGGTCCGCTGGCTGGAAAAAAACCAAGTACCTCAAACCAACTACCGTCTAAAGACAAAAAATAAAGATCACTCCAATCATAACCATGGGTGTCATTTAAAATTGTTCGGTTTAACGACATTGACTCACCAACTGTATAAACATCCTTATTGCTTGTTATTGTATATGATCCATTTGAAGTGCCAAGGAGACCTATAGTAACAGTTGCCCCAAAAACATTTAGTGGTAGAACAAAAAGAAGGATTACAGCAAACAAAATTGTTTTAAAAATTTTCATCATTTCTTTAATACACTAATACTCACCTGATCTCTTGTGATAGTAATGCTCATATCATTATTCCATTTTGTGCCATAGAGTGATGACACGTTGTCGCTCTCATACTTATTAACAATACTCCAATTTTGTTTTTCGAGAAAATCAGTGTAGAGTGTGTAGTTTTCTTTGACTGTTTTTGCTGAATCAAAAACTATCGTCATTTGTTTCTGTCCGACGTAATTCAAGCTATAACTCTGCTCAAATTTTGCACCATTCTCAATAGGTATATTTGTCGGAAAATCGGTTGGCACATTTGTTCCAAAATCTGTCCTCTGTGGCTCCTTTATAATTACATCTGTCTTCTCTAATACAGGTGCAGGAACCTTGCTTATGTTTTGCTTATACAAAAAAAGAGTGCCTACAACGAGAACAATGATACTGATAATAACTATTATTATATTTCTATAATTCATTGCTTTTATTATACCATCTTCAAAAATTCCTGCTCGGTCAATATGTTGATACCGAGCGACTGGGCTTTGTCGTATTTTGAGCCAGGATTTTCACCAATAACAACATAGCTTGTTTTTGAGGATACACTTTCGGCTATTTCTCCTCCAAGAGAGCGAATTTTGCCTTTAGCTTCATCGCGACCAAGTGTTGCGAGGGTTCCAGTGAGGACAAATGTTTTGCCTAAAAGTTTCCCTTTCGTGGTACTTTTCTTTGGATTCTCTATTTTAATTTGAAGAAGAAGTCTATCAAGGAGCGCGCTGTGATGCTCATCGGCAAACCAATCCGCAAGCGCCCTCGCCACTACCTCTCCAACGCCGTACACATTATTAAAATCTTCAAACGTTGCTCTGTGAACTTTTTCAATACTTCCAAATGTTTCTGCAATGTCGTGCGCGGTCTCCTCTCCAACATGCTCTATAGAAAGCGCTGTTAGAAACTTTCCTAGCGTGATAGTGCGCGAATTATCTATCGCCGTAATTAAATTTTTTGCTGAAAGCTCGGCAAAGCGCGGAAGCGCTAGCACGTCACCTACAGTCAAGGTAAATATATCATCAAAATTACTGATAAGCTCGGCATCTAGAAGCGCGTCAATAACCCTTGGTCCACATCCATCAATATTAAATCCTTTTTTAGATACAAAATAATAAAATTTGCGACGCTTCTGCGCAAACATATTTTTATTAGCACACCTATACGCAGCTTGCCCTGTGATACGCTCTATGGGACTCGTAGTGCCGTCGGTATCCTCCACATACTTTGGAAATACAAATTTCTTTTCTTTTCCTGTACGCATTTCTTTTACCACAGACACTATGTCTGGAATAACATCTCCAGCTTTTTGCAAAATAACAGTATCGCCAATGCGTACATCCAAACGCGCAATCTCGTCCTCATTATGAAGCGTTGCGCGAGAAACCACAGAACCCGCAACTGATACAGGGCGAAGATGCGCAACTGGTGTTACTACGCCCGTGCGTCCCACCTGAAGCACTATGTCCTCTAGCACGGTCGTCACCTGCTCAGCCGGAAACTTGAACGCGATGCCAAAACGCGGGGCCTTGCCAGTATAACCAAGAGCGTCCTGATACTTTTTCTCATTTACTTTTACCACAACGCCATCAACCCAGTAATCTTCTTTTGGCGCGCGCTTCTGCCATTTTTGCCAATATAAAATAACATCGTCAATTGTCTTACATTCAATGAAATGCTCGTTTACTTTAAAACCAAGTTTTTGTAAAAGCGTGAGTTCCTTAATTTGTGTGTCAGGAATTTCCTTATCAAGTGCTGTAACATCATATATAAAAACATCGAGCGAGCGCGCCTTCACCACGGCTGGATCAAGCTGGCGTATTGTGCCTGCGGCGAGATTGCGAGGGTTTGCGTATGGCTCACGGCCAGCTTTTATTTCTTCTCTGTTTACACGTTCAAGCGTTTTCTTTCCCATCCATACCTCACCCTCAAATACTCCAGAAACTTTTTCGTGAAGAGATAACGGCACCGACTCAATCATTTTTACATTTGCTGTAACATCCTCCCCAATGATTCCATCCCCACGAGTGGCTGCCGTCACGAGTAATCCATTTTCATAAGTAAGAACGACTTTGAGCCCGTCAATTTTGAGTTCACTAACATAAGTTGGCAAAACATTCTTACCTATTTCCTTAGCCAACCCTCCTAAGTTTTTCACAGAAAAATTTTGGCGGGCAAGCATATTCTTCACGCGAGTATCAAAATCACTCATTTCCTCTGGAGAGAACGCATCGTTAAAAGACCATTGCTCGACCGTGTGTTTCACTTTTTTAAAGCCCTTTAGTGGCGCTCCAGCTACTCGCTGTGATGGCGAGTCGGGTGTAATGAGGTCGGGGTATGCAGACTCGATAAGAACGAGCTCATGCTTCAGCGCGTCCAGAGCTTCTGGCGAGATTTCTGACTTGTTAAGCACATGGTACAGATAGCGGTGATGCTCAATGGTTTTTCGCAATGACGCGAGGCGCTCACGCGCCTCGCTTATTGTCTTTGGAATTATACTTTCGTCTGAGCGCATAATGTTACAAACTAAAACTAAGACCGCGCTCTACAATACGGGAACCCGTGCCAAGATCATCACACGGCACATTGTATCCACGCGCGTCTGTTGTTGTTGCTGTTCCATCCCAATAAATTCTTATATTCACACAGCCTGGTCCTGGAACGTTTATATTAAAACCAGCAATAGCTGTTGCTTCGCCTGGTGTCCAAGAGGGATCTATATCTTCATCGAAACATTTTCTAGGCACTACTGCTGGATGCAATTGCAAATACAACAGACATTCAAGTCCCGCATCCGCAGATGCAAAGGCAAGTTGTGTTTGCTTCCAAAAAGATCCAAATAAAAGTTGCTTATAAGTGCGATTGTACACACCGAAACCAACGGCAAGAGCCACACTGCTCACCAAAATTGCTATCAAAAGCACCGCCCCTTTCTTCTGTGTTATTTTTTTCTTCATTTTATTAAATTGCCCACTTAAAAAGGTACTCTGTGACAGTAATTGTACCTACCTGTCCACCAGTCTTCCATTCCACTTTGGAGGTAACCTTCCGTTCTATTGCTCCAGTGACAACACTTTCTATTATTACAAGTCTTGTAAACTGCGTTGGTGTTCCAGCTCCTTCCTGTTTGTAAAATCCAGCATCAATCAACACAGGTTTCTGAGTGCTATCTGATGAAGTGAGTGGTGTAGTAGAAATTGCATTAACAGTATAATATGCTGGACTTGATAGGGCAAAAATATCAAAACCAACGGCACTATTTAGCATATTGGTATCCCTCACCTGCCTTACAACCTCTATTCCTTCCTGCGCGAGATTGATTGCGATCATTTGATCTTTTGCATAGTAAAGTTTATGAAGAGCATCACCAATAAGCGAAATCGGACCAACAACTGCGATGAGCAGTATTGTAATAGCGACGAGCGTCTCTATTAGTGTGAATCCTTTTTTGCTGTGGATGAATTTATTGGTTGTCATATGCGCGTTGTGTTACCGTAGTCTGCATTTTAAAATTTGATGCCGTAGGACCTGAACCAAGTGACCCATCAATGACGATAACGACCATTGGCTGTATTGTGTCCGTAGTAATTCCCGCGCTTCCAGTGACAATAAATTTTAGGCTTGTTATATCAACCTCCGGACTTGTTATTAGCTTATTGTCACGCAAAATACATCCTTGTGTTCCTGTGTATCCAACTCCACACCCTCCTGGAACAGGATTTGACCCGACCACGCGCCTATATATAACGCGAACAGAAGCATCACTGTCATCATTAAACGAGAGTGCGTTTCCTGGTATTGATGCACAGTCTTGTGTCCCACTAGCATATTCTCCACAATAATAGCTTGACCCGGTCTTAATCCTTCTTGTCATATCCTCAAGAGAGATGTTGAGATTGTCCGCTGCGATACGAACAGAGCGAGTCTTGCGGTCGGTATTCACAATAGAAAGGAACGCGCTCGTAGCGATGAACATAATTATAGTAAAGAGCCCGAGAGAAACTGTCATCTCAATCAAAGTGAATCCTTTTTGTTTACAGAGAGTGCTCATTTTATTGAAGTGAAATTTGCCCAGTGTTTGTTATCCTTATAGTGCTTGCCTTGGTTCCATTTCCAATTTCTACAGACATATTTGCTATATCGGTTCCTGCTCCATCTTTTATAATAGCATCGGGCTTTGGACGTATGAATGTTACGCTTGCGGTACCGCTACCACAAGCACCACCATCGCAAATCAGTGACATAGAAGAAACAACGCTTCCCCAATTTATTGTTTCAATAATCGTGTCTGAGGTGGTATATCTTCCATTACCTGAGGTCGTGGTTATTGGTGGATTAGCTGAAGGGTGTGTGTCCGCAAATATAATAATTTTATTTGGGGTTGTTTGATCAAAATGAACGCCATACGGCGTAACAAACGAACCTCCAGCACCTTTTACCCCCACTCCATACACCTGCGCTTGGCGAAGAGCTAAAACAATATCCTCAGACGCATTAGCAAAAAGCGCGTTAGTATTGTATCCACGATAGTTTGAAAGAACCACGCCAGTTAGAACAGCAAAAATACCGAGGGAGACCAGGACTTCAACGAGAGTAAACCCCATTAGAGACGAACGCACGCTGCGAGCCCCCCGCCCGCCATCGCTTGAGTTTAATTGGTGCTCTGGCGAAAGCGGGCTGGTCGCGGTCTCTAACGGGGCATGCCCGCCTAATTTTAGTGTACATTTGTTCATATGAACTTAAAAAAATTTACTGACCCGTCAAAAAAATTCACTCCTGTAAAGTATACTATAAAAACAGCAAGTATCATGAATGGCCCGAATGGGATTTCACTTTTCATAGTAAGTCTACTATTTGTACTATACCAAAACTTCTGAACGACCATTATAGCGAGCGCGTACGCTGCCCCTATCCAAAATGCGAGCATTATCGCTGAACCGCCAAGTGTCGCTCCGAGGAACCAGCCAATACCGAGAGCGAGTTTGCCGTCACCAAGCCCGAGCCAGCGTCCTTTTGACACAAACCAAAGAGCCCAAAATGGAAAGAATAGCATCGGCCCTGCGATGAGTGTCCAATAGTACGGAAATTGCAAAAGTCGCTCAAAGCTCGCCGGAGTTGACCAAATGAACCAAAAAAGTGAAAGTAGCGCGAAAAAAATAGCTAAACCGTCTGGAATAATCTGATGTCGTATATCATAGACGGCAATAACCAGAAGCGTTGAAAAAATTATGAGCAAGTACCCAGTCTCAATCGGCGTTTTACCGAGCAGAAATACTGATACAAAAATTGCTCCAGATAATATTTCAACTATCGGATACTGCCACGAAAGTCGCACGCCACACTCTGAGCATCGTCCCTTTGATGCCAAAAAACTAAAAACTGGTATAAGCTGACGCCATGTGAGGGTTTTCCCGCACGAAAAACATTGCGAGCGCCCAGAGAGCGGTGAAGTCCCGCTATTATAGCGATAAATCACCACATTCAAAAAACTCCCTATAATCGTGCCGAAAATAAAAACAATGATGAGCATCAGGAAATCCATTGTGTTATTTTACCCTAAAACGTTTAGTACTCAAAACGTTCGGACGACTCGCAACTAGCGGTTTTAGCCACAAAACAAAACACTCGCCGAGTGGCGAGTGTTTTGTTTTGTGGCTACCTACAGGCGTCCGAACCGTCTATTGCGAAAGCTATATCCTCACCTACTGCATACGAGTAAGCTCTCGAGCTTCCTACACTGTCAACACACCAGGAATCTGGCTCGTTTGCAGGCGCAGGGCCATCTGATGATTTAAGCTGTACGGCAACCGCCCATGTGGTAGCAGTAGCAACACATCTGCTTAGTGATGCTCCACCAGCCTTTGTGTATGCCTCACTCACTCCTGAAAAGATCTTGGCGTCTGCAAAGATATTTCCTGACGACACTACTGTTGGACAGGTAGACGAAGCGTATTCATTCCCAGCAGATGCATACTCCTGACTATTGTCATCATACCAAATGCTTGCCATTCCGCGGAGGTTGGTTATGTTGGACTTGATTGCCGCGTCAGTAGCTTTTGTGCGAGCAGTATTAAGAGACCCCAAAACAACCGATGCGAGAATACCGATGATTGCAATTACGATGAGAATTTCTATTAATGTAAAACCTTTTTTATACATTATATGGATAATAACATAATCTTTATTTAAACAAAACAAAACCCCGCAGAATTGCGGGGTTTTGTTTTACTAAATTCAACGAACGCTAAATTACTGCTATGTTGTTATAAACAAGCAATAGCTGAATCAACAGTAGCTGATGATGACGCTGAGGTTCCCTTTGAATCAACACACCAAACAGTAGCAGAAGATGACTTCAAATTTGCGAAAACAGCCCATGCAGCATCAGGAGATGTTGCAACGTTCGCATATACTGTAGCACCAGAAGCTGATGCGATTGACTTAAGCGCAGTCAAAAAAGTGGTATCAGCAGTTATGTTTGACGCACAGCCAGCTGGAACACCTGCTGATGTTACAGTACAATTTCCTGCTGTTCCGTAAGTGCTTGCTCCAGCACCATCGTAATAAATTTCTGCCTGAGCGCGGAGGTTTGCAAGACCAGACTTGATGGCAGCGTCAGCGCCCTTTGAACGTGCTGAGTTGAGTGACGCCAAAACAACCGATGCGAGGATACCGATGATTGCGATAACAACCAAGAGTTCAATAAGTGTAAAACCTTTTTTATTCATAATATTTTAAACGAGTAATTAATTTATAAATTCCTTTTGTGAGAGAGGGTGGCATGGCCCGCCTGCCACCGCCCAATGTTACATCAGTGATGGTAAAACCAATCGTTAATACTTTTGGCGCTCCACCAATGCACCTCCGTAAATTTGCGGTTAGGCATTGGCGGGCAGGCCATCGGCCACTCTCTCTCAACACCTGTATATTGTACCATCTATACTATTTTTAATGCAATAGGGGTGTGGATAAGTTCACCCTCCTAACTTTTAGTCATTTAAAAAGTGCTCGAGTATTCTAGCCAGCTGGTTACGCCCCCAACCTGTCTTCAAAAATTTCTCACGGATATAAGCATCTCTTTTGTTAAGAAAAGCTTCGTAATAAATAATCCTAAGGGGCGTTCGGCGTTTGGTTGCGAGCACTTTTTTAGCATTATGCAGTATGAGGCGATTTTTTAAATCCTGTGTACATCCAACATAAAGCTCTTTATCCTTTCCACTCTGTAGTACATAAACATACTGCATAATGCGATGACTAAAAGTTGGGCGGGTTATACATTCCCCGCGATCTGATAGATAGGGATAAGCACCGACGCAAGCACTCCACCAACGCCAATACCGAGGGCTACAATCATAACTGGCTCTATCATGGAAATCACTGTTGCGATTGCAGTTTCAACCTCGCGTTTGTAGAAAAATGAAAGCTTTTGCAAAATATTTCCAAGCTCTCCGGTCTCCTCGCCAACTTTGACCATCTGAATCATCACATTTGGTATTTCTGGATGCCCCATAAGTGTAGCCGAGAGTGGAGCTCCACCCTTTACAGCAATAACTGATTTTTTGAGAATATCCTGATAGATCTCATTGTTCACAACCTTTGCGCTGATCTCTATTGAGCGCACCATTGAAATACCGTTTGAAAGCATCACGTGCATATTGTCCGTAATTCGCGACAAATAGAGCGTGCGGTAGAGATTACCTATGACGGGGAACCAAAGTTTTGCGTGCGCCATAAAACTCGTTCCTCTCGTAAAGCGCCACACAAGAAAAAGGCTCGCCACAATAATCATCGCCATAAATACTCCATAATTGATCATCGCGTTACTCACACCAATAACAACTTTTGTGTATATAGGCACCTCCTGTCCGCTCTGTGTAATAATATCTGAAAGCTTTGGAATAACGAGCGTAAGCATAAGTATCATCACAACTATAAAGGTTAAAATAACAAACGCTGGGTAAATGAGCGCCCCACGCGCCTTGGACATAAGCTCGTACGAACGCTCAAGGTAGTCCGCAAGCGCGTTAAAGGTTTCAGCAAGCTTGCCAGACTCCTCTCCACCAATCACCATATTCACATAAAAATCCGAAAACAAAGCTGGATGCTTGAATAGCGCGCCAGAAATAGGCACACCGTTTTGAATATCGTCGGCTATCTCAGTAAACTTTTTTGCAACAAGCGGATTTTCTGCCTCGGAGGCAATAAGACGGAATGTTTTTAGCGCTGGCACATGCGCGTCAAGAAGTGTTGCTATCTGGCGAGAAATAATTGAAATTTCCTTCGCAGAAACGCGATTAAAAATATTGATGTCAATTTCAAAAATATTTCTTGAATCAGCAGAACGAACTGAAATAACTACTAGACCGCTTCTTTGAAGCGCATTAACCGCGGAATCCTGATTTTGCGCATCAATACTGCCTGTGGTTTCACTACCCTCTTTTGTTACTGCTTTGTATATAAATAGCATGGATTATATAATTCTAAATTTTTAATTTCAAAATTGAGATATTAGAGAATTGTTTAAAAATTTAAAATTTGGTATTGGAAATTATTTTACGATTGCATCATCCTCTCCAGACCTTTTGGATTAAATGAATACAAAAGAGCCGTCTCTTGGCTAATTTCGCCCTTGAGCACAAGCTCTGAGAGGCTTCTGTTCATATCTATCATACCATCCTTCATCCCAGTCTCAATAACTATATCAACCTCATGCGTGCGACCTTCGCGAATAAGACTCGAAACAGCTGTATTGTTAATCAAAAGCTCATACGCGGGAATAAGCCCACCAGAAATACGTGGAACGAGACGCTGTGAAAAAATACCTACCAAGCTTCCAGCGAGCTGGACGCGAATTTGCGACTGCTGATCTCCAGGAAATGAGTCAATAATACGATCAATTGTTTGAGACGCATTGTTTGTGTGAAGTGTGGAAAGCACAAGGTGCCCAGTTTCCGCAGCTGTTACTGCTGTGGAAATCGTCTCTGGGTCACGCATTTCGCCAATCATAATCACATCAACATCCTGCCTAAAAGCAGATTGAAGCCCTGTCCTAAAATCTTTTGTATCAATACCAACCTCGCGTTGATCAATAATCGCCTTTTGCGAATTGAACATATACTCAACTGGATCCTCAATTGTCACAATATGCTCCGCTCTCTCGCGGTTGATAAGCTCCACCATAGAAGCAAGCGTCGTTGACTTCCCCTGTCCTACTGGGCCGACAACTAGAAAAAATCCTTGTTTCTTGCGTGTAAACATTTCAAGGATTGGTGGCAAGTTTAGCTCACTTATTGTCTTTACTTGTGTTGGGATGGCGCGCAAAGCAATACTAACAGCGCCTTTTTGATAAAACGCGCTTCCACGAAAACGACCCTTGCTATGGAAATCATAGGAAAAATCAAGCTCTCTGTTTGCAAGAAATCTCTCCATAAAATCTGGTGAAACTAGATGAGCCAACATACCCATTGTGTCATCATTGGTAAGCACATATAAATTCATAAGTGGTACTAAATTTCCCGAAACACGGAATGTAGGATAGTGTCCAACAGAAAGATGGATATCCGATGCTCCGTCGCTTATTGCTCGCGCTATTAGGACGTCAATTTCTTCTTTGTAATTTTTGCTGGTCATTTTATATTCCTAAATAATATTATTCTACCTTTGCAAACGACTCTCCTCCACCCAAAACAGTCATCACTTTTTCCACAACCTCTGATGGAGTAGCAGAAGCTTTTATCACATACCCATTTGCTCCGAGCGAGCGACCTTTTTCAATATCAGTTGGCTGACCAAGATTCGAGAGCACAAGAACCTTTGCGTCTGGAGCAAGTTTTTCACTCTTAATAATATTTAAAAGTTCAAAACCGTCCATTGTAGGCATCACTACATCAAGAAGCATAATATCGGGGACAATTCCACCCTTTAGTTTGTTTAGCGCATCCACGCTTCCAAAAGCTTGCACAACATCAAACCCCTTCTCCTTAAATTTGAATGTGTACATATCAAGAAGAAACTTGTCATCATCTACGATAAAAATCTTTTTAGGTATTGCTGTTGGTTCCATAATAGATACAGTATATCACTGAGAAGTTTTTAAGCAAAGGATAGACTTCGAAACAGCGGTGCTGTTAGTTGTCCCGAATGTTCCCCCTGTTCCCTATAGTGTATTTATCTCCTGAAATGGCACAATCTTATCCATACTTTTCAAAATAGCATCTTCTTTCATAGAAATCATCCCTTTTTTGCGAGCAGATTCATAAAGACGCGGTTCTGTCGGCTCGGCTAAAATAATTTTTTCTATATCTTTATCAACATTAAATACCTCAAACACAGCGAGGCGTCCCCTTGTCCCAGATGAGCACTCGGCTGTTTGAATTGCTTCACAAAGAGGTCTTCCAATATTAAGTTTACTCTTAAACTCATCTGGAAGATCCTGGAACTGTTTCTCTATCATCATTCCAATTGCTCCATCGTTTGGAACCTCCTTTTCTGCGCCAGGGCAAACTTTTTTTACAAGACGTTGTGCTACAGAAAGTATCAGTGTTGGTGAAATAAGGTATGGGTCTATTCCCATTTCTACAAGACGCGGAATAGCACCAATAGCAGTGTTCGTGTGCAGAGTAGAAAGAACAAGGTGTCCAGTAAGAGCCGCCTGAATTGCAAGCTGTGCTGTTTCTGCATCGCGGATTTCACCAACCATAATAATATCCGGGTCTTGACGGAGAGTAGTGCGAAGCCCTGTAGCAAAAGTATAACCAATCTCCGGGCGAACCTGAGACTGATTGATTCCTATCATATTATATTCAACTGGGTCTTCAAGAGAAACAATGTTTCTTGTTTCCTTGTCTAATTCATTAAGCATTGAATATAGCGTTGTGGACTTACCAGAACCAGTAGGGCCTGTTATTAGAATAATCCCGTACGGACGAGCAAGAGCGCTTTTTACTAAAGCAAGGTGCTCTGGGCGAAAACCAATATTATCGAGCTTCTGAACACCCTTTTGTGTGTCCAAGATACGCATCACAACTTTTTCTCCATAGTACGCTGGAAAAGTAGACACGCGAAAATCAATCTTCCGTCCGTCTATGCGGGCCGAAAAACGACCGTCTTGTGGTTTCCTTTTTTCATCAAGTTTGAGCGACGCTAGAATTTTTATACGAGCCACGACAGAGTTGTGAACATCTGCTGGTAAAATAAGGCTTGTAAAAAGTTCACCATCAACACGAAAACGCACGCGCACGTTCTCGCCAGTGTGCTCAATATGCACGTCAGAAGCGCCTCCCTCGGTCGCGTGTCTTAGAATAACTGCTGTAATTTTTGCTACAGGCGCGTCCTCAACAACATGCGTTTCTTTTTTTGCTTCAGCTCCCTCTTTATCTTCAGTTTTTTTAATTAACGCCTCCTTATCTACATCTTTGATATCAACCTCGAGCTCGGAAAGAGCTTTTGTGACCTCGCCAGTTAGACCACGATAACTTTCAAGAATTACATTTAGATCGTCGTTTGATATAAGGAAAATTTTAAACGGCATCCCAAGCTTTGTCGCGATGAATTGTAGAGCATCACGAGCTTCTATATTTTCTGGGTCTGTGATTCCAATTTCAAGAACTTCGTTCGCTACAGCAATAGGCGCAAAACGATAATAAGACGCAGAGTCTTCGGGTATATATTTTAAGATTTCAAAATCCACACCTTTCCCTTTCAGGTCACGTGTTGGTAGATTGTAATAAAACCCACGCCCTTTAAGAATATTTTCTTTTGTGACACCAGCATTTGTGAGAACCTCCTCAATTGAAATTCCATCACTAAGACTCTTAGAAAGAACGGGGATATCTTCCTTTTTTATGATTCCATGAAGCGCAAATGTGTCTAGAATTGCCATAAATTAAATTCCTGAATCAAAATCACCATACATATCAAACGGAATATCAAACTGTGAATCAACAACGGACACAGGCTGTGTATTTTGTTGAGTAGAGCTGTTTTTTGCTATAGATTCCTCCATCGCCTTCATTTTCAATTTCCATACTGTTGGCAGAAACGGGTTTTCTCTTCCTACTTCCTCATCTGGCACAGTCACAGAAAAATTTTCAAGGTTGCCAAAGGAGGGTAAGTCAAAAAATACTTTTGACCTAGCAACAGCATCTGAAAGCTCCCTAAGGTCTCTCACAGTGGAGTCAATTTCTATGCCAATAGATGCTGTTTGCTCTACGACTCTCGCCACAGATATTTTAGGCGTTACAATTTCTTTTTCCTTTTTTAAAAAAACAAAATAACCTGCTACAAAAACTCCGACAATAACAACTCCGGTAAAAATATTCACTATTAATGTTTTTATTTGTTCTTGTTGCATATGATTATTAGCGACGTAGAGCGAGCGAAATGAAAAAATAATTTTTTTCATTTCCGAGCCGAGAAGCTAATATAGATATAATACCACGTGGCTCGCCACGTGAACAGTACGAGCGAAGCGAGTTCTACCAATACCTCGGGGCTCTGCCCCGAGGGTTCTCTATTTTAAAGAATATGTCTCGATTGCCATTGAGTACTGGTATGTTGGAGTCGGAGGCGTTTTTGTAGCTTTTGTACCTGCATCAGACGCAACAGGAGAAAACGATAGTGATATGACATCAACCAGACCCAAACTTTTTTCAAGATCATAGAGAAAAGCTTGGAAAGTTTCAAATGTAGATGTAAATGTGAAGCTTGCCTTTGTTGTAGCATATTTCTCTTCTTTGTTTGCCGTCCCCATCACACCTTGCCCGACCGTGCCGGCTGCCATGTCAATCTTTGCGCCCAGAGAGACAGTTTTTACTAGCCCCTGTGATGCAGTGGAGGCAGAGCGCGCATCACCTTGAGTAGCTCCGCCTGCAGACTCTTCCACCTTAATATCAGATAGCGTAACTCTATTTGCTCTTCCAATGTGTTGGATATTGTTTGCAAAACGTATTGTATCAATTTTTTCTGGTAGAAAGACCTCAAATCTATCCAATCCGCTTTGTTCTATACTGCCAAGGTTTGTTTTTGTTGCGTCAATAAGCGGTTTTATTTCGCTTGACTGACTAATAATCCTCTCTAGCGACTTAATGTCTCCCCTGCGTTCCACATTTAAATTGTATGCTGGAACAACATATATAAATATGAAAACTATAGATGTAAAGAGGATTAGAAATGAGATAATTGGTTTAGTCATAATAGTATATTACCAAAATTTAAACTTCTGCCAGAGCTTTCTTAGCACAGATTCCTCTTTTATATCGGTTTGTGTTGTGGTAGCTACTTCCTGTGAAACTTGTGTCCAACCTCCAGAGAGGCTACCGCCCACGACTTCCGACTCAATATCTCTTGATGTGGCTACATCAAGAGCATCATCGGGTAGTGTAATAGCTTCTGGCATCGTAGCTGGGGCTGTTTCTTCCTCAAAAGATGTCAAGCCAACAGATGAAGCTGACCCTGGTGAACGAACTGTATCTTCTGTCTTTTCAACGGCATTCTTACTTATATTTTTAGTATATAAAAGAAAATCTGGCTTAAAAACCAAGGTAGCATTAAATGAAACACTGCCTAATTTCGTCAACGCCATATTATTAATTGAAAATTCCAGCAATTCATCTGTTTTACCTCTAAGGACATCGGACTGAAACGCGAGCGAAGCATAATTTTCCGCCTCACCACCTAACTCTAGCACAGCTCCGCTAGAATCATTTTTTAGTGAAAATTTGTCATACAAAACACTCTCAGTCGTGTTATCCGCAAGAAAAACAAAAACAGGGGAAACTAATTTGTGCGAACTGAGAAGATCGTTGGCGAGATCAACGCGTGCGCGAAAGATTCTCGCTTCTACAACCTCCGGAGCATTTTTTAATTTTTTTATAACCTCGTCTATTTCAGATTTTTTATCTGCAACGATGAGATTGAGCTTGCTGTTGTAATAATACAATCCGACAAATGAGGCAACTGACAGAATAAAAACAATCCCGGCAAGCAATCCTATCGCGCTTTGTGGGCGACGTCTCTCCAAAAAGGACTCCTCGCGTACTAGCGAGCCTTTTGGGATAAATGAAATTTTTGGGTTAGAACTGTCCATACTTGTTTATTATACTACACAACATACTCATTCCTCTAGCCCTTTGAGCGCTACGCCTATAGCAACCGCAAAATTTGGGCTGATCTCATTTATTGTTGATGAGAGAAACGCTGGAGTATCAACACGATTAAACGGATCTCCAATGGAAATTGGAATACTCTGAAAATTCTGGGCGACGATTTTCTCAATGCCTTTTAAACGTGAGCCTCCTCCAACCAAAATTATTTTTGAAATCTTTGTGTTGTGCTTGTGCTCATAATTTTCTGCAAAGCGCGCCGACTCATTCATGATACTTGCAAGAAGAAGCTCCGAGACAGCTGAAACATCCCGACCTTCTCCATCTCCAACAATTCCAACTCTGCATTTTATTTCCTCTGCCTTATCAAATGTAATTCCTTGAGAGCGCGAGAGTCCGAGCGTAATATCCTGCCCACCCATTGAGATTACATGAGAGCCTCGCACGACACCTTCGTCTACAAGGGCTAGCTTCGTGCTTCCAGCTCCTGTGTCTATTACTAAAATTGGCGAAAGATCACTACCAACAACAGCGCGTAGTGTGCTAAAAATCTCAATCTCAAAATGAGACGCGGCTCCGGGGATCTGCGCATCGCGTTTTATTGATTCATATTTTTTTATAACCTCATTGTGAATCGCCGCAATTATTACTTCTACTTTGCCAACCGTCTTTACAGATTCTGCTCCAGAAACTGCTGGTGGCTTCATATCGGATTTTCGTTTTGGCAAGACCCACCAATCAAGAGAAACTTCCGCAATAGGCACGGGGATATACCTGCGAGCTTCTAATGGAACCATTGAATTGAGTTCTTTGTTCCCAACATCTGGAAGTTCAACAACAGAAAGCAAACTTGCATTAAATGGAATAGCGATGAGTGTGTGGCTGGCAGTTATCCCCGCTTCTTTTAAAAGATCGCGTAGAGCCTCGGCTATTTTCTCTGGTGGAAGATTTGTCGCCTGACCTACAGATGCCCCAGCCCTTGGCCCGAGAGATATCTCCCCATAATTACGTAAAACAATCTTTTCATCTGCTTTTTCTATAAGCGCAACTTTTATAGATGATGATCCTATGTCAATGCCAAGAATCGGCCCTCTATGCCCTCCGCCGAAAACTTTATTGATTGATTCTAAAAATGAGACCATGATGATGTATACTAATAGTATAGCATGTAAATTATCTATTCCTATTCATAAAGTTATCCACAAGCGACGAATTCGTGTTTTCAAAACAAACGTTAATTTGTTTTTAAAAGCACGAATTCGCGTCGCGGATGCCCCACAAGGGCACCAAGACGTGGTTATATAATAGAGAAGTCTATATGTAAGAAAAAAGTGATATCTATTTTATAAAATATATCCACATGCGCGCTTTATCATCTATATTTGCATTCTTAATTGAGATAATTTTCCCACGCACGTGCGTAGGTTGTGGGGAAAACAGAACACTACTGTGCGACGATTGTATTGATAATACAGATAGAGCGCCACGTTCTGAATATGCGTTTATACATGCAGTTTTTGATTATCACAACAAAGCAATAAAGCGCGCAATATGGCTTTTCAAATACAAAAATGCTCGTGGTTTTGCAAAAATATTCGCGCCTTATTTATATGATGAAATTATAGGAGCGCTTGGTAACGAACTTTTAATTTCTAAAAACGAAAAAATTTTAATTGTCCCAGTTCCCCTTCACAAAAAACGCCACCGTGAACGCGGGTACAACCAAAGCGAGCTATTAGTACGCGAGATTTTAAAGCTAGATAGAGAGCATATTTTTTCATATGCTTCTAAACTACTTGTTCGTATAAAAGAAACAAAGCCACAAGCAAAATCTGAAAAAAGAAATATGCGTATCAAAAACCTAGAAGACGCATTCTATTCTCCTCCAGCCTTGCAAGCGCGCGGGCGGATCGTAATACTGATAGATGATGTGACAACAACTGGCGCGACATTTAATGAGGCAAGGCGCGCGCTTCGTGCTTCTCACCCACGCAAAATTATTGCATTTGCAATAGCGCACTAGGAGTTGTCTCCGCAAAACATTAAGGACCCAACGCCTTCGCGTTGGGTCCTTAATGTTTTGCGGAGACGATGAGATTCGAACTCATGAGAGTATTGCTACCCTGCCTCGTTAGCA
>CAZXOE010000006.1:0-48043 GCA_964642305.1 uncultured Candidatus Saccharibacteria bacterium
TATATTGTGCGACATGGGTATACAAATAAGGACTGGTCAATTATAGACACACTTAGACCCTCTTCTCCTCCTTCATCACCATAGAGAGCGATGTGAGAGCGAGAGATGCTATCGCGCCTATGACAAAGGTCCAGTTCAAGCTTATGAACATCACCAAGACCGCTACAGAGCCGAGCGCGACGAGTCTGCCAACTTGCATTGCCATTTCACTTAGCACTGTAAATTCATCCACATAATGCCCTTGATCGGCTGCAAGGTCGTAGAATATCGCGTCATACGATGTGTCAGTCATAACCTTGGCTATCTTGTGGTAGACACCGATGATAAACACATGGAACGCCGTAGCCACAAAAATTTTAACAATCCAACCAAGCGCGTACAAAATGCTTCCAGCCTTGAGCATGCTGTGCTTCTCGCCCATCCTATCAAGGTAGTGCCCAAACATATATTGCATGAGGACTGTAATGCCGAGAATAAAGCTAGACAGCGCGCCAACCTTGAAGTAGTCGCCTTGCAGAAGCAGAAAAATAAAAATAGGCCACACTATCACGCCAATAGTTTCCTCCGCGCCCGTTGCGACAGATGCCCACACCACTGCCCTATTCCTTTTTGAAAAAAGTTCAGTCCATGACCTGAAGTAGTCCCAGCTAAATTTTTCATTTGTGCGTGGCACTGTCGCAAACGGAATCATTCCAAGCGTGTACACAATGATAGCAATAAAAAAGAGCGCTTGCATAGACCAAGCCTGAATGATGTATCCTGCGAGCATCGGGCCCGCGATACCAAGCAGTGTGATAGTAGAAAGCATAAGCCCGACCTGCCCTCCCCTTCTTCCTGTGTTTGTAAAAATCGCAAAGTCCACATGGTATGGTATCCAAAAAAGTAGTCTGAAAATAATAACAAATAAAATTGAAATAGGAAGAAGTATCCACATATTATTGGGTGTAGTAAAATAATATGCAGTATTTATAACTACAGCAGATAGACTTGCAAGAACAAGCGCTCGCCTAAATCCAAAGCGATTCAAAAACTGCGCCCCAAACGCAACTAGAAGCAAATATACGCCACTCGCGACGGCATAGTACGCCATCACTAATGGAATATTTCCATCTGAAATATTATAAATAAAAATCGGAAGAAAAACCCCTAGCAGCCCGCTTGAAATTGCCATCACCATTCGCCCGAAATATAGTCCGAAGAATCCGCGACGCTTTTCCCTGTTAGTTAATAGATAGTCTGCATTCTCCATATAATTTGTATATTTATTCATACACTTTAACATAATACTGCCTCAGGGGGCAGTCTGCGTGCTTGCAGTGTGCTGTGCAGTATTCCCTCCCGTATAGAATTAAAAGATGTGAAAACCGCACCCAATCTTTTTTTGGAACTACTTCCATCAGGTCACGCTCTATTTTTACAGCATCTTTGTGTTTTGTGAGTCCGAGCAAGCGCGAGAGGCGGATAACGTGTGTGTCTACCGCGATACCTTCTGCGGTGTTGTATAGTTCTCCCAAAACTACATTTGCAGTCTTCCTTCCGACTCCTGGAATAGTAGTCATATCCCCCATCGTCTTGGGGATTTTACCACCGAAATCTTTCTCGATGACTTTCGCTGCCGCTAAAATATTTTTTGCTTTCGCGCGATAAAATCCTGTGGAGTAAATATCTTTTTCAAATTGGGCGGGCTTTGCACCCACATAATCATCCAATGTTCTATATTTCTTGAAAAGTTCCTTCGTGACTTCATTCACACGCTTATCTGTGCACTGCGCTGACAAAATAACTGCTACAAGAAGCTCAAATGGTTTTCTGTAATGAAGCGCGCACTTAGGGTCAGGAAAAAGTCGTGTGAGAATGCTCAGCACCTTTGGTAAATTTGATTTTAACTTTGAATTCATTTCTTAAGAATGAATTATCGGATATTTGGCAAACTCTGGCAGTAAATTTTTACCATACAGAAGTCTAGAAAATGCTTCTGCTTCATACTTGGCGCCATTTAGGCCGTGATGTGGATTGGGTTCGTCGGGCAGACCAAGGTAATTTAGAATTGTGTTTAAATTCAAATCAGCGCGATTATTTTTCTGCTGTACCGGAAGCCCGCGTTTAATCATGTCCATGTATGCCATCGAGTTCAAGTCTAGTGTACGGTAGGAAAAATGCCATCCGATGCTCGCGCGCGCGAACGAGTTGTTTAAAAAATCGCGGTCAAATGATGGATTCTGACCAGCAAGTGTTTTGTCTTCACATTGCTCTACCCAATGTAAGAAATTATCCATTAGCTCCTTTAGAGAATGTTTTTTGGGATCAATACACTCTTGTTTTGTGAAGCCGTTTACTGCGAGCGCGTCACTCATTATGCTGGCCCCATCCCACATACGACATTCGCCATAAAATTGGCGCTCTGGGTGTTCAAACTCAATAGCGCCAATGCTTAAAATTGAGTGTTTGTGGAAATCAATTCCAGTTGCTTCTATGTCTGCGACTATCATAATATACCAAGTATATCACACCCTATTCAAGCGACGAGAAAGTCTTATTTACTTTTCCTGTTGCGAGTACTGATTCAGTTAATCCAACGGTTTCCCTGGAAAACCAGTCGTTCATTACAAAACGTTCAAGGTCTTCCACTGTGTGCGCGTCAGATCCGCCAAGAGCGAGCAAGCCATACTTCTTTGCCATGTCGCGAAGGGCTTGACGCTCCTTGTTCATCTCTATTTCCCCTGTTGTTCCATATTCGCGAAGCCCGTATACAACCTCCACACCATCAAGACGTTTTTCTGATAGTACACGTTCAAGCGCCACTAGAGGCATTTTTTGCTTGATTGTAAAGTAGTGAGCCAAAACAGCCACCCCTCCAGCACCGCGGATCAGCTTCACCGATTCGTCCATATCGGGCATGTAGTCGTGTTCTGCATATCCTTCGCGAAATGCTTCTGGTGAAAGAAAAAGTGCATATGGATAACTATGCTCTCCTTTTTGCATCATGCGCGCGTACTTTTCCTGAATAGCCGGATTGCGAGATGCCTCGTCTGCCATTTCAAGACGAATTTTTTCCATTACTAAATTATTTTCTGGGTATTTCTTAATTGCTTGAACAATGTGAGGTCTGCCTACGGACTCCCCTCCCGACATTTCAAGACAGTCCTCAGCTGTAATTTTGAAACCAAGAGATTGAAGCTTCAATACAATTTCATTCATTCGCTTTACTCGCGCTTCTTGGGCGTGGCGACAATGCTCTCTGAGAGCCTCGTTTGATGGGTCAATAAAAAGACCAATGATGTGCATTGCGCCAGTGTCTGGACTGAGTTCCTTTGGAAGATCTGCGGTTATTTCAATGCCGACAATCCATTTTAGGGTTCGCTCACGCTGGGCTTCAAGCTCGGCCATAATGGCTGGTGATGGTACTGCATCGTGATCGGTAAAAGCAATGACAGTAATTCCAAGCGACTGCGCGAGCTCAAACATCTCGCGATGAGTCAGCTTGCCGTCGGAAAGAGTGGTGTGAGTATGAAGAGTTTCAGATGGGACCATAAAGAGTCATTATAGCACACATGGAGACCATTTATAGACCCTTGCATGTCGCCGACGGAGTATATCCGCGAGCCTCTGCTTCTTCTTTTGAGCTAAAATAAATGAGGTTAGAAGGTGAAATTTTTCCTACTCCAGAACACCACGTGTAATAATATTTTTTGCCGTTTTTTGAACCGACTAGCTGATTATTAGTCGTGCCCACCACGCTTGCTTGCTGGTCTGAAAATGGCTTGACCTTTTCTATTGCGACTTCTGTTATGTTTTCAAACCTCACAGGGGTTTTGGAGCCTTCTATTTTGGATAGTCTGCCGAGCCCAAAGGACCCAAAAGCCACTAGGATGATAATAAGCCCCAAAAACAGGTCATCGGGGATGGCGCGTAGATTTGGGCGGTATTCTGAAGTCATGCCCTTGATTTTTTTAGCGAAATCCTGTATACTTGTCATTACTTTAGATTATAGGCGTTTTATAGATATTTACGAAATTTACACACCATGGCAACACGAAAAGCTGGCGGATCCGCCAAAAACCTAACAGATTCAGGACCAAAATACCTTGGTACCAAGCTTTATGCTGGCGAGGTTGCAAAGGCTGGCTCTATCATCGTGCGTCAGCGCGGTACAAAGATTCTTGCAGGAACAAACGTTGCCATCGGCAAGGACCACACCCTCTACTCTCTCAAAGAAGGCGTTGTAGAATTCTCTGAGAAGCGCAAGCAAAACTTCGACGGAACGACCACGAGACGAAAAGTAGCGAGTGTAAAATAATACACAAATAACAAAATACCGCACAGTAATGTGCGGTATTTTGTTATTTGTGTTTGCAAGGATTTTTTAAGTATCGAAATATTGACCGACTCTTTGCTAGTATATCTTCCTTCAAGGAAATAGGTTTACCAGAAAGAATGTTTACTCTCCCAATTTTTGCCCAATAACGCAATTCATTTCTTTTTCTTTCCATATTATTTTCTTGTTGAAAATTAAGAGATTCGAGTTCTCCCTGGTCTATCCCACGAAAAGAATTTCTAGAAAATTCTCCATTTTCGTCTAAATAAGCGCCCAGTTCAAGAGCTCTTTTTCTGTATTCTTTTTTATTTTGCTCGAAAATGCTGGTAAGTTCAAGACTAACATGATTGTAGTTTTTCTCTGCTTCTAATTGTTCCAGTTCTCTTTTTTTAACAAACAAATACAGACTTGTTGATGCAAGAATTACATTTAAAATTAAAGAGATTTCCTGTAACATCTGTGTTTATTTTCTGACCTCTACCACCACCGTAAATGTCACACGATTCTTTTCAATTACCACAGGGATTTCGTAGGTTCCAACTTCCTTAAGAGGGCGGTCTAAAATGACGTAGTCGGGGTGCATATCTAGGTGTGCAGAACGTTTGAGCTCAGCCAAAATCTCTTCTTTATGGATACTTGCAAAGAGATGACCTTTTTCATTCGCCTTACCACGAAGAGTGATTGTCGTGCCACCGAGAGCCTCAAGATTTTTCATTAAAAGCTCCGTGTGAACTTTTTTCATTGTGGCATCGGTTGCCATTTTGCTTTGAATGCGCGCCACGGTTTCTTTTGTTGCTGGTTCTGCAAGTTTCTGCGCGACAAGGTGCCTGCCGTACCCATCGGCAACCTCTTTTGTTTCGTATTTCTTCCCAATGCGAGGGATGTCTTTTAGGAATATAATCTTCATACTATCTTTTAAAATTAGGGTCCAGTAAAATTGCTACGGCTTTGTCCATCTGTGGATCAAGTTTCTTCTCTAAATCTTTTTTTGTCACTTCCACTTTTACATCAGGTTCAAGTCCATTTTCAGAAATTGATTTTCCTTTTGGTGTGAGCCAGCGAGCGATTGTGACCTTGAGCGCAGTGTCAGGCGTGATTTCAATAAGTTCCTGCACAGAGCCTTTTCCAAAACTTTTTTCACCAACGAGTTTTGCAATGTTGTGCTCGCGAAGCGCTCCTGCAAGGATTTCTGATGCGGATGCTGAACCCTCGTTTATTAAAACAACCATTTTCAAATTTTCAGCAAAGACATTGTACCCAAGACTTCTTATTGTTTTTTGTTTTACATCTACACCAGAGTCTTCAATTACAACTGTCTTTCCAAGAGGAAGAAAGAAGCTCGCCATATCAACAGACGACTCCAAGTAACCACCAGGATTATTACGAAGGTCTAGTACAAGCTTATCAGAGCCAGACTGTACGAATTCTCTGAGCGCATCGCGAAAGAGGCTCGCTGAGTTGGCTGAGAAATTGTAAAGAGAAATCACGAAAACACCGTCGTCGCGAAGCTTAGTGTCTATTGTAGGGATGTTGATAACATCGCGAGTTACTTTTATGTCTTCAATCCCGCCGTTTCTTTTTATCGCAAGTGTGACTGTGGTTCCTCGAGGTCCGCGAATGTGCTTAATCGCCTCCTCAACCGTCATTCCGCCAGTATAGAGTTTATCAATTTTCAAAATCTGGTCGCCTGCCTGTATTCCCGCGCGTTCCGCAGGAGTGTTTTTGAGTGGCGCCACAACTGTGAGGATTTTATCCTTGATAGCAATCTCCATTCCCACGCCCTCAAAACTTCCTCTAACCTCCTCCTCAAATGCCGTTGTTTCTTTTGGCGGGAAGAAAATAGTGTACGGGTCGCCGTATGAGGCGGTAAGGCCTTCAATTGCTCCGTACACCTTTTCTTTGTCTGTTGGGATCGACGAGGAAGCTGTCGTTGCCACAAATCGGTCAGTGAGCGTCTCAAGAGTTTTCCAGAAAGGCGCGAGGTCTAAAACCTCTGAAGATGTCGCTACTGGAGTGTTTGCTGTGGCAGATTTTTCCAATCCGGACTGCACCCCCAAACCATATGCTCCCACAATCGCGATAACCGAGATTGCAATAATGGCTGATTTGCTGACAGATGACTTCATGATGTGTAGTATCGCAAAAGTTTAGCTTGCGGTCAATTAGGGGGTAGAATAAATAATATTGAAATGTTACAATATTGATTAATGATTTCTAGATATACATACAAAGACCTCGTTTGGGTTGACGTGCAGTCGCCCACTCAGGAAGAAGTACGAGCATTAATGGAAGAGTTTGATATTCACCCTCTTGTCGCAGACGAGCTTTTGGGGCCGTCATTACGTCCGAAGGTTGATCTGTATCACAACCATATTTATCTTATACTTCACTTCCCCACTATCTCCCACAAGCACGATGGCGGAGAAGATCAAGAGATAGACTTTATTATTGGTAAAAAGTTTATTATCACAGCGCACTATGACCTTGTGGATCAGCTACACGAATTCTCAAAAGTTTTTGAAGTAAATTCAATTTTGGATAAATCAAATATTGGCGACCATGCGGGTTTTATTCTCTTTTATATTTTAAAAGATTTGTACAAACTAATGGACGCAGAGCTTAATCATATAAATCAGGATTTCACAGAAATTCAATCAAAGATTTTTTCTGGTAAAGAGCGGGCTATGGTGGAATCTATTTCGCATTTAAACCGAGATCTTTTAAATTTTAAGCAAATTATCCGCCCACACAAGGAGGTGCTTGAGTCATTTGAGGTTGCTGGTACTAAATTTTTTGGGCAGGAATTCGCATATTATTTGCGCACAATAGTAGGAGAGTTCTACAAAATCTCGTCAATTCTGGATGGACATCGCGAGACAGTGCTTGATCTTCGTGATACAAATGACTCACTTCTCACAACAAAGACGAACGATATAATGAAGACGCTGACAGTAACAGCTTTTATTCTTCTACCCCTCACTTTTATAGGACAGTTATTTGGAATGAGTCTTTCAAATTTTCCGCTTGTTAATAATCCAAATGCTTTTTGGATTATATTATCTACGATGGGCATTATCGGTGTTTGTCTTTTTGGTTACTTCAAATTTTTTAAAAAATGGATGTAAAATTGTTTAACACGCTCACTCGCTCTATTGAAAAATTGGAGCCTATTCAGAACCGTGAGGTACGAATATACAATTGCGGGCCAACAGTTTACGACTTTGCGCATATTGGAAATCTTCGCGCGCTCATCGTTGATGACGTTCTGCGACGCGCGCTTGAGTACGTTGGCTATAAGGTTAAGCAGGTGACGAACATCACGGACATCGATGACAAGATGATCAATCGCGCAAATAAACAAGGTGTTTCTATTCATGCTCTAGGGCTTGAATATGAAAATTTTCTTTTCGCAGATTTGAAGTCGCTTAATATTCTAACTCCGCACATAATGCCGCATGCCACAGCTCACATTGGCGGGATGATTGTGATGATTGAAAAACTTTTGCGTGATGGATTTGCGTATAAGGCGTCTGACGGAGTGTACTTTGAAGTCGCAAAAGCAAAAAATTACGGCGCGCTCGCGCATTTGGATATGGATGCTGAAATGGAGTCGCGAGTTGAGGGAGCGGAGGACAAAAAATCTCCACGAGATTTTGCGCTCTGGAAATTTGAAACTCCAGATGACAACGGTAATTCGTACGACGCATCGTTTGGTCGCGGGCGCCCTGGCTGGCACATAGAATGTTCTGAAATGGCTCGCGACACGCTCGGTGAGACTATAGACATTCACACGGGTGGAGTAGACCTCGTCTTTCCTCATCACACAAACGAAATAGCCCAATCGGAGGCGTTTAACGGAAAGCCTCTGGCAAAAATTTGGTTCCACAATGAGTTCGTGATGATTGATGGACAGAAAATGTCCAAGTCGCTTGGGAACCACACAACTCTAAAGACAATAACAGAGAGTGGTTTTTCGCCTCTTGCATTTAGGTATTTCGTGCTCGGCGCGCACTATCGTTCCAAACTCAATTTTACATTTGAAGCGCTTGAAGGCGCACAAAACGCACTTCGCAAACTTACTGAGCATATTGGCGAAGATGTTGGACAGGTGAATGAGGATTATCAAGAGCGTTTTAGTGATTTTATTTCGCAGGACTTAGATACTCCCCGCGCGCTCGCCCTTGCATGGGAGGTTGCAAAGGACACAGCACTTTCTCCTGCCGACAAAACAGCAACCCTTTTGGATTTTGACCGTGTGTTTGGATTGGGCCTTTCTGCTCACAAAAAAGAAATTATACCTGAAAATATCGAGGCGCTCGCCCGAGCGCGCGAATCCGCTCGCCTCGCTAAAAATTGGCCAGAATCCGACCGAATCCGCGACCAGATAAATTCCCTCGGTTATGAAGTTTTGGATACTGAGAAAGGATCAGAAGTAAGAAAGAAATAAAAGACCCGCACAAACTGCACGGGTCTTTTCTTAGGATACTGAGAAATAGTCATGAACTTTTTACACGGAAGCGAGGCGGGTGACCCATTTCCTCAAGAATGCCGGACGTGGACATTCCGCGCAATCGTTTTAAAAGAGCATCCCCGTTAGGTTCTCTTGTTGATTCACCTATGTCCCCCGGTTTGACCCATGACTTCTCTTCGTCTTCCTTGGGCCAATCATAACGACGCCAGGGATAACGATGCTCGCCCGCAGTGTTTATTGCGGCAATAATCTCTCCATCGGATGATGCATTAGTAACCATGGGGATTTGAAGCTTCAAACTGCCGTTTTTATCACTCTTCATATAGACCTCCAGTGTATGTTATATTTATAGAGAACTGCTCAACAGAGACAACTAAATCTAGTATCATTTAAACCTAAGAAAAAGTCAATGGATTAAGGTTCTCGTGGTGTTCCTTGTTAACACATGTGGTCTAATTTTCTATCCACCTCTTATCCCCCGCCTTTTCCACGACTATATTTTTTGAGAGGTTGACCCTGTGCTACAATGGCACAATGACAAGCAAGCCAACTATCCAAACGAGACAATTTAAAACCCACGAGCTCCGCATTCCCCCTCAAAATATTGAGACGGAAAAGGCTCTCCTGGGATCACTGATGCTTCGACCAGACGGAATGTACGACGTGGCAGACATGGTCAAACGCGAGACTTTTTATGTGGACAAGCACCGAATGCTTTTTGACGCGATGCTTGAGCTTCACACGCGACACGAGCCCATTGATCTTCTTTCAGTTTCTACACGCCTCAAGGAGAGAGGCAAGTTTGATGCGATTGGTGGAGGAAGTTATTTGGCGGAGCTTGTGGACACTGTTCCTTCTTCTACAAATGCAAAACACTACGCGGAAATTATTCAGCGTAAATATATTTTACGCGCGCTCATAGATGCTGCTGCGCATATTTCAGAGCTTGGATACAACGAAGCGGAGGCGATTGAGAGTGTGCTAGATGAGGCAGAAAAGAAAATCTATTCGGTAACCAACTCAAGTGTGAGCAAAAAGTTTATCGGACTGAAAGACACTCTGGAAGAAGCGTGGGAGCGTTTGGACAAAATGCACAAGTCTGGAAGCGAGCTACGCGGAGTGCCGTCGGGCTTCCCTTCTTTGGATGAGCTTCTCTCAGGTTTTCAAAAATCAGACCTTATTATTCTCGCTGCGCGTCCGTCAATGGGTAAGACGACTCTCGCATTAGACATTGCTCGTCAGGCGGCGATACAGCACAACATCCCAGTTGGAATTTTCTCTTTGGAAATGAACACACAGCAGCTCGTGGATAGAATGCTTTCCGCCGAGGCGCGAGTGAACGCGTGGAAGCTTCGCACCGGCAAACTTTCACTAGACGAAGATTTTGACAAGCTCCGTAACTCTCTGGACAGACTTTCCAAAGCCCCAGTATTTATTGATGACCAATCTGGGAATACAATTATGAAAATGCGTTCAGCAGCGCGAAAATTAAAAAGCGAGCACGGGCTCGGACTTATCATTGTTGACTACTTGCAACTTATGAATACAGCAAAGCACTATGACTCAATGGTGAACCAAGTGACGGAAATTTCACACTCGCTAAAAGGGCTAGCAAAGGATTTGGATGTTCCGGTGATTGCGCTCTCACAACTCTCACGCGCGCTTGAGTCGCGAGGTGGCAAACCAAAACTTTCTGACCTTCGTGACTCCGGATCCATTGAGCAAGACGCAGATGTCGTAATGTTTATTCATCGTGAGGACAAGATGGATAAAAATGCAGAGAAAACAAACATTGCGGAAATCATTGTTGAAAAGCACAGAAACGGCCCAGTTGGAGCAATCAAGCTTTACTTTGATGAAGAAAAATCAACATTTATGTCACTAGACAAGAACCATGAATATGATGGTGGCGCACGAAATGCTGGCGGAAATTTTGAGGAGTTTTAGAGCTCGCCAAGGTCCGACCTTAAGAAATTTGGGCCAAAGGTCGGTCCTTAGTATTCGCGAGCTAAAACATTTATAATACTTTACTATGAGCAACATTGATTCACTCGCGAATGCGTTTATGAAATTCCCCGGAATTGGCACGCGCCAAGCAAAGCGTTTCGTGTATTTTTTGCTCGCGCAGGATCCATACTATGTGGATATGCTCGCGCGTGAAATCGCCGAGCTCAAGAAATCAATCGTTCAATGTACAGGATGTTTTCGTTTCTATCCGCGAAAAGGTACGGGCACACTTTGTAATGTGTGTGTGGACGACGCAGACAGTAGCACTCTCATGGTAGTAGAAAAAGATACCGACTTTGACAGCGTGCGTCGCAGTGGAAGCTATGCTGGCAGATACTTCATCCTCGGTGGCACTATTCCTGTTCTTGAAAAGGACCCAGCATCAAAGATTCGGATTCGTGAACTTCTTGAAAGACTAGAGGGTTCCGCAGTCGATGGTCTCACTGAAATAATTCTCGCGCTTTCTGTGAACCCAGAGGGCGACTTCACTCGCGACTACGTGCTAAAAGCGCTCACCCCTCTCACTTCCCAGCTCGGTATTACCATCACCACCCTCGGTCGTGGGCTTTCCACCGGCACAGAGCTTGAATATTCTGACGGTGATACTCTGAGACATGCGCTCAAGAACCGCGGTTGACTGTTCGCCTCGGTATGCTAAGCTGTTTTGCAGAGTAGTTTTTTGTAGTTAAACTTAATAAAAGGAGTTGCTATGAAAATTGGAAAATGGGAAATAAGAGACCCTCTTCCGTCGGAGATATGTGGATGTGGTTGCGGTGAGCCTTTGGAAATAATCGATAATATACATCCTTTATGCATACAAGTTAAAGGTGAAAGGGTTTTGGTTAATCGCAAATGTTACTTCAACTACCATCGGGGGACAGAGCCGAGGAACATTCTTCGTGGAGTAGAAACACCAGAAAGTCCTAGGACCAAGGAACTCTTCGACGCATTCGGTCGTGTCTGGCGTGGCCCAGGTGGCTCGACAATTACAGATTAACTATTTTGTAACAAAAAACCCGCATCATTGCGGGTTTTTTTTTATGAGTATTACTTAATCGCGTCGATCATCACTTTCATAAAAGGCTGGCGATGGCCGTTCTTCTTGAAATAGCGGGACTTGTTTCGGTAGCGGATGACGATAACCTTTTTTCCGCGTCCTTCCTCGGTGAGAGTTGCGTGTACTGAGGCTCCAGTAACCACAGGCGCGCCTACGAGAGTCTTGGAACCGTCATTTACAAGGAGAACCTGGTCAAAGACGATTTTGTCCCCAACCTTAGGCTCGCCGGGAAGCTTCTCAATAGTGAGAGTCTCGCCCGGAGCGACCTTGTACTGCTTGCCACCTGTCTGTATTACTGCAAAATTCATAGTTCTTGTATTCTACACTAAATAATATGAAATGCAAGCCCCGTTAGAGGTAGGGCGTTCCGCCCAAAAAACCTATAGAAATGCATGTTTTCCCAGTTGGCTGTTCTTTGAACATGTGTTCAGAAAAATTATTTAAACGCTCGCGACCTCTAACGGGGCAAGCCCTGAATCAATTTAGCTGTTTTTACATAGGTTTAACCTATGTAAACTTGACAAAAACATACTTTCTTGCTACATTTTATGTGGGTCTGTTCCGCCAGCTGTGATTCACTTCCTCCTAAAGATCGCGGTTGTGCGGTTGGCCTATCTTGTAGCTCTTGAAAACATCTGTTGTATGGGTCTGAGCTTGCTCCCCTGACACTGTCTAGAGAAGCAATGAGATGTTCTACTTTGGGTCCCACTTTTACCACTAAAAGCCATGACCACCCGGGAGCCTCCCCCCTTAGGCTTCCGGGATTTTTTTTGCAAAAATAGCGTCTAACTTTCTAATCCTCGGCGATTGGTTTCTCAATGAGAAGCGGATCAATGCTTGCAGTTTCTCCAGTAATTTTCACCATATCCTTATCTACTTTTTTGAGCTCCTTGTAGGCTGTGTTGTAGTGGTTTACTGTTGTGCCAAGAGTGTTGCCAAGTTTTTTCATATAGTCCTCGTATGCCACCAAGTGCTTCCTAAGCTCCTCTACACGTCCAATGATGAGCTGTGCGGACTCTTCAATTTTGAAAGCGCGAAAACCGTAGAGCACAGACTGCAAATATGCCGAGAAGGTGGTTGGCGATACAATAATCACTTTCTTTTCGTTTGTCGCATAGTCAATGAGGCTTCGCGTGTTAACTTTTACAGCGCCAACCTCGTTCACAAGTAGATCATAATAAATGCCTTCCGCAGGTATAAACATAAATGCAAACGGAAGCGTGCCCTCGGCAGGGCGAATATATTTTGCAGTTTCATCAATGCGTTTTTTGAGATCATTTCTAAAATCCTTTTCAAGCTCCTCTTTGCGTTCTGGGTTAGTCTCGTTCACTACACGATTATAGTTATCAAGCGAAAACTTTGCGTCCACCGGGATCATTCCATCTTTGGTAATAATAACAGCGTCAACAGTTTCTCCACCTTTGAATTGGTGCTGGAGCTTGTATGCCGTAGGAGGTAAAATATTTGAAAGAATGAGCTCAAGGGCCGCCTCTCCAAGGTTGCCTCTCTGTTTCTGGTGTGTCAAAACCTTCTCTAGATTTTGAAGCTGGTCGGTGATGCCTAGCACCTGCTTGCTCGTCTCGTTTGCTGTGGTCATCTCCTTTGCAACATTTGAAAGATTTCTTTCAACTTGCTCATTGATTTCGCGGATGAGTTTCTGTGACTCGCTAAACTGTAAATGTACAGCTTGTTGCATTTCTTTGTTTGATGAACCAACCTTTGCGTCAACGGTTTTCATAAAATCACCAAGTTGTGCCTGAAAGTTTCCAAGTTGATTTTGAATAAGAAGAAGCGCGTCACCTTGTGGTTCCGCTTGAGATGTATTTTGCTTGCGTAAAAAAGTCACGACAAAAAAAGCAACAAAAGCACCCATCGCTAGCCCAATAAAAATTAGTAAAATTGAGTCCATGTTTAAATTCCGTATGCGCTACCAAGCGTAGATAGAAGCGCTGGTATTGCAAACATAAGTCCTACAAGAGGAAGCACGAAAAGCGCAAGCGTCGCGTAGAATGTCCACAAAAAATATTTACGAGTTTTCTCCGTAGAAATATACACCTTCTGCAAAAGCTCACCCTGAGCCTGAATACGATTCAAAATCTCTTGTTCCATAATAGTAGTATATCGTTAAGATGTAGGCTACGCAAACAAAGGTCTGACCTTTGCATATTTCACAAATAGAAAACAGGCTGCCAAATTTTGACAGCCTGTTGTTGGAAATTAGTCCAACGCAGTTAATCTCCCCTTTTTGCCCTTGTTGCTGTACATTTCTGCATCAGCAGCAGCAATGATATCCTTCATTGACCTGTGGCCATCTGATGTCGATGATACGCCAACCGCTGCTCGAACAGGGACAGTATGAGGCGATCCGCCAGCATTGCTCTCAAATGAGAATTGCAATGAAACATCATTTAATTCGAGGATAAATTCATCCGCGATTTTTTGAGCTTTTTCACGAGGTGTTACACCGCCGAGAAGTACAACAAACTCGTCTCCTCCCCAACGGCACACAATGTCAGTTCCGCGCGAAAAATGGGAACTGAGGGACGAAGCAAATGTTTCAAGAAGTACATCTCCCGCTTTGTGCCCAAACGAGTCATTTACAGACTTTAGGCCGTTAAGGTCAAAAAAGAGGAGTGAGAATTCCTCGACTTCAGCTGATTGCGCGCGACCCCTCTTGACTACTCGCTCCGCTCTTTCGAGTGAAGCAAAATGAAGGAGTATCTGACGCTCCATTTCCCTGCGTGTTACCAGCCCGGTTAATGGGTCGTAGATCGCTTGCTTTATCGCCTCCTTGAGTTGCTCCTGAAGATCAGCAACGCGACGCCTTTCGTTTGCCAGCTCTATTGCTAGCTCATCAAAGGCCTTTCTTTCTGCCTGAAGCCGTGCTCCCATTCTCAGGAGCTGGGACGTTGTGATATTTTTTAGTAGCTCAGAAGACATATAACCCCCTCGTAGATTTAAAGGACAAATTTACAGCAACTTTCATTATAGCATACTTAATATATAAATGTCAATAGTGGCAGAGTGCTAAAAACCCCGTATAATACAAGGATTAATTATTAACATATTTCAAACATGTCCCTGCACGAACAAATCAAAGGTGAGGTCAAAGAAGCAATGAAGGCAAAAGATGCAGTGCGTCTATCAGTTGTGCGTAATATGATTTCCTCATTTACGAATGAGCTTGTAGCGACTGGAAAAACCCCTCAGGATATTCTAGATGACGCTGGGGTTCTTAAGGTCATTAAACGTCTCTCAAACCAACGAAAGGACTCAATCGTACAGTTTGTAAACGGAGGACGCCCAGAGCTCGCAGAAAGCGAACAGGCAGAGCTTGCTGTTCTAGAAAAATACCTCCCTACCCTAATGTCGCGTGAAGAAATTATGGTTGTTGCCCTTGCAAAAAAGGATGAGCTTGGTGTAACAGATAAATCAAAAGCAGGCCAGCTTACTGGGGCTATCATGAAGGACCTTGCTGGTAAGGCGGACGGGAAGGATGTCAAAGAAGTCGTTGAAGAGCTCTTTGCGTAAGGTTATTACAAAGTTGTAGATAGTAAGAGATGCCTGCCCCGTTAGAGACCGCGACCCGCCCGCCATCGCTTGAGTTTTTTGTTTGGTGCTCTGGCGAAAGCGGGCGGGGGGCTCGCAGCGTGAACCTGTTTCTAATGGGGTGAAGGCAGTAGTAGACGAACTCTTTAATTAATCTTTCCTCGAAGTTGCCTATGAAAGCCTATCGCAAAACGATGGGCTTCGTTGTTTGCAAGAAGAATGGCTCTGTCAAAAACACCTAAGACTGGCCTAAGTGTTGAATTTTTGCCCACTAGAAAATCTTTTGGTTTATGGTGTTCACCCTTTACAACGCCGACAATGGGAATATCTATCCCCCGCTCGCCCAGTACTTTTTCTGCAGTGTTTACTTGCGCAATGCCACCATCGACAACAATTAATTTCGGCATTTGCCATTCTGTGTGACCAAGTCGTCGTATAAGCATTTCACGGAGTGACGCATTGTCGTCATTGGTGCTTGTTTTAATTTTAAATTTTCGATACTCACTTTTCTTGGGTTCATTGTCTTCTAATACAACCATTACACCTACTGTATTGGTACCTGAAATATGCGCTACATCGTACGCTTCAATACGAATAGGTAAAGATCCATATGGGCTAATTGCAGAAGCACGCTGAAAATTCGCCTTTAATAGCGCTACGTCTTGAATATGATTGAGAGCGAAAATCGTGCGTTTGATACGTCCTGCTTCTTCAAATTTTAGTTTTTTTGCAGAAGCCTTCATTTCGCGTTCCAGACTACCCACAAGAGCTTTTTTCTTACCTTCAAAAAATAATTTTATGCGACGAATTGTTTTCGCGTATTCTGCTTTTGTAACTGTCCCCGCACATACTCCTGGGCAAAGCCCGAGCTGCGCATTGAAACATGGCTTACCCGATAGTGGCTTGCATTTGTCACGGAACGGAAAAATCTTACGAACGATACCAAGTGCTTCACGCAAAACACTTCCTTGAGGAAACGGCCCGAATGAATACCTAACCTCATCAGTCCTCGTCTCCAATTCCCTTCCGCGCATTGTAACGACTCGCGGAAAATCTTCTTTTGTGATAACCACGTAATTAAAACTTTTATTGTCTTTTTCTTTTGTATTATATGGAGGCTGATGTTTTTTTATGAGTGCCGCCTCTAATATGAGTGCCTCAAGCACGGAGTCCGTTTCTATAAAGTCCACTGACTTTGCTGACTCCACCATCCCAACCAAAATTGGTCCGCGTGTGACAATGAGGTCACGGCGAAAGTAACTCGCTACGCGACTTTTTAGTGAAGTCGCCTTTCCAATGTAAAAAACCTCACGCCTCGGTCCGCGGAAGATGTAGACCCCTGGATTGTCGGGCAGTTTTCGAATCAGCTGACAGGTCACCGGAGCTGTGTCTGGACACGCGTCTTGGACGTAAAGTTTAATCATGTTGCGGTTCCTTAAAAGAGAGTATATAGTAAATTTAGAAATTGTCCTTAATCAACAAATAGGGGGGTTGTCATGTCGCAATCACGTGAGTTAATTGTTAATCAGCAATTGCAATTCTCGGTGCTTTTCCCAGAAGTACACAGTATGGTAAGATACGCGCTCGTCCGCTACTTTCATGTCCTGCAACTTCGTTGCGTGAAGCCTCTTCTAGATGTGTGCGCAGAAAAACTGACTCGTCACATTATTGCTCTACCAGAAAAACACAATGTCTTTACGGTGCCGTTTCTGGACCTCGGAGTACTTCATGGATTCGCAGAAGAGCGCGTAGACACGTTTGTTCATTATTGGCACAATGAGATGAGTATGTATGATGATCCGGATATAGCTAATGTTGTTTTGCCAAAAGTTTTTGAATTCGTTCGCGAACAAGTTCTTTTGAAAGAACCGGATGTGTACCCGTTTTATCTCACACAAAATGACATCGCGGCCCTTTCAATGCTTCTCGTAAAAAATACTACCATTTTCTACAGAGGAGCAGGCTGGTGGTCCAACAAGCGCCAAATCGAACGCATATTCGAGCATTGGTTCATTACCCCTGCCTAAAAGCAATATAGACATCTCGTATACCACGCGAGGTGTCTATTTCTTTTTCAAAACTCTCTTTAGGTATTTACCTGTGTGCGAGAGCGGGCTCGATGCGATTTGCTCCGGAGTTCCGCGCGCCACGATTTGTCCCCCGCCTTCTCCACCCTCAGGTCCGATATCTATCACATAATCCGCACTCTTGATGACATCCATATTGTGCTCAATGAGGATAACGCTGTTGCCCTTGTCCACAAGTTTTTGCAAAATCTCAATGAGCTTCCTCACGTCCTCATAGTGGAGGCCGACTGTGGGTTCGTCAAGAAGATAGATTGTCTTCTCCATGTGCGGGCGATAAAGCTCGGAAGAAATTTTTACACGCTGAGCCTCTCCGCCAGAGAGTGTTGTTGCAGACTGACCTAGTTTTAAATAGCCAAGTCCTACATCATTAAGAGTTTTCAGCCTATCATAAATAGCAGGTATATCTATATAAAAATCCAGCGCTTCCTCAACTGTCATCTCAAGGACCTCGTAAATATTTTTCTTTTTATACTTCACCTCAAGCGTGTCTTTCTCAAAACGCTTGCCACGGCATACGTCGCAGGTCACATACACGGTTGGCAAAAAATGCATCTCAACAGCAATGGTTCCGTTGCCTTGGCATGTCTCACAGCGACCGCCTTTTACATTGAATGAAAATCGACCAGGACCCCACCCACGCAGGCGAGCCTCAGCTGTTTCTGCAAATAAATCGCGCATAAATGTGAACGCTCCAGTGTATGTGGCTGGGTTGGAGCGCGGGGTGCGACCGATAGCCGACTGGTCTATGAGCACCGTGCGTGAAAGGTACTCAGTGCCAGTAAAGCTCTCGCAGTTAAAAATGTCATTCGTGCGGTATTTGTATTCAAGACGCGCCTGGAGGTTTTTGTGAATGAGCTCGTACATAAATGTAGACTTTCCCGAACCAGACACGCCTGTAATAGCTACAAGTTTCCCCAGCGGAATATCCGCGTTCATTCTTTTGATATTAAAAATTGTGCCCTCGCGAATACGTAGATGCCCTTTGTCAGTGTCGCGACGTTTTGGAGTGGGCACGGAAACATCCCCGCGCAAGTAATCTAGCGTGAGTGATTTATATTTCTTTGGGTTCATAAGGAGCTCATCCAAATCTCCAGAAACCACTATCTCCCCGCCGTGGACCCCAGCGCCCGGTCCAATGTCCACCATGTAGTCAGCGGCAAATATTGTGTCCTCATCATGCTCAACCACAATAATGGTATTTCCAATATCGCGAAGCTCCTTGAGTGTCTTGATGAGTCTATCGTTGTCCCTTTGGTGTAGTCCGATTGTAGGCTCGTCTAGCACATATAGCGCGCCTACGAGCCTTGAGCCGAGCTGTGATGCTAGGCGAATGCGCTGGCCCTCCCCACCAGAAAGCGTGCCTGCGCGACGGCTGAGAGTAAGGTAGTTTAGGCCAACCTCTAGCATAAAGGAAAGTCGATTCTGAATTTCCTTTACAACAGGAACCGAGATATCCCTGTCACGAGCTGAGATTTTTAGTGTGGCAAAAAAGTCAGACGCGTCTTGGATAGACATATTTACGAGCTCAACAATATTTTTCCCGCTCACAAAAACATTGAGAGCTTCCTTGCGAAGGCGCGCTCCGTCGCAGTCTGGACAATTTTCCTTTCCAAAAAAATGTTTAGTGCCAAGTCCGTTACAAAGCTCGCATGCGCCGTATGGAGAGTTGAATGAAAAAAGCCTTGGTTCAATTTCTGGATATGAGAAGCCGTCGTTCGGGCAAGCGAAGCGATTAGACATGATTGAATCTTTCGTGTCATTTTTTTTATCTGCAAACACTATTCTCACTAAACTCTGCGACTCATCCAGAGCCTTCTCAACCGCCTCGCCGAGGCGCTCTCTACCTTTCTCTTTGCCCTTGAAGTCAGCAAGGAGGATTTCATCTACGAGCACATCAATTTCGTGCTTCTTTGTTTTTGAGAGTTCAATTTTTTCTCGGAGATTGTGCATCTTGCCGTCAACACGCACCATTAAATATCCTTTGCCGAGAAGGTCGTAGAGAAGCTGGTAGTACTCGCCTTTTCTTCCGCGAACAATTGGAGCAAAAATTTGAATTGAAACTGCCTTCTTTCCTACATCACCCTTCACGTCATCCATTATGAAATTTATAATTTCCTCATTTCCGAGACGTTTGATTTCTGTGCCGCAAACAAGGCAGTGCGGTTTACCGATACGCGCGTAAAGCACACGAAGGTAGTCATAGACCTCAGTGATGGTTGCCACTGTTGAGCGTGGATTTGATGAGTGGGACTTTTGATCAATTGAGATAGATGGCGAGAGACCTGTGATTTCATCCACATCTGGCTTTTGCATTTGGTTTAGGAACTGTCGAGCGTATGCAGAAAGAGACTCCACGTAACGACGCTGTCCCTCGGCAAAAATAGTATCAAAAGCAAGCGAGGATTTTCCAGACCCCGAAAGTCCTGTAAAAACAATCATTTTGTCACGAGGTATTTCCACGCTGATGTTTTTCAGGTTATGAGTACGCGCTCCACGGACGATAATTTTGTCTAAATGTTTTTGTTTTTTATTATCTGCCATATAATAGTCCTTTTTGAGTGCACTCTATTATATCAGATTTTCTTAATTATGGCAACAATTGTAGCTGTCCTTCAATAGTGCTACTATTTAAAAGGGTCAAATGTCTACATTCACAAAAAAAAGGGGGCTAACATGAAAATGTTCATTGCTATATTTTTTCTTCTGGTGGGAGGCAACGTATTAGCTGAAAAATATATACCAGGTAATTCTATCAATACTGGTGTTGCTGATATCTACGGTGTTGAGTTTCTTGAAAAAGAACATGTGCTCACAAATGATTCAAGTGCAGTGAGCTCGTCTGTTATCAAGACTGATCTTTATGTTTTGGACCGCCAATCAAATTCTGGTATTCGCGCGCGACGAGAAGCATTAGTATCATCAATACAATTGTCATCAACAAAAAAGATTTTTGTCGCTGAAGAAATTGATGTGTATGGAAGAGTAGGTGTCTATAATTACCAAATAGAAAAACTTGCAAATAGATATGCGGATCAAAATAACCCAAGCTTTCATTGGGGTAAAATCGGCAAGGAAACAGCGCCAATAGCGAGTATTGGGGTAGAAGCAAAGCCATTTCAGCATTTTTCATTTCGTGCCGAATACCAAAGAGCCGGGTCGGCAACCGCAAGCTCACTTTCTGTTCTTTATAAGTTCTAGTGATGCAAGCGTGTCACATAACTAAGTAACTGCCCCTGGTCTCCAGTGGCAGTTACTTTTTATTTTAACAGTTGCTCCTTGAGCAATATTATCTCGTCCCTTAATATTGCCGCTGTCTCAAAATCCAATTCCTTTACAGCTTTTGACATCTCTTTTTCTTTAATCTTTAAGAGTTTCTGTGGGTCTTTTATAAATATTTTCGCGTCAATATCAAGATTCATTCGCACTGCTTTCATGTGGTCGGTTTCCAAATGCTCGGTGATGTCCTTGATTTGCTTGATGATAGTTTTCGGAGTTATTCCATGTGCCTTGTTGTAGGCTACCTGAATAGCACGACGGCGGTTTGTCTCTCTCATTGCTCGTTCTATAGAACCGGTAATTTTCTCAGCGTAAAGAATCACGCGTCCCTCCACGTTTCGCGCCGCGCGTCCGATAATCTGAATGAGCGAAGTTTCGGAGCGAAGAAACCCCTCTTTGTCGGCGTCCAAAATCCCAATGAGGGTTACCTCAGGCAGGTCCAAGCCCTCTCGTAGCAGGTTCACACCAACAAGACAATCAAAAGTTCCTTTGCGGAATGCAGTCAAGATTTGAATACGCTCAAGCGTTTTAATATCACTGTGCACGTATTCGGCCTTGATCCCCTCACCTTTTAAATATTCTGATAGATCCTCCGCCATTTTTTTGGTAAGAGTTGTAGCAATTACACGCCCACCTTTTGCTACTGCATTTTTTGTTTCTGCGATAAGGTCTTGAATCTGACCAGGGTATGCGCCTTTTGATGTATCTTCAAGTTCTTTTCTTGTGTCCTTGCCCTTTTTAAAACTTGGGCTCGCAGAAAAACCCGGGCGCGCGAGAATCGGTCGAATGGTAATCTCTGGGTCAATGAGACCTGTTGGGCGAATTACCTGTTCCACGACCTGGGCACTATTTTCTTTTTCATACGTGGATGGTGTTGCAGAAGTAAAAATCATTTGACCAACGCGATCGTGAAATTCCTCTGAACGAAGCGGGCGGTTGTCCATTGCGCTCGGTAGACGAAAGCCAAACTCTACGAGAGTTTTTTTGCGCGACTGGTCACCAGCATACATTCCGCCAATTTGTGGAATAGTTACGTGGGATTCATCTATGATGGTTAAGAAGTCAGGTTTCCCGTCTTTGGTGCGTGGAAAATACGAAAGAAGCGTATCAGGAGCAGAACCTTCACTACGGCCAGACATCTGGCGTGAATAGTTTTCAATACCGCTACAGTAGCCAACCTCGCGAATCATTGCTAGGTCGTATGTGGTGCGACGCTTCAATCGCTCAGCTTCAAGAAGCTTCCCCTCTTTTTCAAATTTTTTAAGCTGAGTATCCAGTTCTGCTTTAATTTTTTTGATAGCTTTTGTCTTTTCAACTTCATTAGTAATGAAGTGCTTGGCAGGAAAAATAAAAATGGACTCAGGTGTGTCTACAATTTTTTGTGAGATTGGGTCAACTTTATTGATTGTATTTATTCCCCGCGCATCAAGGGTAATGCTCCAAATTATTTTTTCCGACACAGGCATGATTTCAATAAGCGAGCCGATTGAACGAAATGTTCCAGGAGTGAGATCAGCATTTGTGCGAGTGAAGTGAATGTTTATGAGCTTTTGCATAAGCATTTTGCGGTCAATTTTTTGCCCAGCAGAAAGCTTCATATTTTCTTTTTCGTACTCTGCAGGTGAGCCTAAGCCGTAAATACAGGAAACAGACGCAACAATGATTACATCCTTGCGAGTTAGGAGCGCCTGAGTGGACGCATGGCGAAGACGGTCAATCTCTTCGTTTATCTGCGCGTCCTTCTCAATATAGGTGTCGGTCGTTGGCATGTACGCTTCTGGTTGATAGTAGTCGTAGTACGAAACAAAATAATGCACCGCATTATCAGGGAAAAATTCTTTGTACTCTTGTGCGAGCTGTGCGGCGAGCGTTTTGTTGTGCGCAATAACGAGCGTGGGCTTACCGACAGACGCGATGATATTTGCCATCGTAAAAGTTTTGCCCGAGCCAGTAACGCCAAGCAAGGTCTGCGCGCGCATCCCTTTCTTAAGCCCACCCAAAAGCTCCTTGATGGCCTTTGGCTGATCCCCCGCTGGTGGCCAGTCTGATTTTAGATTAAAAGTAGACATTTCGTTGAGGTTGACAATATACCATAAAATGGTAGTTTTTGGGAGGGTATATTTATTTATAGAAGGAGGTTATATGAGCAAGTTGGATTTCCTTGATCTTTTGTCATATTTATTGCAACGCCTTGGTTTGCGTTGTAGTTTCTGCAGAAAAATGCCTAAAGCAGAAACAACGATAGAGAGAATATTAACCAGAGACAAATATATGACGGGTAACGAGCCTTCCTTTTCTGAACCATATTGGGAAAAAGTAACTACCTGTCGCTGTACATATTGTAGGAAAATTCTCTCTGAAAGACGTCTGAAACTTATGTCTCCTGTACAAGAAAATTTGCATTGATAAGATTAACCGTGGTCACCATAAAAGTGTCCACGGTTTTTTTATTTGCAATATCTCTTTAAAAATTTTACTTTGAATGTCTCAAAAGTGTTATCAAGAATTGCCTCCCTCATTTGGTCGACGAGGCTCACCAGGAAGCGAAGGTTATGAATTGACCCCAATGTCCCTGCGAGCATTTCGTCGGAGCGGAATAGGTGCGCAATGTACGCGCGAGTATAATTTTTACAAGTATAGCAATCGCACTCACTATCAACAGGGGTAAAGTCGCGCGCGAACTTTGCGTTACGTATATTTATTTTTCCGTCTCTTGTATGTAGCGTGCCATTTCGCCCCATTCGTGTCGGTGCCACGCAGTCAAAAAGGTCACAACCATTTTCCACCGCACCAAATAGGTCTTCAGGCTCGCCGATACCGAGGAGGTGACGAGGTTTATCCTCAGGGAGGATCGCATTCACCCACCCTACCGCTGTTCCCATATCATCTTTATCAAAAGACCCGCCAATGCCGTAGCCATCGAAGTCCATCGCACCAAGCACCCGCGCGCTTTCCTCACGAAGGTCTTTATGTCTTCCCCCTTGCACTACACCAAATAATCCCTGTCGTACTCTTGGACGTTGGACGTCCAAGAGTTTATGGTGGTCGAGACTTCTCTTTGCCCATCGGTGCGTGCGCTCCATCGCTTCTTTTTGGTATTCGTATGGAGCCGCGGGAGAGGTACATTCATCAAATGCAAAAAACATATCTGCGCCGAGGTTGTGCTGTATCTCCATTGAGCGTTCGGGTGTGAAGCGATGCACGCTCCCGTCCTTGTAGGACTTAAATGTCACCCCGTCCTCATCAATCTTTGCAAGTTTCCCCGCCTCGTCCCCTGATTCAATTTCATCTTGCAGTGCAGCCTCTCCCTGAACCACCTTTGATAATTTACCAACCTTTGAACCAAATGCAGCGCCAAGAGAAAATACTTGGAAACCACCCGAGTCAGTCATTGTGGGCCCGTGCCAATTCATAAATTTCCCAAATCCTCCTGCATCGCGAACTATTTCATCGCCAGGCTCCAAGTACAGGTGGTATGTGTTGGCAAGCACAACCTGCGCGCCAAGTTCAGCAACCATTTCCGGAGTGAGGGCTTTTACTGTTGCTTTAGTACCGACAGTAACAAATGCTGGGGTTCTGATTTCCCCGTGTGGTGTTGTTAAAACGCCTGCGCGCGCGAGTCCACGACCTTTCTTTTCAATCTTAAATGATATAGGTTGCATATTGAAATGGCATTTTAACACATTTGACACAGTGAGTAAATATTTGTATTGTTGCAATAGGTAGGTTCATTATATTAATTTGAAAACTGAATGGAGGCAATTATGGAGAAGGCATTACATCCGATAGAGATCGTGGTTGCTGTGGCAAATAAAAGGGTAATAGGAAATGGACAAACATTACCTTGGGGGTATATACCTGAGGACATGGAGCATTTCAAAAACATCACTATGGGTTCCTATGTTGTTATGGGGTGTCGCACACTTGAATCAATCTGTAAGAATTCCAGCCAGAAAAGACTTCAGGGTGGTATACTTCCTGGTCGTACTATATTTGTCCTCAGCCGTTGCCCAGAGAAGGCGCACTCTCGCTTCCCAGGATGTATAGCGATCTCCGATATTAATGCTATACTGAAATTAAGGGAAACTCGTAGAGTTTGCATTGCTGGAGGACAAGAAGTCTATGAGCAGTTCATTGTTCTTCCTGAGATACGTGTTGTTCATTTAACACGAATTTTTGCTGATTTTCCAGGAGATGTCTTTTTTCCTGAACTCCATATAAATGAATGGCAATTGCGGAAAAACCATATGGTGCCAGGTGATATAAAAAAAGGGGTACCTTCGATTGCATTTCAAACATTCATACGCAATCCACGGAATTAAATAGTGAAATAGAACAAGAGCCTCGTATGCACGAGGCTCTTTCTTTTGTTAGTCTCGAATTGCATCCTTTACCACCGAAACAATTTCCTTATCAAACATTGATGGCAGAACCTGGTCTGTTTTTGGATCTTTAACATACCACGCGAGAGCCTCTGCCGCGCGGATAAACATCTGCTCATTAAATTGTTTTATTCTATTATCTAGCGCGCCTCTGAAAATACCCGGAAATGCGAGCGAGTTGTTAATTTGATTTGGGAAGTCTGAACGCCCTGTTGCTACCACAAATGCACCGGCAGATTTTGCGATATCTGGCATAATCTCTGGAATTGGGTTTGCAAGCGCAAAAATAATAGGGTCCTTCGCCATTGTCTGCACCATCTCCGATGTAAGTACTCCACCTTTTGAAACTCCTATGAAAATATCTGCTTCAGCTAATACATCGGCAAGAGTGCCACTTTTTTTCTCTTTATTTGTTATACGAGCAAGCGCGTCTTTCTCAGAATTTAAATCTCCTCGTCCCTCGTATATCGCGCCATTTGTATCGCAAATTATGAAATGCCTAAATCCATACTCTAGTAAAAGTTTTGTAATTGCAGTGCCCGCGGCCCCAGCTCCGCTCATCACAACTCGCGCGTCCTCCTTTTTGCTTCCACGAAGCTTTAGCGAGTTGATGAGCCCAGCAAGCACAACGGTCGCAGTACCATGTTGATCATCGTGCATCACAGGTATAGGGAGTTCTGCGCGCAAGCGTTCCTCTATTTCAAAACAGCGTGGTGCTGAAATATCCTCAAGATTTATCCCACCAAAAACAGGAGCAATGTTTTTTACAAGCGCTATAATTTCTTCCACGTCCTGAGTATTCACACAAATTGGAAACGCATCTATCCCTGCAAACTCCTTAAAAATTGCCGCTTTGCCCTCCATAACAGGGATGGCAGCATGAGCGCCGAGATTCCCAAGTCCGAGTATGGCAGAGCCGTCGGAAACTATGGCAACAGTATTGCCTTTTATGGTGTATTCATATGCAAGTTCTGCATCGCGCCCGATCTCTCGCGAGACCTCTGCAACTCCAGGCGTGTACGCAAGAGAAAGTTCCGCGCGATTTGTGAGCGGAACTTTGCTAACAACTTCTATTTTACCCCGATGCTTTTTGTGAAGCTCGAGTGATTGCTTGTAAACGTCATCCATTTTTATAAAATTAATTAGTAACGCGCGCGAGCATGAGCGAGCGCGCCGTATAGTCCGCCAAAGTCACCAAGCTCCGCTTTCTCAACTTGTGGAATTTGCGGAAATATTTTTAAAACTTCTGCAAGGTGCTTGCGTACGGCTGGAATTGGAATTCCTACATCCTTCATCATTGAACCTCCCACGATAATAATGTCTGGCGACCAGTGCACAATGGTGTTGTTGAGTCCGTATGCTAGAAACTTTGCGAGTTCGTCCCATATCGCGTCATCATGAATATCATACGGTTTCATTCCAAAACGCTTTTCAACGGCAGTACCAGACACGTACGCCTCTAGGTCGTTGCCTTCACACTTTGGGCAAAGGGTGTTGTCTGGGTCAATAATTTGATGTCCGGGCTCAAAGCCTAGAGAAGAACGGTCTATTCTGCCGTTAATAATGCGCGCGCCACCAACACCCGTGCTAACTGTTAAATACGCAATAATAGATTTGCCTCGCCCTGCGCCAAAGTGAGCCTCACCTAGCCCAACAAGGGCGGCATCATTTTCAAGCTCTACTGGAACCTTATACATTGCGTGTAGGGTTTCCTTAATATCATGCCCCACCCAACCAGGCAGATTAGGACTTTTTACTAGCAATGTTTGAAGGTCGTTTAGTGGACCTGCGATACCACCGACTATTGCTGTCACTGCGCGATTTTCAGATGCAAGCCCTTGCGAAAGATTATCAATTATTCGCTTTAGAGTATCAATCCCCTCGCCGAAATCCTTTGGGGTGGAAACAACAACAGGCTCGCCGAGGAACTTATCACGATCTGCCGCCACAACCCTCATTTTTGTGCCACCAATATCAAACAGGATATACATGTATCACATTCTATCAGACAATAAGCAAAAAGCAATCGGTCTGAATATTCCATATTCAACCCGTTACTGCTCTGTGTACATCGGGTTGCATTTTAGGCAAATGCCAAGTTCCTCAAGTCGATTAAGGTACTTACTTATCGTTATAATGTATTCAGAGTGACTCCATGTAAGAGGCGTCGCTGAAAGAGGCTCCCCGCTATACGGATGAAGTTGTTCAGAAAATACTCCTGAAGGCCCAGCGTGTTTTACAGCCCACACTAGCCACTGATGTACGGGAGCGAAATCGGATTCCTTTTTTGCGAGAGCTATATAATATTGAGCAAGCCAAAGAGTCGTGATGATCCACGGATTTCCAGGAACGCCAGAGGCATCGCGGAAATAAACATCTCCCTCATAGCGCACGATTCCACCAATAGAAGTTTTTACCAAAAGACGATCTTCAACCTGCTTTATAGCTCGCGCAAGACGTGGATCCTCCACATCAAGAACACCAAAAGCAAAAACTCCAAAGATGCTAGACATATCAAGTGTGCGATCGTATGTTATTGTTCCATCATCTGAAACGTTGATCATCTTTACAAAAATACCCGATTCATCGTCATATAGATGGTTGAGTATTGATTGGCGAATTTCAAAAGCTGCGGTTGTGTAAATGTGCTCACTTTTTTCTTTTCCAAGAAGCTTCGCAAATTTTGCCGCAACCATAAGCGCACCGTATACAGAAGCAGATGTAAATGTGTGTATACCAAATTTTTCTTCCCACAAATCGTAAGATGCTTTTGGTAGGCGTGTTGTCGGGTCGCGATAACCAACCATAAAATCAGCAGCGCGCTTTATTAAGGAATTATAAATTTTTTCAATAAACTCCAGATCTTTTGTTTGGACATAATGATTCCACAAAGCAATAAGAACAAGCGCTGTTTCATCCTCTTGGATAGGAAGTTCTATTCTACCGTTCCTCATCCATGGATGCCACGACGAACCTAGTGATTCGTCTGGACGATATTTGTGCATAAAATATCCATCGTCAGTGATCACGTGGTCGCAAAAATCAAAGAAACGCTCTGCAACATTAAAATCTCCAGCCATGTCAAATGCCATCGCAGAAAATGCGCCATCACGTGGCCACATATAGCTGTATGTGTCGCGTCCGTTTTGGAGCATATCTGAATCAGCAGACGCAATAATAGCTCCGCGATTATCTGCGTGTGAGCGGATTGTAAGAAGAGATCTCTTGAATAGTGAAATCTCGTCCTGAGTAAGCCCATAAAATGTAAAATTATATTTATTCACCCACGCGTGCCAAAAGTCACGGGTAGTACGAAGCAGATGACCTGGGTTTTTTTCTAGTGTGTATCTATTTAGATCCTGCGCTTCTTTTATTGATTTTCCTGTAGCAACCCAATAGTAAATTTTTTTTGTTTCATTAGCCGGTATGTCAAGATAAAAACCAATCACAGAATCAGACGGACCGTGTTCTATTAAATTTTTTGCAAGGTGGCCATTCTCTGCGTCTACAAAGCTCCCTTCCTTGCCCTCAATTTTAAAAATACCGGTGGTGTAGTCGTCAAAACTTCCAGAATCAGAAAGTCCGTTAATAAGAAATATACGCTTTCCATTATAGTGAACAATAACGTGATTTATCGGATCAAAATATGCTGTATCTCCCCTATGTGATTCGTATATTTCAAACTCATGACCAAAATACAGTTTGATTGTGCGCTTTTGATCAGAATTATTTGTAACATTTACCTCTCTTATAAAAATATTTTTTTCATTGTATACAGCATCGGTAATATTGAGAGTTACTCCGAGTGTTTTGTTTACAGCAACCGTCTCACCTGTGAGTGACTGGTCTGCAGAGTGAACTCGTATATCCCAGTTAGAATGTTCAAACCAATTGAGCTGATAGTCTGCCCATACTCCTACACGGTGTGTGTAATGTCCGCCAACATGATTTTCTAGTCCTACGTACGGAAAATAAAAGTCGCGCACCTGAGCGCGCTTGTCTGTGCAGACAAGAATATTTCCATTACCGAGTGAAAGGGACTTAGGCATACATATAGTATACAACTAACAACTAACTACTGACAATACGTTTTACACAATTTCTCTCACTTTTACTTTTTTCGCGTATGCTGGATGTCCGACCACCCGCAGGCGCAAATCCTGAAGAGCATTCATATACGCTATGAAGGCCTCGTATGGTGTGTTGTAGGGGTTGAAATACTTGTGCACATCGCCGTCGTTGAACCATTTGGTGCACATATAGTAGAAGTGGTCAGAAGTTTGGAGTTTTCGCCAATCGCTGATGAGCTTTTCGTCGTTGGTGGCGAGTACGTCTTCTTCGAGTTTGTATATGCTCTGTATCGCATCATGTTGCATTGGGTTTGAGAGCCACGCGGAAAGATCGCGCTCGACATCCGCCCATGACATATAGTTGTGGACATCGAGTAGAGATGCCGGTTCATATCGCGCGATAGCCTCACTCGGAGTTACGAAGTCGTTGTCGGGGTGTTTATATATCTCTTCTGGCAAATGGCGAAGAAAATTAAATATCCCAGTGTCCTCCCATTGGTGCTCACCGAATGTTTCGTAATCCATGAAGAGGTTAATTACGTGTCCATTGCCGTTTACCTGAGATGCCCAGTTTGCAAACTTTGGCGCAGTAAGTGGAAAATCCGCCCAATCCTTCGATGAAAAACGAAAAGCAATATCATCAGAGAGGCGATAGTTCTTGAGCATGAGCTTCAAATTTTGTGTACCCTGCGGGCGATATAAAAAATTCGGGCTTCTCCAACCAAGCACGTGGTCAGCTCCCTCAGCGATGATCCCCTTGTAACCCATCTTCTCCACTTCCATAGCGAGTGCGTTGTTGTAGATAAGTTCCGTGTTGCGGAATACTGTTGGGGTTACTCCAAAAAGTTCTTGAATTTTCTCTCTGTGCATTTTTACCTGTCGGCGAAACTCGTCCGGTGAATATAAAAAAGAAAGTGAGTGATAGTATGTTTCTGAAAGCACCTCCACTCGTCCGGTCGCCACGAGTTTCTGAAATGACTCAAGTGTCTCTGGGCTAAACTCTTGAAGCTGGTCGAGGAATACGCCTGAAAAAGAAAAACTTATTTTGAATTCAGGGTGTTTGTTTAGAAGCTCAAGCATTATCGCATTTGCTGGCAAATAGCATTTCCCCGCAACTTTGTTGAGAATTTTTTTATTATTTATTGAACGCTCGGAATCATCATTAAAATACTCGCTATCGCGACCAATATCAAAAACACGGTAATCTTTTACGCGGAATGGCTGGTGTACTTGAAAATAAAAACAGATTGATGCCATAGATTAGTTTGTAAAGTCCTTAAAGTTCATAAAGTCAAAAGTGAATGCAGATACAGTATACAAGAAATATAAAAAGAAAAGAACACACCACGATGTTTTGTGGTACGTTCTGCACAAACTTTCACAGTCATTGCGAGTACTCGAAGCAATCTAGGAGCTCAATTCAATGTTCTGGATTACTAGCGCCAAAGGAGACTGTGTCCAGCGGTCGGGGCCAGCAGTGTCCTATATTTTTGTATCACATTATGATGAACTAGCAAATTAAAAACCCTGAAAGATATTATCTATCAGGGTTCATTTTTTATTATTTACATCAATGACTAACGAAATCTTTCAAAGGATCCCGTTTTTTGTCCTATGATCCCAAATCTACCCCCTCTGAAGGGCTCAAGTATCCGTAGTATCTCCCCGTATGTTACCTTCTCCTTTTGAAACAGTGTGCTGTGAGCATTGCATTCAGAACAAACAATGGCATCAAAATCATCGATTACATGTTCACGGCTAATAACTCCATTACATGTGGAAATCGCGTGAAATCCAAGCGGTTCCCCATATGGGAGTTTTTGTTTGTCAAAAACACTGCGGTTGCCACTCTCTACATAAAATACTACAACTCCCTCTTCCTTCAGTTTTAGATGGTAACCAACCTTTTCTTGCTTAAGCATTTATCATACCCTTTCTTTGATTCAAAAAGAACTACTCCGTAGACACAGCAGAAGAACTCCATTGAGTCCTCCACTCTATTGTAGACGAAGGTGCCATTATAATCTTACAGAGCGATTTGTCAACTAATACACCTAAACATAGGATAATTTTGCTTTGTACGCATCTATTCCGCAGTCACATATTATTTTTTCATAATAATCAATACATTTTTTGCTTGCTGAGTCCCAACTGATTTTCTTTACTTCTTCACGACTATTGCCCCAGAGAGTGTCCTTGAGTGAGCGGTGCGATACAACACCGAGAATTTTGTTTGCCATATCTTCTGTGTCCCAGAAGTCTGTTTTGAGCGCATGGGTTAAAACTTCTGCTACGCCTGATTGTTTTGAAATTAGCACAGGCGCGCCGGAGATGATTGATTCAAGCGGAGTAATTCCAAATGGTTCTGACACGGATGGCATCACAAAAAGGTCTGCAATTTTGTAAACAGCATTTAGGTCGTCTCCACGTAGAAAACCAACAAATAGTACGCGGTTAGAAATACCGAGGTGTGCGGCCTCAAGCATCATCTGCCTTTCCATGTCGCCGGAACCTGCCACAAGGAAGAGCACATTTGGATTTACCTCAAGCACACGTTTTGCGGCGCGAATAAAATATTCTGGACCTTTTTGAATTGTAATGCGTCCGGCAAAGAGCACAATTTTTTGACCTGATTTTTTTAGTTCTGTGAGACGGTCTGGGATGTTCGCGTAATCACACTCATCAATACCATTATGTACAACTTCTATTTTTGACTCCGGGATGCCATAGTGTTGCACAATTTTTTGCTTTGTGAAGTTTGAAACCGCAATAATTCCGTCGGCATAGTTCATACTCTCTCGCTCTATTTTGTAAACATCCTGGTTCACGCCTTGCCCTCCTGTGCGGTCAAACTCTGTTGCGTGCATATGTAGAATGAGCGGCTTTCCTGAAACTTTTTTTGCCTCAACGCCTGCAAGAAAAGAAAGCCAGTCGTGAGCGTGGATGACATCAAATTTTTCTTTTTTAGCAATGTCTCGCGCGCGTAGTGCGTAGCGACGTACTTCTTGCATAAGTGTATTTCCATAAATATCAGAGATTATTTTATCACGTTCGTGAATGTATCCTTCGGATGTAACATACGGTTTGAGAGGACTTTCAATCTCTAAAAATTTTACTTTTCGCGTATCAGCAAAAAGAATGTTCATGAAGTCGGCCGACACACCAACTTTTTTAGGAAGGACAAAAAGAACGTCAATTTTTCGGGAAGCCAATGCTCGGGTAAGTCCAAAACACGCAGTGCCGAGGCCGCCGCTGTTATGAGGAGGAAACTCCCATCCGAACATAAGTACTCGCATATATATTTGTAAAAGCTTAGTATGATTGTATCACGATTAGAAAAATAATAATGTTAAAATCCCCTGTGGATAAGTATTTTTTGATATACTAAGGTATCGGTCGAGAGTAAGATAACTAAAAACACCATTATGTTGAACAACCACGTTTACAATTTACTTCTTCAAGCAACTCAAGAGCATAAAAGCTTGTGGCGCATAAAGGACGCATATAAGAAGGATGCGCACGACTGCCCAGACTGCACAAAATTTTGGGCAATGATTGAGAAAGACAAAGAAGGCCACGTTAAGGAGCTTGAGGAGATGATCAAGAAGCACCTGTAGTTTTAAAAGGTACAAAAAACCCCGTTAATACGGGGTTTTTTGTACCTTGATTTTTATATCAAACTGTGATATAATTGTTTCTATATGGAACCTCTAGAATTCCCCGTTCGCCTCAATCGCTACCTTGCTCACAAGGGTTATTCCACCCGCCGTGGCGCGGACGAGCTCATTACTAAAGGTTTGGTAAAAATAAACGGCAAAACGGCCGTGCTTGGTGACAAGGTAGAATCTCCTGACGACAAAGTTGAAGTATCAGAAAAGGTGATTGCAAAAATTGAAGGCTCGTATCGCTACCTCGCCTACTACAAGCCACGTGGCATTTCCACAGACACACAGACCGAGGGTGAAAGTATCAAGTCCTCACTCCCAGCGCTTCGAGGGCTCTTCCCTCTTGGGCGTTTGGATAAGGACTCAGAAGGTCTCGTCATCCTCACCAACGACGGACGCCTGACTGACCGAGTGCTCTCTCCAGACCGCGTGCACGAGAAAGAATATTTGGTAAAGGTGGACAAAAAAATTACCGACACATTTGTTCGGCATCTTGAACGTGGCATTTTAATAGAGACTTACAAAACCAAGCCCGCAAAAGCGCGTCGCGCTGGCGAAACGCTATTTCGTATTACACTTACAGAGGGCAAGAAGCATCAGATCCGCCGTATGTGTGCCGCAGAGGGCTACCAAGTCCTTGAGCTCAAGCGAGTACGAATTATGAATATTAAATTAGGAGACCTCAAAGAGGGCGCGTATCGCGAAATTGTTGGCGAAGAACTCGCAGACCTCAAGAAAAGTATCGGGCTGTAATTATAATTAAAACCCTTCGGAAACCCAGAAGGGTTTTTCTTTTGAGTGATCGGCGAGGACAGCGTCGCGGAGGGTGGTTGGAAAAACTATCGCATCGCGAAGTTCCTCGCGTGTGAGCCACGCGAATTCCAGGTGGTCCTCTTGGCTAACTTTTTCACCATCGTTTAGAAGCTTAACTTCATACACAAGATTTATTTCGTGTACATCACCGTCTTTTGTCTGATATTTGTTTTCAGTAGCGCCGAGAAATCGTTTTACCTCGCTCTTCTCGCCAAGTTCTTCTATTATCTCGCGGGTAAGCGATTCTGGAGCGCTCTCGCCTTCTTCAATGTGCCCACCAGGGAAGAAATAATTCTCGCGTCCTTTTCCACGACAAAGCAAAAACTTTCCATCTTCTTCTATTACTGCGCGGGCAATGCATTCAATCTCACGCATATTAGAAGTGATTAGAAATAACCATAACTCCGATAATGACTGACGTGACGCACACTAGAAGCACCACTCCTCCCATCATATCTTTAATCTTGCCGATAATTGGGTCTGTGTTCGGCTCAATTTTGTTGCAAAGGTCCTCTATTGCGGTGTTTACCATCTCGGCAGAAAGCACAGCGCAAATGGACACAATAATAAATGCCCATTCAAGCTTTGTAAAATTAAGGTAAACTCCTATGCCAACAACCACGAGAGCTATCGTCGACTCTATGCGAAAATTTACTTCCTCTCGCCATACCGTTCGCAATCCATTCATTGCCCATCCAAAACTTTTTATTAGTTTTATCATAATAGATATTATACCAGATGGTCTGTACTTTGCCTTGCCTCCCACTTTGCCACCTCGCCCTCGTTCATCCCTAGATAATGCGCTACTTCATGAAAAACAGTTTCGCGAACAATAGAGCGAGCGCGCTCAGAGTCTCCATTGGCAGATCTTTCTGTTGGACCTTGATAGATTGTTATCACGTCTGGAAGTGTCATTCCTACGCCGTAGCCATCTCCGCGCGCGATAAGAGGAATGCCCTTGTATAAACCCAGAAGATCCTGCTCTTTTCCTAAATGATTTTCGTTACGCTCTAGATCAGACACTTCGTCCTCAACGATAAAAACAACATTTTTTATTTTATTGTGAAATTGCTCCGGCACTTTTGCAAGCTCATCAATAACAATTTGTTCAAATTCCTCGCGTGGTGTCATTGTAGTATTTTCTGCTCAAGCGAATGACCGTCGCGCAACCTATGAAAAAACTTTCGTATCTCCTCTGCCACAATAATAGATGAAGCAATTGCAAAAATCATTCCCCACTCTGAAAGTGAGAGCGGTACCGTATGCAAAAGCTTTTGACCGAGACTTGTATACAATGCAAACATTTGAAGCAGAACAACAATACATAGAGCGCCTATTAGATATAGATTTGAAAAAGGATTCATTTGAAAAACAGAAAGTTTCTGAGAACGGCAATTGAGAGCATTGAACCACTGAAACACTGCAAGAAGCGTAAGCGATATTGTCCACGCCTTTTCTGGCTCACCATAAGCATAGTCTCCAAACAAATACAGAGTTCCAATAGCCATCACGCTTCCCATTATTATGATGCGCGTATACATAAGACCATCCACAAGATGGCGCGGACCCCTTACACGTTTTTCAATTAAAAGACCTTTTTCTTTTGGTTCCATGGCGAGAGAAACATCCAGGAAACCATCTGTGACAAAGTTGAGCCAAATAATCTGCGCCGGTAAAATAGGCACCATATAGCCGAGAAGAATGGCACCGGTAATTGTTAGCACCTCACCTGCGCCTGTAGAAAACAAATATAGAGTAACTTTCTTTATTGTTTTGTAGATACTGCGACCCTCCTCAATAGCGGAAATGATGCTGTTTAGATTGTCATCAAGAAGCACAATGTCAGATGCGGATTTTGCGACCTCTGTGCCTACTACACCCATGGAAACGCCAAGGTCGGCTGCGGACAAAGAAGGAGCGTCGTTTACTCCGTCCCCTGTCATCGCAACAATATTTCCAGCGCTTTTGTAGGCGCGAATAATTTTTATTTTATGCTCTGGCGTAACACGAGCAAACACCGAAACATTCTGGATAGCATCCGCAAGCTCTTCTTCGGACATTATATCCAGCTCCCTACCAGTCAAAATTTTGTCACCCTCACTAAAAATCCCAGCTTCAATCGCGATGGCTTGCGCGGTAACCCTGTGATCACCCGTAATCATAACTGTCCTCACTCCTGCCTCACGAGCGCGCATAACAGTAGACGCCACCTCACCGCGAAGCGCGTCATGCATAGCCAGAAAACCAACAAATGTTGCATGCGGTGGAGTATTTATGGTCGGTAAATCGCTCGCGTCCTTGAGGTTTGCCAGTGCAATCACGCGAAGTCCCTCCTTGGACATTTCTAGCAGAACAGATTCAATTTCTTTTCGCATTGCTTCGCTGAGTGTTACTACCTTGCCATCTATATAAATCGTATCGCAAAAATCCAGCAAGATTTCTGGCGCGCCGGAAAGAGACAAAACATTTGTGTCGCCCTCTTTATTCAAGACTGCGTGGTATTTCAAATTGTAATCAAAAGGCATTTCGGAGATCACAGGAGATTCACTTTCAAGAATATCTTTGTGAAAACCAAGCTTCTGCGACAATACGAGCATCGCTGCCTCTGTGGGATCGCCAGAAACGTTCCACTGTTTGTTCTTCTCATTATAAAATACTCGCGCATTTGCGCATATAGCTGAAATTTTTCCAAGGACTAAAAGTTCTGTATGATTTGCAATCTCTATTTCTGCGCCATCTAGAATTATTTCTCCATGAGGTTCGTACCCAACTCCGCCGACCTTAAAAAATTTGTTGTTGGTATAGATTTTTTGAACAACCATTTCGTTCCTTGTAAGTGTGCCAGTTTTGTCTACTGCGAGAATATCTACCTGCCCAAGCGCCTCCACCGCCTGCATTTTTTTAACAAGCGCGTTTTGCTTACCCATACGCCACACTCCTGTTGCTAAAACAATAGTAAGCACAATTGGCAAACCTTCTGGAATAACAGACACCGAAAGTGTCACCACTGTCAAAAACATTTCTGTCACTCCTTTCCCCATAGCGATACCAATAGCAAACAATGAGACGGCAATGAGGGCAGTAATAAAAATAATAAATCGCGCGAGGCGAGCTATTTCTATTTTCAACGGCACATCACTGCTAATGGAGGCAATTTCTTTTGCAATAACACCGATTTCAGTGTTAAGACCTGTGCCAACGATGATAGCGCGTCCAGTACCCGTTGTAATATGAGTTCCGCGGAAAATCATATTACGACGCTCGGATACTGCCAGCTCTTCCCATGTGGGAGTATCAGCACTTTTTCTTACAGGCACTGACTCACCAGTAAGGGCCGCCTCACTAACACGCAGATTACGTATTGAAATAAGGCGCGCGTCTGCAGGGACCCTCTCGCCTTCCTGTACAATGATAATATCTCCAGGCACAAGCTCGTTGTCTGGAATAATCATCTCTTTGCCGTCGCGCAAAACAGTTGCGCGAGTTTCAACAAATTTTTTAAGACTCGCGAGCGTATTCTGCGCGCGCCCCTCCTGCACCGAGCCAATTATCGCGTTTATAAAAAGTACAGCAAAAATCACTCCGGCATCCATCGCCTCTCCTAGTAAAAGCACGGTACCGGCAGCCGCAATAAGCACGTATATGAGCGGGCTCTGAAACTGTCGCAAGAACACAAGCGCCAAACTGTCTGGTTTTACATCCGGCAGTTTGTTTTCACCGTATTTTTTTATGCGAAGAGATACCTCAGCCGAGCTCAAACCGCTTCCATCAGTTTCGAGCATGGAAAAAGTCTCTTCAATAGACTTTGTGTGCCACACAGATTGCTTTCGTTCTTCAGGGTTCATATTATTTATTGTAGCAAATTATTTTTGATTTTTATTTATATATTCCAGCTTTTCTGCCCTGCTCCATCTTTTGAATTCTGCCTCACGAGCGCGAGCGGTCGCAAAGTCAGGTACTTCCTCTGAGTATTTCAAAACTACCGGTCTGCGAATTTTTGTGTAGTGAGCACCAGATTTGAGATTATTGTGCTTGTGCAGGCGCTTTTCGAGGTCATTTGTACTACCTGCGTAAAATGTTCCGTCCGCACATTCGAGAATATATACAAAATATGACATAAAAACATAGTCTCTATTTCATGCCATGTTCATGAAAACACTCAACATATTTTCGGTCTTCTCCTTGAATGTGTCCTGTCCACCACTGACCTAAAAAATCCATTAATTCAAAAGGTAATATACTTGACTCATTTTTTTGAAAGGCATCTGAAAATTGAGCGATTTTTTCTTTGTATGCGTTATGCGACCTTGTGTGCGAGACCTTGTCTATGTAATTGAACTCCTCAAAGTGTTTTTCTTCTGTGGAAAAATGATAATCCGCATAATCAGTGAGTTCGTTGAGTATTACTCTCATTTCTTCCTTTTCAGTAGATGCTCGCATCGCATTATAAAGCTTATTAATAATAGCAATTAATTTTTGATGCTGTGGATCAATTTCCTCAAGACCCAAATTATACCTTTCATTCCATGTGATTAGTTCCTGTGTCATAAATATTTATTATCTGATTAATTCTACAGTCATACATTATATCATTTTATAGAGCTCTTCCCATATCGCATACATCGCGTAGGTATCCTGCCCGCAATAGATTTTAAGGTGTTTTGAAATATGCTCACTTGTTTCGGGGGGAGTTTTTTTGTCTGTCATCTCCCACCAAGAATTAGAAGCCTGCCCGCCTTCCTTAATGACTAGACTGTCATACGATATATCTACAAGTGCAGGCAAAACTTTTTTAATTGAGGTGCTTCCTTTAAATTTTGGATGTACATAATGTTGTTTTTTGAATACATCCATCAAATCGTATAGCATACTATTTATACGCTCCATCGTCGCTTTGTGTTCTGGCATACGCTCACCAAGCTCCCTGTTTACACCAGCCTCAAAAGATTTATTCCATGCAATAACAGTGCCGGTGGCGCCAATCCACTCATTTAGGAGCTCTGCGACCTTTTCCGATGGGTCAGTTCTTTCTTCGTGCAAATATTCCTTGTGGATCATTTTTTCACCAGGTTTTTCTAGGATGTGAAGGGAAAACTGAAATGGAATTCTTTGGTATGGATGGAAACCATCAAATTCGGGAATCGCCGGCGCGTATGTTTCGTAATCAAAAAAATATAGAGGGAAGACGAGGTCTTTTATCTCTTCACTAATCCCCTCTGTGTTAATCATCGGCGACTGCTTGCGATGCACGTTGATTTGATTCACCTGCACGTCTGAGAGCTCCATACCTTCGGGAATATCGAGCATGTCGTAGATTTTTCCATCAACAAGTGTCGCGAGTTTCTTCTTGCTTGCCCCGATGCGTGAAATATCGTGAACAGAGTAGTCCGGCACTTCTGGGTTGGAATATTTGAACGTCGTGCAGTGACGACTGCGTCCATTGTAAATGCATTCACACCCTCCGGCAGGTTCTTTTTTATTATTGAGATACTCCTTCGCGGTTTTCATTTGCTCTTCAACTAGCGCAAGCCCTGCAGTCACCGCCTCTGTTTGATCTTCAATCAAAAATAATTCCTCAATGTTAAGCGCTCCGAAACGCACGTAGTCTTTATTAAGGTGTACAAGAAAATATTTTCCCATTGGAACATCAGCGCGCGAAAGGATTGACGCCTGAAAAGTAAGGTCATCAATATGGTTGTGGTCATTGCCGGTATCCTTTAGTGAATTAGTGCCTTTTATTTCGTACAAATCCCAGCAACTATTTTTTGCGTCCCACACGAGCGCGTCGTTTCGAGCAATAAACTCATCTTCAATAAATGTTGCTTGAAAAATGCACAGTGTTCGCGCATCCATAAGTTCCTTAGTTTTTTCTACAGCCTCCTCTCCTCTTTCAAGAACCTCAACACCATCTGAAAAAACTGAAAGCTTGTGAGCAACTGCCTCAACCTCGTTTCCCTGCTCCATGAGATTCTGTTCAAATGCAGAAAGTTCAAACCTATCAAAAAATTCTTTTTTATGAAGTTTAAGCCAAGTGTTCTTTGGGCAAAAAATAAAGTCCAGAAATGTTGTTTTTGAGATAATCATTCGAGCAATTATAGCACACAAAAAAACGCCTATATTGGCGCCTTTTACTCTGAGTTTCTTGGTAGCCAGTCCATCAGCTTCTTTCTATGCTGATCTAGCGACCACATGTCGCCGTGAGTAAAGAGCGCCGAATGCTCAACTCTGAACTTTTGTAGAAGCGCTGAGGTAGCGCGAGGCCAACCAGTTGGCATATTTTTATTGTAGGATTCTAAAAATTCTGATACAGGTATCAAAACTGGCGCATCCTTCATATTTTTCTTAGTTCCTAACATCTTTGTATAGTACCACAAAAAATCTATAAAAACAAGCTTAAAAAAGGTTCCTCAAAAGACTAACGATCGTGATTGGCCCTACTCCCCCTGGCACTGGTGTCACAAGCGAGGCTTTGCCTTCACACTCTGGGTCAATGTTTCCAACAAGTTTCCCTGCTTGCTCGCTGGTGCCGGCATCTATTAGAACGACTCCATTCTTTATCATCTCTGGCTTTATGCTGTGCGGTACACAAATTCCAGAAATAATAATGTCCGCGTTTTTAAGGAGCGCTAGTTTTTCTTTTTCACCTGTTTTAATATCAATAACATCGTAAGGCAGTTTCATTTTCTGAAACATTAAACCGATCGGCTCGCCCACTAGTCGTCCATGCCCTACCAAAGCAATTTTCTTCTTAGCGAGATTGATGTCATATTCCTCAAAAATTTCTCGCACTGCTTGCGCGACAGGCGGTGTTCTATCTATTTTCCCATTTACATAACTTTCTTTCGCTGTTGCGCCAAGCAAGTCAATATCCTTTAACGGCGGGACAGCATCAAGCACAGTTTGTGTATCAATGCCCTTAGATACTGGAAGCTGTATCACAATACCGTCGTAATCATCTTTTCCGAGCTCGTGTACAATTTTTAGAGCTCCCTCTGTGTTTTTAGTATCTGGATATTTTTTAACTGTAACATGAATCCCCAAGCGCTCCGCAACGCGTGATTTCACTTTTACAAACTGCTCCGTAGCCGGAGAATTTTCAAAGATAACAAAACAAACTTTTTTTGGCGTAGCGAAAAGCAACTCTGTAACAAGCTTCTCTTCAAGTGTTTTTGCGATTTTGTTTCCGTCAATTAGCATTATTCTGTTGTCACTCCGTCAAAGTGTTCCTCTTGTTCATCCGCCTTGGTGTGGTGCACAGTGCCGTCCTTGTGTTCTGGTGGCGAGTAGAGACTGTAGAGTTTAAGATGTGTGTTTCCTATATTAATAACATTGTGTTTTGTTCCTTGCGGAATAACCACAGCATATCCATCGGAAACATTATGCTCAACGTCGTCTAAAATAACTTTTCCCACACCTTCCTCAAAACGAAGGAATTGATCAAGGTGGTGGGTTTCCTCACCAATCTCATCTCCAGGCGCAATGCTCATAAGCACAAGCTGACTATTTTTTGCTGTATATAAAACCTGCCTATAATCATTGTTTTTAATAGTTTGTTCTTCTATGTTTAAGACATATCCCTTCATACAACTATTTTAACATTATTTTTTTAAAACAAAAGACCCTCTTGTTGAGGGTCTTTTGCAGGATTCCTTACACAGTTTCTGGTGTTTCTGTTGTCTCTACTCCTTCCACTTCAGGAGAAGGTGTTGTTGTTTCTGTTGTCTCTACTCCTTCCACTTCAGGAGAAGGTGTTGTTGTTTCGTCTTCTGGCATATTTAAAAATTAAATTAATATACAATATATCCATTAGAAGCGACTAACTTCCTAACCGATTTGTCGAGTATACCTTAGTGAGATAATTTGTCAATGTTGTGTATCCCCAGTGTTGATGACATTATTCTTTGTTCTTTGTGGAATCACAACAGTAAACTCACCTGAAGCATTGTGCTTTAATTTTTGCAAGAAAAAAGACGGCTCCTTACGGAACCGTCTTGGGTTTTACTGCGTGTTGAGCTTAATGCCCAGCGGGAGGTGTGAGGCCGTAGCCGATGCCGGCCAGGACCTGGACCTGCCGCGACTTCGAACTCGCCAATGGTGGTCGAGAACGTCGGACCGCCGCTGCCGTTTTGGATCAGGATGGTTTCGTCGATCTTGGTCGTCTTCAGGCTGTTGACCTTTTGGCCTTTTGCCGTGACCCCGTGATGGTGATCCCACCTCTCCTCCGGGATATTCTGCGGGTTGACACGGGCCATGAGGCCACCCTTCAAGAGGACCGGAACGGTTTGGGTACGCTTGTTTCCCTGAATTGCTTTGTTCATGAAGAACTCCTTGATTTCGTTGAAAGAACATTCGTTAAATACCCCTGGGGTCAAAAACGAAATCGGCCCGGATGGGTCGATTTGTGTATACTACACCAATATGGTTTTTATGTCAAATTTTGGCAAAAATAAGGTCACAAAAACAGTAGATCACGGTCCAGATCATCGGCGTCTGTCCCGCCTGTTTCGCGCTCCAGTGCTTGCTGTGTAGAGCCAAGGTAGACCACTCGTTTGCCTAGCTTTTCCTCCAGAGTATCTATTTGCTTGTGTATCACATCAAACTTGTCACCCTTTGCTGTATCCCCAAACAAGTCAGCCTGTGATGTAAAGTCTGCGGTGAGAGCCTCCAATGTTACCCCGGCTGTTCGGTATAGAATACCCCTTGTGTAGATTTTATTAAATAGCTCGCGAGCAGAGGAAAGCAAAACTTCTGGCGAGTTTGAAGGCGCTGGTAGCACAACGCTCGCAGACACTATTTTAAAATCTGTAGTTTTTAGAAAAATAAAAATCTTTTTGGGTGTCAGCTCATAATAGCGCGCCTTCCTACAAGCATCCTCAATGTGTTTTGAAATCTGTGACCAAAGAAAAGTTTTGTTGTTTGTAGATGGATGAAATGTTCTTGTCTTTTGAATTGAAGAATAAGTATTTTTTGTTTCTGTGTTTACATCCATTACTAAAACACCATTGAGCTCATTCCAGATTGACTCGTATGGTTTTGAAAGGCACTGCTTTACCCACGAAATATCTCTGGTGCTAAAATCGAGCGCCGTATGCACACCTCTCCGTATCAGTACCTCCGCAGTCCTCGGGCCTATGCCCCAAATTTTTCCGATCGGGACTTTTGCAAGAAAGTCCGGCGCTGTTGTTGTATCAATTATTGTCAGTCCATTTGGCTTCACCCAGTTGGATGCAACTTTTGCGAGAACTTTTGTTGGCGCGAGTCCTATTGATACCGAAAGTCCCATCTCATCGCTTATTTCTTTTTTGATTTTCTCGGCAATTTCGCGGTATGTCATCTTGAGCGTTCTGTCTAAACCGGTAACATCCGCAAAGCATTCATCTATGCTGTACTCCTCCACCCCATACGCGTACCTGTTCACAACATCAAACATTTTGCTTGAATATTCTGCGTACGATTTATAGTCGCCGGGGAGCACGATCACGTTCGGAAATTCCCTTTTAACCCTGAATATCGGCATACCACGCACAATACCGAGCGCCTTCGCCTCGTACGACAAGGCAGACACAATTCCCCGCTCCTCGCCCGTTACAACAGGCAGGCCCCTTAATTTTGGGTTCTTTGCCACCTCCACGCCCACAAAAAACGCATCTCCATCAATGTGCAAAATTACCTTTGATTTTGTCGAATTTAAGGGGATAGGCGCGCTCATACGCCTATTATACTCTATCTGAATGTGTCGTACGGAAAGCGACTATTATAACCACAAATAGTATCCCCATGAGGCTAAAAAATTTCAAGGCGTTGCCAAATAGAACCGCTTCGCTTGCGTACGTGGAGATTACGGCAAACGGAAGTTCTGCAAGAAACGTGATGATCATATACAGACCTATTGGATAGCGAATGATACCAAACGCATACCCGAGCTCTGCTGGAAGCGCGATACGCAAAAGGAGTGCCGTGGAGAAAGTCGCGCGCTTTTTTACCATACTGCTCCAGTCATCTAGCTTTTCTCTTGATACAAAGTACGAGACAACGCCATACCCGAGGTAGCGACCAATAAGATACGAAATGACGTCCCCTATAAACCATCCAAAAAGAAGAAAAATAATTGTTGGAATAGGTCCCCAGATCAATGTGGCTATTGGAACAAGAGGAATATTTGTTAGAGGACTAACGAGAGCCGCGAGCGATGAAGTAAGCACAAATACAAAAATCGCAAGAAGCGGATTTTGAACTGCCAATTCTTTCAGTAGATCAGCAATCACATAAAAATATCCCTGCAGTATGCTTGAATACCAAAACAAAAGGGCGATGATTACCGCAAGTGATAAGAAAAGAATGAGGCGTCTATTCATATAGTAAGTATACCCCCACACCTACCTTTTATAAAGTTCACATATTTTCAAAATAGCCTCTCGCAAAAAAGTAGGCGTGGGGGTATAGCAGAAATGAATGAGCGTGACTAGATTATCACATGATATAACGCTAGTATGCACCATGCGCTAGATGATATCCATCCTATCATTTGCAAGTCTCGCAAAAAGTTTTGTAGACAAGTCCTTCATAAACGTATAGTAATGTATCGCTACACCATTAGCTGATAAGTCGATAGTGTCACTTTCTAGATCCCAATTAACACCGCTAATTGGACTAGTACTCCCCATAATTATCTCAAAGGGTTCTCGGCAATTATTAGCTCTCTTTCCACCAAAACCATGAGCCATTGAGTGTCGTATGTGTCTATAAGCATAAAATAATTGTTTTTCCTGCTCAGTCATCCATACATCTAGCGGGTCCTTCCCAAAATGTTTTACTAACGGTTCACAATAAGATTCCCAAATTGAAAAAACATAAACAACAGAGAGACCCTCTCTCATTTCGTTAATATTAGACTGTATAGCCTTTCTGGTTTCAGGATTGGAGTGACTCACAACATTATTTAATCCAGTAATTAGATGAAGGAAGCCCAACTGCTGAATGTTTTCCAAACTTGTTTTTATACATAAAATAGCTCCGGCCATCTCAGGATTATTCCCATAGGATGGGTATATAGGGGTATTATTGAATTTATGTCCATCAAGTTCAGTTATCATAGTTTTTTGATATATTAATAACGAGTCTTATCAAACAAGCTATCGTTATATACTAATTACAGCTGTGCCGCTTAAGTAAGACTCGAGCTTATCTTCTGTATATAATTAAGTTTCTTATTTTTAATATTGTGTTCCCAGACTCTAAAAACTCTCCATCCATTTTTTTTATAATGCTTTGAGACTTCTTTATCCCTTTCCTTATTTCTAGATATTTTTTCACTCCAATACTTTTTTCTTACAGCTGGAATTCTACAATGTCTTTTACACCCGTGCCAAAAACAAGAATCTATAAAAATAACTGTTTTATATTTTAACAAAATAATGTCTGGTTTGCCAAAATACTTTACAGAGTTTTTTCTATATCTAAATCCTTGTTTCCAAAGTTCCTTTCTAAACAAAACCTCAATTTTGCTATCCTTGCTCTTTATTCGAGACATTATCTCGCTACGCTTCTTTTTTGAGACAATATCTGACATACAATTTTATTTTTCAAACAACTCAATAGGGTTGATTTTAAATTGCAACATTTTGGCAGTATCACGACCTCCATCACCACCTTTTCTCTGCATTCCGATTTTTCCAATCTTTAAACTTCCTTGGCTTGTTATTCTAACATCCCCTGCTCCAAATATATTCATAACATGATTTATAGATTTCAAAACCCATTTGCTTTCTGCTTTCAATTTCAAAATCACTAGGGTCCAATCAGCAGAGAATTCTCCTCTCCCCTTTATCAGATCTGAAATAATCAAAATCTTATTCTCATTAAAGAACTTAATGAGTTTATTTTGGTCAGACTCGCTCATCTCACTTAAAAGCATCCTCCGAGGGTCTTTCAAATCGCTCCTTGTCGGAGAGATCTCTCCTGTAAATAGCTTTAGTATTCTTGTTACATCTTTAGGAATATTCCAAAGTTCAACATATTTATCAACCCATCGCTTGTCTATCTGGTTAAAACCTTGTGGATTGCTTACAAGTTTTATTTGTAAATTCTGCAAATCCTCCTGTGATTTTAACTTGATAACAATGGTTATCCTGACTTGAATATCTGCCTTGTATTGCCCAACGACCTTTTTAGCTTTTACAAATTCGATATCATCAATTTTGTATCCCATTTCATACAACCATTCTTGAGCAACTTTATCACTTTTCCAATTATTGAAACGTTCGATAACATCTTTCTCATTGCTAAATCCCCCTTTGGCGGTTTTGGAACCGAGGGCTATCATCTGTTCCAAATTTTTCTTTTTATTTTTCATGTTTTTCCAATGTTTTAAACAGTTCCTTCGCGATGGCTTCAATGGTGGTAACTGTCATTGCGTTGCCCGTTTGTCTTAACAGATGTATTTCCTCAATAACGCCATCAACTTTTTTTGCCAATTCTTTTGGAAAACCTTGGAGCAATAACGATTCGTAGCCAGACAATTTTCTAAACTTTCCGTCTCTAACGTATAAAATCCCATGCCTGCCAGTTCGGAGGGTTGGTACCTTGTTATTATAAATTCTTAAATCAGATTGCCTCGTGTCAATCACAATGTGGTCATTCTCAAGAATTTCCTTAATATTATATTGTCCTTTGTTGTACTTATTGTTTAAATATTTCAAAAAAGTTTCGTATGCGACTTTTTTTTCATCAAACTCAAGTTCCTTGGTGTCAATCAAATAATCCTTTACACTTGCTCTTGGTTGTCGTTCTGGAAAATTAAATTCAAAACTGTCTGGAACTAGGTCTTTTCTTATGCCCACAAAATATATCCTTTCCCTCATTTGCGGAACCCCATAATCAATACTGTTTAAAACCTTAGAAAAGACTTTATATCCCGCTTTGTCTAGTTCTTGCAAAATAACATTTAATGAATTTCCATTGTCATGATTTGTCAAACCCTTTACATTTTCCAGGATAAAATACTTTAAATTTTTTGCGAGCATAATTTCTATCAAACTAAAAATTATTTGCCCTCGTTTATCTCCCATTCCTTTTCTTTGCCCAATAACAGAAAAAGTTTGGCAGGGGAAACCCGCAATCATCATTTCAAAATTGGGAAGTTTCTTGGGATCAATCTTTGTTAAGTCGCCGTGGTTTATTTCTTCATCTCCAAAAAACTTTCTGTATGTTATCTCTGCCTGCCTATCTATTTCTGAGAAACCGACACACGACAAGCCGTTTTTTTCGAGACCAAGACGCCCTGCCCCAATTCCAGCGCAGAAATCCATAAATTTTAAATTTTTTGTTTGCTTTGTTGTCATAAAAATATTTCAAAAGTTCATCCTTCAAACCAAGTTTAGATTATATCTGCAAAAAACTCAAATTATAGAGCCTAACCTGTCCCTATTGTCTGTTTTTGCTACCTTACTGACACCATCTGTCTCGTATATTTAACTAAGAAGTCCCGCAAAGTTTTTCAGATTACTTTTATTCTACCATTTTGATACTGCTCGTAATAAATTACATTCTTGAAATTAGGTCTATTAGATCATCGAGTTTTTCATCTAACAAATTCATTTTATTTAATACATAGAATAAAAAGACGTCGGTTGGTTTAGCACCCGAAACATATTTATTACTACTAAGTCTTCCGTAGTAATTCCCATTAATAAATATCTTCGGTGGAGTTGAGGTATAACGGTTGACAGGGCTCAACGGAGAGTATTTACTTCCATATTGACTGTATGGATTAAAAATACTTGTTGCAGAGTATTTACTTCCATAAATTCCGTATTTATTAAATATAGAATTAGTATCATACTTATTTGAAAAATTACCTAGAAATGTTCCGTCCTCAGCTTCAAGATAATTATTACCGCTAATATCATATTGAGAAATATGAAAATTCAGACCACTTCTAAGTGACTCACTATATAGCTTCTCTATTAGTTCTTTAATTATGTCCCGTGTGCTCATGAGAGTTTATCGAGTAACTTTATTAGCTCTCGTGCCGCCTCCTCAGGAGGAAGGGTCGAAATCAGAGAAGGGACTGCCGCGAGTGCTATATTTTCTTTTCGAATTTTACCCAGATGTTGTATTGGCCAGTACAAAAAAGCGGTTATAAGAGTCGACGGAGCAACTATCAAAACCTCCTTTGTAGATATACCATAAACAAGAGCCGAGAAACCTAAAACAAAAATACCTCCCGCCATTATCATGATAGCAACCTCATGAAGCTTATTCCGGTCTAATACCTCATCAATTCTTTTATTAACATTGGGTGATATTTCCATATTTTTATACTCCTTAGACTCCGAACCTATCTCAAGCTG
>CAZXOE010000007.1:0-36825 GCA_964642305.1 uncultured Candidatus Saccharibacteria bacterium
AATTGATTACAGCTCTGTGTGTAGCTGGGCCGAAGTATGTTGTTTCATTGTTTGGGGAACCTGCTCCACTTGTGGCTATCTGAGTGTCCTTATCAAGGTTCAAGAGTATCTGGAGGTTCTTTACTTCTTCTCCTCGGCTACCTAGTTTGAGGTTTTGGGGGAAGGAAAAAGCTGAGGCGGTGGTGGTGAATATTGTGGTGAGGAGGATGAGGTGGAGGGCTTTTTTCATTTTATATATTATACATTAATTAATTTATTTTATGTAAATAATATTTATCAACCCTTTTATTTCTTTTATTTCATCTAAAATTACTTCTTTTTTTAGGAGTATTTCTGTTTTTATTATTGGTTGGGTTTTTATAAATAACGTGTTTTTTGATATTGATATTTGGTTTATTTTTACTGGTATTTTGTTTTTTATAAGTATTTCAATAATAAGCTCTTTTTTTACTTTCTCTATATTTGTAAGGCTCTTAAACCTTTCTAATAATTGATTTAATTGAAACATGTAGACAGAATATTAGTTTTAAATTTTGTTGAATAAGTGTTCTTTTTTTATTCTATATTCCATATTCTATTTAGTAAGTGGCATTGTGAGATATGTGAATGATTGATCCCCTAACCCTCTAATTACAGCTGGTTTATTAGAGCCATTAAATTGTATTATAATACTATCTTCATTTATAACATTTAAACAATCAAACAAATGTTTTCCGTTTAAAGAAATTTCTATTGGTTCTCCGGACATTGTAACACTTAAACTTACCTCTGTTTCACCTATATCTGAATTTTTTGTATTTATTAAACATTTTTTTTGTTGTGTGTTTATTACAAATTGAACTTTATTGAATTTATCAGAAAAAAGTGTTGATAGTTTAAGTGTATTTATTAAATCTTGTCTTAAAACAACAACTTCTGTGGTGTTATTTTTAGGTAAGATTTGTTCATAATCTGGATAAACACCTTGTATAACACGAGATGTTATATAAACAGATTTACTTATACATGATATTTGTGTTTTTGTTATTTTGAAAAGTATTTTTTCTTTATTAGCTTCAAAAACTTTTATTATTTCTATAATATTTTTTATAGGTATAATAACTCCATTTGTAATTATATCTCCTTCGTATTTGATTTTCTTTTCCGCTAACCTAAAAGAATCTGTTGCTACAAATACCAATGATTTTTCTTTTTGATAAATATAAACACTTGCTATTTCTGGTTTTATATCAGAAATAGCGGAACTCATAATAACTGATTTAACTCCCTGAATAAATAAATCTGATTGTATATTAAAACTATCACTTTCTGTAATAATTGGTAAGGTTGGAAAATCATCAGGACTCAATCCTTTTATTGTTATATTTTTTGATTTTGTTATTATTTTACAAATATTATCTACCACTGAAACATTTATATTTTCATCATCTGGTATATTTGAAAGAATATTTGAAAACAACGAGCCTGAAACAGCTATACTACCCTCCTTTTTAATTTCTGCTGGTATTTGAAATTCCACACCAACTTCTAAATTTGTTGCTCTTATTATAAGAGTATTTTTGTTTGTATTTAAAAGAACAGAATTAAGAATTGGTAATGAAGAATTTTTACTAGTAATTCTTTCTGCATTCATAATACATTTTTGAAGTGTTTCTCTATTGCAAATGAAATTCATATTTTTAAAATTGTTTATTATATATATTAAATACTTATTATTAATACTATATATGTGTATAAGTGGATAAGTTGTTAAAACATCTATATTTATTAAGTATATTTAGTTTTAATAAAATAAAATACTGTGTATAACTTTTATAAGAATGTTTATAAAATTTTTTCATATATTTTTAATAATTAAATATTTACATTTATAAACATATTTACTTTTACTTATACACATCATATACACATACTAATTAAAACATTGCTCTTATTTGATCAACCTCTTGCATAAGAGAAAGATCATTTTTTATATCAAATTTTACCTTCTCACAAGAATGCATAACTGTAGTATGATCACGTCCCCCAAGTTTTTGACCTATGGTTGGGTAAGATGTATTGAAATCCTCTCGCAAAATAAACATTGCAATTTGACGAGGTTTTAAAACCTCTTTCCTCCTTGTTTTTTCATATACTAACGAATCTTCTATGTTGTAAAAATCACACACTACTTTTACTATTTCTTTTACAGACAAAAGTTTTTTAGGTTTTGAAGAGTTTTTTATAAATGGCTTTATCTCATTTAAGGTTAAATTTCTGTTTTTAACCTCAGATTGACAAATAATACCATTTAAAAGACCTTCAAGTTCGCGTATATTTCCATTTACTGATGAAGCAAGATACTCAATTATCTCTTTTGGAGGAAAAAATTTTTGTGTCTCTGCTTTAGCTCGAAGGATTGCTAGTCGTGACTCATACTCAGGCTCTTGTATGTCAACAATCATCCCAGCGCTAAAACGAGACTTTAAACGAGCCTCAAGCGCTGGTATATAGTTTGGGTGTTTATCTGAAGAGAAAATAATCTGCTTATTGTTATGGTAAAGCTCATTAAAAATATGAAATAGCTCCTCTTGAGTTTTTTCTTTATTAGATAAAAATTGGATATCATCCATAATAAGGAGATCATAAATACGATATTTATTTTTAAAGGATGCCATTGCTTTTGACCCTTGCCCAACAGAATTGATGTAATCAACAGAAAATTTTTCAGATGTCGTGTAAAAAACCTTTTTGTTTGGGTAGTGACGTTTAACTTCGTTCCCTATCGCCTGTATTAAATGTGTTTTTCCAAGACCAGTGTTTCCGTAAATAAAAAGAGGGTTATAGACGTTAGTACCAACTTTTTTGAGAATAGCTTGAGAAGCAGCGAACGCAAGTTCGTTGAATGAACCAATAATAAAATTATCAAATGTGTAGCGCGGGTTAAGGCCATCTTCTTTGTTTATATAAAGGTTGCTTAGTGGAAGTTCTAATCTTGAAGAAACACCTGTTTGTTGAGTAGTATTAATTGAGTTTTTGGGTTCCTCTATTTTGCAAACAGTATATTCTATACTACGTATATTCTCAGAGAGGTTTCTAAGAGAACGCAAAATGGTTTTATGGAATTTGTTTTGAAGCCAGTCTTTTACAAATTCATTTGGAACCCCAACAATAACAACACCGTCATCTTGTTTTAATATTGAGGTGTTCTTAAACCAAGTACTAAAATTCGCGCGAGATAATTCGCCCTCCAGTTCAAAAAGTGTTTTTTCCCAAAGTTGAGCGTTGTTTATCATAAGGTTGTTTGTTTTCGTTGAGACTCATCACACAAAAAATTTTGTAGTAGAAAGGTTTTTGTGTGGTGGGTCTGCATATTATATTCTTTATATAATAAATAATGAAAGAGGCTTAGTGGACGAGTTGGTGAATTTAGTGTGGATAAACTGTGGAAAATAAGAATCCAAACTTTTTAGCGCCTTGCTTAAGGCATTGTATTCCAAAGAGACTTATTTGGGAACAGAAGTACGCATTACAAGACTAAAAAGTTAGGAGGGCAAGCCCACCTAATTTTTTGTTTTAATAATAAGTTATAGAAAAATCAAACTTTTGCAAAAAGCGCCCATTTTTATCAATATTTGGCACAGAAAAGTTTGGCGGGCAAGTCCCTTGATTTTGTATTGTTTTTAATGTAGAGTTGTAAATTATGTCACAAACATACCAACCAAAGAAGAAAAAGAGAGCCACAACGCACGGTTTTTTGGTTCGCTCGGCAACCAAGAGTGGACGTGATGTTTTAAAGGCGCGTAGACAAAAAGGTCGCAAACTCCTAACTACGGTATAAGGCTGGAAGATTGAATATTGAATATGGAAATTAGAATGCAGAATTGGGCCCGTTTCCATTGAATATTCAATATTCTACATTCAATCCAGATGCTCCCCAAGAAGAACCGTATTCCAAGAAAGGACTTCCCTTCCCATAAAACGCATGGGACACGTGTTTTTACACCCTTATTTTCATTGGTTTTTTATAAAGCATCCAATAATTTTATAGAAAGTCGCGCCTCTGTTGTGGTTTCAAAAAAAACTGCCAAGACAGCTGTAGTAAGAAATACACTAAGAAGGAGGTTTTATGAGCTTCTAGCATCATATTTCAAGGTTATGAGTACCCCCACAACAGTGGTTATTTACCCCAAAAAAGAGGCAATAAAAGCGCAGTTTCTTGTTTTAAATAAAGAGATGGAAAAAGCTTTAAAGCAGGCAAAATTGGTTAAGTAAGAAGACTCACTATTATGAGTAAAATTATAGTTTTTTTAATTAATATTTACCAAAAATACCTTTCCTTAGACACAGGTATCTTCTCATTAAAAAAAGGAACAACATGCGTCTTTTACCCAACTTGCTCCGAATATACAAAAGAAGCGGTTTTGAAACACGGAGCATTTAAGGGGTTATATTTAGGGTTTAAAAGGATACTTCGTTGTCATCCTTGGCAAAAAAACCACATAGACCCGCTTCATTAGACACTTAGGGTAACCCTATGTGTGACCCATCAAGGTTTAGCCTTGATAGGGCTGGTAAAAGAGGTGGGTTCGCGGTAGTATGTTCGGATGGAACCAGGAATTTTCTCAACAATTTTTTATTATCCACTTTACAATACCCTCGTATTAATACTTTCAGCAGTTCCTGGGGCGAACGTCGGTGTTGCTATTGTTGCGCTCACTCTCGTTGTGCGTACAGTGCTTCTTCCTCTTTCTCACAAGTCTGTGACATCACAGGCGAAAATGCGTACGCTTACTCCGCACATTGAGAAAATTAAAGATAAACATAAAGACAATAAACAAGAGCAGGCTCGCAAAACAATGGAGCTTTATAAGGAGCACGGTATAAATCCATTTTCTGGGTGTCTGCTTGTTTTAATCCAACTCCCTATCATTTTTGCGTTGTATTTCGTATTTTTCAAGGGTTTACCAGATCTTAATGCCGAGCATTTGTACTCATTTGTGCATGTTCCATCAGCGGTGAGTATGGTTTTCCTTGGTCTTGTTTTGTCAAAAAAGAGTATAATTTTGGCGCTTCTTGCTGCAATTACACAATATTATCAAATCAAGCTCTCCATCCCGCCCATGGCGCCGGCGCTACCAGGCGCTAAACCATCATTCAAAGATGATTTTGCAAGAAGTTTTAATATTCAAATGCGTTATATGTTGCCAGTGATTGTGTTTGGTATCTCCTACTCTATCTCAGCGGCTGTGGCGCTATATTGGACAACAAGCAACCTTTTCTCAATCGGACACGAGCTTTATGTAAAAAGGAAGGCTGAGGCGATAAAGGTATAAAAAGTGAAAGAAAGGCCCAGCCACTTTAAAGTGGCTGGGCCTTTCTTTTTTACTAGGGCTACTTCAGTTTCTGCATATCTGGCGTTACTACAGATGATGGAGCTGTTGAGCTCTGCTCAGTTTCTGTAGGAGGTGTTGTTTGGGTAGCCTGTGGAGTAGCAACCTTTGTAGGAGTAGCTTCAAGGAAGCTGTATAACCAAGGTGTACCAGAGATCTTGTTCATAAAGATCAGATACATACTGTCTGACGAAATTGATAGATTTATCATATCCAGAACTGGCGCGCCAAGGGTTCTAGGCGTCATTATTTTTCTAGTAATTAACGTATTTGCGTCAATTTCCCAGATATCGTCAGAGAATGAAACAAGGCCTTGATACCATTGGTCTGGATATATAGCACTAGGGATGGTCTGTGGAACAGCGCAATATACAATATTAGTTTTCTTAAGGCTCCACGTACACTTTTCAGGAAGTGTTTGGAGGTAAAGATAGCGAAATTCGTTTTTAGTAGTGTCGTAAACGGAAAGCTCAGGAACGCTACCCTTAGTCTCTGAGTATAAAACGAGTTTGCCGTCGCGACTTGTAAGTGTTGTAAGTCCTTTAATATTACCAAGAATTTTTGTTACCGCTTTTGTTCCAGTGTTTAAGAAGAACATGTGTCCAGGAATATTTGCCGATGGTTTGGTTGTAAGTGTCACGAGTTTCTGATTTGGAAACTGTGGAAGCCACTCTGTAAAAGCTGAGCTAAAGATTTTAGAAACACCCGTGTCCTTAAAAGTTACTGTTGAACCAGAACCTCCTACAAGGTAAAAAAGTTTATCAGCCCCATCTTCAGTGATGGACATAAATGAAATAAAATCTGGAAGATAAACCTCTTCAGTTTTTAGAAAATTAGTCGGGATTGATTCTGTGGATGTTCCTCTTGCAAAAGAGACAGGAGACGAACCTATATTTAAAATGCGTGTTTTAATGGCGCCATCCTCGCTATCATCCACGAAACGAACAACAACGCTCTTTCCATTGTTCCCCCAAAGAGCCTCGCCTATTTGAGAACGTGTCTCATTTACTATTCGCGACTCTGAGTATGTACCAAGCTCTGTCTCGTAAATATGCCCTAAGCCACGTTCTATGTAGCGAACAGTGGTATCAGTAACAAGACCTTTCTTGTTCTTGGTTTCAAAAAAACCAGCACCAGCAACAGGGGCTTTGTGAAGCTCATAAAGGCGTGGGAGAGAAACACCCGAGCCTGGAACAAAAGTCACATCTTCCTCGTAGGTGCCTCCTTCATATATGGGATCAGAAACTCCAGCTCTTGTGCCACTCGCACCTGGGAAGTCTGAAACAGGGACAATCTCAACTGACTTATTTGTGTAGTACCAATAGGCGCTACCACCAAGGATAGAGAGAAGGATGACTATTAAGATTATGGTTGTTTTTTTGTTCATATTGCGTACTTTAATAACAGACATGCCAATGGTTCCCTGTCCCCGTAATCTTGCCGTTTTTGTCACGGTTTGGCTCGTCTACATAAATTGCTCCATCGGTTTGGTAGTGAGGGTCAGTGGGCACGCCACATGAGGTTATTGAAGACAATCCTGTCTTGGTTATATATGAATCAGGCCCACCCTTAGCAATGTCAACCCTCCTGTCATTGTTGTGTGAACGGTGTAGCCAATACTCTGTTCCGCCAGTTATTACAACGGAGCAATTACATGATGCTTGCAATGCCTTAATTTTTGATATCACATCTGGCGCGAGACCGTGAACACTTGTGCAATTAGAATCACCTATGTTACCGCAATTTGGCTTATTGATGGTTACTGGTAAAAGAGCGGTACGTTCTTTTGCGTCACTTTTCCACGTTGAAATATCACCTCCTGATTGCTGGTATTGTTGTGAAGGCGTTATTCCTATTGGTGGTAGTAAGTAGTTAAAACGAACAAGGTCTGGATTAATAGAGTTCAAAAGGAGGTAAGAAGCAAGTATAATTGTAAGACCAATCAGTGCACCTTGGACCTTCTCTAAAGCAGTAGCTTTAGCAGATGGGTTTATGCTGGCGGCGACATATTGCACCCCACCAATGATAGCAAAAAGAATCGCTAGCGCAGCACCAAGCGCTATCATTAATTTAAATAATCCTGATAAGTACAATGCAATATTTGTTGTTTCTGAACCCTCTGCACCCGTGTATGTTCCAGGAAGTGGGGCGATGGGTGTGTAATCCTGAGCGTGAGCGACAAAAATGCCTATACTTAGAGTAATAAAAGCAATAGAAATAAGTTTTAATAAAATTTTCATTTTAGTTTAAAAAGATGGACGGTTAATGGATGAAGATGTGTCGCTTGTAAAATTAACACGAAGATCTTGGTTGGCTTTTTGAAATGTTTTATTCAACCCCCTCATCACAAGAGAAATCTCCGATGTTCCCTTTAAACCCATTTCGTTTCGCAGAGTTATGTTTCTTCCATAGTTTGTTGCCGGCACCCCATTTATTGACCAACTATATTTAAGTGCAGGGGTCTCAGACCGCTCGTTTGAAAAGAAATAGGGCTCGGCGCTTATAGAAAACTCTCTATCTGTAGTAGTAAGGGTGTCATCAAGAGGACGATTATACAAAACTCCCAAGAGAGGGTTTTTGTTATAAAAAAGGATTAAAGGATTGGAAACAGGAAGATAAACACGTACTTCAGAGTTTATAGTGTCGTCAACCGAGGAGACATTCACCTTAACATTTGAATTGTCATATGGCTTAGGACCTACAAAGGAGAATGAATTTCTTCCATATCCAGATGACTCAGTGATAGAAGATCCATCCTTTTCCCATGCATAAACGAGGTTTCCCGCATCAAGGGCATTTGCCCCGCCTGTATTGTCGGGGATGGCAACCACCCTTACAATTGCTTGTGGGGACAACAAAGCTTTCCCACGATAAAAAGGTGGTGTGTAAGTATCTGCTTCCCACATAATGGTTACTCCGACAGGAGTCCACGAGAAACTTCTAATTATCTCCTCCCCTGCATTTGTAAGAATAGTAACTGTAAGATTTGTCGTTGTTCCAGATGATCCATTTTGAAAACTAAAGGATGTTTTGCCAGTGCCTTTTTGCGCGATACTACCATTGAGTTCCCATTTAATAAATGCTTTGTCCATATCAGATAAATAGCTTTCAATTGTAACTCTGATAGTGTCGTTTGGGCCAGGGTTGTTGGGGTAAATCTTTACATCTAGGAGGTCGCGTATCGCATTCTTGCGGATATCTTCTATTTTGGGGAGAAGATTTATACGGCTAGCGGTAAGCTGGTCTATTTGTTGTTGTATTAGAGGAGGAGTTTGAAGTGGTTGTTCTGCTGTAGACGTAGAAATCTGAGCAAGTGCAAAAAATGGTAGTGAAAAAAGTGCGCTTACTAAAAAAAAACGTAAAGAGTTCATACAAATATTATAACGTGAAATTGCGTTTAGTGCCACAAGTTTACACTCCACCTTGCGCTTCCGCCTCAGCAAGCTCGCGCTTCGCTTTTTTTATGGCAAGAATCTGGCCCGGGTCAGAAGTGATAATTTGCTCCTCTGTATAAGATGCAATAGAGCGAATTGCCACATGTTTCATTCCAGCAAAGAATATCCCCTCTCCTACTCCAGACTCAAGCAATAAGAACTTCTCCTCGTCCGTAAGGTTGAAAGCTTTTTGCACAGAATCAATTGATGTTGGGGACTGTTTCAATAGAACTTGGATAGACGAGTTGGTCATAATTGGCAAACCATACGGAGATTTCAAAAAGTCATTTACGTCTTGGGTAATAGTTGCGATACCTAGATAATACTTGCGTCCTCGTTTTGCGAGCGCGTAAAGAAAGGCTGCGGTGTCGTCCGACTTCATCATCCACCAAGCCTCGTCTACCACAAGTAAACGCTTTCTCAATGTGCGACGAATAGCGTTCCAAATAAAATGCGTAACAAGATACATTGCAACAGGTTTCAGATCGTCCTCCATGTCACGTACCGAAAATACTATGAACTTTCGGTTGATGTCCACGTTTGATGGTTGATTGATGAAGCCAGCCCACGAACCACGAGTGTACTTTGTGAGTTTTGTGAGAATCCCTTCCGCTCCTTCCATTCCAGAAAGAACCATTTCAAAATCAGAAAGCAGTGGCGGTTCAATTGCGGAGAAGTCAGAATCGGGAGTAATGTCCTTGAGCGCGTAGGTTTCCGCGATAGCGCGGTCTACAATGGCGTCTTCCTCTGGAGTGAGCCCTGAGAGCATAATACGGAAAAGTCCTACAAGGGAAATTATGTTTGCGCGGAGAACATCCGCAGGAGATTCATCCTCGCGTGGCGTTGGTAAATCGAAAGGGTTGATATGGTGCTCGGAGTTTAAAGAAATATTGAAGTACCTCCCCCCTACTGCTTCTGCCATTGATTCATACTCACGCTCTGGGTCTATGACAATGACATCTATGTCAAACATAAGTGAACGAAGTATTTCCAATTTGGTAAAAAAAGATTTACCAGAACCAGACTTTGCAAACGTGATTGAGTTATAGTTTTCCAAAGAGAATCGGTCAAAAAGAATAAGGGATGAGTTGTGGCGGTTGATACCATATAGAATTCCTTTGTCTGATGTGAGGTCAAAAGATACGAAAGGAAAAAAACTTGAAAGAGGTTCAGAGTTAATTTTTTTAGTAACGGCAATCTTATCTTCATTCACCGGGATGATGCTTTGAAAGGCTTCCTCTTGTTGGAAGAGCGCTGGACGAACATAAATCAACCGCGACTCAAGCATTGATTTTATTTCTGCCTCAGCATGACCAAGCTCCTCCTCGCTGTCCGCGTATAGTGAAAGATATAGCCCAACATCGAACATTTTTTCCTGCGCTTGCTGAAGGCGGTCGCGAAGCTCCTCTAGGTCGCGATATGCAGACTCTAGCATTGGGTCACGCACAAAACCCTTGCTCTCGCGTACGTTAATTTGGCTTTGTACTTCCGCAACCTTTTTTTCAAACTTTTTCATTATAGCCGCGGTGTCCACAGGGTGAATATATATTGCAATGTCAAAAACCTTATCTAGATTGATTAAAGGAGAAAGCCAATTGTCATTCACAACACTTGGATAGGAAGTGATAAAAAAGGAACGCACGTACTTTTCACCCAAGATGAGTTGCTTTGATTCTACTTTTACACCAGACGGAGCGATAATATCAGCAAGGTTGAGGCCCTTGTCTATATATAGATCTTGAGGAAGCACAGGGACGGTATCCTTGCTTGTTGTTTCTGGTGAATCTTTTTTTCCTAAAAAATTTATCATAAATATATTCTATCTTATATCAACTTTTTTCTCAGCCTCGCCAGGGTTAAAAAGCCGATAATAAAGCTCAGTAAGCTCCTCAGTGCCGAGTGGAACTACTCGCACGCCTGTGCGTGAAAGACCTTGGCTGATAATTCCTGCGCGTTGTTCTAGTTGAGTGCGAGCCTCCTCAAACGCTTCAACAGCGCTCGGTGTTGGAGCGGTGCTCACTTCTTTCTTTTTACCAAACAAACCACCGATCAAACCAGGAGAAGATGATGCTGTCGCCGTGACAGACTTTGGAGGAGCGTATGGAACAACAATTACAAACATTTTACTCATAATGTTTGTTGATTGAGCGATTGTTTTTACAAAGCCCATATACTCGCGGATCTGGATTTTTAGTAATTCGTTCACTTCCGCTTTGAGCCGTTCATCAAGAAGAACAAGATATGGGCGAATATCTAAACGACGAGACTGTATAAAAATTTGAGTTGAAAACTCAAGAGAATTTAAAAAACTTTGAAACTGCATCAAAACCGCTTGTTGCTCATCTGCAGACTTGAGAGCAAGGTTCACTGATGAAGCCATCAGAAGCATGCGAATAGTGCCATCCTTCAAAATCACGACACCGTCGCGGATTTCTTTAATGGGAACAAAATCTTGCGCTGCTTTGGATTTAACGGCCATAAAATTATTTTAATATTGTATCATCTTTTCCTAAAACCTTTTCCTCAGGTTCTTCTTTTCCTCGCACATCTAGGTTAAAAGATATATTTGAAAGTTTGCCTGTTGGAACGGATGGTGTGGACATTGGCATTGATGATATAAATTCCTCCTCCTTCCCTGCCTTTGCTTCCTTGGTTGTTTTTTTCCAAGTGTAGAGCTTGTCGCGGAGCATATAGTTGAAGCCAGCTTCTAGAATTTCAATGAAAGGCCTACCAAGCTTTTCTTTTGGATAAAATGCTAACGCCCATGTGAATACAGCGATGGCGAGAATGATGGGGGCCTTGATTGCGATGTATGGAATGATGCGCCACGCCAGGTATATTGCTCCAGCGCCACCAGCCACATAAATAGCTTGCTTAAGTGTAAGAGGGCCAAAAAGTTTATCCTCTATGTCTATGTATTGAGGAATGTGAAATTGCATATGTCTATTATAACATGTAACCTGTTACATTTAACAATTGACGCAAGGGTACCTAAAAAGAATTTTTTATTCAATCGGCTCTCTGTATGGGTCTGCGTGGGGTATTGGTGGAGCTTTTGGTGTTTGGGTTGACGCTGATGAAGATTCTAGTGCGGAAGGTTCTACGGCAATGTTATTTATGGATTGATGGCCAACAGTGAACACTTCTTTCATCTTTTCTTCAAATGGATGCGTTGGGATTATAACACCTTCTTCCGCAGAGGTTCTCGATACTGGTACAACCTTTGGCTTGAGTGGTGGAAGAAATGATTCACTTTCAGGACGCAAATTTTCTAACTCATCTTCATTTGTAGGCAAGTTGTCGGGAGCCAAGTCAGGCATTTGGGGGACAGGGGGAACATTCGGGACAAGGGGAACCTCCTCCGCATTTTCTGATGCTTCTTGTTCAAAAAATTCAATAAGCGCAGGGCGGATAGGAGCAAAAATTTTCTTTTCCACATTGGCAACAAGCGCTTCAAGTACAGTGACATTTACTACCCCAACCTCTTCTTCTAACATCAAACCAAATGCGTCAGGGTGGACCAGTCCAACTAATACAAGTGTTGCTTCACGCTTAAATCCATAAAGCTCCTCCTCAGTAAGGTTATACATTGAGCCAATTTCTTCAAGATCCTCCGACCAACTAGCAGATGAAAGAAAATCAGTAACTTCGTTCGGAAGCTTTCCTAACTGCTCTCTAAAAATTATTTCTGTTTCGTTGTTCATTAGTTTATTTTAGTGCGCTTTCTCCTCCTTCTCTTCATCTTTTTTTTCTGGTTTGCCCTCTTTCTTTTCCTCTTTTTTTCCTCCAGTTTCTTCTGTTAGTTTTTTAAGTGTCTCTGTTAGGTCCTTTTTCTTTTTTTCCTCTCCCTCCTCTTCGGCAACTGTCTTTGAGCGAAGTTTGTCAGCGCTACGTTTAGCTTCTGCGTGGCTATATGCAAGATTTCCAGTTGCCCACATCATTCCAGTTCGAACCTTGCTTCTAGTATCTTGCGCATACACTCCACGACGACGTGCGTTTTCTTCTGCAATCTTGTCTTTTGCCTTCTTTTCTTCCTCTTGAGCTTTTTTGTGAACCTTCTCAGCGTCATCCCTTTCACGTGTTGCTTTAATTAATGCTTCTTGTTTTGCCAGTTTACCAAAACCACCAGCCGATGTTTCCACAGCCTTCTTTGCTTCTTTTTCAGCATCCACTTTTTCTTTGAAATCCTTTTCTGCAAAGACTGCTTTCTCTTTTGTGTACCCCTCAATTTTCCCCTTTTCCTCGTCAGTCATTTTGAGTTTCTTTGCAACCTCTAGGTCATGCTTGCTTTGTCGCTCCATAGATCCTTTGAAACCATCTTTTGCTCCTTCCCCTGGGCCTTCCAGCTTCACACCAAAGGCAGATGCTGCCTTGCCAATTGTTGCTTTGCCAACCTTCGTTCCAGCTACATCCCATGTGCCTGTGCGAGCCTTATCAGCGAGATTTATTGCTTGGCGGCCAGCAAATCTTCCAAATGCGTTGTCACCCGTTGCTAGTCTTGCTAGTGCTCCACTCTCAGCCAACCCCTGTGCCGCACGTCCTATCGTTGAGCGAGCGAGTAGAGCTGTCCCACCAGTTGCAGCGCCAAGAGCTACTGTCCCTGCAAGCCCTAATGGTTTGCTTATCAGGTCCGATGTTCCTTTACCAAAATCACCAGCCATCGTTGTTGCCAGGGCCAAAGCCTTTTGCATTGCCAGTATAATAAGCACCCCTATGATAATTGGAGTTAGCAGTTTATCAAAGAGCCACGAGCCAGTCATTTGAGTACCGTCAAGAATCCCAGCATTAACTATTTGTAGAATGATATAAATAAAGAAAAGATACACAGGAGCCACAAATGCTTGGTTGATTAGCGTGTCTAACCATTTGTTAAAAATACTACCCTTTGGTAGAGCGATAGATATAAAAGCAAAAGGAGAAACTATCATCAAACCCCAAAATGCTATAAGACGTCCTAAAAATAGAAGAGCCGCTTTAAAAAAGATATACCCTGCATAACCACTAATAACAGATGCTAAAAGAAACACAACAATAGCGTCCATCGCGTCGGATACTTCACCCGCTGCGCCTAGAAAACTTTGCGGTTGGAATTTGCCTGAAAGCCCCTCAGAAAGACTTGAACTGCCTGACTTTATGCTTTCATAAACACCGACCGCAAGAATATTCCCGGCATCTATGACAACTTTTGTAAAAAAGAGGCTGAAGTTTATAAGTAGGGCAATAATAATTACATTACGGACAGTTTTTTCCCATCCTTTCGCACCAAGGATTGTTGATACACCAGTGTAAAGCAGAACAAATATAAATATCATATTTGAAAAGTCACGCACAATTTTCCAAGACTTTTCAATAAAAGGAGGGTCGCTAACAAACTCCTTTCTAATGCTTAGGTTTAGCATTGTGTCAAATAAATACCCTGAGCCCATTAAAAAATATTGAGTAGGTTTATATATGAAATAATAAACTATCCTTGGGAAACAGCCCATGATCTCAAGATTTAGGCCACCGCATTTAAAGTTTTCTAATTCTGCTGGACCTGCCTTTTTCTCAATATCTTTTCTAATAGGACCAAGCATTAAAGAAGCCTTTTTCTCAGCATCTTCGTATTTTGGGTACTTTGTGCATCCTACAGCGAGTTGAATACCACTAGAGTTAGTAGCAACCTTCTGGTCGTTCAAACAGGAGCTGGAACTAGAATATTTATTAGACACACCAATAGACGCATTACTACTTTTAGAATTTGTTAAAAAAAGAAAATAATAGCCAGCAGAATTTGATGCAGGCGTCTCTTCTGCAGACGTTATTAATGCTCCACCAAACAAGCAGAATATCCCTAGAAGAACAGATACTACAAATTTTGTTTGGGAGAATTTAATCATATTAATGTCTATGGTGTTGTAGTGAAGTTCATAATTGGGCCGTACGTTGAGCCTCTATTTGAGCTTAAACCAAACGATCGGAAGTAATATACAGTGCTTGTGCTAAGACCGGTGATTGCTTGATTGTATTGTGTGGACGCCGGCGCCTCACCTGCGGTGTATTCGATATAAGGAGATGAGTTGCCTAGCGCGGTCGTGTTGCCCCACTCAAACCACACATATCCTGAATCAGGGGTTCCGTTTGATGAGATGAAGCCGTTTAGTGTTGCTCCACTTGAACCAATAGAGCTTGCTGGCGCTGTGCTGATGATTACAACTGGCGCAAGTGTTGTTTGTTTATTAGATGTATATGGTGACGAACTTGTCCCCCCTGTTATTTTTTGTGCTGAGGAAAATATGCCAGTGATAGCTTCTTTTGTGAGTTCGTGTATAAGAGCTGAAATAATCTTATTCATATTGTCTGCAAAGCCAATACGGTCTTGTTTTGCGCCAATAGCTTTCATAAGGGAGTCACCAACAATTTTCCCAGGGGTGGTTGTTGGACAGTATTTTCTTTGGTACATTTCCCTTAACGCTGGTGAGAAACTTTGGTCGTTTGCCGCAGCTTCTATTTCTTCGTCCGGGTAGTTACAGTTCGCGTAGTCAATAATATCTGTAAACCCGTTTGACCAATTAAGTCTACGCTCTGTATCATTCTTGGCTTCTTCTTGACGGCGCCTGGCTTCATCTGCGGTTACAACTTTGACACCAAACTGGTTGCCATTATCACCAAGAGCTGTTTCAAACAAGCCCCATGAGAACCTGCTGGCAGGACCATAAAATTGTGAAGCTGAAAAATTAAGTGAATCGTCAAACGGACAGGCGATCTTTCTGTCAAGTTTTTTTCTTTTTGGAGCAGAGGTCTCGATAGAGTTCGCCAAGTCATATACAAAATTTGGTGTAAAATCACAAGCACCGAGACTTTTAATTTGGTTTGAAAGGTCTGATAAAACTGCATCTGCAAGTTCCTCAAATAGATTAGTCGTGTCCACTGCAAAATTTGGTGAACCCTTGAAACCACCCTGGATCCACTTTATAGTGTTATCAGTTATTGCGCTAAGTGTACATTGAGCGACTCCATAAGCTACAGCATCTAAATTCATTTTTGTTACTGCGTTAAAAGTAGCATCTGCATTGCTAATTATATTTGTAACGGCGATTTGCGCGTTTGCTACTTTGTCGTTCACGGGTACAGCCACCAAGGACTCTATAGTCTCTCCAGCAAGAGCAACTACTGGGCTTGCTGTAGTCCCCATCAAAATAACACCTTCTTTTGTTCTTGGAGTAAGACTGCTTACAGCGCTTGTCCCCATCGTTGCTAAAGTGCCTGCAAGAAGCCCAGACACAACTTCTGCTGCGCACCCAGATAGATCTATGTCGCTTCCAACTGGCGCCGCATTCGCGGTTCCAGTAAATATAAAAACAAGAACTATTATTGCGCTTATTTTTTTAAAAATTATGTAATGTTTCAAGGGCTTATTCATTGCGGTATTTTTGTGAGTGCTACTTTAAACTCCTCTTCTATAGATGACAAATCAGCAACTTCTTGTCTGTAGATGGATAGAGCCGAGAGCCCCACAAGAGGGTCAGAAAAGATTTCCGATAATGGCATAATCATCATTTTTATATTGGCGTACTTTTGTATAAGATGTATATGGGCGGTGGAGAGAAAAGATGGAGTTCTTGTGCCAAGCAACCCTGTTATTAGTTTGTCATAGCGTGTGATATTTTGCGCTATGTCTGATGACCTTTTTTCTTCCCCAACAACATCTGGTAGTGCAAAAGCGATCTCAATGTCATTTTTTGTCTGAGACTTTGAGAATTCCTGCATTACAACGTCTACATTTTTTGAATATGTAACCAAAGCGGATGGGCTATTATCATCAGATATAATTATATCACGCTCTGTGTATTGGCGAGCCTTTGGAAGACCTATTTTGCTTAACGCAGTTTGCGCGATCGCTGTAGCGTCTGTGTCGCTCATTGTTGTTGTCGACATGTTGAGTTTTTGAGCAAGAACATAGTTTATTAGTAGCTCGCGCGAAACGATGTCCGATGTTGTAGTAGCATCGTTCGTAATATTGCTCCACCGTGCTGAGTTCAGCGCTTTTAAAAGATCTTTTTGGGGTACGACACTAAGGCTCTCTTCCCATGAATCATCATTTGCAGTTACGTCATTATTATCTATGTGAGTTTTTGTGACACTACTCCATGCAAAAAAAATAATTCCTACACTAGCGAGTAATGCAATTAGAACAGAAAATATTTTTTTATATCGTTTGTTCATAACATGTAATACTCCCATTTATTATAACAGAGTAATGAATGAATATACAGTGGAATATGTGTAACCCCTCACACCTATAAATAAAATTCCAGACAACCTAGTCTTTGCGAGTACTCGAAGCAATCCATGAGCCCTAGATTGCTTCGAGTACTCGCAAAGACAGACAAGGGGTGTGGGGGGTTACGAAAATGTCTAGGGTAGGTACTCTTTTGTAGCTGTCTCATTTTTACGACGCTCATTTGATCTATAAATCATATATGCAATAATTAGGGCGATAATAACTGTAACAAGCACAATAGCCCAACTTGTAACAGTGCTTGGCAACAAACCGTCTCCAGCACCAATCACCATTCCGCTGTTTGGTGTGCCAGCAGAAGAAACAACATTATTGCAACCCATAGATGATCCCCATGATGCAGGGTTTGCTGCGCCCAATGCTGGTTCATTTGGTGCAGAGCCACCAGTGAGAGCTCCTGCGGCAAGCCCTGCGGCTGCACCAACTGCAATATTTCCTGCTGTAACTACTCCTGTTGTGACTGCGGTAGTAGCTGCTCCAATACCATAAGTGGACACAACACTAAGTATTCCAGCGCTGTAAAATGTAGCGACAGCAAATACTGCTACAGCTATAAGCCCTCCAAATCCGCCAAACTTCTTCTTTTTAGGTGGAGGTGGATAGGCGATGGTCATTGATTTCGTTATCGTAAGAGGGGCTATCGCATTGTTGTTTGTGCAGCTAAAAGTTAATGTACCTGCTCCAACACGAACCCCGCCACTTTTCTCGATTCCTATAAGAGAGGTAGGGATAGAAATGTATTTATTATAATCAGCACTGCTGTTAAGCTCTGGGAGACTTGCCAAATACTCTGGAGTTGGGTATGTGATTGCGCTTCCACCACCAGTTGATCTAAGTTTGCACGATGTTGCGCAGGAAGATGACCAACGAACATCTAGTGTGGTGCCTTGAGCGATTGTGAGGCTGGTCATATTTGGGTCGATGTTTAAACAAGGACGCTTGTTCGCGCACGCGCTTATTGGCGCAGTATCGCTAGTTACGGTTATTGAGCGCTCTGTTTGAGTGCCGTCTGAATTGTCGCAACGAATGATTAGTGTTGCGATACGACGCCCATCGAGTACTCTTATGGCGATACTCCCATTGTCTGGTAGAGGTACTGGCTCCAAGAAAGGAGAGAACAATGGCATAAGAATAATACCTGTTTGCCCAGTGCTACTGTTGAGCAACTCAACTCCTGTATTTGTTGTGCCTCTGCAGTTTGTTGCATTTGTCGTGCTCCACGAAATAACTGAAGGCTCGCCATATGCTACTTTTGTTTTGCTGGCAGAAATGGTTAATGTGCCTGGAGATGTATATGTATCTATTGTTGTCTGTGCAGTATCTTCGTTGTCTGTCGCAGGAGACTTCTGAGTAGGTGTTATTATTGGTTGGGGCTGCTTCTGAGTAGGGATAGTATTTAGCGCGATAGTTGCAGTTGGTGCCGGGGGCTTGGATGTATCAATAGTTACTGTCACCTTTTTTTTATCTGCACCGTTTGGACCCGTGCAATTTATCTCAAATGAATATGCTTTCTTTGGTGACACTATAAAACCGTCGTTTAATCGCAGTGTGTTCCCAGCACTGTCTGTGCATCTTGTTGCGTTGATTGTATTCCATGATATCAGGGAGTCCTCTCCTACCCTAACGGACGCCGGGTAGGCGGATAGGCCTATAAATGGCGCGCTAGTTACTACAACAGTTATTGATTCAATTGTTGTTCCTATTGTATTGGAGCATACAACATCCAATGTGTAGTTTTCTGTTGGTGTAATTGGCAAACTGCCAGTTGTGCTTATTTCGTTCCCGTCGCCGTCTGTGCATCTTTCAGCATTATTAGAAACCCATGATATAACAGCGGATTCTCCTGGTGGAACAGCGGCTGCGTCGGAAGATATGCCAATTATTGGCGCAATCGCCCTGTTAGTAGATTGCGACACACTGTCTCTGGGGGCAAGCATTGCTATATCGGACCAGAGTTGGTTGTCATCTGTTTGAGTGGAGCTGGGGTCTCTTGTAAATATAAACAATAAACCAAGAATAATAAAAAAAAGAAATAATCCTATAATCGTTAATTTCTTTTTTTTATCATCATGCAAAATAGCTTTTATATCCATGCTATTAATTATACTTTAATAGAATTTTTTTGCATAGCCACTATTGGGTGTAAACTATAATATAATACAGTTACTAGTCCTCGGTATTTTGCAAAAGTACACGAGGAATCTAGTTATGAGAGGTATGTAATAATATTATCGCATACTGTTTCATGATATTATCTTGCTATGAAACTTAAAAGCATATTATTTCTGTTGATTATTGCTATTGTGCCACTTCTTGTGTCAAGTGCAGAGGTGTCCAGCACCTATTCTCTATTTTCCAGCACAGGCTCCGTTTTCTCGCGTTTTTTGAAGGATGGAATGCGTGGCGAGGATGTGAGGACGCTACAAAAATTACTCAACAAGGATGCAGACACGCGCGTAGCAGAAACTGGCGCAGGGTCTATTGGAATGGAGACTGACTATTTTGGCGCAAAGACCATAAGCGCAGTCAAAAAATTTCAAGAAAAATATAGAAAAGAAGTTCTTGATCCAATAGGCGCGCCTGTGGGAACTGGCATATTTGGCGCAATGACGCAAAAAAAATTAATAAATATTATAGAATCTACAAATGCAAATGCGGTGGAATCGGTAACAAATGAAAAGCCAAGTACAGCTGTAGAAAAAGGAGATGTGATAGTTATGTTCCCTTCGCAATATTCTGGTAAACCAGGAACGATGATCACGCTCACTGGAGCAGGGTTTACCGCCACAAACAATTCGATATATTTTGGCAACAAGCATTTAGTTGAAAAAGCAAAATCGTGGAATGGGCAAGATATTACATTTAAAGTACCAAATATACCAAAAGGTGTTTACTCTATTTCAGTAAAAAATGATAGAGGAATTAGTAATAATGAAGCATTTTTTGTTGTAACAGATGGCACAACACCAAAACCACATATTGATTCTGTATCACCAGAACATGCAAAACGTGGAGATACAGTAATTTTAAGAGGTAAAGGTTTTGTTAATAAGGGGAACACTATTAGAACCAGTGTTAATGTTCTAGAGAATATTTCATCTATAGATGGAGTGTTAATTTCGTTTACTATTCCGGACAAACTATTTGATATGACCCCATTGTCAAAGCAGTCAAAATTTTCTTTGCCTGTATGGGTATATGTAGTCAATGAAAATGGAGTCAGTGAAGGGAAAAGTTTTTTTATAAATCTATAATTAAGAGCGAGTTCGTTGCGGAAGTGGTGTTTATGTGAAAGAATAATAAATATGAAAATAGTTTTTTATCCAAGAAAATACTTTGTTCAAATCAGCATTATCATTTTTTTGGTCACAATATTTGGCGTATTTGGAACGAATGTTAAAAAAAGCAGTGCGTTACTGGGCTTTGGGGGTAAGATTATCAATGTGATCCCTTGCACGGGTAGCGATGGAACAGCTATTGTTGTGATGCCGCCAATAACTCCAACTAACCCAACTCAAATTCCAAGAGTTTATATCCTGGAAAATTTAACCTCAATCTCGTACAAACACTATCAACTTTTTAGGCCTGGGCCATGGATCGTAGGTAGCTATGTTCCTGGCGGGGTATGCTCTTTGAATGATGGTGAGGGAGGAAGCACAGATATCACACATGGGTTGTCGTTGATGTCTGGAGGTGCGCAAATAGGAACTATTGTTATGAACGGCACCTCGATGTAATGTCGAGCCACTGAGTTAGCGATAGATCTTCCGCACGGGCTTTGTTGGGTATACCTGCCTCATCAAGAATTTGGAATACATTTTCACCAAGGAGTTCTTTTAGATTTCCTAAAAGAACTTTTCGCTTATGAGAGAAACCCGCGCGTACAATTTCAAAAAAAAGTTTCTCAAAATTTTTGTCAAGAAGGTTCTTGCTTGAAATATTTTCTATAGACAAAATTGCTGAATCTACTTTTGGCGCTGGAGTAAAATAACGAGCAGGCACTTTTTTAATAAGTTTTGGAGAGCCGTATACCTTTACAGCGATAGACAATATACTCTCCTTCTTATCGCGCGCAACTATGCGTGTCGCTACTTCCTTTTGCACCATAAGAATCATCCGCTCTGGTTTTGACTCGGCTTCTAGAAATGAGCGGATAATTTGCCCAGTGAGGTAGTATGGAATATTCGCAACAAGTTTGTAGCCTTGTTCTCCTAAGTTTTTTGTAAAAAAATTTTGGTGGGTCGAGAGTTCCATTATGTCCCCATGAATAAGAGTAAATTTTTTTTCTTTAAGTTCTAAAGCAAATTTTTCCTGAAGTATCGAGATCATTCGGTCGTCTTTTTCAACCGCTATAACATGCGCGCCAGATGAAAGAAGCTCCGATGTTAAAAATCCTTTCCCGGGGCCGATTTCTAGAACAGTATCAATAGATGAAAGCTCCCCCGCACGCGTGATGTCGCGAGCGACAGTTTTTGAGTTTAAGAAATTTTGCCCCAGAGATTTTTTCGCGTGAACCATAAGTGCAGTATAGCGTATTTATCTTACTTCCCCACACCGTACTAATAGAACGCTATAGCGTTCTACTGTGACGTGGGTGTATGACGGATTTGTGTTATTTATTAGCGACGTAGAGCGAGAGTGCTGGAAAAGTAATCTTTTTCAGCACCGAGCCGAGGAGCTAATATAGGTCAATACCGCGTGGTCTCAGCGTCCAAGACGTGAATTTGCTAATTCAGCCACGCTTTTGTACTCGACCTTTAGGTCATTCTGGTGAATGAGAAGCGAATTCGAAGTATTTTAGGTCCAAGACCCGAATCTACTGATTCGCCTACGGTCTCTGCCGCAGGGGCCTATATTACCAGTCAATTTTTATTATCGGCTCGTTGTCGGTGTCGCCAAGCTCGTGTTCGGTGTAGGCGTCGTCTATGTCGGAGAGAAATTCGGAGGGGGCGTTTACCTGTCGTTGCCCAAAGATTGTGCGAACAGACGCGTAAGAAAGAAAAAGCTTTTTCTTTGCGCGCGTGATTGCCACGTAGAAAAGGCGACGCTCTTCCTCGCTGTCTTCCTTTGACTGACGTTCTGCGCCCATTCGTCTGTGAGGAAACAAATCTTGTTCAAGTCCTGTAACAAACACATACGGGAACTCCAAACCTTTTGACGCGTGAACCGTCATAATTTTCACAGCGTGTGAGCTTTTCATCATAGAGTCCTGGTCGCTTGCGAGAGAGGCGTCTTCCAAAAGTTTTTCGACTGCTTCCTCTGGTGGTAAAATATCGTACTTTGTAGCGAGTGTTACAAGCTCGTGGATGTTTTCAAGGCGATCGTTGTCATCGTCACTTCCTGTTTTAAGAGACGCTTCTAATCCAGATTTTTCAGAAACAAATTTAATAAGGTTCGATGTTTTTTCCGCAAGGGCACATTCTTTTATTGATTCAAGAAGAGCCCAAAATTCAGCAACGCGTCTTTTTCCAGCAGGTGGCAAACTATCTTCGTCTTTCGCAAACATTTTCATTAGAGTTGCTTTGCCTATACCGCGTGGAGGAGAATCAATAATTCGTTTAATGTCCGATAGACTTTCTGGATTGAGCCCCGCTCTTATGTAGGACAAAATGTCCTTTACTTCCTTGCGTTCAAAAAACCTAATACCGAGAACTTGATAAGGAATTTCCATCGTTAGAAACGCTTCTTCAAGAGCTCGCGATTGGAAGTTTGCGCGATAGAGAACCGCAATACTTTCTGGGTCAGTACCACTGTCAATCAGGTGTTTTATTTTTTCTCCGACAGCTCGCGCTTCCCCCCCCTCGTCATAGCTTTCAATAAGTGAAATTTTATCTCCTACAATATTTTTTGTAAAAAGATTTTTTTCTTTGCGTACAGTATTTTTTTTGATGATGCCATTTGCTACAGCAAGAATTGTTTGCGTGGAGCGATAGTTTTCTTCTAAAAGAATTGTTTGCGCGCCTTTGTAATCATTTTCAAAATTTAAAATATTTTGCAGGTTTGCACCGCGCCAGCTATAAATATTTTGGTCGCCGTCGCCAACAGCGCAGATGTTCATCGTTTCTCCTGCGAGCAATCGTGCCATCTCGTACTGCACTGCGTTTGTGTCCTGGTACTCATCTATGTGTATGTATTTCCATCTGTTTTGGTACTGCTTACGAATTTCTGGGTGGTCACGCAAAAGAATAACTGTTTTTAAAATGAGATCATCAAAGTCTAGAGCGCTCTCACGCGCAAGAAGTCTCTCGTATCTTTCCCACACAGCTGAAACAATCATTGGGAAATATGCGTTTCCAACATCACTTTTGTATTGTGCGAGCGTCACAAGCGCGCCTTTTTGACGTGAGATAACTCCAGCAATTCTGTCTGGGGAAAATTGCTTTGAATCAATCCCCTGCTCCTTCACAGCTTCTTTAATGAGAGAGCTGGTGCTGTTTTTGTCTACAATAGTAAAATGCTTTGTGAGACCAAAAGCCTGCGCGTGCGCGCGTAGAATGTGCACACCGAGTGAGTGGAACGTGCCAATGAATGGGTGCGTATCTCCATAGCGGAGACCAACTTCAAATCCGTGTTTCGCGAGTAGTTCATTCACGCGCTCCTGCATCTCCTTTGCTGCTTTGTTTGTAAATGTGATTGCGAGAATTTCGCTTGGCTGGATCCCCTCTTTCACTAGATTTAAAATGCGGTGAGTGAGGGTGCTGGTTTTTCCAGTGCCTGCACCAGCGATAATTAAAATCGGGCCATCTTTGTGTAGCGCTGCTTCTTTTTGTTTTTCGTTTAAGTGTTTTAGATGTTCCATTGTCCAGGTACTTTAGCACAAAAACCAAAATGCGCGGAGTCAGAGACTCCGCGCATTTTTAACCTCAGAGCGAGCTAAATTACTTTTTATGGGGTTGTGAGTGTGTCGACACGAAACATTTCAGGATTTTTTAAGCTTCAAAAAATCCGTACCATAAAAAGAATTTAGCGAGTGGTATCTACTCCTCCCCCCTCGCCTTTGGCTTCTCCCCGCCACCTGCCTCAAGTTCTGCGTAGTTCTGTAGAGTTTTCTTCACTTCCTCCTCCATCAAAAGATGCATATCTGGAATGTTTTCTTCAAGAAACTCCTGAATCAAGGCATGGTCGCCCTTTGCGCCAATTTTTTCAAATTCCACACGCGCTTCCGCGGAGAGTTTTTCAAATATAGCAACTGTAAGAGATTTTAAAATAACCTCGCCAAGTTTGACGACAATCTCATCCTGCGCTTCCTCTGGAAGTTCTCCAATGCCTAGCTCCTTTATTAATATTTCACGAAGTTCTTGATTTCCCATGGTAAAAATATATTAGCTTATTCTTGATTATTATGATAGTTTTGCGACCGATGCTCTATGAATAAAGCCCACAACTTTTTCATTTGAGTTGGGATTTACTCCAGTCATACTTGTCACACTTGCGAGATATTCCTTCATTTTGCTTGTAGCTTCGTAGTTTTCTATTCCAAATGTTTTTACTCCTTTTGCTGTGGTCGCGCTTGGATTTGAGTTCATAATTTCGGTAACTGTCTTCCCCTCAAAACCAACTTGAGAATCCTTCCAGTTTATAGAATCAATCCCGTTTGTATGCCCAAACCATAGAAATTTTGGCTCACCAAAAAGAACATCCATATCGTTACTGAGAATCGCGTCCGCGCTTTTTTCTATATAAGCGAGTTTGGTAGTATCAACAGGAAGAATTTCCTGTTGAATGAACGACGTGGGAGCAGGCTTTTCAGGTAATTCATTAGGAGTGTACCCCTCCATCAAATAATCTTTCGGTTGAGCCTCCTGTGTTGGAGTTGTTTGCTCAGGACTGAGTATCATCTGTGATGGAGCAACAGCACTTGTTTCCTCAAGAGTGAATTTTGTATGGAGTGGCTCGTTCAAAAATTCTTCCACGGAGATCTGTTTCTCTGGAGTTTCTGTGGGCGCGGAAGCATCGTAATTTTGAATGTTTGTAATTTGTTCAGTGTTTAGGTTTTGCGCATTAGAAAACATACCACTCATAAAATCCTTGTCCGTTAGGACTGATTTAAAATCCATACTCTGACCAACAGCCAAAGTATTTGCAGCTTCCTCACTCATTCCTAAAGTAACCTTGTCTTTCACCGCGTCAATTAGATAGGTTTGTTTTTCTGGAGAAAGAGAAGTAAATTTTTCACCATAGTTCGCTTCAAGCTGATGTTCAGCCATTTTCCAAATGGAATCGCCAGCTTTTGCTGTTTCAACATAATTCACAGTTTTAATCGGAGCTTCCACTTGCGTATTCCCAAATTTAAAAAACTCGGATATTTTTTGGAAGAATCCGTGCTCAACGGCTAAATCGCGAGCCATGTTTGGCAACACGCCAACTATAATAATGGAAAGCGCAGCAGAGAGTGTTGTATCGCGAATTTCGCCAAACCCTGAACGCTCCCCGCCTTTTTTCTCAGCTCTGTTTTTGAGACCCTTTTCTATCGCAACAAAAAGTCCAGCTCCGCCAATCGCGCGCAATCCCGCGCCAACAACAGCGATAGTTCCCACAGCGGACGTTGCTCCGACTGCAGCCGAGCCAACACCAGACGCAACCATTCCAGCGGTGATCAGTAGCTTATAGCGAGTAGGTACTTTATTCCATGCTTCACCAGTGCGACGAATCCACCCCTCAGGAACTTTTTTGCTCTCTGCTTCTGACTCAATAGTTTTTTGCAATGACGCTATTATACTAAGCGCATATTCCTCTGAAACTTTCTTCTCAGCGAGATCCTCAAATTTTTTAAATGCGGCTTCTTGTCCTTCTCTTGGTGTGCCAACAACATCTTCTTCTATTTGTAGAGGAAGAAGCGCGTTGTGGGTTTCAATATCGTGCTCGATGTCAGCCTCAGGGATTTTCCCAAGCACGGCGTTTCTTTTTTCCTCGTTCTCTTTCCAAATGCGATCCATTGCCATGTCGTACGCAGACTGAAGTGGTTTCTTCACCTCAATTTCCTTACGCCTTTCCTCAAGTGAAGCCATCTCCTTTTCAAGTTCCGCTACTTCTTCACCAATCGCGCTCTTTTGAAAAGGACCTTTAGGTTCTGCTTCCAACTCCGCTTGTCGCGCGGAAACTTCTTTTATGCGTTCCTCTACACGAGCAATGTCCTCACCTTTCTTTGGTGTTTCAAGAGTGAATTCAAGTGGTGGTAATTCTTCTTTCATTATTTTTTCTTCTAGACCTGTTTCGTCAATTGTAGCAGGTTCAGGTGCCTTCTCAATAGACAAGTCGCTCACACTACTAGTAGTAAGTTTGTCCATTTCGCTTTGCATATCAGCGTTCTCGTTTTTGTGCCCAAAAATCCCGGGAGCAATTTTCTCGGCGTGGCGTTTTTCAATGTATTTTTTTTCCTCAATAGTTTCCTCGTTTGTGTGGTGAATACTCATATTCCTCACTGAGCTTGGGTTTGTGTTTTCTATAATGTTTTTTGCTTCTTTAGCTATTGCTTCAATGCGCTCCTCGGTTTCTTTCATTTCTGCGCGCGCGCTATTTGCCTCGCGAAGGGCGTTCCTGTCGCGTGGGGTTACTTCAAGAACCTTTTCTGCTTTTTTAAAGCGCCCCATTTCCTTTTTCCAGTCTCGCTTGCCACCATACCACTCATTCATAATTGATTGGATTTGCTTATGGTCTTTAACTGCCTCAGATTCTGGAAGTATGCCGTTAATCTTTTCAATTTTTCCTTGCGCCTCTGCTAGCTCCTTGCGAATTTTCTCAATCGTAATTGATGAAAGTTTTTCTTCCACCGCCTGTCGCTCTTTTATTCGCAAATCAGCTATGGAAAACAATAAACCCTCTTTGTCGTTTGCTATTTTTGCGAGGTCATGGTCAATCCGCACCTCTTCCTCTTGCGCCTTTTTGATGGATTTCGCAATTTCCGATGGTTCCCCTTTGCTCCCTCTTCCACCGCGTACTAGTACTAATTTTTGCCTAATTTCCTCATTCAAAAGTTTTGGATCAGCGTTTCCTTTCGCCAGTTTTGACACTAGATGAGCTCCAACTGAGTTGCCAGACCCCTCGGCTCCTTCTTGCGCGGAATTAAGTAATTGTTTTTCTAGGTTTGACATTTGTTATGTTGAATTATCGCACACTTTTGTGTGAACGTACAATTTATTATTATGTTTGTATTATTATTATACCAAATTTAGACCTAAAAGTCAATGGTTTCTTGCTCGCCTAAGTTTTCCACCAACATGTTTCTAAAGAGGCATTCAGCACAATATTTTAGGACTATTCCTCGGTGCGTCACTTATGATAAAAAGGAGGAAAATTTGGGCGGGTGAGTTGTCCACAGTATATCCCCAACACCCTACCAAATGGATCTATTTTGTGCTACGCTTTAAATAATCTCGGGGATAAGCCCCAGGTTTTCAGAAAAGACTGCTTTTACTACCACGACCGCAATACAGAAAGACACATATTATATAGACCTATTTCTACAAAATTAAATGACCTCAGCCGAGGGCAAAAGAATGCAGGCTGGGCGAAATATGCATATTTTTCAATATTGGCCCGTGCCGGGCTTCTTTTTGTTGTCGCCGGGTTTGGTTTAGGGGCCCCATTAGACACAGTAGAAGCGCGCGCTTTTTCCTATTTAAGTGAAAAAACAAACAAAAACGCAGTGGTGTCTGTTCACTCTGAGGCTCAAAACTCCCAAACTATCGCCTTTTTAGAGGCGGCAACTAACGTTGATCCAAAAAAGGCGATGGGAGGTGGTGATATTACAATCGTTGGAGACACTGCATTTACTTCAGATGCGGGACCATCTGGCACAATTGCCGATATTGAGTCAAGTGATCATCAGGGCAAGGTGAGTCTATATGTTGTTCGCCGTGGAGATACTATCACTCAGGTTGCTAAAATGTTTGGTGTGACAGTGGAGACGATTCTTTGGGCAAACGACATCACGCGTGGGGCGAGTCTCCGCGAGGGTCAGCACCTCGTTATCCTCCCCATTAACGGTGTTCAGCACGCTGTTCAAAGAGGAGATACACTCCGCGGTATTGCTAATAAATACAAGGGCGACCTTGATGAGATCCTTGAGTTTAACGATATGACAGCTGATCAAAAGCTTTCTATTGGCGATATTATTATTATTCCAAACGGCAAAGAGGTGCTTACTCCGTCTGGGACCACAAGCACCAGCCGTTCAAAAACTATTTCCAAATACCCATCGTATGTCGGGTACTACGCACATCCAATCCCAACTGGCTACAAAACACAAGGTATTCACGGTTATAATGGAGTAGACTACGGAGCTCCAACTGGAGCGCCAGTATACGCAGCTGCTGAGGGTACTGTAATCGTGAGCAGGTTCAAGGAAGGTGTATGTGGACGCTCGTGCTTCGGTGGATACGGCAACTATATTGTTATTGAACATCCAAACGGCACACAGACTTTGTACGGACACTTGAACGCTGTGTACACATCTGTTGGCGGACGTGTTGAAAAGGGTCAGTGGATCGGAGAGGTGGGCAATACAGGCAAATCAACAGGCCCACACCTGCACTTTGAGGTTCGTAAAGCTAAGAATCCGTTCTAATATTTAAAAATGAGATGATAAAAAACCGAGGGTGAGCTCGGTTTTTTTTGCGGTCACTGTGTCCAGGTAAAAATAAACCCCCGAGCGCAAAGACTCGGGAGTCGAATTCGGGGAATTCGTCAAGGAAGGTTGTCCTGCAAAAACTAGGAAATGGTGTTGCTGGTATTCGGAAATATGAAAAAGTTGGCAAAAAGATGCCGCCACAGTCTTGTTGACTGGGCGGCAGATTAGGAGAAGGTCCTGTCGTTATACTGACAGGGTTTCCCGAATTTTCGAGAGGTATTCAATTGCCTTCTCCACGCCCCATGCATGGATGTAGGTTTCGCCCCTCGTCACATCTTCGGCTGCAAATAGCTGCAGAATGTCCTTCCCGGTGTGAGAAGTTTCACTCCAGTTGATGTTAATGACGCTCCTTCGCCACCCAAGGGTGATTGAGCCAACTTCCGTCTCCACCTTGAACCATGGAGGCCCAGATGAATCGTGTGAGTACCCGTTTGGCAAATGGTGCATGATTGAAAACATGAACCCTGCCTTTACGAATATTTCACGAAAGGAAGCTTCGTTTTTAGAAGCGAGATCCAACCGACTGCACGAAGAATGGTAGAATCTCCAGACGTTGAAGAATCCTTCGTCCCTTTCTTGAATGACATAATTGTCATCGAGACCTTCTTTTACAGAAACCCAACCACTTTCATTCTTTTTGATACCCTTTTCCCATTCCTGTGTTGGATTGGGGTACCTGGCTGAAAGGTCGATGAAGCGGTCATTGCGAATGAGGCAGTCGGGCTGCATCATATAGTGGGCATCGGTACGTATGTCGTAGGAGGTCTTCACGTCGCCCAGAGTTTTGCCCACAAATTCTGCGAGAGAGAACGTCTCATGTTCGTGTATAACCACGGTGTCATGACAGTTGTGGATGGACCACCCTTTTTTGCAAATGGGACATGTCACGCCCCCAGAGGGAAGGTCACTTTTTATTCCGGTCGAGACCGAAACGTCATCCCCTACGGCCACTTTAACGAAGGCCCAGAAGTCATCCCCTGTCATTACGTCTGGAAGCTTCGGGAAATGATCCTTCGGAATCCATCCGTGCACCTTTCCGCAGTTTCCTACGGTGTCAAGAAAGTATCGGCCGAAAAGGAAGAACTCGTTCATGCGCCCGTTGCACACATATCCCACATCGCGACGAGCGAAAACAAGAGCAGTAAATCCATCAAGCGATGACAAAGCCTCCTCGATACCTACTGCTGTGTCGTACCAAGGGCGGCCTTGTTCACCGTGAGTAGCCCCCGAGCCAAGTGAAAACTTCATACCACTGTTAGTAGCATTCATAAGAAAATCTCCTCGTGTGAATTGAACCAGTTGAACGTCAAATAACAACTAAAATACCAGTCCTAAGTATACACAAAATCACTGATTTGTCAAGAGTCTCGCTATTTCAACTCCGTCGGTCTGTACGCGAGCGCCTCGAGGATATGCTTCTCTTGAATGTCGTTTGAGTTATCTAGGTCGGCGATTGTGCGCGCGACTTTTATTGTCTTGTGGTGAGCGCGGGGAGAAAGTTTCAAACGTTCTGCTGATGCATTAAAAAGTGTGCGAAGTTTTGGTGTGAGATTTATGAAGGTTTCAATGTCATCCGCGCGCATTTCACTGTTTGTTGTAATCTTGCGGGCATGATTTGCGAAACGAGCCTGTTGCAGAGCTCGCGCTTTTGCGATTCTCTCACGCACATCACTTGTTGTTTCACCTGTGCTCGCTTGTGAAAGTTTGTCGTGACTCATATGTGAAACTTTTACCCAGAGCTCAATACGGTCCATAATAGGGCCTGAAACTTTGCGCGTGTACGACGCAAGAGTCCCTGGCATACATGTGCATCTCTCCTCGCTTCCGTATTTTCCGCACGGGCACGGGTTCATTGCGGCAAGCAAAATAAATCGCGCAGGAAAAGTATCGTGACCCTTTGCGCGTGTGATGCGAATATGCCCTTCCTCGAGAGGTTCACGGAGTGACTCAATAACACGTCTATCAAACTCAGGGAACTCATCAAGAAAAAGTACACCGCGATGCGCGAGAGTGATTTCTCCTGGTTTTGGTATCGCTCCACCGCCAATAACAGCGGGGTATGACGCAGTGTGATGTGGCGCGCGAAGAGGAGGGCGCGTCATAATATTTTCGCGAAGCGTTCCAGCCACAGAATGAATGCCAGTGACCTCTAGCGAGTGTTCGTTTTGCAAATCAGGCAAAAGATGAGGGAATGCTTGAGCGAGCATTGTCTTCCCTGTTCCTGGTGGTCCCCACATTGCAAGGTTGTGATTTCCCGCTGCCGAAATTTCTAGCGCGCGCTTTGCGAACTCTTGTCCTTTGATATGCGAAAGGTCAACAATTGTTTTTAAATCAGTTTGCTCTATATCTGATCTTGGTATGTGTACAGATTTTGTAATTGAATATTTGATATTTTTATCAAGATGTTGAATTACTTCTGTCAGGTTGCGCGCACCATACACTGTAATACCGCTAACGAGAGAAGCTTCGCTTGCGTTTTGTTTAGGTAAAAATATTTCTGTGAAACCGGCATTTTTTGCAGTGTTGGCAAGAAGTAAAGCGCCGTGAATAGGGCGAAGCGCGCCATCAAGCGCGAGCTCTCCTAGGAATATTTTTCCTTTTGGGTCAAAACTAGTTTCGCCTGAGGCAAAAAGATACGCGAGAGCAATAGCAAGGTCGTAGTGCGAGCCTTCTTTTTTTAATTCGGCTGGAGCGAGAGAAATAACTGTCTTTTGATTCTTTTGTTTTGGTGATTCAAAGCCAGAATTTTTTACAGCAGCACTCACGCGGTCGCGGGATTCATCTACAGACGCGCTTGGAAGTCCCACTAAAGAAAAAGAGTTGAGCCCTTTAGAGAGATCAACCTCAACATCTACAATATGCGGGACTAGACCAACTATTTGCGCTGAGAATAGTTTTGAGAATTGCATTGGAATACCCGGAATACCGGAATGTTTAATTTCAAATTTCAAATTTTAAAATAATGTTTTAATTTAGAAATTAAAAATTAAACATTTGAAATTAGCGCGAAGCGCTTATCCTTCTCTGTGCGTGATGCATGTTGGCGCCGCAGGGTTTGCTTCTAGACGCGCGTCCTCTATTTTTTCTCCACAAATACGGCAGATACCGTAAGTCCCTGCTTCTAGACGCGCGAGAGCCGAGTCTACTTCAAGCAAGCGCGCCTCGAGCTCTACCTCAATAGCGGAGTTTTCTTCAAATGCTTCAATGCTGTCAGCTACATCGTTCATGTCGGCAGTAGGGTTGTTTAGGTCAGGAGCAGATGGTTCCCAGTCGCCTGCTAATTCGGGGTTTCTGTGCCCAACACCAGAAAGCTCTCCTTCTAGACGCGCCTTTTCCTCAAGTAATTTTGATTTTAAATCGTTTGTATTTGTCATATAAGTTATAGTGTACAGTGTTTATTTCCTATCTGCAATACCAATGAGAGCCTCAAGTGAAGAAACATCACCTGCTATAATAATAGTATCGTCATTTGCGAACACGTATGAAATCGATTTTCCAGATGGTGTTTCTATTGTGCGAGCATCTCTGTTCAGAACCACAATGTCATTGAATTTAATTTTAGATTTTAGCTCAAAATCAATATTTGTTCCAAACAATGTGTCAAAAGCGCTTGGAAGGTATTTTTCCCAATCAAGCATGCCAGCAAAACTAGCATCGTATCCAGAAACTTTTAGAACAATAAATGGTGTTGCTCCCCAATCCTCCCTTCCTAAAATGCCGACCATGAAACCCTCTTCAAGAGATCGAGTAAGAATATCTGGGGCATAAAAATTAAAAAATTCAAAAAAACGATTAGTAGAAATAGTTTTTGTTTCAACACCAATTGATTCTTCAAAAAGAAAGTTCTTAATGGACCCTGCATAGATTCCTTGCTTCATTTCGTCAGCTATATCCAATGTGACTTTTTCGGGTGTGTAATTTGAAAGGTTAAAAATCTTTTCATACTGAGGCGGGAGTATCGATGGAGCGAGGGAAAGAACAGGCTCTGTTGCTATTGCTGTTTCATTGGTTGTCCCACTTCCAAATGAAGGGAACGAAGGAATAGAAATTCCTGAAAGTTTAACGTTGCTAAGTCTTGGTAAAACAAACACATATGCAAGCCCAAATGCTGTGATGATTAAGATCACTACTATTACAACGATAATACGACCGTGTGGTTTTGGCGCAGGCGAAGTGTCCTCACCATCTGTTTTTATTGTTTCAGATTCCGCGTGTTCTTTAGCCTTCTTTTTTTCTTCTGCTATTGCAATTGAAACCTTCGTTTCATTCTGTTTTATTACAGCCTCTGCCATATCGCTTTTCATAGTGCGAATAATCCTAGGCGCAACGTTTTCTAACCCTGGTGCTTCAGGCGTTCCAGTAAATACACCAGGTTCTAATTTTTTATTAGGTGTGATTGATTCCATGGAATAAATTATAGCGTGTATTTAAATTAGCTACAAATGAAAACAATAGCCCGACACATTGTGTCGGGCTATTGTTCATGCTAACTCCTACTCCGCTTTTTGAGGAGGTTCCTTGCGACGGCTTGGCGCCTGTTTACGTGGACGACGCGAGTTTCCAACACTAGAGCTTCCTCCGCGAAACCCAAGAAGATATTTACGCTGGTCATCGCACATATCTATAAAGTCGTCTGCAGCTTCGCGGAGTTTTCCTGATGCAGATCGCCCAAATGTAATGACCTCAACCTGTGTCCCCATAAACTTTAAATATTCAACGAGTGGCACAAAGTCGCCATCTCCAGAGGCGAGTACTACCGCATCTACTTTTGAGCCGATGCGAATAGCGTCTACCGCGAGCCCAACATCCCAGTCCGCTTTTTTCGCGCCCCCAAAAAAGATTTGTAAATCTTTTGTCCTTGTTTCAATACCAAGAGAATTCAACGCCTCAAAAAAACTCTTCTCTTCTTCTCCTTCTGTTGTGATAACATATGCGATTGCTCGCACAAGGTGTCTCCCTGCTAGCGCTTCTTTTAGAACTGCTCCGAAATTAACTTTTGCCCCGTATAGGTTGCGAGCGCTATGATAAAGGTTCTGCGCGTCAATGAACATCGCAACGCGTTGTTCTTTTTGTTTTATGATTGCCATATTAAAATGTGCGCGCGCAGCCTTTATGACGGCGCGCGAAATACGTTATTTATTAAAATGATTACCTAGATTAAGTATCGCACGAAGCGCTTAAAAAGCAAAAGTCCTGCAATACAGGACTTTTGTGAATATAATCAAAACTTCTAGATTTTTAGAGCAGTACGAGGCGTGAGTGAGGCTTGTGACCAAGCTGTATGTATCGCGCTTCAACGGACACTGCGCGATGCGATTCTGCAGAATCGTGCGCGGGAACAAACGAACGAAATAACGATGTAATGCTTTAAAAAGAAGAAGTTTTACTTTAGGCCTACCTTTTTTACAATAGCCTCATACCTATCCTTGCTCTTTCGCTTGAGATAATTCAAGTGAGTACGACGGTCTGCAACCATCTGTAGGAGGCCACGACGTGAGTGAGTGTCCTTGTTGTTCTTCTTCAAATGTGAAGCAAGTTCATCAATACGCTTTGAAAGCACAGCAACCTGAGCCTCTGGAGATCCAGTGTCTGTTGCGTGAATTTGCGCCTTCTTGATAATAGTCTGTTTCTGCTTTGTAGTAATCATTAGGTTTAATATAGCATATCTTGGCAAGAATTGCAATACCTCAGTTGAACAACCACAAAAAGCCTGATTTTAGGCAGTTTTTCTGATGCGACGCGTGATTTTATGAATATGCTCCTCAGCAAAGATACCGAGAAGCATTCCAGCAAAACTTAAACCTAAACCAACGAGAGTTGCTGGGATTACTGGGTCAATAACATAAAGTTCAGTAAACTGCCATCCAAAAGCGCCAAAAATTATCGCAAATAGAGCACCTAAACTGTTTGCTTTGTGCCAGTACAATCCAAAAACAAGTGGTACAAACGCTGAAACGAGCGTTATTGAGTATGCGCCACCTACGAGTTCGTATATGCTACCTTGTCTTGAAGCTAAAGCCAGTGCGCCAAGAGCAACAATAATTATTGAAGAGCGGATTATTTTAAGACGAGTTTTGTCAGTAATGTTGTTAAAGAACGGCTTGATAACGTTTTCTCCAAGGAGTGTCGCTGGGGCAAGGAGAGCGCCAGACGCGGTACTCATAATTGCTGAAAGGAGAGCGCCAAAGAAAAAGATTTGAGTTATCATGCTTGTATTGTCCAAAATAAGTGTTGGGAGGAGTTGCTGTGGGTCGCTAATGACCAGCTCTGGATATTTAATGCGAGCAACAAGTCCGAGAGTTAGAGGGATGAGAGCTATTGTAAAATACATTACTCCAGCAGACACAGACGCCCATTTTGCAATAGCTGCTGATTTCGCAGACATAACACGCTGGTATACGTCTTGCTGTGGGATGGAGCCGAGCCCTATCGTCATCCAAGCGGCAACCCATGCGAGCCAGTCTTTTGTTGTTGCGTCTGTTGGAGTGAGGCTAAAGTATTCCACAGGTGTGTTTGCGATAATTGAGCTAAAACCTCCATTTTGCATAAGCACCTCCACTAAAATAACAATAAGCCCGAGAACTATAACACCCATTTGGACTGTGTCTGTTATGGAAACCGCCCACATACCGCCAATATATGTGTAAATTACAACAACTATTGCAGAGATAAGCATGCCAGTGATCGTTGGAATACCAAGAAGCATATTTAGAATAATTCCCAAGGCCACGAATTGCGCAGCAACCCAGCCAAAATATGTGAGGATAATTGCAACAGAAAGCATTGTTGCTACTACTTTGTTGTATCGTTCATGAAAATAGTCTCCTATCGTGAGTGTTTGGCGCTCATAAAGTTTTTTTGCAAAAAAGAAACCAATAAGGATAAGACAGAGTCCAGCTCCAAAAGGATCTTCTATGACAGACAAGAAACCACCTTCTGCCATTCGTGATCCAGCTCCAAGAAAGGTTTCAGAACCAAACCATGTTGCAAACACTGTTGCTAAAGCCATTGAAAATGGCAGATGGCGACCAGCGAGAGCAAAGTCTTTTGATGACTTAATCCTGCTTGATGCGTAGATACCTATTGGTATCATCAGTAACATATATATAATTACGAATGTTGCTACCATATAAATTATAAATACAGAGAGCGAACCCCGAAGGGGTTCGCTCTTTAGTTTAGCTTATAAAAACGACTCTTCCTCCTCGCCTTCTTCACCAGTAACTATCTCTATACCCCCTTCATCCATAAGATCTCGAGAAAATTGGTCAAGATGCCCTGTATCTTTGCTGGCTTCTTCTTGCTCACCATTTTCACCACTAATTATAGAAATACCTTGCCCTTCAAGAGCCCTAAGTGAAGCATCGTCTTTTTCCTCGTGAATTTCCACGTCGGAACGAATCGGCCCATTGCCTAGGTCGTGTGATTCGGTGATGATGATGTAGTCGTCTGATTTGCTCATAGTGGAAGTTTAACGCAAAGGAAGTCGAAAGTCTATAAGGTCAAATGTCAAAAGTAGCGTGCAGATTGCGAGATGCTTCGCATCTCGCAATCTGCACGCTATACTAGTTACATGTCGCACAATATCCCCCAGACCACCCTCGGCGCGTTCGCACGGCAATATTTGGAGTATTTGGAAATCGAGCGCGGGCGGAGTTTGAAAACCATCGAGAACTACGAGCACTACCTCACGCGTTTTTTGGAGGCAACTAATGCAAAAGAGCCGAATGACATTACCGACGAGCTCATGCGTTCATTCCGCCTGTGGCTCAACAGGCAAAGCGCTGGTATTCACGAGGGGCGTCAAGAAACTTTAAAAAAGAAAACACAAAATTATTATTTGATTGCCATTCGCAGTTTTCTAAAATATTTGCGCAAGCGTGGCATTGAATCATACGCGCCGGAAAAAATAGAGCTAGCAAAAGTTGCAGAGCGAACGATTGATTTGTTGACATCACAAGACCTAAGGCGATTACTTGATGCGCCAAGTGGAGACACTGCAAAGGAGCTCCGCGACAAAGCAATTCTCGAACTCTTCTTTTCAACAGGGCTCCGCCTTTCAGAACTGTGCGCGCTCGGGCGCGACATTGACCTTACTCGCGATGAAAT
>CAZXOE010000008.1:0-31913 GCA_964642305.1 uncultured Candidatus Saccharibacteria bacterium
GCGCCATTCTGGCGCTCGGCCCTTTTTTTATTAAAATTATTCTGCTTTGGCCTCCTCTGCTACCGCCTCGGCAACGGCTTCTTCTTCTACTGCTTCTGCAACAACTTCTGGAGTAGCTTCTGCTACCACTTCTTCCGCTACCGTTTCTGCTGCTACTGCTACTACGGGCGCCTTTGCCTCTACTACTGGTACTTCCTTAACGATAGGTGTCTTCTTTCCAAGAACGTTGATCTTCTTCCCAGTAACAGTCTTCATATCTACGAGAATATTGTGTACTGTACCCGACGCTTTTGCTCCTACTGACATCCAATATTTTGCGCGCTCTGTGTTGATAACAGGCTTCCCCATACGAGCATTGTACGAGCCAAGAACCTCAAGAACGTTTCCAGTTTTTGGTTTAAGCTTTGAATCTGCGACGATGACACGGAATGACGGGTCATTCTTGCGGCCAACGCGTTGTAGTCGAATTGCTAACATAGAGAGCATCCTATCAAATATGAGTAAAATGGTCAAGGGGGTAAAAGAAAAAGGGCTCGAAATGAGCCCCTTTTGTATTAATGCATCAAGAAACTTCGTGTTTCTTCATCTTTGCAAAGATGGAGTTCACCTTCTGCGCACCGCGCCGTGCCTTTTGCCCAGTACGTATGAGGCCCGGGATGCTCGAAATAGCGATCAAGGCCTGTACAGGTGCTGTGACGCCAACCACCTCGGTATGGCGCACTAAATTCTCAAATTCCACCAGAGCGCTTCCGTCTGGATTCGTTGAAATTACTTTCATTTCCCTTCTCCTTATATATAGATGTACCAAATTTCATTGTACCACACATATTTCAAATGCAAAATGCTCGGTTTTGTGGTATCTTAGTCTGCAATATGAACGACAAAAAAACTATTGCCGGCAACTACGTTGAAGGCGTTATTACCACCACCGCAAAGGGTTTCGGATTTGTATCTGTAGGCGAGGATAGCCCGCGCGAAAACGACATTAAAATCGAAGCGGGGTTTCTCAACACGGCACTCCCCCGCGACCGCGTAAAAGTGAGGCTTAACGCCAAGATGGGCGACCTACAGCAAACTGGCGAAGTCGTCGAGATTCTTGCGCGCAACAAAATCACATTTGTAGGCACTATTGAAGAAGAAAAAGGGTCAACCTTTTTAATCCCTCAGGACACACGCATCTATGTGGACTTCCTGATTCCCAATCCCCTGCCCGCCACTGCCTATCGCTCAAATGAAGCAGTCGGGCGAGGGCAGGCGGGCCCACACGGAGAAAAACTCCACGGTAAAAAAGCGCTCGTGCGTCTTTCAGACTGGACTGACCCAAAGAAAAATCCTACCGCGGAGATTATAGAAATTCTAGGTCAAGCTGGCGACAACGAAACTGAAATTCGCGCAATAGTGCTCGACAAAGGTCTCCAGATGGAACTTCCACCAGAAATCCACCGCGAGGCAGATGCTCTTAAAAAAACTGCTCCTGCATTTATTGCGGAAGAAGCAAAGAAGCGTAAAGACTTTCGCAAGGTAACAACATTTACTATTGACCCAGTAGATGCAAAAGACTTTGATGACGCTATTTCTATTCAAACACTTCCAAACGGCGACATTGAAATCGGTGTGCATATTGCTGACGTGTCTGCGTATGTAAAACCGCACAAAGAAATTGACGAGGAGGCCCGCCGTCGCGCGACATCTATCTATCTCGTGGACCGTGTAATTCCCATGTTCCCCGAAGTTCTCTCCAACGACCTCTGTTCCTTGAATGAAAAAGAAGACAAACTCGTATTCTCCGCCGTATTCACCTTTGCTCCCGACACAGCAACCAACCCCACTTCGAAGGTCGTTGTAAAAGATTCATGGTTCGGACGCGCTATTATCAACTCCGCAAAGAGGTTTACATACGAGAATGCGCAAGAGGTGCTAGATAACGGTGAGGGGCTTTTTTATGACGAACTGAACACACTAAATCTCATTGCAAAAAAACTTACCAAGCAAGACAAAGCAGAGGGCGCGATTTCATTTGAACACGAAGAGGTGCGGTTTGAACTCGACGAAAAGAAGAAACCAATTCGCGTGTATACAAAAACATTCCAAGACACAAACAAACTTGTGGAAATGTTCATGCTCCTCGCAAATAAAAAAGTTGCTGAATTCGTATCTTCAAAGCTCGGCGACAAAAACGGCAAACTCGCACATCCTGATCATGTGAATGACCTCTTTGTGTACCGCGTGCACGACGAACCAAAAACAGAGCGCTTGCTCGAACTCGCAAAATTTGTTGCTGGGCTCGGATACAAACTCCCAATGAAGGAGGGTCGTGTTTCCTCAACGGATATCAATAAGTTCCTCGAGCAGATCAAGGGTAAGCCCGAAGAAAAAATGCTCAACACCGCAACCGTACGCACTATGGCAAAAGCTATTTATTCTATTCACAATATTGGCCACTACGGACTTGCCTACCAGCACTACACGCACTTCACCTCCCCTATTCGCCGCTACCCAGACGTGATGGTGCACCGCATCCTTGCACACTTCCTCGCAGACGAAAAGGTGACAAAAGAAGAAATGGAGGAATATCGCAAGCTCGCCGCACACTCTTCAGAAATGGAGAAAGCTGCGGCGGACGCCGAGCGTGCATCTATCAAATTCAAGCAGGCGGAGTACATGAGCGAGCGCGTTGGCAAAGAATACGTGGGCACCATCTCCGGTGTTGCCGAGTGGGGTGTTTTTGTGGAAGAAGATGAAACAAAATGTGAGGGTCTTATCCGCATCTCTGACCTCGGTAATGACTATTATATTTTCGAGCGCGACAAATACCGCATCGTCGGTAAGCAATCACACGAGAAATTCCAACTTGGAGACAAAATAAAATTCCGCGTGAAGGCGGTTGATTTGGAAAAGAAGAGTATTGATTACGAATTGGTGAAATAGAGAAAGCCCGCGATGCATAGCATCGCGGGCTTTTTACTTCTATTTCAATTTTTGAACTATCTCCTCCCACGAATGAACCCTCTCAACATTATGCGGAAGATTATTCGTTTGATTCCACGGGGTATCGAATAGAAACACGGGAATCCCAACTGAAGCAACATCGCGAGCATATTCCAAATGATCGTCAATAAATACCTCCACACCAAGGTCTTCGCAGACCTGCGCTTTTGTACGCGGGGCAGTGAGAGAATTAGGAAAATGAAAATTATTCGACAAAAATGGAACGTGCTGTTCAGCAAGGAAGAGGGTGAGTGCACGAAACTCCTCTTGTCGTGCAGTTACAACATGAATCTTCTTGTCCTTCAGGAGTTTAAGTGCTCGTACCGCACCGAGTATCGGAGGTGTCATTGTATGCTCATGTGAATCAAAAAAATCATAAATCCTTCGATGCATCTCCTCTTTAGAGCAACCCCAGATCTTTGTCAGGTCGTAAGTCAAAATGTGATCCATCTGATACGAGGTCCCGTGAACACGATTATGCCACATTGCCAAAGCAGTGTTAGTTGAGACAATCACATCATCAAAATCTACACCAATTATTTTAGCCATGACAGCCTCCTTATGTTTATATCGTCTGTCTAAAGACTACCACACAAAAATACGCCGAGCAACACAATGTGTTGCTCGGCAAAAAGATTAAATTCCGCGTGAAGGCGGTTGATTTGGAAAAGAAAACTATTGACTACGAGTTGGTGAAGTAAAAGATAAATCCCCGCAACACTTCGTGTTGCGGGGATATTTCTTCTAATCCTCCGTTTTGTAAAGATCAAAATGTTTATTGGTAGAATATTCAATAACCCAAAAGAAAAACATTAACCAAAACGCGATGGCCCAAATTGTTCCAGAGCTATGGCCGACTTCTTTTGCAGACAGTACTAAGCCATAAACTGCAAATATTGCTATCGCGATGCCGACTGGAATTTGAAGCAAGCGTAGTGGGTGAACTTTGCTCCACCACCGCAATTTTATTTCCTTAGGTTCGCGAAACAACTCATTCAAGAAAACTACCTTCTGCCTAAAGAGTTCGTCAGCCAGAATGGGTTTGCCATTTAGAAAAAGCCTCTTGCCCCGATATTGATCAGTATTCATCGCTACCTCCACAGAGAATTATAGAATGTGCAACTACTGCAAGTATACCACAAATTCAACTATTTTGCAAGTTGCTCTGCTTCTTCAAATTTAATTGAGAGGAGTTTTGAAATTGCGTCGGACCCCATCGTGACACCGTAGATGATGCCTGCGCGCGACATTGTTTCGCGGTTGTGCGTGATAACAATAAGCTGAGAATACTTTGCGAGGGTCGCGACCATGTCTCCATATTTTTTGGAGTTTGCCTCATCAAGAGCGGCGTCTGTTTCATCAAGAACAAGGAAAGGAGGTGGGTTCACTTGCGACACTGCAAAAATAAGCGCGATGGATGTGAGAGCGCGCTCTCCTCCAGAAAGCATTTGGAGTCCTCGGATTTTTTTGTGCGGTAGAGAAATCGCAACCTCAATTCCCTCCTCTGCCTCCTCCTCCTCGAGCTCTTCAGGATTTTCCACTATGTCAGTGTCTGAGCGTTTTCTCTTCTTCTCTATAGCAACCTCGAGTGACGCAGTACCTCCTCCAAACATCAGCGCAAAAAATTCACCGAACTGCTTATTGATTTTCTTGATGCCTTCTTTGAACTGCGTGCCTAGCTCCTCTTCAAGCCCACGCATCAAATCGCGAAGCGACTCTGCGCTTGTCTTCAAATCTATAAGTTCCTTCTCTAGGAATTCATCACGCGCGACAGCCTCTTCGTACTCGCGCATAATATCCTCCCCCGAGCCACCACCCATAATATCCTCAAGGCGTATTTTTGTACGCTCAATCTTTTTCCTGCGAGCTTCCTGTTCTGCCCTTGGCTCTGACAAAGCCTGTTCAACATCAATCTGATTGCTTGAGTATTCTAAAATAGCGCGTCCTACAAGAATTCCACCCTCGCGTAGCTCCTCACGAAATGACACCTCGTCACGAACAAAGTTCTCAATATGCTCACGCACCATACCAAGTCGCAATGTAAGCTCCTGTTTTTTTGCTCGGAATTCAAATGATGCGCGTTCTGCATCAGTAGTCTCTGCACGTTTTGTTTCCAAGACCCGCTCGAGCTCGTGAATTCTAGTTTCAAATCCAGAAATAACATCTTCAAGATTCTGCTGAGCGCCGAGTAGGTTTTTGTGCTCAATACGCAAATCTTCAAGCGCCTTTATCGCATCCTCGCTCGGACCGCGCTGTCCATTACTATCGCGAATATGTTCGAGAAATGTTCCGAGTTTATTTCGTGTCGCGCTCACCACTCCTTTTATATACAAATAGTCCTCACTTCCCTCTGCGTACCCGAGCTCCTCATACAAATTCTGCGCGAGATTTTCCGCCTCTTCTGCTGAGACAGTTTTTTCATGCGCTTCTTGTGGCGCATTAAGGCGACGCTCCTCGTACTCTATCATTCCTTCTAGGCGGCCAATCTTTCTACCGAGGTCATCACGCTCTCGTCGCACTGTGCCCATTTCCGCGCGCACATGTACAAGCTCTGCCACTTCAGCGCTGTCTTTTGTATGAACACCACGCAAACTATCAGCATGAGCAAGCGCTTCATTTGCCTCATGAAGTTCTCTTTCAAGTCCTTCCTTTTCTCCGTGAAGTTTCTCGCGAGTATGCTGTATATATGTCTCCTCTCGTTTCAAATATTCACCGTACATATTAGCTAGCTCGTCACGAAGCGCGCGCGCCTGCTCCACCTTCTCCACCTGCTTTTTCAAAAATTTAATATGCGGAGCGATCTCGCGACGGAGTGATTCCGACTGTCGCATATTCTCTTCTGTCTTCAAAAGCTTCTTTTCACTCTCAACAATCTTCCAGTGATAAATCTTAAGCCCAAGCGCATCCTCAATCATCGCGCGACGCTCCTTTGGCGATGTATTCAAAATCCTGTCTGCCTCTCCTTGAGAAATGATATGGTGACCCGATGCGCCAATATGTACCGACGCGAGTAACTCAATGACGTCCTTGAGGCGTACCGATGAACCGTTTATAAAATATTCGCTGGATGCATCGCGGTGAATCTCGCGCGAGATTGCCACCTCGTCATAGTCAATCGGAAAAGTGCGGTCCTTATTATCAAAACTAATAGTCACCTTGGCGCGGTTCTGGCGCTCTGCTGACTTTGAACCGTTGAAAATGAGGTCCTCGGTGCGCTTGCCACGCATACTCTTGAGCGACTGCTCACCAAGCACAAAACGAAGGGCTTCGGCAACGTTGGACTTCCCAGAACCATTTGGCCCCACAATAGCAGAAATATCCGCCCCAAATTCAAACACGCTCTTTTTCGCGAATGATTTAAACCCAGAAATCTCGAGACTCTTTACGCGCATTATGGTCCTAGTTTAACATAATGCTTTTTATGTTGCGACACCAACTACTTCCTTTCCATCAATTCGTTTTTAAGTGCGGCCACCGCATCTTCCTCAAGCTTATCAGAATTTATAGCTGACTCGATCTCTTCAACTGTCATTGATTTTATCTCCTCCTTAAATGCTTCCGTCTGGTCTCTTCTAAGAATTTCGGTTTTTAATGAATCAATCTCTCTTTCGTCAAGTTTACCTGAGTTGACGGCAGTTTCAATTTCTTGCATGGTCATCTTTTCCTCTACATTATACGTATCATCCATGCTAGTTGCATCAAATTTTTCTGGGTTCATAATTAGATAGTTAATTTTTAATATAAAATAATATTACCATACACAAAAATTCTGTAAACCCCAATTTCGCTTTTTGTTTCCTACAAGAGCTAACGCACCCCCCCACCCCTTTTTCTTCAAGCCATCTGCTGCGGCGCCTTGCTCGGCGTCTTGTTTTGATTTACAGGTGACTTCAAACTACCTTTTTACTTTTCTTTTTTGTTCTAGCACACTAACGCGACTTGCAAGCTCATAAAATTCGTACTTCAAGGTGAATTTATCACCCTGAGCAAGAACATCCCTCCGTGTCCCCGCAAGATTTTCTTTAACTTCAGCTACATCCTTTTTAACTTCTGTTATATCTTTCTCAACCTCATTAAACCTCATGTTGACTTCCTTTTTAAACTCCCCGAGTTCATTATGGACGCCATCAAAACCCTTGGCAACCATTACTGCCAAATCGTCAATTGTCATCTTTTTATTAGTAACTTTTTTCATAGGATAAGTATATCAAAAACGTAAAACTACACAACAGTGACGTTGGATTTCCAAGAGCCGTTTGGCCCTACAATAGCCGAAATGCAGGAAAGTTTATGGCCGAGTCACAAATCAGCTGATTTGAAAACGCTCTTTTTTGCAAATGATTTAAACCCAGAAATCTCGAGACTCTTTACACGCATTATGAGAATAGTTTAACACATTAAACATGTTTACAAATAGTGCTTATTTCTTCTCTTGTAGTCGTTTAGATTGTCGAGCAGTAACCAACACAAGTGCTAAAATAACAACAATGAGGCAGGCTCCCGCAATCTTGTAATCCATTATCCCTCGATTTATACCTGCCAAGGTGAGGCCAACTGCAAAAGGAACGTAATACCCTGCAATAAACGCGAGATGCTTGTATTTTGTAGTGCTCTCATTGAACCACTGTGACCAAAGGAAATAGAGATAAGCACAAATGAAAATTAGCTGTGCAGTGATAATGACAAGCGGTGCCTTGGTCGCAATAAAAAATGAAGTGAGCCAATTCAGTACAGGAAATAAAAATCCTATTATGAAAAAAATGTATGCAGGCATACTTTTCCCATGAGAAGCACTAATTTGCACCTTATGCGAAAGGAATGTTAACCCTGCAATAATAAGTACAAGGGAAGTAAGTTTGATCCAATACCCTTCAAAATTGTGTGGCATGATTATCGTCGTCCACCCGATAAAAAGAGCGAGCACTGCCATTGAAAAATATGCGAGTATTTTCCCGACCTTAATCTCTTTCACCAAAAATACTGCAAGCGTAATAGGGATAAGAAATGTTACGAACGCATGACTTGCAACAAGTGAGAATGTCCATGGCCACTGTATGCCACCTATCACACCAACCCCACCAAGGACAGAAAGATCGGAAAATGAAATATTGAAAAATGACTTAGTGATGAGCCCTTCAATAACAATACCTGCTATTGGTAAAAGAAAGAGCGCGCTCGCTCGGGTGACTGTACTTTGTGCAATGTACACGAGCACGACGATGAGAAAAGAATACGGCAAAATAGTTCCTCCAAAAACATTCCAAGAACCAAGCTCTGAAAGTCGTGTTGAGCCATTAAAAATCTCCGCTGTAAGTGGTGCAAGAATCGCAAGCAGGAGTATTCCTAATTTTGTTTTCATGTTATATCTATTTTCCCTAAAACATTTGTCTACAAATGTTCGGGCGATAATTTTGAAAAAATTATTTAGCCCACCCTTTTTTCTTCAACCCATCCGCTGCGGCTCCCTGCTCGGCGTCCTGTTTTGATTTGCCTGTGCCTTGTCCAACAAGCTCCTCATTCAAGTAAACACCGACAATGAAATCCTTGTCATGGTCTGGACCTTCCTCGCTGATAACGCGATACGACGGTGTAATCCCTACATGCTCCTGCGCTTCCTCTTGAAAAAAACTCTTTGCGTCTCGCCAAAGTTCTTTCTTTACAATCTCTTCTGTTTTGCCGAGAAGGTTTTCTTTCAAAAATTTGTCTGCTGCGTCATAGCCGAGGTCCAGGTAAATTGCCCCCACAAGCGCCTCAAATGCATTCGCGAGAATAATCTGGCGCGCCTTGGTACCCTTGTCCTTTGCCTCGCCTTTTGAGAGAAGGAGGTATTCTTCCATTCCCATATCAATAGCAAGATTCCCGAGCGTCACTGCGTTCACGAGCGCCGCGCGATAGCTGGTGAGGTCCCCCTCGTTCGCCTGTGGATATTTTTTATATAGAAAATTCGTAACAACAAGCTCCACTACTGCATCACCGAGAAACTCAAGACGCTCGTTGTGGTCAAGCCCACGCTCGCGTGTTTCATTTATATATGAGCGATGCGTAAAAGCCTCGCGGAGAACCGCGCGGTCTTTGAAATGCACGCCAATTTTTTCTTCAAATGCTAAGAGTTTTTCCATAGTTGATTACTTTCCGCTACCCCGCGTCTTTGCGAGCGAAGCGTGGCAATCCAGTGTACACGCGATTAATCCTGGATTGCTTCGCTTCGCTCGCAAAGACGGTTGAATTGCTATTAGTTATTTTATTTATTTCTTCAGAAGTATGTTCACTGCCTTTGTAATCACCGGCAACATATCGTCATACATATTTAGGTCAATAATCTCTGCGAGTTTAAACCACTTTGCGTCATCGAGTCCTCCTGTCTTCATAAGTTTAATATCCTGATATGGCGCTTCACAGAGGAAATAGCTCACATTTTTTCGCATTTTTCCCTTCTCTGGGTGCGATGCCACGTATTCGTTTTCACCCAATATTACACCAGGAGTTACAGGGAGATTAATCTCCTCCTTCACAATACGTACAATAGCAGTTGCATCATCCTCGCCTTCCTTGTAGTGCCCCTTTGATAGCGTCCAGTGTCCAAAAATATCATGCACGAGTCCGAGATAAACTTGCTCTCCATCACGAGCGTACACTACTGCTCCACCTAGCTTGTCTAAAGGAAGCGTCTTTGGGTCTACGGGTGTTTGAGGAACTTTCTTTTTACTTATCTCATCCTTACCGGGCTCACCAAGCTCCTTGTACACGGCGCCGAGCACTCCATTTATAAATTTCCCGCTTGTTTCTCCGCCGTATGTTTTTGCGAGTTCAATGGCCTCGTTGATAGCAACTTTTGCAGGCACTTGAGCTCGGTCCTCAAACAGAAGTTCATATAGTCCTATGCGAAGAATGTTTCTATCTACGAGAGCGATTTTTTCTATTGGCCAATCAGGAGCTGCTTTTTCAATAATGTCGTCTAGCTTTTTTTGCTTGTTGAGAATTCCTAGAAGGAGCTTTCTCATAAATGAAATGTCATTCACCCCTGGAGCAAACTCCTCTGCGTTTCGCACGAGAGCGTGTTCAATCTCAAGATCAGTCAAGACGCCTCCACGAAAATCCCATTCGTAAAGAACTTGCATAACTATACTTCTTGAAAGGTGCCTGTTTGCCATATTTGAATGTACTAACTTTTATAGTATACGCTCATAGAGCTCAAAAGACAAAAAAGAAAAGCGGTTAACCCGCCTTACTTTGTTGCTTTGCTTTTTGCTGCTACGCGCTTCTCTGTTTTTGCGAGAGTTTTGGTCACCTTGAGAACTGCTTTGCCACGGTATGTACCGCAAGCTGTGCAAACCTGATGACGTAAATGCAAAGCCGAACACTTCACGCACTTTGAAAGGCGCGCTCCGTCTAGAGCGTGGTGGGAACGGCGGTTTGCCGTATGCGCGCGGGTATGTCTCATTCGTACTACCATGATTTTTGAAGTATAGCAAAAGGATTATAAAAAATCAACCCCGCTAGAAACTCCGGCAATTCATTGCCTGTTTCTAGCGGGGTTGGACATGTATTTATTGGACGATTTTTCTTAACGAGCGTGTCATGAGTAATTTGAGGGTTTCACCGCCAACACTGAATGTTCCGCGTTCTAAAACCATTCGCATTTCCTCAAACGAGATTGGGTTGAGCTCAATACCAGAGTTACCACCTACCCCGTCAGCTGTTTTTGGGGTAATTAAAGTAAGTTTGAACTTATTGTCACACCTCTGAATATTGAGCGTTCTCCCTCCTTCAAGGGTGACGCGCGCCTCTTTTCCATTGTAATAATTTTCGGGTGTCGCACTGTTGCTATGCTCGCGAACTCCACGACAAATTGAATGAAAACATCCTGTTGCTCCAATGATACTTGCCATACTTTGTTACCTCCACTAAGAAGAACTTTTGCAGACATCTGCAAAGGGTTACTATACCACCTTATAGCTTTTTACACAAGCCCCTACACCTACTTTGTCGTTTTTTGCGCAGTCCTGACCGAACGCATCGATATATATGAAGGTTGGCGAAATCTCTACATATCAAAAATATCGTTAAGCAAAACAGGACGACGACAAAGTAGGTGTAGGGGCAAGCCCAAAGGTTTTACTTCTTTTATTCAGAAGTAAAACCTACATGGAGTTCATAGCGGCGGCGGTAGTTGCCGTCTTTTATTTTCATCAGCTCATCGTGTGTGCCAGACTCAATAATCTTGCCACCCTCGAGAACAAGAATCTTGTCTGCTTTGCGTACTGTACTCAAGCGGTGCGCAATTACAAACGTCGTGCGTCCCTCCATCACGCGGTCGAGCGCCTCGGTCACATATTTTTCCGTCTCGCTATCGAGCGCGCTCGTTGGTTCGTCGAGAATGAGAATTTTAGGGTTACGCAAAATTGCGCGTGCAATCGCAATGCGTTGCTTCTGCCCCACTGAAAGTTTCACCCCACGCTCTCCGACTATCTGCTCGTACTTTTTTGGGAAGCCCTCGATAAACTGATCTGCATGCGCAACAGCTGCTGCATTTTTAATTGCCTTATCTTTTGCCCCAGCAAAGCCATACGCGATGTTCATCTTTACGGTATCGTGAAATAGGGCGACTTCTTGTGGTACGATTGCGATATTTTTACGGAGGAACTTGAGATCAATCTTTTTCGTCTGATGTCCATCGATAGTCACGCGACCCGATGTAGGGAAATAATAACCAGAGATGAGGTCGATGAGTGTCGACTTCCCTGCCCCGGATTCACCGACGAGCGCAATCATTTCTCCAGGCTTAGTCTCAAAAGAAATCCCATCGAGCACTTTTTGCCCCTTCTTGTACCCAAACGAAGCATTTTCAAATTTTATAGCACCTTGGAAATCGAAATTTTTCACAGCGTCTACTGGCGAATAATCCTCAGGCTTCTCGGACAAAATTTTCTCTGCGCGCTCGAGAGCCACCAAACCATTTTGTAATGTCTGCCAATTTTTCCCAAGAACAACAAACGGCCCAAACACAAGTGCTGCATACCCATTGAATGCGAGCAGTTCACCAATAGTCATCGAACCTGCTTGAATCAAATACACTGACGAAATAAATATCACAACCTGTGTTGCGACAACAATAACGCGTTGAGAAAACCCAACATTCGACCAGATCATATTTATGAGAACATCAAGCCTAAACGCCTTATTAAGTTTCTGTGAGACTTTCTTATTGTGATACTCCTCACTACCGAACTGTTTTATTGATAGGATATTACTCGAAGCCTCGCCCATTTCTGAAAAACTCTTTCCCCATGCCTTATGCATAAGACGCTGCAAAGGAACAGCTTGTGGGATCATGCGAAAAAGAATAACAACGTAGACAATTACACCAAGCAAAAGAATAAAAGCAAGCGATAAATTCATAACAAAAGCAAAACAAATGCCGATGATAATACTCAAAAACTGAGGCGTAAGAGAGATTACGATATTCCCAGCAATAGAATCGAGCGAATTTGCCGCCTTGTTTAACGCATTGTGAATTTCTCCTGGTTTCGCATTCTTATGAAACGCAATCGGAAAAGAAAGTAGGGTCGTTCTAGCATTTATATAATAATCTACAAAAATTTTTGTAGCTATTTTTCTAGCCATCCTGTCGTTCGTCCAGTCAGTACCAATAGCCACCAACTGTGCAATCCCCCAAACAAAGAGAAAAAGCGCCCAGAGTGGCATGGCAAATGTTGTGCTCGCAAAAACTGTATGCGAACTTATGATCGCATCCAAAAATTTACCCATCACAAACGGCACGGAACCATTCGCAAACGCAGAAAAAACACCGAGTACTGAAAGAAATATGAGCTCACGTTTATACACTGAAAGATATTTCCACAATATCCGCAACCCTTTGCTAGTTTCTTTAAATTTATTAAACATTGACACTATTCTACCACACCCTTCAAAAAACTTTTGCGGTGGTGTTTGGTGATGCCATGCTTTTTAATTGCCTCATAATGCGCGCGAGTGCCATAGCCTTTGTGTTTTTCAAAGCCGTATTTGGGAAACTTTTTTGATAAAGCGACCATTTTTTTGTCGCGGAAAACTTTTGCAACGATGGACGCGAGTGCAATTGAGAGTTCCTTCTCGTCACCTTTGATGATTGTTTTTTGGTTTATATACTGAGCCGGCGCGCGTAGTCCTCCGTCAAGCAATACCATTGTCTCTCCCAACTTGGACGTTTCGTTTCCAAGTCCATCAAGTGCCTTCTCAAGCGCAGTGCGAATAGCGTATGAAAGCCCTTTCTTGTCGATCACTCCTGGCGACACAAACGCGACCACATACTCAAGCCACCCTTCGGCAACTGCTTCATCAATTTTTACAACCCATGCTTCGCGCGCTTTCGCTGAAAGTTTTTTAGAGTCCTTGAAGTTACGTGTCCATTCTACTTTTGATTTTAGACTTCGAATCAGCAGGTTCGTGTCTCGGACATATACACTGTTTAGTTTTACCACTCCCACCGCTACCGGCCCTGCAAGCGGTCCCCGCCCAACCTCGTCGATGCCGATAATGTGACTATGTGCCTTATTTCCCATCCCGTCATCATAACAAATCACATAATTTTAGTCTGTTTTTATTCCAGCAACATCATCTGGTATACTGTCCCTACTATGGCGACGGAAAAACCTCAATTTACCCCATTAGAGCCGACGGTCGTATACGACACTGCCTCTAACGGGGCAAGTACATCTCTACAAACAAAAATAGACCCTTCTTTCATCCATCTCCACACTCATAGCCACTATTCCCTGCTGGATGGGCTTTCAAAAATAGATGAGATGGTCGCTCTCGCAAAGGAGCGCGGAATGAACACCATCGGCCTTACAGACCACGGCAATATGTATGGCGCGATTGAGTTTTATAAAAAATGCAAAGCGAGCGGTATCAAACCCATCATTGGCGTGGAAGCATACGTGACGCCCGGCTCGCGACACGACAAGCGTCCAGGTATTGATACAACACGCTACCACCTCACACTTCTCGCAAAAAATGCACAGGGCTACAAAAACCTTATGCGTCTTGTTACAATCTCTAACCTCGAAGGCTACTATTACAAGCCGAGGATGGATAAGGAAATTCTTCGCGAATACAGCGAAGGAATAATTTGCCTCTCTGGATGCTTCGGGAGCGAGCTCTCACGCGCGCTCCGCAATCGTGACGTAGAAAAAGCAGAGGAAGTTATTCGTGAACACCAAGACATTTTTGGCAAAGAAAATTATTTTCTTGAAATCATGCATCATCCGGGTGTGGAAAATAATATTGAGGAAGTGAGAGGAGAGATTATTGCTCTTGGTAAAAAATTAAATATTCCTATCGTTGCAACGCAGGACTCGCACTATCTTCATGCAGAAGACCAGGACGCTCACGAAACACTTCTTGCCATCCAAACCAACGGAGACTTAAACGACGAAAATCGTTTTTCAATGAAAGCTGACCTATTCAACTTTATTGATACTGAAAAAGCGCTCAAATATTTTGCAGATACTCCTGAAGCCGTATGGAACACACAAAAAATTGCCGACATGTGCGACATTGAGCTTGAACTCGGTAAATGGCTCTTTCCTGATTTCAAAATTCCAGAAGGCGCGACATATGATGGAGAAATACGCCGACTTGCATACGAGGGTATTCCCATGCGCGGGCTTAATAAAAACGACACTACTGTCGTAGAGCGTCTTGAATATGAACTCAAAGTTATACGCGACAAAGGATATGCGCCATACTTTCTTGTCGTTGCCGACCTTTTAAATTTTGCCCACAAGAACAACATCCTCACCACTATTCGCGGATCTGTCGCGGGCTCTATAACCACCTACCTCCTCAACATCACCAATGTAAATCCGCTTGAATACAATCTTCCATTTGAACGCTTTCTCAACCCCGAGCGACCAAGCGCGCCCGACATAGATATGGACTATGCCGACAATCGACGCGACGAGGTGATCAACTATGCGCGCGAAAAATACGGGCACGATCATGTGGCACAAATTGGTACGTTCGGCACCATGATGGCGCGCGGCGCAGTACGCGATGTTGCGCGCGCCCTCGGACATCCGTATATAATAGGTGATAAAATTTCGCGACTCATTCCCGAAGGATCTCAGGGATTTCCAATGACAATAGACGCCGCGCTAAAAATGACACCTGAACTTGCCGACCTGTACAAAAACGATGCGGACACTAAAAAAATTATTGATCTCGCAAAACGCCTTGAAGGATGCGTGCGTCATATTTCTGTTCACGCCGCAGGAGTTGTTATTGCGCCGAAACCGCTTTATGAATTCACTCCAACCCAACTTGACCCAAAAGGCGGGAAAATAATCACTCAGTACGACATGCATGCGGTAGAGGACGCGGGTCTTTTGAAATTTGATTTTCTCGGCATACGCAACCTTTCAATACTGGGCGATGCGATACGCCTTGTAGCGGAGCGACACGGTATTAAAATAGATATCGACCACATTCCACTTGATGATCCGAAAACCTTTGCAATGCTAGCGCGAGGCGAAACAATGGGACTTTTTCAGTTAAATGGAACTGGGATGACACGATATTTGAAAGAACTGAGGCCAACAACCATACACGACATTAATGCAATGGTTGCGTTGTACCGCCCTGGTCCTATGGAAATGATTCCTGAATACATAAAGAGAAAACACGACCCAAGACTAATTTCATATCTTGATCCACGCATGAAGGAAATTCTCTCAATGTCTTATGGTGTTATCACCTATCAAGACGACGTGATGATGATCGCGATTCACCTGGCGGGGTACTCGTGGCTCGACGCGGACAAGCTTCGCAAAGCGATGGGTAAAAAAATCCCTGCAGAAATGCAAGCGCAAAAAGAAAAACTTTTAAAGGGTTTTGTTGGGCATGGAAAACTTTCAGAAAAAAAAGCGCAAGAGCTCTGGCTTCTCATTGAGCCATTTGCCGCGTATGGTTTCAACAAAGCGCATGCCGCAAGCTACGGTCGCCTCGCGTATCAGACAGCGTATATGAAGGCAAACTTCCCTATTGAATATATGACAGCGATTCTCACCGCAGAATCAGGCGACACAGAAAAGATCGCCGAGATTATTACCGAGTGCAAGAGAATGAAGCTTCCAGTATTGCCGCCAGACATAAACGCAAGCTTCGGAGGTTTCACTATTGTTGAAAAGAAAATACTGGCGCAACAGGATTCTATAGAATCGGAAATTCGTTTTGGTCTGTATACTGTTAAAAATCTCGGCACAGATATTTCAGATGCAATCATTGCAGAGCGTGAAGAAAAATTTGCTTTCACTTCATTCACTGATTTCCTGGAACGTATTCGCCACAAAAATTTAAATAAAAAATCATTGGAGTCGCTCATAAAGGCTGGCGCGCTAGATGCATTTGATGAACGCGGAACAATGCTCGCAAATATGGAGGAGGCGCTTGAGTACAATAAGGCTCAAGGCAAAGAGATGAGTGGGCAGGAGTCGCTGTTTGGAATTATGTCTGATCAGTCTAGTGTGCCAGTGCTAAGACTGAAACCCGCAGAACCTGTGGCAAAGCGTGACCGTCTCATTTGGGAGAAAGAACTACTTGGCTTATACGTATCGGGGCATCCACTCGATGACCACCGAGCGAAGCTTGAAAAAATTGGCACTACTATTGAAATGGTAAAAACTCTTCGAGACGGAGCGCCTGCTGTTGCTGGCGGTATCGTGGAACACATACACTCAATCATCACAAAAAAAGGAGACAAAATGGCGTTTGTAAAATTGACAGACATGACCGGTACGCTGGAGCTCGTACTTTTCCCAGAGGCGCTCTTTACTCACAAAGAATTTTTTGAAACCCCCGACAAGTGCATCAAAGTAAAAGGAAAAATTTCCGAAAGAAATGGCGAGAAGACGATGATTGTTGAGAGGGTTAAGGAATTGTAATAAAAAAATGGCGCAAGTATTCCATGCGCCATTTACCATACTGTTCTGCAATTACTTAAGTTGATCTTGCACCTTGTCACATGGCACATTAGTAGCGCTCATGCTCGTACTTCCGCCAGAGCTAGTCACCGATTGACTGCTTATAATCCCAAAGCATAGTCCAGTCTTGGTGTTCTTTACAAACACCATCGAATCAACTGCGTTTTGTGCATCCTATTTGTCGGTAGGGATCGCACTTGGAGTGCAACCAGTAAGTGCAACAAGAAACGCAATAGGGATAACTGCAGTCGAAACAAGTAGCGCGGACAGGAAACGGATATTTTTCATTTAAACCCCCTTATCAAATTAATATAAGAAATAACTACTTCTGCACCATTGCGAGAATTACCTATAGGATAGCATATTTGAGACAAAAAGTCAATACCTCAAAAACCCTTTGAAATAGGGTAAAAAATGCTAGAATAGGACGATATGAAAAACGAAGGGAAACTCCACCCCATTAGATTTTTTACACCTATAAAATGGTGGCAGAAACGAAATTTGTATAAATTAAAAAAATCAACTTATGAATACTGAATCAAAAACATCTAACGGGGCAAGCAATATCCGTCACTCACTCGCGCATTTGCTTGCTATTGCTGTGCTTGAAAAAGACCCAGGCGCGAAGCTCGGCATTGGGCCAGTTATTGATAACGGTTTCTACTATGACTTTGAATTCTCAAACGGTTACACCCCTACCCCAGAAGATTTGAAGGGTTTTGAAAAAGCCATGCGCAAGATGGTAAACAAGGGACTCCCTTTTGAAGGACGCGATGTGTCTATCGACGATGCGAAGAAAATTTTTGCAGGACAGCCGTATAAACTTGACCTCATCAAGGAGTTCGAAGGAGAAGGAAAGAATCTCACGATTTACAAAACTGGGGAGTTCGAAGACCTCTGCAAAGGCGGACATGTTGCGAACACAAAAGAGATTCCTGCGGATGCCTTTACTATTACACACACTGCTGGCGCGTATTGGCGAGGTGATGAAAAAAACACAATGCTCACACGCATCTACGGTCTCGCATTTGAAAGTGGAGCAGACCTCGATGCCTACAAAGCACAAATTGAAGAAGCCAAAAAACGTGACCACCGCAAGCTCGGCAAAGAGCTCGGGCTGTTTACTATTATTGACGAAGTTGGCGCAGGGCTTCCACTCTTTTACCCAAAAGGCGCGCTACTTCGCAAAACAATAGAGGACTTCATAAGCGAGCAACAAAAAAAGCGTGGGTATCAGGATATTTGGATTCCTCACATTACAAAAGGCACACTCTATGAGATTTCTGGGCATTTGGACAAATACGACGCAATGTATACGCCGATGAAAATTGACGAGCACGACTACTATGTGAAGCCAATGAACTGTCCGCATTTCATGATGCTCTACAAAACGCTTCAGCACTCATACAAGGAGCTTCCCGTACGCTACACATGCACCACCACAAACTACCGATATGAAAAATCCGGTGAACTTTCTGGACTAACACGCGTACGCTCTCTCACACAGGACGACTGCCATGTATTTGCGCGACCAGATCAAATTGAAAACGAAATTGATTTAATGCTTGATATGATCAAGGAGGTCTACGCAGGATTTGGGCTCTCCGATTTCTACGTGCGCATCTCGCTTCGCGATTCAAACAATAAAGAAAAATATATTGGAAATGACGATGTGTGGAATACCGCAGAAAATGCGCTTCGCACTATTGTAAAGAAAACTGGTTGGAGGTACGAGGAAGCGGAAGATGAGGCGGCTTTCTACGGTCCTAAACTTGATTTTATGTTTAAGGACGCTATCGGACGACAGTGGCAACTCTCAACAATTCAATTAGACTTCAATTTGCCTGAACGATTTGAACTTGAATATATTAATGAATCAAACGAGAAGATTCGCCCGGTTGTGATACACCGCGCTATCCTCGGCTCCACAGAGCGCTTTATGGGTGTAATGATAGAGCATTTTGCTGGTGCCTTCCCTCTTTGGCTTTCTCCAGTACAGGTAAAGATACTTCCTATTAGCGAAAAATTTGCGGACTATGCAAAAAAAGTTTTTAAGGAGATTTCAAACGCTGGTATTCGCGTTGAAATGGACGACTCAGCAGAAAGTCTAGGCAAGCGAATTCGCACGGCAAAAATTGAGAAAGTCCCAATCATTCTCGTACTTGGCGAAAAAGAGTCGGAGGCAGGTACAGTGACCGTAGAAATGCGAGGGAAAGACAAAGGTGAAACTCACTCACTTGCGGATTTTATTAAATACACACTTGAAGACATTAAGAAGAAATCGATCTGGTAATTTAAAACAAAAACCCCGCCTGTCAGCTGACAGGCGGGGTTTTTGTTTCAAATTAGTGCTTACAATTTGGACCCTCGCACACGCCTTCACCTCCACACTTGCCACCAACACACTCACCACAACTCCCACCAATCGCGCATGTCATTGAGTGTTTATAATGCTTCAATGATGAACCAATAATGATGAGAAGAACTGGCCAAATGGTGTTCCAGTTAATCGCATCAATGTAACCATTGTTTTTCAAAAAGAGCACTACACCGCACCAAATTAAAATAATTCCAACTATTTTCATATAATAAATATTAATTACTAATGTGTAAATTATATCACCTTCTACTCCTATAAAGCAACACCAACAACCACATCATTAACTGGGCTTTCAGGTGCAACTGCTGACTTTTTGCCAAAGAAAAATCCGACACAAACCGCTAGGATAATTGCAATGACAGCTAGAATATATTTTTTTATCATAGTATTAATTGTTAGTTGTTCACCACTAATTGTTCCCACTGTTCTTCCTGTCCAATATGTTTCCAATTAGGCATCAATATTTGCCATCTTTGCGTTTGACTGAATAAATGACTTACGCGCCGCGACATCCTCACCCATGAGAACATCAAACGCTTTGTCGGCGTCCACAGCGTCATCAATAGTGACCTGCTTCAAGATGCGCGACTTTGGATCCATTGTTGTTTCCCAGAGCTCCTCTGGGTTCATTTCTCCGAGACCTTTGTAGCGCTGAAGAGAGATTTTTGGTGTACGCTTTGCTCCTTTTACCTCTTCTGCCTCAGCCATCTCTGCCTCGGTCCCATCTTCGGCAATCTCGCCTTCTGCTTCCTCCACAACCTCAAGCAGGCTTACGTCCTTGCCAAGAAAAGCTATCTTTTCCTCCTCGCTATATGCGTAAGTCACTTCCTTGCCACGCTTAATTTTATAAAGTGGTGGTTGGGCGATATAAATATATCCCCCTTCAATAACTTGTTTGAAGTAGCGATAAAAAAGAGTAAGGAGAAGCGCACGAATATGCGCGCCGTCAACGTCCGCATCTGTTGCGATAATAATCTTGTGATAGCGAAGCTTTGACATATCAAACACATCGCCGATGCCCACACCGAGCGCAATGACGAGCGATTTAATTTCGTTTGACTCAAGCATTCGGTCCAAGCGCGCGCGCTCCACGTTCAAAATTTTACCTTTGAGTGGAAGGATAGCTTGCGTCTTTCTGTCACGACCTTGTTTTGATGAACCACCTGCGGAATCTCCCTCTACAATAAAGAGCTCTGAATCTTCTGCTTTGTTGGACTGACAGTCTGCGAGTTTGCCCGGAAGAGTAAGCCCCTCAAGCGCACCCTTGCGAAGAACGCTGTCTTTTGCCGCTTTTGCCGCCTTGCGAGCACGAAGCGCGAGAATTACTTTGTTTACAATAGCTCGTCCGTCGTCTGGATTTTCCTCGAGGAACATACCGAGCGCCTCCCCAAACACTTTTTCAACAGCACCACGCGCCTCTACAGAGCCAAGCTTTCCTTTGGTCTGTCCTTCAAATTGAATCTCGCGCATCTTTACCGAGATGGCGCAGGTAAGACCCTCGCGCACATCGTCTGCAGTAAAGTTTTCATCTGCTTCTTTCAGAAAATTATTTTTGCGAGCGTAGTCGTTAATACGACGAGTGAGCGCAGTACGAAAACCTGTCACATGCGTACCTCCCTCCATATTGTAGATATTGTTTGCAAAAGCAAGCTCACGAGAAGAGATGTCGTCAATATACTGAAAAGCAACTTCTACCATTACGCTGTCCATTTCTTTTTCTACATAGCAAATATTTTTATGAACAGGCTTCTGATGCTGATTGTAAAAACGTACGAGAGACACAAGTCCGCCATCAAAATAAAATGACATTGATGGCACCTCTAGATTAAAATCAGCGAGCCAAACTTCGTTATCAAGTTTAAACTTCTCTTCACTCTTGCGCGCGTCAATAATAACAATTTGGAGACCCTTCACGAGATACGCCTGCTGACGAAGGTGGTTGGTAATCTGATTCCAGTTCCACCCCATCTCTTTGAAGATAAGCTCGTCTGGTTCAAAAGTCACTATTGTCCCGCGGAATTTTGTGGTGCCAACTTTTTTTACAGCTGACTTTCTTTTTCCGCGCTCGTACTCCTGCATATGAATTGCCCCGTCGCGGTGCACCTCCACTTTTGTGAAGACAGAAAGCGCGTTTACAACAGACGCTCCCACGCCGTGAAGACCTCCTGAAACTTTGTAACTTGTGCCTTCAAATTTTCCACCTGCGTGAAGCGTGGTCATGATTGTCTCAAGAGCAGAAACTTTCGTTTTTGCGTGGATGTCTGTTGGAATACCACGGCCATTGTCCACCACACGCACGCGGTTTCCTGGGAGTAACGTGACCTCAATATGATCAGCAAAACCACCCATCGCTTCATCACGTGAGTTGTCAAAAATCTCCCAAATGAGGTGATGGAGACCCTCGGGCCCCGTGGAGCCAATGTACATACCCGGACGCTTACGCACAGGCTCAAGCCCCTCAAGGACGACAATATCCTCTGCTCCATATCCATCTACTTTTTCGTCCTTTTTTGTCATAAAATTTAAAATTTGTGAGGTTAGTATACCAAAAACAAAGCCTTTTTGCTACAGCAAAAAGGCTTGACATTTTTACTTGAAAGACGTAAAAATAGGTCTGATTCACTTGGTATATATTTAGTTATTTGCAGACGGAGGATATAATGGGAAAAAACTTTACTTTGTTTCTTGGACACGATCCATTGGCTCCAATTTTTACGCCAGAAGTAACTATTATTAATGGTCAAAAACCTATCAACCGAAAACGTGTTAATGATTTTTTGCAACAAAACGGTGTCCTGCCCGACTTATCATCGCTTATTCTACCCAAAGAGCTTCTGATTCTGGGCAACTCTCGCTCAATACAAGATTGGCAAAATTCACTTTAACAATTAATTTACGCGCATGACATGGCTTCGCCACTGGACTTGTTCCAGTGGCTTTTCTTTTTCTAAAAAATAGCCATTTTGCGCCATTTTGCGCGAAAAGTATCGATGGGGACAAATAGGTTTTCACCCTCTCCCTTCTTTTGGGTATCAGAGTCGTGATAATAAAAACCAGTTACTACATCGCAGTCTTCTTCAATCCCCGTGAGTACGACCATGTGAAATTTGTCGTCCTCCTGAAACTTTTTAATTACAGAGACAATCACAGGATACCCAGCGCGGAGCTCGGAAATTAAAAATTGAATTCCCTCATCGTTTAGTTCATCAGCTGTTTTTTCCTCTGACTTGCGCCACTCCGCGCGAGAAATTTTTACACCATACTGTTTTGCGAGCGCGACAAGCCCGTCGTGCTTCCAACCATACTCGCCATGGGCTCCTATTGCGCACCCCTGCGCAATCATTTCATCAAGTGAGGGTGTTTGCTCTCCTTTACTGCCTAATAGCATCTTCAGACAAGCGACTCCGCACGCGCGCGGTTGCCACAATTCATCTGTGACATCCAAATATTGAGAATAGTATGGGACCTTAATTTTCATATTATCTCACCTCCATCCCCCTCGCTAGAAGTTCTCTTGTTATGTGCTCCATCACTTCATTCACATCAGCGTCTGAGAGTGTGCGCTCGTGTGACTGAAATACTAGGTTGAACGCGTATGAGGTTCTTCCATCTTTTTCAAACACATCAAAGAGTCTATCGCGTACAAGCAATGCGCCACCTTTTTCGCGAACAATCGAAATAATCTCATCTTGTGAAATATCGCCACTTGCCCACATTGCGATATCGCGAAGAGCAAACGGGTATGCTGAAATCCTTTTGTATGGTGCGACTCCATTTGAAAAAATGAGCGGTTCATATCCCTTGCCAGTATTACCAGCGACAGGAAGCGGACATTCCCAAACATTCCCCCCTTCACCCCAAGAAACTTCTACACCGAGCGCTTCCTCAACCGCTTTGTGCGCTTGGTGCAAAATTTTGCGTTCCATCTCCTCCTTTTTAGACTGCTTCATATTTTTTGTAACTGTCGCGCCAACAGAAATATGTATAGACTCTGAATCAGTAGCAAAAAACACTGTGCCGATTTCAAACATCAAAATCTCATCCACACCAAGGAGTGGCGCGTTGCGCGCGTTGAACACAAGCGCTTCTCGCATTCCGTCACTTAAATTATCGCGGAGAAAATTCACGCCTTCTGCCATTGGGTTTGCGAGCTCTACTTTTCCAGTTTTTCTAAATGCGTATGTAAAAATTTCTGAGAACCCAAGCTGGACAAGTGTATTGCGGACGCGGAGAATAGCGTCGTATGTGTCATTGTGCGCTGGAGTAAAACCATCATCCGCGAGGGTTGCGGTGGGGATTTTTTCGTAGCCAACCAATCGCGCGACTTCCTCTGCAATGTCTGCAGAAATACGGAGATCAAAACGCTCTGCAGGAGCCGTGACAGAAAAACGTTCCTCGTTGACGGCAGTGATGCGTCGCGCGCCAGTGATATTTTTAAAGCGCGGAGAATCTGTAAGTTTCTCTATAAGTACTCCTCCACTCTCTCCGACACTCTTGTTATAACGTGAAGAATGCGCGATCATACCATCGCCAACATATACACCCACATGGTCAATCCCTTGCTTGGGCACCTTTGTTCCTTTCATCCACTCAATACTTTCGTGATAGATTTCGCTTCCTTCGTTTACAGAAAAAATTAGGTCTCCAGCCTCTAATTCATCAATAGATACTTCATCTCCAAACACATATTGATCAACAGATATACGTGGGATTTTTATTCCAGCCTCTAGATATAAGTATGCAGTAAAGCCAGAACAATCAAATTTATATGGCGCATCCAAACGGACGCTTGCGCCGTAGAAATACGAAGTCCCAACTAGTTCTTTCGCGCGAAGTGCAATTTTTTGGGCAGGGTTTATAATCTTCTCATATTCAAAACCGAGACGCGCGAGGTCACGAGATAAATCACTTGCAGAATATGGTGTACCTAGAATACGCGAGACATCATTGGGTGACATACTCACTTTATATGGGTTTGCTTGGCATGGGTACACATCTACAATTTCTCCAGCCTTTGCCTCAGGAAAAATTTCAAGAAGAAGCTCGGTCGCTCGCTCCATTGCGATAAGCGTAATCTCTGGTGCGCGGTTGTGCTCAAAGCGTCGCGATGAGTCGGTGCGAATATTTACACTAGCTGATGCCTTTCTAACGAGCGTAGAATCAAAGGTTGCAGACTCAAGAACGATTGTGTTTACTTTTTCACTCACTCCTGCATGCGCGCCGCCCTTTACACCAGCAATAGCAAGCACTCGGGCATTATCGGCAATCACTAAGGTGCCTACTGGTAGCGAAGTGTCCTTGCCATCAAGAGTTTCTACTTTCTCATTTTCATTTGAATTTCGCACAACTATCTCTACCTCATTATTCGCACCACGCGAAAGTTTGTCAGCATCAAAAGCGTGCATTGGTTGTCCGAGCTCAAGCATCACAAAGTTTGTCACATCAACGATTGCATTTATACTTCGCTGTCCGACAACCTCTAGGGCCTCTTTGAGCCACGCTGGTGACTCTTTTCCGTCAACACCTTCCACTACACGACCAACATATCTGAAACATGCTTTTGGTTCACGCACATCTACAACGAGCTCATTTTTAATATCTGAGGCAGGAACTTTAGGATTAAATGGTTTTACTTTTGCATCGCTAAAAATTGACACTTCTTTAGCAAGACCCAAATAGGAAAGAAGGTGTCCGCGGTCTGGAGTAATTTTTAATTCAAAAATAGTATCACCATTTTTTTCTTCAGTTCCCTCAACCTCGCAAATATGCTCAAGGAAAATGCGCGAAAGTTCCGATGGGTTTGGAATATCATCGACATACTTTGATAGTACTTTATGTGAAGCAAAAATATTCATCCCGTTAGAAGTAGGAAATTATTAAATTTCCGTAATTAACTAATAAATTATTAGGCATACAACCTTTGTCTAAGTATAACCCATAAGTGTCCATATATTTAACTGTGTGACTTCTAACGGGATTCATATTAAAATTGATTTACAAGACGCAGGTCGCCTGCGTAAAGAAGGCGTATATCTTCAATGCCATATTTGAGCATCACGAGCCTATCTACACCAACACCAAATGCAAAACCGCTGTACTTGCGAGGATCAATACCACTTGCGTGCAAAACATTTGGGTGAATCATCCCCCCACCCATTACTTCTATCCAACCAGATTTTTTGCAAACATTGCATCCAGCACCCTTGCAAAGGAAACAAGAAATATCTATTTCAACACCGGGCTCCACAAAAGGAAAGAAACTCGGTCGCATTCGCATTTTAATATCATCACCTAAAAGTTTTTTAAAAAATGCTTCAAGTGTTCCTTTAAGCTGCCCGAATGATACATCTTCGCCCACCACAAACCCCTCCACCTGATGAAATTGTGTCTCGTGAGTCGCGTCAGTTGCTTCATAGCGAAAAACTTTCCCTGGAACTACTATGCGAAGTGGGGGCTTATTCTTTTCCATATAGCGAATCTGCACTGCTGATGTCTGTGTGCGTAGCAATAGTTTTTCAATCCCTTTTATCCCTAAACCACCCTTCGGGTGGTCGGGCGAACCATCGTTAGATGGTTTTAGCCAAAATGTGTCCTGCATATCGCGAGCTGGGTGATCCTTGGGAACATTGAGCGCGTCAAAGTTGTAGTGCTCAGTCTCTATCTCTGGCCCAAGCGCAACCTCAAAGCCGAGCTCAGCAAAAATACGCACGATTTCGTCCATTGTGCGAGTGAGCGGGTGTATGTGACCTAATTTCTCTTTGGTTTCCTCCATAATCTCCTTAGTTTACACGAAAATCCCCGCGCGACCAAGGGTCGCGCGGGGATTTTCTCTGGAGCCAGAAATCGGGGTCGCCTCTCGCTCTGGTGAGCTCGAAACCTACGTGCTCTCTTCGAGCACTGCGGCCCGCGGTTCAATCACGTCGAACAAGAGCTCTCAAGAGAATCAAAAACCCCAAGTCTGAAGACTTGGGGTTTTTGATTCTTGGAGCCAGAAATCGGGGTCGAACCGATGACCTACGGTTTACAAAACCGTTGCTCTACCAACTGAGCTATTCTGGCAATATTTTCAACTTCTTTTTTTACATAAGGGAACCCTATGTAACTACTTCACTTGAATCGACTTTTTGTATTCTGCCACATCTCGGAGAAAAAAGGAAACTGAACCCTTTTTTCTAATTACACCTTTTCCTTTCACCATATCAAACCATTTACTGTGGCGCTCCTTAATCCTTTGGCCAACTAGTTCGGTAAAGTGGAGCACCTCATGCGCAGTAGTGTAAAAAACTGCCAATACAAACTTACGGATACGCGTTAGTACCACTACACGAAACATATACCACGCATAATGAATAGTTTCGTAGAGTTTCCCGTGAAGTTCTTTCTCCACACCCTCCACGAGCGAAAGCTTGAGGTCTCGAAGAGTCACAAGCTTCCACGCAACCATCCCTATGATGGTTGCGAGGGAAAGATAGAATAATGTAATGATGACAATCATAGATGTATAATCGGCTCCCTGTGCGGAGCGATGCTACCCACTACTTTGCAACCGAAAACCTTGCGACACGAGCAACTTGAATCTTTTCACCAAACTTCTGCACTCCACCATCAATGAGTTGCTTAATGGTGATGTCAGGATTTTTTACAAAAGCCTGGTTAAGAAGTGTTCGCTCACCAAAATAGGTGGCGAGCTTCCCTTCCATCATCTTTGCCTGAATATCAGCAGGCTTGCCAGACTCTTCTACTTCTTTCTTAAACATATCAATCACCTTTGCGCGCACGTCCTCAGTAATTTCTGATTCATCGATGTACTGTGGATTTGTTGCAGTTGCATGCATTGCAATATCGCGAGCCATTGCAATGAACTCTTCATTCTTTGCAACAAAGTCAGTCTCACACGAAAGCTCAATGAGCGTGCCTATAGTTTTGTTGCTGTGAATATACGCGTCTACAACCCCAGCGCCAAGTGTGCGGTCTCCTTTCTTCTCAGCAATAGAGCTACTCTTTTTGCGAAGAATAAGGAGCGCCTTTTCCTTGTCTCCTTCCGCTTCTTCAAGCGCTTTCTTGCACTGCATAACAGAGATCCCTGTTAGCTCGCGAAGTTCCTTAATTTGTTCAGTAGTAATCATAGTGATGAATGTTTTGAAAGAATTTTAAAAAGAGCGAATTGCTCTACTATTATTATACAGTACGTCCGTCCTTAAACGCCTGTACTATTTGTGCAACAAAGAAGTTGACGCTTGAAACTGATGAGTCATTCCCCGGGATTGCGAAATCAATCTCCTTCATGTTGCAGTCTGAGCTTGCAAGCGCAACGATAGGAATACCGAGGTACTGAGCTTCTTTAATAGCGATTGATTCCTTGCGTGGGTCTACAACAAACATAGCTGCGGGAGTTTCTTTCATTGAAACGATACCAGCAAAGTTTCTCTCAAGACGCTCAATGTCCTTGTCGATAAGTGAACGCTCTTTCTTTGTGTACATTGCGAGCTCGCCTTTTTCCTTCTTTGAACGTAGGTCCTCAAGAAGTGCAACACGCTTTTTAATCTCAGGGAAATTTGTGAGAACACCTCCTACCCAACGCTCTACAACGAATGGCATATCAATAGATGTAGCTCCGTCCTCAACTACCTTCTTTGATTCGCTCTTAGTACCAACAAAAAGAATTTGCTTTCCACCCTTTGCGAGTGTCTTAATAAAGGCCTTTGCATTCTCAAGCTCAACGCTTGTCTTTTCAAGGTCCATAATTTCAATACCGTTTTTGGTGCCGAAAATAAAAGCCTTTGCTGATGAGTGACGACGTGAACGTGAATAGCCGAAATGCGCCCCTGCGGCGAACATTTTGGTGATAAGTTCCTTGTTCTCAACTGTTTTTGTCATAATATATTTGATGGCCAGGTTTTAAATGTTTAAAAAGTACAAGAAGACACTCATGGCCTTATCTTCTTGTTCCTTGTTATAAGTGGTTATACTACCAGACGATGACCAAAAAGGCAAGAGGCTTACTCTAATTTGCCTGACTTAATATTTAAATAACAACTCGCTTTATCCAGCTTTGGGTTATTGTCAAAAAACTTTATGGTCGGCATAAGAATATGAACGTTTTTTTCATATGTGTCCTTAACTTTTTCACACAACAATGGCTCCTGTATTTTCACTGCAACCCTGTTGTAACAAACACTTTTTGCGTCCTCGTTTAAAAGGGTTTCGCAGTTTGTAGGAGTTAGAATATTCATCTCTTCCATACGCGATACTGCAGATTCTATACAATGTGCTGTAGCTCCGCCCCATTTCATAGTGCTAGAGTCCTGATAAAGTGAATTATTATTTCTAGTTACTTTCATGCATGAATCCAAGTCACCTGTTTTTTTCGCGAAAGCAAAATAGCATGCAGACTGTTTCTCATACACCATATCTTCACAAGTAACATTCTCTGCTGTTCTTGCAATAAACAAAATATTCAAAAGAATAGCAAGTGTGATGAAATATGGAAAAATAAATAGTGTTCTTCTAACAGTTTTAGCTTGAACTTCGTAGAAGCGTTTTAACAAAAGGCCAAATCCAACTGATACGAGCAACAAGGCACCACCTACCAGAGTCTGTAACATAACAAAAATAATAAAAGCAAAACCAACAATCCCAAATGATTCACCGACTTCATTCGACGACGGCATATATGCGACGATAAGAACAAACATTAAAATTGCAAAAAGCACAAGAAAAGTTTTAGCGATACTCGAAAAATTTTTGTAAACTGTCGCAACTACCAGAAACGGTGCTAGCAACGCAAGGCAAACAACAAGAGGAAGAAATATTTCAAAATTTGGAACCCCAGAAACACCAAATAAAATATTTGAGTCTTTATGCAAAACGTAAACCATTGCAACAACAGAAGCCAGGAGAAGGGTATATAAAAATGTTCCAATTACCTCTTTAGTAGGGTATTTTTGATTGCCCGATGTGTCCATAAATTATATGAAATATTTTAGCACACTTTCCAGCATTACTCCCCGTCCTCCACATCCCCCACCGTCCCTTTTGCGCAAGCTTCTAGAATAGGCTCAATATTGCCGAGGAAAATCTTCTCAAGGTTGCTCCACGACTGCTTGATGCGGTGGTCGGTTATGCGATCCTGCAAAATATTGTACGTACGAATTTTTTCCGAGCGGTCGCCGGTGCCAATCTGCCCTTTTCGGTCTGCGGACACATCACTCTCCTTTTTTGCACGGTCAATGTCCTCAAGGCGCGCCATAAGCATCGACATCGCCTTCTCGCGGTTTTTTATTTGGCTTCGCTCGCTTGTGCAACGCACCGCGAGACCAGTTGGCTTGTGAATGATGCGCACAGCAGTTTCCACCTTGTTCACGTTTTGCCCGCCTGCACCTCCTGAGCGAGAAAACTCCATTTCCAAATCTGCGGGGTTAATTGTAAAAGTTGTCACTGGATAAATAGGGAGCACGACTACAGATGCTGTGGATGTATGCACACGCCCCATTTTTTCTGTCGCAGGAATACGTTGCACGCGATGCACGCCAGTCTCCCATCTCAACATGTCGTATGCATCTTTGCTTTTGATTTCAAACGATGCTTCTTTGTAGCCACCCATTTCGCTTTGATGGTCATCCAACTTTTTCCATTCCCATCCCTTCTTTTCTGCAAAGCGTTCGTACATCATTGCGAGATCCTGCGCAAAAATAGCCGCCTCTTCCCCTCCCGCACCCGCGCGAACTTCCAAAATAACTTCTTTGGGTTTTACTTCCTCTTCTTTATCGCCTTCAATTATTTCTGTCATTTGTTTCTCAAGAGCTTCAATTTGAGTGCGAAGCGATACGAGCTCACTCGCTCCCATTTCTGCAAACTCTGGGTCTGCCGATATCATCCCCTCCACTTCGGCCTCTGCAGTCAAAAGACGCTCGTACTCATCTGCGAGATATTTTGTCTTGTGATTTTTTTTGAATGTTTCTAAATCCATTGTAGTTATTTTAGCAGATTTCAGGATGCAAAAGAAAAACACACAAAAATTATTTTGTGTGTTTTTCTTGGCTTCGCTACTTCTTCTTTGCAGGAGCGGTTGCTGCGGCGCGCTTCTTGAAACGCTCTACACGTCCACCCTGGTCTAGAACCTTTTCCTCGCCTGTGAAGAATGGGTGGCATGAGCTACAGATTTCAACCTCAATTTTTGGCATAGTTGAACCAACGACGAATTTTTCGCCACATGAGCAAGTTACTGCTGATTCCTGATTGTATGCTGGGTGGATTTCTTTCTTCATAATGGATGCACTTTACCAGATGAGCCCACTTTTTGCAAGCCCCCACACCAATGCACACATTGTTCTGCTTTTGGATACTTACCTCGTACTAAATTTAAACAGCCAATAATTCTATTAAACCATTGATAGCTCTCGATGGCAGAACAAAAGCGATGTGTGTATTGGTGTGGGGGCAAGCCTGCTATACTAATATAAATGCAAAAACGACTAATTACTGGACTTATTGTGGTATTTTTAGCGCTTGCGGTACAGGATGGGTTTTTGGTTCCCAAAGCAGAGCCCAGCCTGTCAGCTGACAGGCTGGGCTCTGCTTTGGTAATAGGCGCAGGCACTCACTCTACAATGCCGTCCGAAACGCGAGTGGTACGCATTATAGATGGCGACACCATTGTAGTTCTCGTAAATGGCGTACAAGAAAAAATCCGTCTAATTGGAGTTGATACTCCAGAAACTTTTGATTCGCGCGGAACGCCGCAATGCCTTGGCGAAGAAGCGAGCAACTTCGTAACGTCACTACTTGAAAACCAGATTGTTCGCCTGGAGGCAGACCAATCGCAAGATGACCGCGACAAATACGGGCGTCTACTCCGTTATGTTTATCTAGAAGATATTTTAATAAACAAAGAAATAATTGCCAGGGGTTATGGATATGAATATACATACCGCCGTCCATACAAATACCAAACTAATTTTAGAAATGCTGAGCAAACAGCACGCGAGAATCAAATAGGATTATGGGCGCTAGGTGCTTGCAAAAATGCTTGACATATACATCAAATTTTGATATAATATAAATAATAATAGAATTATAAATAAGGATTGATATAATAAATACTATGAAAATGGAACAACCAATACCAATGACCCCGGAGCAAATTGCAGCTGACGAGGCTGAAATAAAAAAAATAAGGGAACGAAACCTAGCAGAAAAAGCTACACAATCTGCACAAGAAAAGATCAAGGAGGCGGATCAATCTCACGACTTCAGCACTGAGTTATACGGAGACAAAGCACTGCAAAGAGAAAAGCAAATTGAAGCTCTAAGAAGGGAAATCTCAGGAATGCAATAGTCCTATAAGAACACTCAGCGGAAAAAAGACTGAGTGTTTTTTGTTGTTTAGGCGTTTTTTTGATACAGTACTTTCACTGGCTAAAGCAATTTGTAAAACAAATTGCTCGCCCGAACAAATTAACAAATTTGTTCTAGGGAGGTGTCGGATAGCGGTTTATTCCACCACCTTGGAAAGGTGGCAGGCTCGAAAGGGTCTCGAGAGTTCGAATCTCTCCACCTCCGCA
>CAZXOE010000009.1:0-31820 GCA_964642305.1 uncultured Candidatus Saccharibacteria bacterium
AAAAAGGGCCGAGCGCCAGAATGGCGCTCGGCCCTTTTTTTTTGTTTGAAAAGATTCACCACAGCATGGTACAATATAGACACGATGGCACTTTCTTTTTTTAGCAGACAAAAACAAAACGAATCGCTCACTCTTCTTGTTGATATTGGGTCGGCAAGCGTGGGCGCAGCTTTGGTGACTATTGAGAAAGGACGCACGCCAAACATTATTGCGAGCGTACGCGAGAACATTTCCTTCCAGGAGGTCCTATCCTCCTCACGATTTCTTTTGGCAATGAACCAGGCGCTCGACAAGGGGCTAAAGACCCTGCAGGAAAAAGCAAAGCAACCAAGTTTACGGCCAGGCCTGCGTCCAGGACGTGAATTTACTAATTCAGAACCTGTTGGTTCGCCAAAGAATATTTTTTGCACGCTTTCATCCCCGTGGTTTATTTTAAAAACACGAAATCTGCACATCGCAAAAGCAGAGGAGTTTGAGGTTACGGAGCGCTCCCTGGAAGGTTTTATAGAAGAGGATGTTGCTAAGCTCAAAGAGGAACTCAAGGGCACTCTCCCGCCAGAGGATGTGAAAATCATTGAGAAGAAAATCATTCACATAAAACTGAATGGTTACGAAATTAAAAATCCGTACAAGCAAAAAACATCTAGAATGGAAATGACGATAACCGTCGGTGTTTCATCTGGAAAGGTCATTCAGAGTATTGAGAGAAAAATCAACAATTTCTTCCACGCAAAACCAGTTCTTTTTGGAGCATTTCCTGTTGCCGCATTTAGCGCGATACGAGATATTTTCCCCACCGAAAATAATTTCCTTTTTCTAGATATTACAGGAGAAGCGACAGATGTCTCTCGCGTTGAAAATGATTTGCTTACACGCACAGTTTCTTTTCCGCGAGGGAAAAACTTTTTCATTCGTGAAATTTCCGCGCGCCTCCGCACGGTGCACGAGGAAGCGACGACACTATTTTCAATGTTTCTTCGTGGTGAACTGGACGCGGTGAGGAGCGCAGAGGTTTCAGGCATTGTCACTCAGGTAAAGGAGGAGTGGCTCACACGTTTTGAAAAGGCTGTAACGACTCTTGCGGAAAACGGAGTGCCTCCGCGAAAAATCTTTTTTACCACTGATGCGGATATCTCGCCACTGTTTTTAGACCTTATCGCAAATGCAAAATCAGAGCTTTTGATGGGTGCTCAATTTGAGGTACAATACCTAGATCAGCACATAGTTTCAAAATTTGTTTCGTTTAATACAGAAATTACTCGCGATCCATTTATTGTAATAGAAGCTCTATTGGCAGAAAAGCTCCTTAAACAACACACATAAACATGGAAGACATTACAAGAAAGCAAATGAAGGATGTAATAGTTCCACAAAATGATGTTATTCGACGTCCTCAAACTATGCCTCTGCAATATGTGGAACAAGTAAGTAGTAACGCTGGCGACCGTATCGGCAAGAGCCCATTTTTTGAAAAGCCTAAAAATAAGAGTTTAGAACCAAAAAAAGCACATAGCACAGGCCAGAACATTTTCTTTGCGCTACTTTTTGCGCTTCTGCTTGCTGTTGGTTTTTTTGTTGCAAATTACTTCGCTATGGCGACAATAGAAATAACACCAATAACACGAAGTGTGCAGATTAATAATAATTTTACAGCAACAATTGGTGATAGTGATGAGGAGTTGATGTTTCATTTTACTAGTCTTTCAGAAGAGAAGAAAAAAGAAGTTCCAGCAACAATAGAAAAAAAGATTCAAAAGAAGGCTTCTGGCATGGTGACTATTTACAATGCATACAGCGGGGATAGTCAGCGACTGATAAAAAATACTCGTCTCGAAGACGATGTTACTCACAAAATATTTCGTATTGATCAGTCTGTTGTAGTCCCTGGCGCAAAAGTGGTGAATGGCAAGACTGTGCCTGGGTCAGTAGATGCTCTTGTTTACGCCGATGTTTCTGGTAAAGAATACAACATAGGGACATCCAACTTCACTATCCCAGGTTTCAAAGGAGATCCTAGGTATTCAAAATTTTATGCTGCTTCAATACCTAGCTCACCAATTACAGGGGGTTTTTCTGGCACAGTAAAGGTTCCTTCTGATGAATCTATTAAAACAGCCCAGGAGGAACTCAAGCAGGATCTTAAAATAAGTGTTGTAGAAAAGGCTCGGGCCCAGATACCAACAGAAGCATCTTTTTTTCCTGGGAGTATCGTAGTTAAATTTGAGGAAGTACCAGAGGATCCTACAATTTCCGAGATATCAAATGTCACAATGCGTGCCGTTGTCTCAGTGTTCTTCTTTGACACAGCAGAGCTAACAGAGATGCTCGCAGAGCTTTTGCCAGTAGAGGATAGAAATAATCCATTTAAAATTACTAATATGTCCGCTCTTGTTTTTAAATTTATTGATCCAGTAGACGATGTTGTTCTTTCAGATCTTAAGAAAATTAGTTTTAACTTGACTGGAAACACAAGCCTAGTTGGTGAAATTGATTCAAAAAAAATCAGCTCTGATTTTGCAGGCAAGAAAAAAAATGAGACTAATGAGATTATTAAAAAGCAAATTAACATAGAGGATGCTAATGTGACGGTTCGCCCTGTCTGGAAAAAGTTATTTCCAGACGACCCATCAAAAATTACAGTAAAAATAATAAAAAAATAGTTTTCGTTTGACGTAAATCAGCGCTTTTGGTAGTATGAGTATTCACAAATGGCAGAAATAGAAAAAGAGGAACTAACACAAGGAGAGGTTATAGAGGCGCTTCCGAGCGCCATGTTCAGAGTAGAATTTCCTGATGAAAAAATCATCATCTGCTACCTAGCAGGGAAGATGCGCTTGCACCGCATAAAAGTCCTCATTGGGGATAAGGTGATGGTAAAGCTGGACCCCTACGGCGGAAAGGGTAGAATCATCAAGCGTTTATAGGCTTTTTGTTGGAAAGTAAACACTTTTGCCAACAGCGCATGTGGGGCTTGCATTTAAATTCGAAATGCGATATAATGCCCTCACTGTTTTGATTTAGTGTGTTGCCGTAATTCTATTGTGATTGTCCCACTTTGTTTACTCAGAGAAAGAGAATCACAATAGAATTACGGCAATTCCTGAGCCAGTTTAATATTAGTATGAAAGTACGAGCATCAGTAAAAAAAATCTGCGTTAAATGCAAGACGGTCAAGCGTGGAGACCGTATTCGTGTTATCTGCGAGAACCCTCGCCACAAACAGCGCCAAGGCTAATTATTTTAAATAGATTAAACATTATAATATGAGAATCCTCGGAGTTACAATACCAGATGAAAAAAGATTGGAGATAAGCCTCACTTCAGTGTACGGTATCGGTCGTCCGCGCGCAAAGGAGCTACTTGATACTGTTGGCATTGACCATGGCAAACGCGCAAAAGATCTTACTCCTGACGATGAAGCAAAGATTCGTAAAGTCATCGAAGGTCTTACTCTAGAAGGAGACCTCAAGCGCGAAATTTCAACAAACGTAAAACGTTTGAAAGAAATCAAGGCGCACCGAGGCTCACGCCACGCAAAAAAGCTTCCTGTCCGTGGACAACGCACAAAGACAAATTCCCGAACCGTTCGCGGAAACAAGCGCACAACTATGGGTTCAGGGCGTCGTAAGGCAGATAAGAAGTAAGTAAGATAACGAGCGGAGCGAGATTAGATTACTTACCCAGCTCCACTTCTGTATTTTTGCAAAGAATTTTAAGGTTAAAAAATTTGAAGAAATTTTTTACCTCAAAAATTCAAAAGCAAAAATGTAGAAGTGGGGCTGGGTGGAGATTTTCAAAATCTCGCCGTAGCTCGATAAGAAAATCAACCACATGGGTAAAAAACGAATTATCAAAAAAGAAGGACAGAGCGTTGACCAAGGATTGGTATCCCGAGCTCTTTCTCGTGGCGCAAAAAAGAAGCATGTTGAGGGAGTGCTCTACGTTCAGTCAACATACAACAACACCAAGGTTCTTCTTGCAGACAAAGCTGGCAACGCGCTTGTGTGGTCATCTTCTGGCTCGCTCGGTTTCAAAGGCGCAAAAAAGGGCACGCCGTTTGCTGCAGCAAAGGTTGGTGAGCTTGTTGGAGAAAAGGCAGCGATGATTGGTATGAAGTCGGTTGACGTGGTCGTGAAGGGTGTTGGAGCAGGTCGTGAGAGTTCAATCCGTGCGGTGAACTCAAAAGGCATTGATATTTCGTCAATTCGCGACGTAACACCAGTTCCACACAACGGACCAAAGCCAAAGAAGCCACGTAGAATTTAAAATATCAATCAATAAATATGAGCAGAGTTACATGTAAAATTTGTCGTCGTCTCGGGGAGACCATTTGCGGACGTGAGAAGTGCGCGTTTAAAAAGCGTCCGTATCCACCGGGAAAGATCCTTGCTGAAAAAAAGCATCGCTCAACGGTGACTGACTACGGACGTCAGCTTCGCGAGAAGCAAAAGGTTCGTCACACATATGGTGTGAGCGAAACACAGTTTTCAAATTATATTAAAGAAGCGTCAGGTAAGACTGGCGTGAACCCCGCAGAGTATCTTTTTGAGGCTCTTGAATCACGTTTGGATAATGCAGTATTTCGCGCAGGTTTTGTAGCTTCGCGCTCTCTCTCACGTCAGATCGTGTCACACGGACACGTTATGGTAAATGGTCGTCGCACCAACATTGCGTCTCGCCGAATAAAGATCGGCGATGTAATATCAATTCGTCCGGGAAGTATGAGTACAAAGATTTTTGAAACGCTTGCTGAGAGATTTAAAACAGTCACCGCGCCAACTTGGTTCAAGCTTGATAGTGCCTTGCTCACAGCAACGTTCCAGGGTAAGCCAAAACCTGGACAAGCCGAGATGTCATTCAATCTCACATCGGTTATTGAGTTCTATAGCCGTTAGCGAGTTGCCGTTTCGCCACAGTTTGCATTTATTAAAAATTTAAGGTATAGTTTCACTTCTAATTTACACCAAACACCACAATGCTCGACTACAACATTACATTGCCATCGAAGCCTAAGGTTCTCTCAGAGGACGGTTTTAAGGGAAGTTACGAAATTGAGGGTCTTTATCCTGGATACGGTCATACTCTTGGTAACTCGCTTCGCCGTATTATTTTGTCGTCTCTATTAGGCGCAGCTATTACTTCGGTAAAAATAGAAGGAGCTCAGCATGAGTTTTCTACAGTAGAGGGAGTAAAGGAGGACGTTATCACAATTCTTCTAAATTTGAAGAAGGCGCGTTTCAAGCTTACTACAATGGAGTCACAGACTGTTACTCTTTCTGTAAAAGGCGCAAAAGTTGTAACTGCAGGGGATATAAAAGTTTCCGGCCAGGTGGAGGTTTTGAACCCAGAACAACACATCGCAACTCTGACCGACAAGAACGCAACACTCAATATTGAGATAGTTGTCGCAAAGGGTTTCGGTTATGTTTCAAAAGAAGTTCACCAGAAGGAAAAGGTAGACATCGGCACTATTGCCGTTGACGCAATCTTTACGCCAATTCGTCGCGTGAATTATGAGGTGGACAATATGCGCGTGGGTGATCGCACCGACTTCAATCGCTTGCGTCTTACTGTGGAGACTGACGGCACCATCACCCCCCGTCGCGCTCTTGAGGCGTCTATTGAAATTATGGTAAACCAACTCAAGTCGGTAATCGGCTTTGTTGAAAAAGCAGAAGTTGAGGAAGAAGAGGACGCGTCAAAGGGTGAGGACAAGCCTGCCAAGAGAGATCTTGTAGACAACGAATTCCTAAAGACTCGCGTTGAAAATCTTGACCTCTCAACACGCACAAACAACGCGCTTTCAAATGCAAACATCCGCACTATTGGCGGGCTTGCTCGCAAGACCGAGGAGGATCTTCTAGAAATCGATGGTTTGGGGGATAAAGGGATTCAGGAAATTAAGCGCGCGCTTGCTCAGCACGACATCACCTTGAAGTCATAATTAATCTGAAAGTAATACTACTATGAAACACCACAAGTCGATAAGAAAATTTGGACGAGATCATGCAGGACGCATCGCGCTCCTTCGTTCGCTCGCACTTTCACTCATTCACACTGAGCATATTGAAACGACCGAAGCGCGCGCAAAAGAGCTTCGACCATTCGTGGAGAAGCTCGTGACTCGTGGAGGGAAAGCAGATCTCGCTTCACGTCGTCTTATTATTTCACGCCTTGGCGGTGTATCTGGAGAGGAGGGTGCAAGGAAACTCATTGATGAAATCGCTCCTCGCTACAAGGAGCGCGCTGGCGGATACACACGTATCGTTAAACTCCCACGTCGTGGCGGAGACGCATCAAAGATGGCTGTTATTGAATTCGTATAATACGCCGATTAAATATTTTTACTATGACATACAAAATAGACGCAAAAGGAAAATCCGTAGGACGTGTTGCCACAGAGGCAGCCAGTGTTCTTATGGGCAAGAACTCAGTCTCATTTCAGAAGCACATAGCACAAGACGTGGAGGTGATTGTTGAAAATGCGTCAAAGGCAACTATTGCGCCATCAAAGATGGGAGAGGTTCACTCAAAGACATACTCTGGTTATCCAGGTGGACTTCGAGAGCGCACCATCGGATATACGATTGAGAAAAAAGGTTACGCAGAAGTTTTCCTACGCGCAATTTCACGTATGATTCCTCGCAACCGTTTACACAAAGTGCGTATGAAGAATTTAAAAATTACTGAATAATATGACGACCAAAGATACTACAAATGAAGTGAAGGAAAAACCTGTGGCAAAGAAAGCAACAGCTGTAAAGACTGCTGTTGGAAGGTACATTGAGGCTGTTGGTCGTCGCAAGACTTCAACCGCGCGTGTTCGCATTACAGAAGCATCAAAAGAAACAGTAGTTGTAAATGACAAGGATGTGCCAACATATTTCCCAACACTTGAACTTCAGAAGATTATTTCAGAAGCAGTAGAGAAATCAAAAGTTGCAGGCAAGTTTGCTATCTCCGCGAAAGTGATTGGAGGAGGAATCCACTCACAAGCAGAAGCAATCCGTCACGGACTTTCACGCGCGCTAGTAGAGTTTGACGAGGAGACAAGAAAGCGTTTGAAGAAGCTCGGTTTCCTAAAGCGCGATCCCAGAATGAAAGAGCGCCGCAAGTTTGGACTTAAGAAGGCGCGTAAAGCTCCTCAATGGAGTAAACGCTAAAATATTGAGCGATTGCTTCGTTACGGAGTCTAGCGCCCTCGGTCAATGTACCAGTTTGTACATCTTCCTCGGGCGCTTTTCCGTGCCTCGCACTCATCTCAATATTTAGCGTTCCATAACTTTCATAATTAGGTAACTATATGATAATATTAGATTCCATATGACAAACAACGAACAAGACATTAATAATGAGGAAGTAGAATCTCTTGACATGCAAGAAGATGCTGTGCATAATGATGACCTCCAGTTTGAAAGTGAGGAGGAGGCAGAAAGCCCCGCGCTCGCGATGAAGAAACTACGCGAGAAGCTCAAGGCCTGCGAGAAGGAAAAGAAGGAATATTTGGATGGATGGCAGAGGCTACGCGCGGATTTTGCGAATATAAAAAAGGACGAAGACACACGTCGCGGGGAGATGATAAAATTCGCTTCAGAGGGGCTTGTTGATGACCTGATTCCCGTCCTAGATAGTTTCGCAATGGCTTTTGGAAACAAAGAAGCATGGGAAAAGGTAGACGAAAACTGGCGCAAAGGGGTTGAATATATTTATGTGCAAATGTATTCTGTTCTTGAATCAAGGGGGCTTACAGAAATAGGAAAAGTTGGCGAAAAAGTAGATCCTAGAACACATGTTGCGATAGAGGAAATTCCACCACCATCTGAAAAAGAAGAGAACACAGTTTCTGAAGTTGTGCAAAAGGGTTATCGCTTACATAACAAGGTTATACGTCCAGCGAAGGTAAAATCATATGGTTATTTTGGAAAATAGCAGTCGAACTTTTAATAAGATAACGAGCAGAGCGACATTAGATTATTAACCCGCCAAAATTTTTGCGAAGCAAAAACTTAGGAGGGTAGAGTTTTTCTAAGCTCACTTCGTTCACTAACAAAAACTAACAAATATTATGGCAAAAATTTTAGGAATTGACTTGGGTACCACAAACAGCGCGGTTGCTATCATTGAGGGTGGCGAGCCACGTATTGTAGAAAACATAGAGGGGGCTCGAACAACTCCGTCTATTGTTGCAGTTTCAAAAAGTGGTGAACGTTTAGTTGGTCTTCTCGCAAAACGTCAGGCAGTTACAAACCCGCAAAATACGCTTTTTGGTATTAAGCGTATGATCGGTCACACATATGAAGACGAAGGTGTTCAGCGCGACAAAAAAGTAGTGCCTTTTTCTATTGAAAAATCAGCAACTGGTGGCGTGCAGGTAAAGATGGGCGACAAACAGTATCGTCCGGAAGAAATTTCTGCAATGGTGCTTCAGAAGCTAAAGGCAGACGCGGAGGCGAAGCTTGGTGAAAAAATCACCGAGGCGGTGATCACTGTCCCTGCGTATTTCAATGACTCACAGAGACAGGCGACAAAAGACGCGGGGCAGATTGCAGGCTTTGATGTAAAGCGAATCATAAACGAGCCTACCGCTGCGGCTCTCGCATACGGTTTTAATAAAAAGAAAGATGAAAAGATTGTCGTGTATGACTTCGGAGGAGGAACATTTGACGTGTCTGTGCTTGAGGTTGGCGGCGATGTTATTGAGGTAAAGTCCACTGATGGCGATGTCCATATGGGCGGGGAAGACATTGACCAGAAGATTATCAAGCATATTGCGAGTGAGTTTAAAAAGGAATCGGGTATTGATGTCTCCACAGATGTGATGGCGCTTCAGCGTTTGAAGGAGTCTGCAGAAAAGGCAAAGCACGAGCTTTCTACAACTACAGAAGCGGAAATCAATATTCCATTTATTACATCAGGAGCAGACGGCCCAAAGCACCTTCTCATGAAGCTTTCTCGCGCGACACTAGACGACCTTGCTCGCGAGTATATTGAAAAATCAATTGAGATTACAAAGCGCGCGTTGGATGCATCTCCATTTAAAAAGGAAGACATCAACGAGATAATTATGGTCGGAGGACAGACGCGTATGCCCGCTATCGTGAATGCAGTGAAGGAGCTTTTTGGAAAGGAGCCAAATCGTTCAATCAACCCAGACGAAGTGGTTGCCATCGGCGCGGCTATTCAGGCTGGAATTCTTCAGGGCGACGTGAAGGATGTTCTTCTTCTAGATGTTATCCCGCTTTCCCTTGGCATTGAAACATTTGGAAATGTTGCAACAAAGCTCATTGAAAAGAACACCACAATCCCTGCGTCACGATCACAAACCTTTTCTACAGCAGCAGACAATCAAACCTCGGTAGAGATTCATGTTGTGCAAGGAGAGCGTCCAATGGCGCCAGACAACAAGTCGCTAGGTCGTTTTATTCTTGACGGTATCCCACCAGCACATCGCGGTGTGCCACAGGTTGAGGTTTCGTTTGATGTGGACGCAAACGGAATCCTTCAGGTAAAAGCAAAAGAAAAGACAACCGGCAAGGAGCAATCAATTCGTATTGAAGCAAGTTCAGGTCTTTCAAAGGACGAGATTGCGAGCATGCAAAAGGAGGCAGAAATGAACGCAGAAGAGGATGCAAAAAAGCGTGATTCTGCTGAGACAAAAAATCTACTTGAGCAAATGGTGTACACAGCGGAGAAATCGCTTCGAGACAATGGTGACAAGGTTTCCGCTGAAATAAAAACAGCAGTTGAGGAAAAGATTGCTTCCGCAAAGACCGCAAGCGCAGGAACCGATATTGAAGCAATGAAAAAAGCATCGCAGGAACTTTCTGATGAGCTTTCAAAAATCGGAGAGGAGATGATGAAAAGCGCCGAGTCTGCAAAAGCTCCTGAAGGTGAAGCAAAACAAGAAGGCGACGAAAAAGTGCATGACGCAGAGTATAAAGAGGGAGACGGAAAATAAGTTTGTAAAACTTATTAATGCCTAATATCAAATTTTTAATTTTTAAATAATTTTTTAATATCTTAATTTAGAAATTGGGGAATTAGAGTTTGTTTAGAGATTTGAAATTTAACATTTGAAATTTGCGAATGCAAAAAGATTACTACAAAACACTCGGCGTTGATAAAAACGCATCTCATGACGAAATAAAAAAAGCGTTTCGTAAACTCGCGCACGAGCATCATCCTGACAAAGGGGGTGATGAGAAAAAGTTCAAAGAGGCGAGCGAGGCGTATCAAATTCTCTCTGACGAAAAAAAGCGAAAGGAATACGACACATACGGTAGTGCAGGTCCCGGTCAAGGATTTGGAGGAGGGCAAGGGGGTTTTGATCCTTCTGGTTTTCAGGGTGGATTCGGCGGTCAAGGATTTGATGGCGTAGATTTAAACGATATCTTTGGGGATTTCTTTGGCGGTGGTCGTCGCGAGCAAGCGCGTCGCGGACGCGACATAGCTGTAGATTTAGAAATATCATTTTCTGAGGCGGTTTTTGGCGTAGAACACAAGGTTCGCATCACAAAAACGTCAACGTGCGATACTTGTCATGGTAGTGGCACGAAGCCGGGAGCAAAGATGAAAGAATGCGCGCATTGCAAAGGCAAAGGTCGCACACAGGAAACTGTGCGAACTATCCTTGGCACATTCGCTCAGGAGCGAGAGTGCGCCACCTGTCATGGTTCTGGAAAGGTCCCAGAGGAAAAGTGTTCTGTCTGCAAGGGCGCAGGCGTTGTAAGGAAAGAAGAGCAGATTACTATTCGCGTTCCAGCTGGAATACAAAATGGCGAGCAAGTTCGTCTTGCAGGCGCCGGCGAAGCAATTCAGAATGGCAAAGCGGGGGATTTGTACGTCCGCATTCATGTTGGTCTGCACAAAGTTTTTCACCGCGAGGGGCACAACCTCGTAATGACTCTAAATGTAAAACTCACCGACGCGATTCTTGGCGCGGAGTATCCTGTGCAAACATTGGACGGAGAAATTAAACTAAAAATCCCCAAAGGAGTTTCTTCTGGCGAGGTTTTGCGTGTGCGTGACAAGGGAGTGCCAATGGATTCAAAACGCCGTGGCGACCTCCTCATCAAACTGGAAGTAAAAACCCCAGGAAAACTTTCCCGCACTGCTGAAAAACTCATTGAAGATTTGCGCAAGGAAGGGATTTAATGGTATAGTTATATATATGAGTACGACCGCAATGAAATTTAAGGTTAGTAAAAGGCCAAAGACTATTTTGGTTGAGTTTAGCGCCGAGCAGTTTGAGCGTGTCGCGGCGACTTTTGGTATGTTCAACCCAGATTTTTTGAAAAGTCTCGCTCGTTCAGAGGCGCAGGTTCGTAAGGGGCAGGTACGCAAAATTAAATCTCTCAAGGAATTGGTGTAATTTGAAATATGGAAATTGTTACTACTCCTGAATTTGAATCCCTTTTTAGTCAGTTGCCTGTTATAATTAAAATGAAGGCTGAAAAACAAACAAAACTATTTTGTGAAAACCCTTTTTATAATTCGTTACAAACTGAAAAATTAGAGCCAAAAATTAAGCAAGTATGGAGTTTTCGTGTTGATAAAAATTATAGAATCATTTTTAGATTTTTGAAAGAAAATAAAGTAGTATTATTAGCAGTTGGACCGCATAAGTGGATTTATCGCTTGAATTTTTAAAATGAATTTTTTTTCTATCACTCCGTTTCTACTTCAAACTTTCATGTGGCCTATTATGTGGGTCGTGCTTCGCTTGTTTGGGAAGATAGTTATTTTGGGAAGAGAAAATATTCACGGGCACGTTCACGGAGCTATTATTGCGCCAAACCACGCGAGCGAGTTTGACCCCATCCTTATCCCCGCGACACTCAATCCTTTTTCAAATTTGATGCCGATGTTCTATCTCGCGCGCGAGCGAGCGTTTTATGAAAAGACTGGTCTTGCTCAGTACATTTACGGAGGCATATTTTTCAAAATCTGGGGAGCATATCCAGTAACTGTCGGAACAAAGGATTACGAATACGCGCTCAGGCACCATATTAAAATTCTTAGACGTGAACAGAGCGTTTGCATTTTTCCCGAGGGAGGCAAAACACCAGATGGGAAAATAGGAGAGGGGAAGCCAGGTGTGGCGTATCTGTCGTGGCGCACTGGACGCGTAGTGATTCCAGTCGCCATTCACGGGCACCATCAAATGGGTCCAAGAGATTTTTTCTCTCGCAAGAACTCAATCGTAGTTTGCTATGGCAAACCAATCACCCGCGAGGAACTTTTTGGACCTAGCGCCGACAGTGCTCAGCCAACCCAAGATGAGCTAAAATCAGCCACAAAAGTCATCATGTCCCGCATCCGCGAGATGTATGAGAGGATTTAAATATTTTACCTAAAAGGTTAATTGAAATATTGAATAATTCAAAGAATCACCAGCTCAATTCAGTTTGAAATCTTTTTTGATATTCAGCCTTTCCTGGTATAGTTAGAAAATGAGTGATAATTCAATCATAGTTACCAACCTATCCAAGACTTTTTCGTTTCCTGTTAAGGGTCAAAAGGCAAGCTGGATAAAGAATCTTTTTTCTCCCGAAAAAAGAGAAATCACTGCCGTAAAAAACGTTTCTTTTTCTGTAAAAGCAGGGGAGCGTGTCGCCTTTATTGGTCCAAATGGGGCAGGGAAGTCTACTACCATCAAAATGCTCACAGGGATTCTTTTTCCCACAGCAGGCACTATCAGCGTGCTCGGACTCGACCCTTCAAAGGATAGAAAGAAGCTCGCGTACCGTATTGGGACGGTTTTTGGACAGCGTTCTCAGCTTTTGCCAAACTTACCAGTCACAGATTCATTTGAATTTTTTGGAGTGATGTTTGGAATGTCCGATGTGGATATTAAAAATCGTGTCGCTGAACTCGTGGAACTTTTTGACCTGTCTTCATTTATCGACCAGCCAGTACGCAAGCTTTCCCTTGGGCAACGTATGCGAGCAGAAGTGGCAGCCGCGCTTATTCACCGCCCAGAAATTATTTTTCTTGACGAGCCTACAATAGGCCTTGATGTTGTTGCAAAGAAAGCACTGCGTGACCTTTTGATTACTATAAATAAGGAGGAGAAGGTGACAATTTTTCTTACCTCACACGATGTCGGTGATATCGAGTCACTTTGTGACAGGACGATCGTTATCAATCACGGTACCCTTATTAACGACATCCCGACGAAAGAACTCTCAAAAACATTTGCCTATGAAAAACACATTGATCTTATCCCCAAGACAAGCTTCAAGGATTTTCCAGCTCTTCCTGCCGGCGCCGTGTATTTTTTGAAAAACAAAGATCAGATAACCGTCACCGTTGATATCAACAAGTTAAGTGTTCAGGACGCCCTAAAAAAGCTCCTTGAACATTTTGAAGTTGACGACGTGGACGTGTACAACACTGAGCTTGAAACAACCATTAGACACATTTATGAAAGAGATTCGACTCGCTAAAAAAATAATAAAGACTCTTGTAAAAGACCGCATGCAATACCCAGCGCGCCTTTTTGCTGATACGGCTTCTATCGTTGCGCGATGCGGGATTTTAATACTTTTGTACTCGTATGTTTTTGGCTTGAATAACGGAGAGGTGAACGGAGTAACTTTTCCAATGGTCGCCTGGAGTATGTTTTTCTACTTTGCATTTATAACGCTCAGTTTGAGTCGTATTGCGAGATCAATTATGGAAGACATTACCACTGGGAACATCGAGGTTCTACTTAGTAAACCTATATCATATTTGTTGTATCGCGCATGGTGGCAAGTAGGAGCAGGTGTGTATCCTTTTGTTGTTACGACGATAATAGGTGCTTTGGCACTTGTCGCCACAGTTGGCATCCCTCAAACAATGAAAATTCCAATATTTCTCCCTACTTTATTTCTCACTTTTGTTGGAGCAGCGATTGTTACCCTTTTTGTCTATGTTATTGTTGGGCTCCTTGCCTTTTGGATAGAAGATGTTCTCCCTGTGTTTTGGATAGTAGACAAAGCAGTGATGATTCTCGGTGGTTCATATTTGCCAGTTGCGCTCTTCCCAGATTTTATGTATAAAATTGCTCTTTATAGCCCCTTTGGGGCATCAGTTTTTGTTACTCATACGGTTTATGAATCATGGGCAGTAATTTGGTACAAATTGATTGGGATACAAATGGCGTGGATTTTAGTACTGGGTCTAGTCATCTACCTAATGTTTTCTAGGGCCGTAAAAAATGTCTCCGTGAATGGAGGATAAAATATCATGTTACAAGAAATTTATTTTGCGCTATATGCGATTAAGAAAAATATTCAAAGCAGTGCCGAACTACGCACTAGTTTTTTGATGAACGTCATTGGTATGACGATTAATAATACCGCTTTTATTTTATTGTGGGTGTTTTTCGTTAAGTCTGTTGGAGTTATTGGTGGATGGACTGCAGCAGACATTGTAGCCTTACAAGGGTTTACTGCTATCACATACGGCATTGTCTTTGGTTTTGCTGCAGGTATCAATAATCTACCTGCCTATGTTACAAATGGGAACTTCGATCGATTCATGCTCTCCCCTAAAAATGTTTTGTTGAGAGTTTCCACTTCAGCCTTTAGCACAGCAGCGCTCGGGGACATCCTTTTTGGAATTATCTGTCTCGTTATTTATGGAGTTTTGATTCACGTAAGCCTTGCACAAGTGCTGTTAATTATACTTCTCGTTTTTATGGTCACTGTATTGTTTTTTTCAGTAACAGTTGTTTGTTCCTCCGCTAGTTTCTATTTTGATGATGCGAAATTTGTTGTAAATGGTTTTTTTGAATTATTCTTCACTCCGTCACTTTTTCACGGCGGTGCTTTTCAGGGGCCAATGCGCGCATTCTTTATGTTTGTCATCCCAGCTCTCCTTGTGGGGACAATCCCAGTAGAAATAGTGAAGGACATCTCAATGGACAAGCTTGCGATAGTTACTATTTTTACCGCATTCTGGCTTGCCCTCTCAATCAAAATATTCAACCGCGCCATCCGCCATTACGAAAGCTCCAATTTAATGACCTTCGGCGGATAGGGTATAATAACTAGATTATGCAAAAACTAACTTTTATAACAGGCAACCAAAATAAAGCCGACTACCTGAGCAGATATCTTGGTTTCCCTGTGGAACATATTAAGATTGATTTGGATGAGATTCAGTCGCTTAATTTAAATGAAATTGTTGAACACAAAGTTCGACAGGCTTATGAAAAGTGGAATTGGGGACAGTCACGATTGTTTGAATAAATATGTGGTGTAATGTATACTTACACAATGCCACGATTAGCTCGAGTTGATGTTGGGAATGAAATATACCACGTGATCAATCGTGCTAATGGTCGCATGCAGATATTTAATAATCCAGAAGATTACCGCGTATTTGAAAATCTAATAGAAGAAGCAAAGGAGCTCACAAACATGCGCATTCTTGCGTACGTGATTATGCCAAATCACTGGCACCTAGTGCTCTTTCCACGGAACGACGGAGATCTCGGTCTTTTTATGCATCATTTGACCAACAAGCATACAAGACAGGTACATGTAACCACAAAAACAATTGGAAGCGGGCATCTGTATCAAGGTCGCTATAAATCATTTCTTGTTGCGAGAGATAATTACCTGTTGGCACTCATTAAATACGTAGAGCGCAATGCGGTACGCGCAAAGCTTGTCCACTTTTGTGAAGACTGGGAGTGGGGGAGCGCATGGAGACGGACTAACGGGACAACACAGCAAAAGAAACTACTCGACCCAATTCCAATTGACTTGCCTCGCGGATATCTTAAATGGATAAACACAACAGAGTCGCTAGAGGATCTTGGTTTTATCCGCCACTCAGTAAATAAGGGGATACCATACGGAAAGGAAAGGTGGGTGGATAAAATGGTAACTACTTTTCATTTAGAAACTACTTTGAGAAACGCTGGTCGGCCAAAGAAAAATTAGAACACACAATATCACAAACAATCGTGACTGTCCCCAATTCCAAAAGGGAGAATATTTTGGAGTGCGCAAAAAGGGAGGTTCTCGAGGAAACAGGACTGCATGTAGACATCAAGAAAATGCTCTATACGCAGGAGTTCCACATATCAGACGAAGCTATAACATTTGAAACATTTTGGCTTGCGGGGCTTAGTCACGAGCAGCCTCTCAATGAAAATCATATTGACCTTGACCCAAATGGAATAGTCGAAATAGCGCAGTGGTTCGGCAGGGAGGAACTGCAAGACCTAAAAGTATTCCCCGTACGACTGAAAGATGTATTCTGGGATAAAATTTCAACAGTGTTCGCCGAAGAGGACCTGTTCCTTGGAGTGAACTAATAGTATGAATAAAAAAAATTACATTGGAGTATATGGAGTTATTCTCAATGAGGGGAAAATTCTCTTAATTAAAAAAGCCAGAGGCCCATATAAAGGGATGTATGATCTTCCGGGTGGAGGGGTAGAGTACGGCGAGTCATCTGAGGAAACACTAAGGCGTGAATTTCTTGAAGAAACAGGCCTTGAGATTAAATCGCCTAAATTCATCCAAAACAATCTATTTACAGTGGAGTATAAGAATAGTAAAGGAGAAGAATGTGGTTTACATCACATCGGTATATATTACTCAGTAGAGCTTGAAGGAGATAACAATATTAAGACTGGTGCTGACGGAGAGGACTCTCTTGGAGCTGAATACATTGATATCAACAAGCTTTCTGATATAGAGATTTCGCCAATCGCACGACCCGTGATAGAAAAATTTCTTGAAAACAAGAATAAATAAGAAAATGAGGCACGGTAATGAGAGAGGGATTATCATATGAAAGTAAGGATGACCCATGACCCACCCACCCTCTCAACCGTGCCATCCGCCACTACGAAATCTCCAATTTAATGACCTTTGGGGGATAGGGGGCTCTTGACTTGCCATTGTGTTTTTTATATGTTAGTGTGCGAGGTGGGTGTAGTATCTTTTTGTGTTAATTTACGGAGGGTTTTATCATGGCAACAAAGCAAGTACCGATTAGTGGTTTCCCGGAATGGCTACCTGAGCAAAAACTTGTTGAGGAGGATTTTCTCTCCAAAATACGACGTGTTTTCCAGTTAAATGGCTATTCTCCAATCGAAACACCAGCAGTTGAACGCGCAAGCACTTTGGTTGCAAAAGGTGGTAATGAGAAGGAGATTTACAAGATCGGGCGTCTGCATGCTTCTTCGGAACAATCTGACGACAATGATCTTGCGCTTCACTTTGATCTAACTGTTCCAATGGCGCGGTATGTTGCTCAACACGAGCGAAATCTTGCCTTTCCATTCAAGCGCTATCAAATGCAACCTGTATGGAGGGGCGAGCGTGCGCAAGCAGGTCGCTTTAGGCAGTTTTATCAATGCGATATCGATATAGTCGGACGCGGTTCGTTGTCACTTTCGTTTGACGCAGAAATACCGGCTATCATGGCGAGTATCCTGCGCTCTCTTGATATCGGCGATTTTCAAATTCGTATCAACAACAGAAAAATCCTTCAAGGGTTTTTGTCTGGGGTTGGCATTGAGGCGTCGTATCATAAAGCGGTGATGGGATGTGTTGACAAGCTCGAAAAAATTGGTCAGTCGGAGGTGTTGTCGGAAATTAAGAGTATTTTGGGTGATGAGAGTTTTGATGCGACAAGCATTTTAAATTTTCTATCACATGAGGTGCCACTCGACGACGTTGGTTCATTGCGTTCTATGTCAGCAGATCCTCTATATCAAGACGGGGTAGCGGAGCTTGCTACTGTTGTTGAGATGACACTTGCAAAAGGTGTTGAGCAGAAGGAGCTCATCATTGATTTGACGATTGCGCGCGGACTTGATTATTACACTGGGACAGTTTTTGAAACACGCCTAGTGCAGTATCCACAAGTTGGTAGCGTGTGCTCCGGAGGTCGCTATGAGGACTTGGTTGGCGGATTTGCTAATGGCGATTTCCCAGGAGTAGGTATGTCAATCGGTTTAACCAGACTGCTGTCCCAGTTGTTCAAGTACGAAGTGATTAAACCACAGGCTCAGTCGTACACAAGGCTTCTTCTGATTCCTTTATCTGACGATGCGGATGTGGTTGGCTATGTGGAAAATTTTGCATCGCGTCTGCGTACCTTGGATATTCCATGCGAGGTTGGCTTGGGGAGCAGTAAGCTCACTAAGCAGATTGAATATGCTCAGAAAAAAGGAATAACGCATGTCGGCTTCATCGGTGATACGGAGTTCTCTGCCGGTGTTGTCCGTGTAAAAAACCTTCTTTCCGGTGAGCAAGAAGATGTAAAAACAACAGATGAAGTGCTCTTTAAAGTACTATAGCCTATTCGGCTTAGTGTCCAAATCCCCGTCGACTGCAAGTTGCAGTAGACGGGGATTTTTTTATAAAATTTGCAAAAGAAAACAGCAAGAGAGATCCTTGCTGTTTTTAAATTGATACATGTTAGGTACAGATGTATTAGAATACTTTGTACCAAAATTCGTGCCAGATATTTTCACCAAGTGAACTTTTAACGCGAACCCCAGTCCTTATGTATCCAAATTTTTCTGCAATCTTTATCACCCGAATGTTATCATCCCTCATTCGCGTGAGAAGCCCTGAGTATATCCTGGTCTGAGCGATGTGGTCCATCACCTTCTCGCGTAAAATGGACCCAATGCCCATAGATTGGTACTCCCTAAGTATTAGACTTTCTCGCCCCCATCCTATGTTTTCCCACTGCATTTTAAGGGCCCAGTTATAAAGATCAACCCCGCGCTCCTGTCTCAAATCTTCAAGTGCTACTGTATCAGTCAGAATTACACCAACGACACGCCCAGCTATTTCAGCTGAAAAGCACTGAATCGCTCGCTTGTTGAGTATGTTCGTCGCTCTTTTTTGGCACTCCTCTTCTGATAAATCCTCACACCAAGGAGGTGAAAGGAAAGCGTCCTTGATTAGACTTGTTAGATTAGCCTTGCTGATTAGTGTTTGCGAATAAAGGATCATTCATCTTCTCCATAAGGTAACATGCTTTACCACTGTATCGGCCCGTCAGTAAAGGGTATAGTGGCTTCTTTTGGTACAGTACCACAGAAAAATCTTTAAGTAAAGGATACGAGGCCTTATCGCTTTCCGGCATACTACCTACTACTTTATACCATTCCTTTTTTTCTACTTTTTTATCTGCAATATCTATTGCATCTATAATTGATATTTTTAAATCCTCTAGATACTCTGGATTGGCCGTTGAGCACTCTATTTCACATGCACTGTCCAAAAAAGATGTAATTGGCCCAGTCGCCCTTCCGGAGGTTGATTCCCAGATGACAATCTTTTTTGGAAAAAGTTTGCTGGCTAATTCATTATTACTGTTTGTTCCTTTTGTGACCAATGTAAAAATCCCTGAATCAGCTGTTGTGGTGTGCAGGTCAATAACAAATCTAAATTGTTTTGCATATGCTAAAAGTTCTGCGGCGCGCCTCTCTTCATAGAGTTCTGACACAGAGTTTCCTGGGTATATTCGATTTAAGTCGGTTTCTGTAAAACGAATATTTTTTTCTAGTGCTTTTGGATTTCCTATAACATAGTCGCAGTTTTTATAAAAACTATTTTCTCCGTATTTTTTTATTACATCCTCAAGAACACCAAGCGGTGCAGCTTCGTTACCGTGAGTGCATACTATAAACAGTATATTCTTCATTTTTTTTATTGTATCATACAAAATAAAACGTAGCAAAAAACGCTTACAGAATATGGCGCTTTCTGTGTTAATAAGTATATTCCAATCCTCTAATGTCCCCTGGAATCACTTTTTAGTAATGATGGGTTTTTTGGTTATTTTCTCTACCTTTGACTTCACTTTTTTCATCTCTTCCGCGAAATCATTATCACTTTTAGCATAGGCTATTTCATCCAACATTGCAAAAGTGATTCCTTCTTTCAAATACTGCTCAGCGTTAGGCAGAGATTTCAACCTCTCGTAAGGGACAAATGCTTGATCATACTTCTTTCGGATCTTTCCACGCGTGTCTGTGTAGTCCGTTGCATACAAACACACGCGATGGTAGTTGAGGTAGATATTAAAGTAATTCATGTAAAATTCATTGATGACGATGTAATTACTTTTATCAATGAAATTCCTCCCCATATGTTTGCGAATCACCGAGCCATTTTTTCCTTCCACAAGTGCATTGTCAGTACTCTTTCGTGACCTACTTTTTGTCTGCTTGATCAAAAGTCGTACCAATATTTTTTCTACCACTCTGTTAATATATTCACTTCCATTGTCTGAGTGAAAGTTAATTACATTAAACGGAAGCGCATCAAGTAATGCCTCAAGGAGTGGCTCCATGTACTCATCCGTAATCTGAGGCACACAGCCAACTAGCTCCCACTGAGTGACTTCATCCACCAGATTGATATGGTACACACCCTTCTCACCCTCTTTATCCCCCTGATGCACCGAATCCACCCTTATATACCCTGGCTTTCCATATGGCATGGGTTTCATCCTCTCCCCAATGTCTGCATTCACGGCTCTCGTCTTTGTATACAATATTGCATCTGAGGATGTGTACCGCAGATTATTCTTCCTCACATTGTAGATATGTGATATAGAGATGTTTGCAATATTTTGATATTCAGTTTTCCCAAAGATGACAAGCTCACGCATGAGGAATGCTTTTGTCGAAAGTCCATTTGGTGTCCTGTGTAAAATATCTGTTTTGATTAAAAGATCTACGTCCGCTGGTTTGTATATACACACCGAGGCACCAACTGCTTTTCTTTTTACATACCGTAGCCCATCTTTCTTCCACTTATTAATCAACCTCTTCATCTGCTTATCCTCGTACCCCGTAACCTTATCGAGAAACATTTTCACTGTTCCTCTGTCTTTTTTGCATAACTTTTTATACCTAACACAAACCAGGGTATCACCGATGAATTCGTACTTGTCTTCACGAGACGCTATCTCAAAATCTACCTGCTCGTTTCCTTCGAGAAACTTCCTAATGTCTTCTACTGTCTTTATTTGTATGTTTTTCATTATGATGTTCATGATTCCATCATTATGAGAAGTGCCTTGTTTTGCGCAATGTTTTCAGGGGACATTAGCGTTAAACTGGGATACTGTTTCAGGGGACATTAGGGATTGGAGAAGACTTAATATTGACTTTTGGTCCCTGCTAATATATAATTTACCTACATGAAAAATAGAAAACTACAAATTGGCGTGATGGGGTCAGCGCAAGACTTAAACTACGGAGACATATTACGAGACCTCGCATTAGAACTTGGGAGAGAGGTTGCTCGCTCTGGGAACATTGTTGTGTACGGCGCAGAGAAAGACTATGATTCACTTTCAACTCAAGCCGCAAAAGGTGCTAAGCAAGAAGGCGGAACAACCGTCGGTGTAACCTACGGTAAGGGTAAGGACATTTGGGAGAAGGAAGGATTTACTGACATATTAATTGTAACTGGTTTAGAACGTGGCGGAGGTCGCGAATTTGTACTCGTTAACTCTTGTGATGCAATTATTGCAATTTCGGGTGGCTCAGGTACTCTCACAGAAATGGCGATTGCATATCAATCAAATATTCCAATTGTTGTAATGGCAGAAACAGGAGGCTGGGCGGAAAAACTTGGTGGGACACACATCGACTCACGAAACAGAGTAATGACTGAGATAGCAACAACACCAAAAGAAGCAGTTGTCAAGGTGTTGGAACTTATTGAACAAAAAAAGTAAACTCTTGTGCTTATTTGATATATGTGGTAGTCTAGTTTTTAGAGGGGTGGGTCTTTTTTAACTAACTTTTTGGAGGTTCATCATGAACAGTTCTAATAGCTTCACTGGCAGTGGTAGTAGCCATCATAAATTTTCCGGAACTCATTATGTAGTGTCGGAGGATGTTGACATTCTGATTAACCGCTGGTGCAGGAAAGCAAAATTAATTCCGCCAGGCGAAGTTTCGTACCTTATTGCTCGTGCAAAGATGAAGGATTTTTTGGAAAATATCTTTGCGCGAGTCACCTTTATCCCTGGTCAGGAAATTCGAGAAGGATTACTTGAGTCTGTTGCTAAGTATAAAGCAGACGGGCTGAGTGTCGTTACTCTTGAGAGGGCATATCTTGAAGACGATGAAGTCGATGGACGAATTGAACTCACACGTGCAGTCGATAGTGACGGCGGAAAGATTGAAAAGTTATTTCCGCGCCATGGAGCAGTATCAAAAATTGCACAGTACAATCGTCTCCGCGGTAAAGAAGTTGCGTTAATCGACGACGTGGTGTTCACTGGTGGAACGCTTATTGAAACAATCTGTGAGTTGCATCAGAGGCGTGTATCTGTTCACGCCGTTACTTCTGCAATTGGTGTTGCTAAGGGCGTAGGGAATCTCAAGAGTCAAGGGTTCCACGTTATCGGTCAGCCAGAGCATATGCTGATTGACTGCATAGAAGAGTTTGAACATTTAACCGACCAAATCTGCGAGCGAGATTTCTATCCAGGAGTTCCATATTCTGGTCGTGAGCATTTCGGTTCGGAGAATCTGTCGTTCCCTTATGTTTTGCCTTTTGGCAGAATACTTGAGTGGGCAACCATCGGAGAAAAGGTAAATAAACAATTCTCTGTGCTGTGTCTCGATAACACAATAGCGCTCTTTGAGGAAATTGAGAAAACGAACAATATCAGATTAAGTTGCTCTGATGTACCGCGCCCCGTCTTCGGCTCGCCAAAGGACGGCACACGCTTCGTCGACTTTCTCAAGGCATCAAAAGAAAGCCTTCTAAAAACTTGATCCTTGTTTTATTCAAAGACTCCACCTCAACATGGTGGAGTCTTCTTATTAAGTTTATTGGCTCATGATATAATCACTCTAATGAACCTAACAAACACATACAAAGGGCATGCGGGGGTGGAGTATATTTTTGAATATTCGGATGCGGATTCGTTTGAGCAGTTGGATATTAGCAGATGTACACAAGTGTACGGTGTTTGTTTTTGTGGTGACAAAATTGTTATAGGTCATAATAGTAAGAAGAAAACATGGGGACTAATTGGTGGAACAATTGAAAATGGGGAATCATTGAAAGAAACGTTGAAACGCGAGATTCGAGAAGAATCAAATATGGAAATGCTTTCCTGTGTGCCTATCGGGGTTCAGAAGGTTACTGATACTCGCGACGATAGTTTTTGCTACCAGCTCCGCTATATGTGCGTGGTAGAACCATATGGGCCATTTGTTTCTGATCCAGACGACTCAATAACAGAAATAAAACTCATTAACCCTAAGGACTATAAACAGTATTTTGACTGGGGGAGTATTGGAGATAGAATGATGGAAAGAGCTTTGGAGCAGAAGGTTAAACTCATCAAGTAGTTTTGCCAGAAGACCAGCCAAAATGGTATATTTGAAAACATGAAAAGTATTATAGAAAAAATTAAAGATCTCAATTTTCCTGCTATGCAGTATGTAATTGTCGGGAGCGGGACACTTGATGCACTGGGAATTCGTAGAGCATCGGATATCGACATAGCCGTGCTTCCTGAACTTCATAAAATATTATGCGAAAGTAATGATTGGGAAAAGATGGAGAAATATGGAAAGATTTTTTTGAAAAAGGAAGGCATAGACATCATTCCGTCACTTGATTGGTCAGAATATCCAACAACCACAGAAGAAGCTATTCAGTCTGCGATTATCATAGACGGCATTCCATTTTTAAATCTACAAGAGTTAAAGAAATTTAAAAAGGCGCTGGGGCGAGACAAGGATTTTGAAGACATCAAACTCATTGATGATTACTTGCTAACAATTAGTATTTAAAAGTTCAAGACCTAAATTGTGCTCTGTGTTACAATACGGCCTGTATGTCTGAATCAAATACAGAAACAGAAGAAAAGCTGGTAGACCAGAAGGTACAGATAAAAAAGGGTCTGCGGGCGATATGGCGACATGTTCGGCCGTTCAAAAAGGAACTTACTATTCTGGTGTTTTTGGGTATTGTATCGGCGATAGCGAATGGATTCGTCCCATATGTTACCGGACGTTTCTTTGACACGCTCATTGAGCTTTCTCGCGGAACAAACACACTTGCCACAAGCACGCTCCCTCTCTGGGCGGTGCTCCTCGTTGTGTGGGTTCTTGTCCAACTTGTTGCAAATAATATTGACTGGGTGATGGACCGCCTGCGTAGAAAAATAGATACACAAGTGTGGTTTGGTGTTCAGGTGAAAGGATTTGATCATTTGCTACACGCGCCTCTTATGTACCACAAAAACGTGCAGATAAACGGAGTGATACAAAAAATAAGCGCTTTGAGCTGGAGGGTTTCCGCTATTGTGAGAACCATCACAGATATTGCCCCGCAGTTTCTCAGTATCATTATCGGTATAACCCTTGCGGCAAGCATCAACACTTTTCTTGCTAGTATTTTGGTCATAGGAGTTCTGCTTTATGTTGCCCTTTTAGTAAAAATACTGTTGCCTATTGCTGTAATAGATGCCGCTGCGCATAAGTCTTGGAACGACGCTTGGAATGACGCGGCGCAGGCCGTGACACAGATAGACAGTGTGAAGCAGTCAGCTACCGAGGAATATGAGAGTCGCATAGTGAATGAATCACTTATGGGAAAAACCTATGACCTCTGGTCCCAGATTGAGCGAAATTGGAGCAACGTTAGTTTTTTTCAACGTATGATTGTATTTGCGACACAGTTCACAGTATTTTTATTTTCAGTACAGTTTGTTTCAAATGGAATAATCACAGTCGGAGAACTCGTGGCTCTGAACGGATACACACTCATGTTCTTTGGTCCGTTTGTTTCTCTTGGACATAGTTGGCAAATTATTCAAAATGGCATCACAATAGCAGCGCAAGCAGAAGATATTTTTGATGTTGCTGAAGAAAATTATTCGCCAAAGGGAGCTGTAACCCTTAAACAATTTTCTGGCGATGTTGTTTTTGAGAATGTGTCATTTGCATACGCGAAAGGTCAGCCAAAAGTTTTGGATGGGGTGAGCTTTAAGGTAAATGCAGGTGAGACAGTGGCGTTTGTCGGTGAGTCTGGAGTAGGAAAAAGTACAGCCATATCTCTAATCTCCGGATATTACTTTCCGTCAAAGGGTCGTGTGCTTGTGGATGGCGTGGATACAAAGAAGCTCAACCTCACAAACCTCCGAAAAAATATCGCAGTGGTTCCACAAGAAGTCGCGCTTTTTAACAACACTATCAAGTCCAACATCTCCTACGGCTCGCCAGACACATCGGACGCCGACATCGTTCGAGCGACAAAGGAGGCGCATGCCGTTGAATTTATTACAGCGCTTCCGCTCGGATACGAAACGATAGTGGGGGAGCGTGGAGTGAAACTTTCCGTAGGGCAGAAGCAACGCGTCGCTATTGCTCGTGCGATTTTAAGAAATCCTAAAATCCTAATTCTGGATGAACCCACAAGCGCGCTTGATAGTGAGACCGAGCGAAATGTGACAGAGGCTCTAGAAAAACTGATGAAAGGACGCACCACCTTCATCATTGCGCATCGCCTCTCTACTGTGCGAAAAGCAGACCGCATCTTTGTGCTTGAGAAAGGAAAGATTATAGAAGAGGGAAGTCACGACGAGCTGATGAAAATAAAAGGCGGAAACTATCGCCATCGCTACGAGCTCCACATTGGGCTAGTCTAGAATTTTTTGGTAGTATCGCCTTGGTTGGAATGGCTGTCTACCCCCATCTTTTTTGCATTTTGATGTGAGTAAATGTCGGGGCTTGCAATATTTGTATGCATATGGTATGGTTGCAACTGGGAATGTTCCCGTGTCTAAAATTGAAAGGAATTACCATGAAACTGACCAATCTGTGCTCCGCTGGTCCTGGCGATGATTCGCCTTCCTATCCCGACCCGCATGGCCCTGATGGTGACGGCAGTCAGCAAGAATAACACTTTCCAGCCCTACAAGACCCTCGCGATGTGTTTTCGCGAGGGTCTTTATGTTAAACTGTAAATGTCTTAAATTTATAATTGATGAGCTTTCCAAAAACAAAAAGAGAAGAGGTAGTGGATGAAATGTTTGGTATTAAGGTTTCAGATTCATACCGATGGCTTGAAGATGCAAATATCCCAGAGGTTAAGGAGTGGGTTGATGCGCAGAATGCTCATACAGATAAGTCTCTCCGAAATAAAGTATTTGAGACTTTTTCAGACGAACTTGTGAAAAATTTTAAGGTTACCACCTTTTCAAATCCAATACCAAAAAAAGGGAAATATTTTTATGCAGAGAGGAAACCTGACGAGGATCATAGTGTTGTGTATATGAAGGTCGGCATTGATGGTGTGCCTATTAAGCTCATAGACCCCAACGGGATGAATTCTGACAATACAATTTCTCTAGATTATTGGCGTACTTCTAGAACTGGAAAATACATTGCTTACGGTTTGTCACAAGGTGGGGACGAGATGTCAACCTTGTATATTAAGGACGTTGATACAGGGAAAGACCTTGACGATAAGCTTCCTCGATGTAGACATGCTCAACCGTCTTGGCTCCCCGATGACTCAGGATTTTTCTATATCCGTCATCCTGCTATTGGTACTGTTCCAAAAAACGAGGAGCACCTCCACCCTAGAGTCTATTTTCATAAGCTAGGTGATGGTCCAGAAAATGACGAACTCATTTTTGGTAAGGACAGACCAAAGGATGATATGCTCGGATTGTCTATTTCTCAGGATGGGCGCTTTTTAGCAATCAGTGCTCAGCAAAAGTGGACTGAAAACGATATTAATATTTACGACAGAGAGAAGAAACAGACCACTTCGCTTGTCGCGGGAATCCATGCGCAGTTTTCCGGATTCTTCACGAAGGACAGAGCTATAATTCGTACAAACTATAAAGCGAATAACTACCGCGTTCTCTCTATGCCAATAGAATCTATGTTTACTCCAATAGATGAATGGAAGGAGATTATTCCAGAAAGTGAATATGTTTTGGAATCATTGCTTCAGACTGAGGAAAAAATTCTTGCAGAATATCTTGTAAACGCTTGTTCTAAGGTAGAAATGTTTGATCACAGTGGACAAAAGCAAGGTGAGATACCACTACCGCAATATTCAACACTAGCTGGAGTATCTGCTAGCAGAGAAGAAAAGGAATTCTTCTATGGCGTTACGTCGTTTACTCATGCAAAAAAAGTATATAGGTATATTCCAAGCGAAGATAGATTTGTTGAATACAGAGAAATTGACAACCCTATCAGACCAGATGACTACGTTGTAAAACAAGAATGGTATTCATCAAAGGATGGCACGAGTATCCCGATGTTTATTTTTCATCGCAAGGACATAACACCTAATAAGTCTCTCCCAACGATTCTTTACGGCTACGGTGGTTTTGGATGCGTTATGAATCCCGGTTTTATGAGAGGATTTGTTCCGTGGTTGGAACGTGGAGGAGTCTACGCTGTCGCAAATATTCGAGGAGGTGGCGAGTTTGGCGAAGCATGGCATAAAGGGGGGATAGAAAAGAATAAGCAAAATAGTTTCGACGATTTTATTTCTGCTGGGGAATATTTGATAAAGCAAGGATATACATCAGCGAATCATCTCGGGATTTTGGGAGGGAGCAACGGAGGACTTCTTGTGTCAGCAGTGGCTATTCAAAGACCAGATCTGTTTGGCGCGGTATGTTCAAGAGTTCCGTTAACCGATATGGTGCGGTTTTCTTTGTTCGGCATGGCATTGCGATGGGTCCATGAGTATGGAGACCCAAAAAAGGAGGATGATTTAAAAAATATACTAAAATGGAGTCCGTATCATAATGTAAAAGATGGAATAGAATATCCGACATTTTTGTTTACAACTGCCGAAAAAGACACACGTGTGGATCCGCTTCATGCAAGAAAAATGACTGCGATACTTCAATCAGTAAACAGCAAGAATGATGCGTTCCTTTTTGTAGAAAAAGAAGCCGGGCATGGGAGCGGAAAACCCGTTAAAAAAATGGTTGAGTCACAGGCTTTGATCCTCACTTTTTTTGCAAAAAAATTAGGATTAAAAATTTAGCAATCATATTGAGGCTAAAATTTCACTTTTCTGAAATTGATAAAATTAATCTTAAAAAAAATTATTATGAAAATACAAAAAATTGATAATATAGAATTACATTTTGATCCTAACGTAGATTCCGAGGTTGAAATAAAAAAAAGTGTACAGTCCGCCTACGAGAAAAACAAGCTGTTTTTTGGTTGTCCTTTGGCAAATAAGCTCGAAATACGAATTCTCTATGACAGAGAAGAGATGGACAGTGTGCTAGGGTTTAAAACTGAATCATGGGTTGTTGGAGCTACCCCAAACGGGACAATATGTATATTTAGTCCCAAAATATTTGATAAGGTTTCAAGTCATCCAGTTTCTAATTTTGTTCCTGTTTTGACTCACGAAATGGCACACATTTTTACCGATGAACTTTTTAGATTCTATCAACCAAAATGGTTACATGAGGGGTTAGCTGGGCATGTTGCCGAACAATACAAAAATATATATCTTAAAAAAATAACCAATTTTGAAGAATTACACTCTAAGAAAGATTGGTGGAAGGACCCCAAATATCCGCAAGCTTCTTGTTTTACGACTTTTTTAATTGAGAAATTTGGGAAGGAGCAATTTCTTAAGTTTCTTAAAAATCTTTCTGAAAACGAGGAGGCTCGAAAAACTTTTGTCACGTTCACTAAATTATTTAAAAATAATTTCTCTACTGATTTTCAAAAGATATCACAGGAGTGGAAAAAAAGGGTAAAGGGGATCAGGTACCCTTTTTGATTTAGTTCTGATACACTTAGCGCATGCCACGCATCACCCGCACCGACGTTGTAAAGGGGGTCAGGTACCCTTTACAAGGCGCGGCGATTTTCTGAGGACACAGTAAAAAAGAAACTTTTATCAGATTGGCCAATAGTAGAACCTAGAGACTACCTGCTGTTTGTAAACACCCCGCAAACAGCAGAAGAAGAAGAGGGTATTAGAAGGTCGGTGGTGAGAGGAAAGCCGTTTGGCGCAGATGCATGGGTCACAAAAATGATTAAAAAGTTCGGACTAGAAGCTACTGTGCGAGTAACAGGGAGACCTAAAAAGGGTACCTGACCCCCTTTCTCGTGCTCGACGAAGCAACTTCAAGCCTCGACTCGCATTCGGAGGCTCTTATCCAGGATGCGCTAGATACATTAATGAAAGGCAAAACTGTTGTGGTCGTCGCGCACCGCCTTTCCACTATTCGCAAGATGGATCGCATCATTGTCCTCAAAGACGGCTCCATCATCGAAGAAGGCACCCACGACAAACTAACCAAGAAAAAGGGCAGTCTTTACTCCAAACTCTGGGATCTCCAAGCCGGTGGCTTTCTGAGAGATGGGCCTGTCTTGTAAATTAACAAATTGTAATGTAATATTCGCAGGAAACTGTAATAAAAAATAGATGGAAAAATTTAATGCGAATATTCCAGTGATGAGGCATTTTGATGATATCGACGACCTTTTGAAGTACGGAAGAGACGGCGAGATTATTCCTGGACAGGAAGAACTAGCATCTCAATTTGCAGAGGAAATTTATGACGAAGTAAAGAAAGAGGGTAAAAGGGCAGTGATGTTTGTTTGCTCTAGTAGAATAAGGGCAAGCCAGACAGCTGAGTTGATTGTTGATGAACTAAGGAAAATAGATGAATCACTTAAAATTAGAGAGGTAGATGAGCCTGCTCTTGCAAATATAGATCAGGGTAAGTTTATTTTACCGCCTGACTATAAGCAAGGTGATTATTATGCAGGGCTTGATATTGCAAATAAAATTTTTGCGAGAGAGGTATTTTCTCCGGACGGTAATTATTTGTATAAATTTGGAGACCCAATTTTGCAAGATGACAATACCTACAAATATCCTGAGTTAGCCACATATTTCGAAAGTTACGGTGAAAATTACAGAGACTTTTTGTTAAGAATTTATGAAATGATCCTCGATACTTCTGGAAAGGTTGAAAAATTAGACTCAAAAACAAAAGTTGTAGTTGTGACTCACGCCCAGCTTTATCAAATTCTAAAAGATATTAGTGATGTTGCAAAAATGATTAAGACCGATAAACTAACAGTAAGTCCCGGAGATTTACCAAAACTGTGTTGGGAGCAATACCAAAAGAGGTTTAAGGAACAAGTAAAGCCTGAGTACGGGCTCAATCACATATCCATTGAAAATTTGTATGATTCTAAAATCACAGAACTATTAAAAAAAGAAATTGAATATCTAAAATTATTGAAATAAAATTATGACAGAAAATAATATAAAAAAAATGAATACCAAATTTGTTGGGCATCACGTCTCTTCTGGTGGGTTCATTTTTTATAAAAATCCTCAAAATGATGAGCTGTATATACTTTTAATAAAAAATAAAAAAGGAGAATGGTGGATTCCGAAAGGGCACATAGAGGAAAACGAAGACCATGTGACGGCTGCTTTTAGGGAAATCGAAGAAGAGGTTGGTCTAAAAAGAGAGCAACTAAAATATGTTGACTTGTGCCACTTGTATGAGTTTTCCTTTATTGACGAGCAGGGTCATTCAAATACAAAAGAAATTTACATGAATGTTTTTATGGCAACAGACGTGCATGATCTTATAATGGAGCAAAACAATACAACTGACATCAGGGATGTTGCGTGGCTTCCATACGACAAGGGCCTCGAAATGATTATGTCGTTTAGTAAAAATGAGCTAGTAAAGGCGAAAGAGATCTACGAATTATTCTTGAACAAGCACAAAATTGTATGAGGGAGGAATTTATAAAAGTAAAAAATGATTTGCCGAATCAGTCTTTTGCTAAAGATTTAGTCTGCTTCATTTGTTTTGGATCAAGTGTTGTAAATAATAACATGGGAAAAATTCCCGATGATATTGATGTTTGTGTTGTTGTTAATAGCCGATTAGCTGACTTGCACGAAGTTTCTGAGTTCATCTTTAAGAATTTTAAAAAACCTGACTTTAGAATATATTTTCAGGACGAAATAGATAGCAGACTATCCTTTATGGATAAAGGTGTCGGAGTTTTTGCTATGGAATATTTTGCGAATGGTACCTCCCTGTATGGGGAAAATATTTTTTCTCGAAAGTCAAAAGAATTAAGTAGAAAAAAACTGAAGGAAAGCTATTTAAATAAGATTTTTGAATACATTATTAGAATTCGCGAAGTACATATTTCAAAAAACTCAACGGAAGAATATAAAATGTGGCATATCCATAAATATGTTATTAGGCTTTCCATTGATATACTTTTATACGAAGGAATAATAAAATATGGTGATTTGAAGCATTTGACAAAATTTGAAATAATAAAATACTGTAAAAAAAATGGTATTATTCAAGATGAAACAAAAGTTGATTTTGAGGAAAAGGTGTCAGGTACCTTTTATTTATGATACAATATAAAGCATGGGAAGAATACCACGAGTAGACGTTGGAGATTATGTTTACCATGTCATTAACCGTGCAAATGCGCGGCTACCTTTATTTGAAAAAGATGAGGATTACAAATTATTCGAGGACATCCTTACGGAAGCAAAAGAAAGATTCTCTATGCGAATTCTTTCATATCAAATTATGCCAAACCACTGGCATTTAGTACTTCAACCAAGAAACGATGGAGATATATCAATATTTATGCAATGGTTGACTTTAACGCACACCCAACGATGGCACGCAAAACATCACACGACAGGTAGCGGACATCTCTATCAAGGCAGATATAAATCATTCCCAATACAAACAAACAGCTACTTACTGCAACTTTTCAGATATGTAGAAAGAAACGCATT
>CAZXOE010000010.1:0-25629 GCA_964642305.1 uncultured Candidatus Saccharibacteria bacterium
ACTTGCATGCCTTATCCACGCCGCCAGCGTTCATCCTGAGCTAGGATCAAACTCTCTTAAAAAGAATTTAATCAACTCTCAAGAACGGAACAAAAGAAAAAATACTCTCTAATGTTCCCTTCGGAAATTATTTACTTCATTTTTTCAAATGAAGTTACTCACATCGACATTTTAATCTGCTAAGAATTAAAATGCTGATTTCTAAACTTGGACTTGCAATCCAATTTGTGAGATTGCCTTGATCTGAAAAATCAAAACAATCTCGTAGATGTTTACATATTGAGTTGTCAAAGGTCATTTGCTTCCCTATGTTTTTCTGACTAAAACATTTACTTTGTAAATGTTCGTCCGACCAAGCCCTGCTTGGTTTAGGAAAATAAAAGCGCCTTCTTTAAGCGCTCTGGCAGTATATACTTACGGCAAAAGGAAGTCAAGCCCCGATTTTACCTTGTAAAATCGGGGCTTTTGAGGACTTTTTATTTAAAAAGCAGGGTGCGTATTTTTGATTGAACTTCCGTCAGTGTTTCAGCAGATACCGTAGCTATATATTCTGCTTTTCTGTGCCTAAAATCGACATTTCTTATTTGATCAGACAAAATAACAGAATTTCTGCCTGCAATATCGCACATTACTTCTGTCACGTATCCTTTCTTTTTTGTTGTGATTGGACACACAACATGACAGTCGGTTACATCATTGTAATCTCTTTTTGTAAGAATAAGTACGGGTCGTCTACCTTTTTGTTCGTGCCCTAAGGCAGGGTCAAAAGTAAGCCAAACAACATCTCCTTGGTCGGGGATTTTGTTTACCATGCTTCTAAAATTTCATTGCCAACATCTGGACCCCATTCAACGGGTTCATGTCTGTTTTTCTTGGTCATTCCCTTGAGGAGCTCCTTGAGTGTGTACTCTTTCTGCTTTTTAGGCTTCATTACTAAAAATCCATCTATGAATTCAATAGCGACCTCACCGCCTTGAACCAATCCCGAAACCTGCATGAGATTTTTCGGAATCCGAATTGCTGAACTATTCCCCCATTTTTGTATCTTCGTGGTCATACGAAAAGTATATACTATGTATATACGGTGTCAAGAAAACTATTCAGAACCCAGAAACTAAATCAAAGGTACCTGACCCCTTTAATGCACATCAATTTCTGTTGTATAAAATGGTCCTTTGTCATCTGCTGGATGAACACCAAAACCAACCTCAACAACACTTGCAATATCTCCAACTGCTAGATTATTTAGCCCAACTACTTTCCGATTTTCTCCTTCCTCCGCTTTTCCTTTTCTGATTTCAGTTTCTGGAATAATAGTCAAGATTGTTTGCTCGCCGCGTCTTTGTGGAGGAAGAAAAACCTCTGCCGTAATTTTATTCGTTTCAACCTTTTTGATTATAACTTGGGAGCTTCGCCAGTCATTTGTGATAATGACATTTTTCGCCACATACTTATCCTTCCCCTTTTCGTAAGCACGAATCCACACAACATCATTAACTGAAAGATTATTAAAATTCAAAAGACTATTTTCCTTTTTTATAGTCATTTCAGAAACAACACTAAATTCAGTCGGAATAGTAAACGGAGCTTGTCGTGATTCATAGTTCACAACAAAAGTCTTTTTGCTTGTATCAATCGAGACAATTTTTTCTGGAAGAAAAGCCTTTTTTGTTCCAACAAAAACCGATTGATTATTTAAAGGATTGACTACAGTATTTTGATTATTGTCAGTAGTAACTGGAACATTTTGTGAACCGTTATCAGGTTTTTGTTCTACTTTATTATTATGAAGGACTAAATACGCGCCTCCACCGACAATCACGATACCCAGTAAGATTGTTATCAAAATCGGAAGCTCAACAAAACCTTTTTGTAAATTTTTCATAATTATTGTAATTGTACCATTAATTAATAAACTCATCACAAAAAGCTCTACAGCGGAATGGTCTACAAATTAATTGTATCACCTGTTCTGCCTTTTCTGCAGAACCACAAGGAACGGCGACGAAAGGGGTACGGTTCACAGACCCCTTTAATAAACTCGCGGTCTCTAACGGGACTGGCGCTTCTCAAGCACTACGAGAAATCAAAGGTACCTGACCCCTTTAAAAGGAAAATCGGGGCTTTGGTGGGGTTAAAACAGGGGCTTATTGACTAAGAGCATTACGTATAAACCCTGTTTTAGCCTCTGTATACCCGTCTCTATTATCCTTAAACTTTATTGCTAATTCTTTCTTAATTTCTGCATATTTTTTCGCAAGTTCGGGATTCTCTCGGAGTTTTTCTCTAAAAAGAATTTGGTTTTTCCAAAAATTATTGTCAATCGTCGTTGCGTGAATATGTATTAACCGTTCTTTCTTTCCTGTTTTCCATTTTGTAAAAAACAGACGCTCGTGACGAAAAGTATCTTCGTACCAATGTTCATACCCAAGTTTTTCAATCTTTCTTACAATTTCATTCGTATCTAACTTTTTAAAACCAATCATTATATCTATGATTGGCTTAGCAGCGAGCCCAACCACAGCCGTACTCCCGATATGTTCAATCACCAGTTCTTTTTCTTTAAAAATTGAACTCAAAATATTTGCTTCTTGCTCAAATATTTCTTTCCACCGAGGATTATATTCTTCTATTTTAATTTCACTCATATATAAATCCTAACATAGGTTTTATGAACCCAATATCAGACCTAGGAATGTGCATCCAAACTCCGAGCGAGCTAAATTGCTTTTTAGGGGGTTTTGAGTGTGGCGACACGAAAACTTCAGACTTTTTTAAGCTTCAAAAAAGTCGTACCCTAAAAAGAATTTAGCGAGCGACCTCTAACGGGACTGTCGCTTCTCAAGTACTACAAGTAGCGGTGATGCGATAAATACTGAAGAGTACGTACCGACAGCGATACCCATCCAAAGAATGAGCGAGAAGTCCTTTGTGGATGCGGGGCCGAAGAAGAATAGAGTAGCGAGAACAAGCATCGTAGTAAGAGATGTGTTGATTGAACGCGTGAATGTTTGACGAAGCGACATACCAACAGTCGTAGCAAAATCGTTTGAAACACGAAGCTTCAAGTTCTCGCGAATACGGTCGAAAACAACGATAGTGTCGTGCACTGAAACACCCATAATAGAAAGTAGCGCAACTATAAATAGCGCATCTACTTCTTTACCAAGCCACACAAACACGCCTGCAGGAACAATTATGTCATGAAGTAATGTTGCAGTTGTGATCATTCCATACTTCCATGATGAAATTGGCTCTGAGACATGGCGAAACACGTATGCAATGAATAGCACTATGCCAAGAATAACAAGGATAATAGCGTACCAAGCCTTTACACGGAGCTCCGCGCCGATAGTTGGCCCTATTGAGCTAAACTGCTTTTCCTCCATCTGAAAACCTTTTATTGCAAGTGTACTCGTGAGCTTTTGGCGGTCTTCCTCTGAAAGAGCGCGGGTTTTCACCATTACGTCGCTCTCCCCAGCCATTTGAACTCGCGCGCCCTCAAATCCAGCCTTCTCCAGCGCTTCTTTTAAGGTTTCAATATCTGGACGATTATCGCCTGCCTGCGCAGGGGCTTCAGTAGTCAAGTAAGACACTTCTATTATTGAACCGCCCTTGAAATCAATGCCCACATTAAATCCCTTTGTTGCCATCGCAAAGAAAGAAAGCGCAATCGTGATGATTGAAATAGTGAAGAAAATTTTTCGGTATTTTATTATGAACATATTCTTATTTGAGTTTAAAGAAACCGCTACCAAACAGAGTTCGTACCACTGCTCCGTGTCCACTAAATGGCAATGCAAAAAGGAACGTGCGAGAGATTGAGATTGCCGTGAACATTGAGACAATAACTCCGATACCAAATGTGAGCGCGAAACCCTTGATCAAGCTCGTGCCAAACCAAAACAAAATAATCGCGGTAATAATGCTTGAAATATTTGAATCGCGAATGGACGTCCACGCTCGAGCGAATCCTTCACGAATCGCCTCGTGAGCGCCATGCCCCTTGCGAAGTTCCTCTTTTGTACGCTCAAAAATAAGAATATTTGCATCAACCGCCATACCCATAGAAAGAATAAATCCTGCAATACCCGCCGCGGTGAGCGTAACCCCCATAAACTTAAACAACGCAAGCATAATAGCAACATAAATTGCAAGAGCGAATACTGAAACCAATCCTGGAAGGCGGTACCAAAGAACAAGGAAACCTGCGACAACCACAAGACCCCATACCCCAGCCCACACGCCGTCGGTCAAGGCTTTTGCTCCAAGTGGCGCAGAAATAGTTTGAGTGGAAAGAAGATCAAGTTTGTCTACGGGGAGCGCGCCGGAGTTTAGACGACCCACGAGTGTCTTTGCCTCAAGAGCTGTAAAGTTACCAGAAATTTGCGCCTTTCCACCAAGAATTTCTTCACGGACAACTGGTGCTGAAATCGGTTCTGGATTACCAAGCTCACGATCTAGATAAATAGCAATCGTTTTGCCAACATTCTCTTTAGTTAATTTCGCAAACAAATCTGAACCCTGTTTGTTGAAAACGATGGAAACAATTGGTTCGCGAGTCGTTTGGTCAAACTCTAAAACTGCGCGCTCAAGAAAACGGCCATTGAGCTCTGTAGGCTGGTAAGGGCCCGCAAGAAGCTCTGCTGGAATATTTAGAGGCAAGCCTTTCTCCTGATCTGCCTTAAATTTTTCAATAGCATTATTGTACGCCTCAAGTTCTGCTTTTGAGCGCTCGGTCATAAACTCAAGCTTTGGAGTTTGTCCAATCATATCTACAGCCTGTTTTACGTTCGTTACGCCCGGAAGCTCGACAAGTAAACGCCTCTCTATTGGGCCAGTGATCCCGCCTTTTTCTTGAATTTGAACAATAGGCTCCGAAACACCAAAAGCGTTCACGCGACGCTCAATGACATCGCGAAGCGAATCCATCGCATTTTTTACTTCGCCTGGCTTTATAGAAGTAACATCTGCTTGGTACACGAGCTGAACACCGCCTGAAAGATCAAGCCCGAGTTTAAACGGAAACTTTTCCGCAGTTGCCTGCCATGCCACCGTTTTGCCCTCATGAAGCTTTGGTTCAGAAGCGTAAATAAAATACCCAATTCCTGCTCCGATAATTAGCAAAATTAATGCCCAAATTCGTGTTTTCCACATAATAGACAAAAGTATACCCCCGCACTTACTTTTTGTACAGACCACAAGAAATTAGACCACACAGAAAAGAGTATGCGAAATGTTGTGATTTTAACCGTAAATTATAACTAAAAGTAGGTGTGGGGGTATACCCGTTTTTTAAGGTTTTGCAATAGGAGGTTTCTCTGGAGAGTAAATCTTGCTTGTAATTGAGCACAGGAGACTGTAAAGAGTTGCCCCTATTGCATACCCGAGAAAAAGTCCACCGAGAATATCAACTGGCCAATGAACACCTGCGGAAATACGCGCAATTCCTATGAGTACTGCGGAGATGCCAAAAAAAACTGCAAGCTTCTTATGGTAAAACCAAAGTGACGACGCGAGGGCCATAAAAAATGTCGCATGACCTGATGGAAACGCGTAGCCACTTTCTGAAACAAGTGGCACTACCGCTGGGCTCACGTCAAATGGGCGTAGTGTCTGAAAAACATCTTTGAAATAATGCGCGATAAACCATGCAGAAACTGCGGTGACACTCACGACAACTAAATCCGTAACACCCTTCCTCAGGTTATCTTTATGTTTAAAAAGATAAATAAAAAGCGCGCCGAGAATTAGGAGACCATACCACTCAGCCGTAAAACTAATAACAAAATCAAGCCACTGGCTTCTGTGCGCAAAACTATAAAAATAGTTAAATATTGTTTCGTTCATCCCGTTAGAGGTAGGAAATTATTAAATTTCCGTATATAAATTATATTAAACTGCTAATAGTGATAACATCATTATACCCACTTTGTTCTAAAAACATAACGCTTTTATCTCTAACGGGATTCATTTTTTATTTTAACGCGTCTGTCTCGTAACGACCAGACGTTTTTGCAAACGCCTCGCCAGACTCATACTTATATTTAAACCCATATTGCTTTGTAACTTTTGAACCATCTACTGCAATAGGATATGAGTACCCCTTCCAGCTTCCTTTTGATGTTGGAATACGCCCGCGTGTGATGTGCCAGAACCAAAAGAAAGCAAGGCGCGCCATCCACGGTTGAATCGGGAGCATCTTCTTTCCCACCGCCTTTGCCATATCTGGTCCAAGAACAGCAGGGCCATGGGGCGCTGCGTTAAATATTTCGTAATCCCCTTTTAGACTGTTGAACGAAAAGAGTCCTACTATATCGGTAATATCATCCTCGTGCACATATTGACGAAGCCACTTTGGTGTAACCGGCACCCACGAAACCATGAGTGAAACCATGTCGTATACAAAAGATTTTTGCCCCTTGAGTGAGCCTGAGAGCGCTGATTGGAGACCAAAACGAATGCGCGCATAGCGACCGCGAGGCCCAGTGATGGCTGCGGGGCGGATTATAAATACCTGTAGTCCTACGTTCGCTTTCTCTTTCGCTTCTTTGTAGGTTTTTTCGAGATTCTCCTCAACAATACGCTTTTCTTCTGCGTACAGGTAGTCAGTTTTTCTGAAAGGTTCTGCTTCTGTGAAGAAGTGATCGATGGTATTGTCGGGGTATGAACCGTACGAAGCGACAGTAGAAAAATAAATGAGTTTCTTCACGCTTGGCATCGAAAATGCAAAATCAAAAATAGCTTGCGAACCTTCTACGTTCCACTTCCACTGCTTCTCCTTGTCACCATACATTTCGCGAATCTGCCATGCGGTATGAACAACAATATCTGGTTTTTTTGCTCGCACTTTTTCTTGCCATGTATTATCAGAAGTGTTTGCAACAATGTAGGTTATTTTTGGATTGGTGAGAAAAATTTCCGGCTCTGGTTCTTTGTCCAAGCAAATAATTTCCTTTACGTCAGGACGCTTTGAAAACTGCTCCGCGAGCATAGCGCCCACGTACCCCGCCCCACCGGTTATGAATAGTGTTAATCCTTTTTCCATAATCCACACACTATATCATATTCAACACAAAAAATAGAAAAGCCCCACATGGTGGGGCTTTTTGTTGTAGCTTGCGCTAGATAAGCTGGCACGGGTGGATGACCGTCTCGATGTGATGCGGGTGAACTTTCGTTTCTTCTGGAAGCTTCCGCTTGACCTGCCAATCAAAAGATACGACGGGAACCAGGCCTTCTTTTTCGTCTCCGTCGACGTGATAGAAGCATCCGCCGGTATCATCGCCACCCGTTGCTTCTTCGAAGGTAACATCCGGGAGCCGAAAAGCGCTGCCAGGTTTAAGAGTGCTTATTGGAACGGTTCGTTCTGCGCGTTTTGCGACAGAAAATTTTACTCCTTCTGGATTTGGCATACATTACTCCTTTTTTCTCAGTTATAAAAAGTACAAAAAGTAAACAGAAAAGCTTTCGCTATTCAAAGTTAATGGTAGCACAAAATTGCAAAATAAGCAATAGCTACCTATTTCCCTGTGCGCGAAAGTAGGGTCTTCATCGTTTTTAGCGCAATGGTGAGATCCAATATAAATGAGCGATTTTTTAAATAGTATAAATCGTATGCGAGGCGCTCGCGTGTTTCCTCTAGCGACTGTGGCGCAATGTCTTGCTTTATCTGCGCCCAGCCTGAAAGGCCTGGCTTGATAAGGTTGCGTACCGTGTAGTACGGAAGCTCTTGTGCAAGCTTCTTTCCCATAGCAACAATATCTGGACGCGGACCAATAAGGGAGAGGTCACCACGAATGATGTTCCAAAGTTGTGGAAGCTCGTCAATGCGACTTTTTCTCAAAAATTTTCCTGTGCGAGTGATGCGATCATCACCTTCAGTCACCCACTTCCCCGCATCACTCCCACGCATACTGCGAAATTTCCAAAGCCTAATGATGCGATTTCCCGCACCAATACGCTCCTGCATAATAAAAACTGGGCCACCGTCTTCAATCTTGATTGCGAAATATACAAATGGATAAAAAATAAGAGACACAATGCCTAATACACTTGCTATCGCGACATCCATCATGCGTTTCAATGTGTCATACATCGTATGTGGAGAAAAGGAAATATTTTCTAAAAACCAATTGTAGCCCACGAGCGAGAGAGGGACTCTGTCAAAAACTTCCTCGTACACTTTGTACATATCTAGAAATCGCACGTTAGAAAAAATTAAATTATAAAGCGATGGCAAAATCCTATCAGCATTTTTGTGCTTCAGATCAATGACGATTGATGTTACCCCCTCACTGTATACTTTTTCTACCACCTCCTCCTGAAATGCTATGCCGTCTAGCTGATTAAGGTTCACCGAAGAAACAAACATAAGATTATACCGTTCATTTCCGTTCATCTCTTCTTTGAGTTCCTGCATCTCCTCTCCTGCGCCGATTAGGATAGCGTTTTCACGGTTACGAAAACCGAAACGAGGAACGATCGTCACGCGCCAAAGCACGATTAAAAGAAATGACACAACAAGGTATATAGCGAGAACTATTTTTGGAGTAATGCCAAAAAAAGGGATTAAATAGAAAAACACAACCGCAAGGAGACTGTTTGCGACCTGTGTATTTAAAATGAGCGACGGGAGTTTACCCTTGAATACAAGGGTGTGCTTTTCATAAAGTCCCGCCACAAAAAACACAAAAGTCCACAACAGGAAAAGAAAAGAAAACGGCTCCCAGTGCAGAGCAAGAAGTTTCCCAGACGGGATTTCGCCGTATCGGATAGCAAGGGCCACCCAAAGCGCCATAGAAAACGCCACTAGGTCCCCCGCAAATAGTATGATGGGCTCGCGTCTATTGAGGATTTTCATGCCTTACAATCGTAGCATAAACCTGCCCCCTCCTCAACAAAAATATCAAGTCTTAGCCTTGATATTTTTGTTGAGGAGGGGGCCGTGGTACAATTTCACTACTTATGGACAATATGACCCCTAAAACATTTTTTACTAAAAATGTTCGGGCGACCGCCTTGAGCACAAGGCGGTTTAGCCAGAAAACAAAGGTTCTTTTTGTGATTACAAAGTCCAACTTTGGTGGTGCTCAAAAGTATGTTTTCGACCTCGCTGTAAATCTCCCAGAGGACCGATTTGATGTTGTTGTAGCTCTCGGTGGCTCTGGAATACTTATTCAAAAACTTAACACAGAAAATATTCGCGTATTGCCCATTTTTTCACTTTCTCGTGATGTTAATCCTGGATCAGACCTCGCGGCTTTTTTTGAATTGTGGAAGATCTTTCGAGAAGAAAAACCTGATGTCGTACATTTGAATAGCGCAAAAGCGGGTGGAGTGGGCGCACTCGCCGCCCGCCTTGCTCGCGTGCCAAAAATTATTTTTACTGCTCACGGCTGGGCATTTAATGAGGAGCGCCCACTTTGGCAAAAAACAGTTATTAAATTTTTTTCATGGATTACAATACTTTTTTCGCACGAAACTATCGCAGTGTCGGATGCAGTAAAAAATGATACGAAAAATTGGCTATTGGTCTCAAGTAAGATTACTGTAATCAAAAATGGAATCAGGGAGCCAGAATTTCTTCTGCGCGATGTTGCGCGCCAACATATTTTCGCAAAAGCAAATAGCCACCTCCCAGAAACGGCTTTCATTGTCGGAACCATTGCTGAACTGCATAAAAATAAAGGGCTCACCTATGCGATTGAGGCCATAGCGAAACTTGTCGCTAAAAACCCAAACCTTTACTATTTTATCCTTGGTGGTGGTGAAGAAAAAGAGCGCCTGGAGGCACTTGTGGGGCTCCATGGGCTCCAAGGACGCGTGTTTTTGCTTGGGTTCGTGGATGATGCTTCGCGATATTTGAAGGCGTTTGATATCTTTCTGCTTCCTTCTATTACAGAGGGACTTGCGCTTGTTCTCCTTGAGGCTGGTCTTGCAGGGCTTCCTGTCGTTGCTTCACGAGTTGGTGGGATTCCAGAGGTTATTGAGGATAACGAAACTGGGCTTCTCGTTCCTGCGCGTCACTCAGAGAAACTCGCCGAGGCAATTCAGAAACTTGTAACAAATACCGCGCTCGCGGAGCGTTTCGGCGAAACACTCCGCGAGCGCGTTTCCACAAAATTTTCTCTCGCACGAGTGCTAAAAGACACAATTTCCCTTTACACAAAAAAGTAAGGTGATATACCCCCACACCTACTTTTTCTTTACGATATTTATCTCTTTGCTAGAATGAATCACGCTTATTCAAACCTGTGGACAAATTACTTTACAGAAAGTAGGTGTGGGGGTATACTTATAAATATGCAAGGAATAGAATTTGATGAAGATAATAATCTTCAAGGGTTAAAAACCCAAACATTATCAACAGAGGTTGAGAAGGGTGGTTTTATTGTTCGTTTATTAACCAAGGTCGGCATTGCAGACAAGGCAACCGCAAACCTTGTTCTTTTGAGTCTAGTGGCAATATTATTTGGTTTTACACTTTATTTATACGCTGGTATTATGGATAATAGTGCTCCTGTAGAATTAAGCCCTGAACAAAAGGCTGAGCAACAAAGAGTGATGAAGGAGATGATGGGAATAAAATAATTATGAAAAAAAACAAAAACGGTTTTACACTTATAGAGCTTTTGGTGGTAATAGCAGTTATTGGAGTTCTTTCAGCGGTGGTTATGCAGAGCCTTAGTAGCGCGCGCTCAAAATCACGAAATGCAGTGCGCTTAGAAAACGCTGATGCGATTGCCAAAGCATTTCAGGTTGCCACAACGGGAACAACGAATCAATTTCCTGCAACTTCTGGTGCATCTGCTGGAACAGCATGTCTTGGGGCACCGGCTAGCTGCTGGGGTACGAGCATGGATGCCGCTCTTGCCTCTACACAATTAAATACAACACTATCTTCTGGACTTGCTGGAGGAGCAATACCACTTGATCCATATTTCGCATTTGGCACGATTGGTCACGCATTCTTGTACAACTCAAACGCACTAAATAGCGCAAGAATATATTGGGCAATGGAGGGTACGTACTCACCGAATCAGCCATGTGGAAGAGGTACAGCTTATGATCTTGGTGTTGGTGCTCCAGGCAAATATGGATGCTGGTTAATACTTGGACCTGGGACTCCTTATATTTAAGAATAATTTTAAATGATATTGCAGTGAGCATTCCAAAAAACACCTAATGATGCATTAGCATCATTAGGTGTTTTTTTCTGAGCGCAAAGTCTCAAGAATTCCTTGCACTTCAATATTTTCTGGGACAATAGCATTAATTGCTTCAAATTGCCTTACAGCCATCTCGGTCATTCCCATGCTGTGATAAAGTTGTCCAAGCGCATACCTTGCATCTATATAGTTCGGATTTACTGAAACAAGATTCTCAATTACTTCTTGCGCTTTTTCATGATACCCGTGCTGAAAATATAGAGCTCCAATACTCAATATTATTTGAGCATTATCAGGATTATTTGGGCTCAAAATAATAGCTTGTTCAAGTTCTGAGATTGCTTCATTTAGTTTTCCTTGCCCAATTGCAATCTCAGCAAGCATCACGCGCCCTACTGTAAAGTTATTTTTAATTTTTAAAGCCTCGTTAATATATTTAATTGCATCATCTATATTACCAGTTTCAAGTTCTACTCTCGCAAGAGCTAAAAATAAACTAGGATCCTTGGGAGATACGCGTAACGCCTCTTCGTAAGCAAAGACAGCAGAGCTTTTAAAACCATCTGGATTAGATTGCATCAAAGCCTCGTACACTCTTCCTAGCTCTATCCAATTTTCTGGATCTGCTGGATTAATAATTGTAGCGTTCTTGGCGCTCTGCACTGTTGAAGTCAAGATGTTTCCAAATTGAACTTTATCTGAATCTGATACACCTTCATTTGAGCGTAAGATCATTTCTCCCAATCTCATAAGTCCGACCTCTGAAAGACTTCTAAAGTACACATCCTGTGGATCAAACGCTGTTGCTATGCGTAAATATTTATCTGCCTTTATTGTACTGTTGTATGTGGTTGCTTCTTTAAGGCCAACTGTATAATAATATCCTGCAATATATTTTGAACTAAGGACAAAGATAAGAAACATAAAACCTGACATTATAATCAGAGCAATAAAATATGCACTAAAACCTTTCCTAGTATTTTTATCAAAAATTATATTTTTTCTACTTGTATAATTTACAAGACCTAGCGATGCGACAAATATTCCAGTAAAAACTCCAGCAAAAATAGAGACTAGAAATCCTGGTGAATAAATAATCGTAAAGACCCATAGATAAAGAGTCCCAAAAAATGACGAAACTAAAAACATTCTCTCTAAGCTATGCTCCTTATATTGAATCGCTTTTCTTCCATAAAATAAGAGTGATGCTATAAATGTAGCAAACGCAATTCCACCCAATAGACCTGTTTCAGCTATCATTGATAGCAATCTTCCTGAACCAGAGTTAAAACGAGCATCCCAGAAATCAGTATTTGATATAGTCTCTGGTCTAAACATAAGCCAATCATATAAAAATGTATTTGGCCCAGAGCCAAACACTAAGTCTACTGATAATGCCCCCCTAATCACATCAACTGTCGCCATCCATGATGGAGCGATCTGTGTAAACTGAATTCCTAGCAAATTAATCAGCCCGCCTGTCCATTTATGTAATACTGTAAAAGACACTACAGCGAGAAACACAAATAATGAAGGACTTAGAAAAACCACATCATCTCCTTGTAGTGAACCTTCAAAGTGGGGCGGGTTTGCAATACGATACGTCATAAGCCCCAAAACAAAAAATCCAAGCACATACTGAAGTGTGGAGAAATTTACAAAATACACAGCAATAAGTGAGATTATCAATATAATCCACAAAAAAACTTGCTTCTTTCTGCTTTCTCCTCCGTACTCAATATAAAATAGAGAGAGTATCACAATGAGGCCAAAGAATATTCCCAAATCACTCCAATTACCTAAAACACTAGCAAGTTTTCCTTGAAATATATTCCATGGTTGTATGTCAACACCTAAACCTGTGTGCAAAAATTGCAACACAAACAAGACTATTGCTGACAAAAAAATAGCCTTATATATTTGAGCTATTTGCTCTACACTACGGAACATCACTGATATCAAAAAAACTATCACTGATAAATAAAAAACGAATATGACTGTTCCTGTTTCATATCCTACTCCAAATATTGATAGTGATATGTTTTTTGAAAACATTGCAGAGACAAACCATGCAAACGAAACAAAAAATAAACTTTTTATAATAAAACTATTTTGATAAGTAATACTTTTTCTAGAAGCACTCCATAAGAGGAAAAATATTGCTGATATAGAGACACCTATATACACAAAAATCGCCTTACTAAAATCAACCGCAAAAATACCAAATGGTAAAACAAATAATGGAAGTAGTGCAATTACACCAAGCAGTATGCGATACGAAAAAACCTCAAAATTCAATGACTTTATTTTAAATAGGAATGTTTTGCTATTCTCTTCCATATTACTCTATAGTTTCACTCACGGTTGATTCAGGTACTGTATCAGTATTTTCAGCAACTTCCTCAGTATTAATTTCTGATGGTATTGTTACTGTATCAACAGCGATACTCTCTTCTTCTATTATATCTACTGTGGAGCTTGCTATTACATCTGTGTCCTGAGTAGATGTTGCCGTATCATCTATTAGATCCTCTGCTAATATAACACTTGCCATTTGATTATTTGCTGATACACCACCACAGACACCCTTTGATTTATCCCATTCTCCATTTGAAATCTTCACACAATAAACCTCATTTGTAACACTATCCTTCATTTCCAACGTATCAGTAATTACCTTTTTTGCAGTTAATGTTTCAACTACAAAATCTCTTATATCGTTAATTCCACTAGAAACACCGCTAGCGACTATTTGTGATACCCTCTCTTCAAGAGCATACAGCCTAGACGCAATCTCCTTTACAGCCTCAATGAGCACAGGTGTGAACCCTATATAATTTACAGATTTTTTACCACTTGCAATGTCTGTAGCCACGAGCTCTGGCAAGACCTTTTCAACTTCCTGCGCAATAAATCCGAGGTGTTTTGGAGTAGAGCCGTCTTCATTCAGCCACCTAAATGTAACACCACGAAGCGCCGAGATTGTACCGAGCGCGCTACCTACCGTTTCTATATCCTTTTTTAAAGCAGCATCAGATGTACATACGAGAGCTGTTGTTGTAGGATTAATATCGCAATAGCCAGTCCCGTTTACAAACCTTGCTACAACCCCTGTTCTTGATTGTTCAACATGAAATGTCTGTGACGGCGATGCTGTTCCTACTCCGACTTTCACAGCATACGCTCCAGTACCACCAAGTACAAGTGAACTCGAAGCAGTTACTTGTGCGTTGTAACCAATGGCGGTGGAATTTACGAGATCGGCAGGAGTTGTAATACTACCATCAGTAAATCCGGCAGCCATACCAAGGAAAGTATTTTGGTTACCCGTTATATTAGATTGACCTGCCTGATAACCAACAGCAGTAGAAGATGTGCCTGTAGTGTTGAAGCGGAGTGCATTCAAACCACTTGCGGTGTTTTGTGAACCAGTAGTGTTAGCACGAAGTGCTGACAAACCATTAGCGGTATTATAAATGCCCGTGGTATTGGAGTAAAGAGAATCTACGCCACTTGCCGTGTTACTTAAGCCAGTGGTATTTGAGTATAGAGACTGATGCCCAACTGCTGTATTGTAGCCTGCCGAAGTAGCCGTGTAGAGAGACTGATAACCAATAGCAGTATTAGACGAGCCTGTGGTGTTGGAATAGAGTGCATCGCTACCATTTGCAGTGTTACCTGACCCAGTGGTGTTGTATTGGAGTGACCGATACCCAGTGGCAGTGCTAGATGCGCCAGTGGTGTTGGAGAAGAGCGCGTTATTGCCACTCGCCGTATTAGCCCAACCTGTTGTGTTCGAGCGCAGAGCACTAGTTCCATTTGCAGTGTTATAGGTACCAGTGGTGTTTGAATACAATGAATTGTAGCCCGACGCAGTATTAGCAAAGCCTGTTGTGTTAAAATATAAAGATGAGTCTCCATTCGCTGTATTAACGTAACCAGTCGTATTGGAATAGAGCGAGTATCTTCCACTTGCAGTATTGTTGTCACCTGTGGTGTTGGAGTACATAGAATGATACCCATTTGCTGTGTTTTGGTTGCCTGTGGTGTTGGAGTAGAGGGACTCATATCCAACAGCCGTATTCCAGCTTGTTGATGTTGAAGTGTAGAGCGACTGGTAGCCGAGTGCTGTGTTAAAGGAGCCTGTGGTGTTGGAATAAAGGGAACTTACACCATTCGCGGTATTATAGGAACCGGTAGTGTTGGAGTATAGCGAAGTACGACCCAGTGCAACATTACCTAAGCCAGTAGTATTTAAAAATAGAGATGCAAAACCATTTGCGGTGTTACTAGAACCCGTTGTGTTAGATTGTAGGGACTGAAGTCCGGTAGCTGTATTACTAGAACCAGTGGTATTGGAGTAGAGAGACCGACTTCCATTTGCGGTGTTGCCTGTGCCTGTTGTGTTGGAGTATAGAGCCTCCCTTCCAACAGCTGTGTTAGCGTAACCTATGGTGTTGGAGTAGAGAGACCGATATCCCACAGCTGTATTCCAACTTGTAGAGGTCGAAGTGTAGAGCGACTCCCTTCCAAGCGCTGTGTTGTAGGAACCACTAGTATTATTTGATAGAGCTAGGTACCCAGTCCCTGTGTTATCTATCCCTGTCATCGTTAAATTTCCGGCTCCACCAAAAAAATAGTTATTTAAAGTTGTGGATGCGATCGCCATATTTGAACCATTCAATTTGTATGCAGAGCCGGCAGAAATATTTGCATCGCCAATTATATCAAGCTTGTACGATGGTGTAGTAGTACCAATGCCAAGCCTTTTGTTTGTGTTTTCCCAAAACAAACCGGCGTCACTTGCGAGCGCGCCACTTGTGCTAAATTGAATGTATCCGTTTGAGCCAGACGGCGTGATACTTACAGTACAGTTTGGATCTCCTGGCGCGCAAATAGGGTCTAGCGTTTCTCCTGGAGAATATGTGGTTCCTGGCGGAATAGCAAAGGCAATGTACGAAAAACCAGAGGCAAGGAAAAGAACCATTATATGGTACGCTCCTTTCAAAACTCTGCGTCTTTGGTTACTTATTACATACATATAGTACTTAACAGTATTATACACGATATTGATTAATCAATATGATAAAACAACTAGACTTATTAATAGTTCCTTAAGTAATTCTAAATTTCAAATTTCTCTCTTATAATACCGCGCGACGCGTCAACTTTTTTAGAAAATTCTGAATTAGAATATGTGCCATCTTTTTCCTTGCGCATAATTGCAACACTATACTCCCCTTTTGTCACGAGGCAATAATACCTCCCGAGCGCATCCGTAATGCTATTTTTTATTACCATATTTGTATTGGGGTGCGACACCTTCACAACCCCAAACGCCAAAGGTCGTCCTGTTTCTTTTTCTATCACCACTCCGTGAGGGCGGTCACCTGGGCCAATCTTACGTAGAATCCACACAAGAATATAGAGAGTAAATATTGCAAAACTGTATACTTGTGGGTCAATAATAAGAATAAAGAGCGTTATAAAAAAACCAATTAAAAAAAACCATCGCGAAAGCCTCTCGATAAAAATTGTGTTTCGTGAATAAAAGCCCATAAGCTTTTGTGATCTCTTTGCATATTCATTCCAATCAAATCCCTCTGGGTCCATTGGGATATCGCGAGCAAGAAGTGTTTCTCCTTCGTGAAATGTTACTGTCCCACCAAAATATAGGTTTGTATAAAATTCATCTTCTTTCTTTCCAATAAGTTGAGTTGATGGAAATTTATAATTTGTCTTGCTTGCAACAATATTATAAGTCCCTGGAGGAGCAATGAACCCATATCTTCCATCAAGATCTGTAAACGCAGTTGCCACATCTTTTCCATCAAGAGTTTTAAGTTCAACATACGCTGGGTCAAGTGGTTGCTTTGTAACACTATCATATACTGACCCCCATGGACGATGGCGACGTTTTATGCCAAACGCAGATAGTAGAACGCCCCACAGTTGAGCAGGGAGAAAAAGTAGATCTTTTATTGAAAATGCTTGTGTAAAAAATAATGTAGCAAAGGATGTAGTTCCACCTGTAACGATACCGACAGTTGTTACTGTTTTACTTGTAACAGCTCCTGCAGGAGTTTCAAGTGTTTCTTTCGCTTCCTTACGAGCCACGGCGACTACCTTCTTTGTTTGCATTGCTCCTTCTTTGATGTTTTCCTTAAGAACAACTGTTGCCTCAGAAACTACCTCGTTAAAATTTGTAGCAATATTTGTAAATTGCTCAGAGATAGTTTCTATTGCTGACGAGACATTTGAAACAGTGCTACCGACCCACCCTCCAACACCTCCTGTACTTTGTGTTTGAGGTGCAGAAATTTCAGGGGCAGATGGAGACTGCTGAGGTGGTGGCACATCATTGGACGGTTGTGAATCTGGTGGTGCTACTGGGTCAGAAGCAGGCTCAGGAGTTGGTTCTGTTGCTGGCTCAGTTGTAGGTTTTGGAGTAGGCTCAGGAGTTGGTTCTGTTGCTGGCTCAGTTGTAGGTTCTGGAGTAGGCTCAGGTGTTGGTTCAGGAACAGCAGGAGTCCCACCCCCGCCGCCACCCGTGTTTGTTTCATCTGTATCAGTTGGTGAGCTACACCCAGGGTCCGCAGGATAGTCAATTGACCCATCACCATCATTATCAACTAGATCATTGCATGCTACTCGAGCGCTAATAGGTATCCAATTTGTCTGAACCTTGTGCGAAAGAGTGCCACAAGTGCTATCAGTTGCACAATTGAAAACAATCCAACCTTTTGCCTCGCTCCATGCATATCCATTAAAGTTTCCTGTTGCGTCAATGGTTACACCACCATTTGTGGGATTAAAATTCACCCAACCAGTTCCTTCGCCCCACGCATATCCAGAAAGAACTCCTTCACCATTATTCGTTACACCACCATTTGTTGGAGCCAAATTTATCCAGCCTACGCTTCCACCCCAGGCATAACCAGTAAGTGTCGCGTCGTTCACTGTCACTCCCCCATTTGTGGTTCCAAAATTTATTAGTGTATTATCACTAAGGAACCGCGCATATTTATTTGTCGTGTCAATAGTGCCAGCAAAAGCAAAAAACGGCATAAATACAAGAAAAGCAACTACAAAAATATAACTCCTCATATTTGTTAATTGTACTTTAGCCGTAATGAAAAGCAAAGAAGGCCGATTGCCTTCGGCAATCGGCCTTCTTTGCTTTCTTCTTATTCAATATTCTGAATTGAGTATTCTATATTCCTTCTATTGCTCCCATATCATAGGTATCATCTTGAGGTCTAAGGTTAATTGTTTGCCTTATACCATGTCCATAATTGCTCACCAAAAGTACTCCCATAGTAACCTCCGTTGACATTAATACCATGTTTCGCTGGCCAGCGACCACTACCCTTGATACATTGTCCTGGATTAGCTGAATCTGGCCCATATGTAATGCCATAGTTTGTTGCTATGCCATCATAGGTTGCGCATGGGTCTGGAAGCGCAATTACACCCGAACTAACCCATCTCTCAACATAATCAATCAAATCTGTATTACTGCTCCATGCAGATTCAAGCCCGAGCATATATAGAGCAAGTACAGTATACTTCCACGGCTTGGAGTTAGTAGCAAATTGGTATCCGATACCTATTTCAAAACCTCCCCCATCGATGTATCCGTAAGGATCACGGATAGTTCTACTGCCACTCATTGTTCCTGGGCCCGCGCCTGCATTGCTTGTTATTGTAGTTTTCCAATAGGCACTCTCTGGTGTCCCAAATACTGCGGCATCTCCGTACAGCACCAGCCCTGTAACTGGGCTTCGCCATACTTGTTGGTCCTCAGAAAACTTCGTAGCGTTAATGGCACTACGGAAAGAAGTATCGTTCATCAACCATTCCGCAAAGATTAAGGGAAGTTTCCTTCCATTCATGTGCCCTCCATCAGCCGACCAAGAACTGCCTCCAGTAGCAAAAGCCTGCAAATCGATTGCCATCTGTAGGTAGTTTACGAGGGCCTGCTTGTGAGCTGGATTTGAGTAATTGAAATCATCGAGAAGCATTCGGAGTAAGTTTGCACCATTGTCGGTTGCAATAGTTGCTCCATAATCCGGCATATTATCTTTTGGGTGCACATCTCGCCCAACCCAACCAGACACATGGTCAAGTTGAACATTTTTATATCTATTTGCAACAGATTCAATTGTTATTCCGGCCACACTTGAAAGCGATGTAGCATTATATTTTGGGAGTTTAGATATCTGAATTGCACCAGTATTGTAAAATGTTTTTTTACTTCCAAAATACGCAGGCCGAAATACTTCAGCGGAATTAGCAATAGGTGTATCAACTACTGTCAAAACTCCTGCAAACTGTAATTCTGGGCGTGAAGGCTTAATCAGTACACTTACAGTTTTCACAATTGAACTTCCACCTGAAACATCTCTCGGGAAAGTAGCAAGTAGTGATCCGTTATATGTTGACCCATCTGCCTGATTATCAAAAGCTTGCGTAGTCGTACTAGATGGATTAATCTCAACACCGTGTTTTCCTACTATACCGTCCGGTGTAATTGATACAACGCGAACCGTACCTCCGGCACTATCTGGACTCACCCACCAATCTCCATTTGCAAATTGTCCACATGTGTATGGTTTGTCAAAAGTGAAAACAATATTATTTACCGCTCCGGATGGGGCCTCATAAGTAACACTGGAGCATGTGCTAAATATTGCTTCTGGTATCTGGGAAAACGTCGCATTAATCGTATTATCCCCCTGCACGTTTGTGAATGTGTATGAACTAACAGGGCTTACGGGGCCACCACCGATTGTTAATGTTGCGAGTTGGTATCCTGCATTGGGTGTAATTGTATATGTCTGGCTTCCACCTTGAGATACAGTGGTGCCACCTAGAGGAGAGATGACTCCATTTGCTCCAGCTGTTGCTGTGAGTGTGTAGGTGTTTACTCCACATGCTGGAGCAGAGCAGGTTTCTGATGATGTTCCAGAGCAGTATGCTCCACCATTTAGAGGAGTGGGGTTGTTGCAGGTGCGTACTCTGTTACCTGTTGTTCCACAAGCTGTTGCTGAGCAGGTTCCATACGCGCTCCATCCTCCGTTTGTGGGAGTGGGAGTTTGTGTCTGAGATGTTGATGGTGTTGTGTATCCTCCCCCACCACCTCCTCCAGAGAATGAGTATGCTGGTGTTGGGGAGATGATATTTGAAGTAATAGATGATGGTGTTACTGAGCTAGATGATGTTCCTGTAATTTGAGAGCAGAGCTTACCTGTCTTGGGATCATATTTAGTTAGGCAGGTTTGTACAGCTGTGGAGGTTGTTGTGACACAGAGTTTACCTGTCTTGGGATCATATTTAGTTAGGCAGGTTGTTGTAGGTGTTGTTGTAGTTACTGTTGTTCCTGATGTTCCCATCGTGGAGAGTTTCTTTCTTGTTAGAGCTCCTACGAATCCTGTACCTTTTGTGAGTCCTATTGGGTTTAGTGTTTCTTGTTTGTATTTGTTTTGGAATTTGATTACGGCTCTTACTGTAGCTGGGCCGAAGTATGTTGTTTCATTGTTTAGGGAACCTGCTCCTGATTCTGCTATCTGTGTATCTGGATCTTGGTTTAGGAGTATTTGGAGGTTCTTTACTTCTTCTCCTCGGCTACCTAGTTTGAGATTGGTGGGGAAAACATATGCTTCTGCTATGTTGAGTGATATTAAGGAGAGTAATGTGATGAGGAGCGCTTTCTTCATTATTGATTTCATTTGTATATTGTATATTGGGATGAGGATAAGGGGAAGTGGATAAATAGAAGAGGGGTGATTGCCGTAGGCAATCACACTCTTTCTATTATGGTTTACAATATATCTAAACCCCAAAAAACTCATGTGAAAGAGCGCTACGGTGTGCTGGCCGGGCGCTTTTTTTCATACTTACTAGAAGCCCCAGAGCGGCAAACTCTACGAGGAGGTGTGAGCCACCAAAACTCATAAACGGCACTGTGACTCCTGTCACAGGAAGAAGCCCTATTGTCATTCCTATATTTACCACAAAATGCGAAATAATAAACACTGCTACACCTGCCCCATATAACATCTCAAAATTTGTAGCACCAACAAGCGCAATCATTAAAATACGCCAAATAATCAACGCAAAAAGCCCAAAAAGTATAACAACACCAATAAAGCCCCATTCCTCGGCAAATGCTGAAAAAATAAAGTCTGTTTGGTATTCAGGGAGGAATCGTAAGTGCGACTGTGTTCCATACCCCACCCCTTTGCCTGTTATCTGCCCAGAGCCAACAGCTATTGTAGATTGATACGCGTTGTAGCCAGAGCCTCGTATGTCCGAAAGTGGGTTAACAAACGTCATTATGCGCGCCTTTTGGTACGGCTTGAATACCTCCATCCATAAACCACCAAAAGCTATAGCGCCAACAAGAAAAACAAGAGCAAGATGTTTTTTTGAGACACCAGAAACAAGAATCATCCCGAACCAAACAAGGAAGATGATCATTGCTGAACCAAAATCAGGCTGCAAAAGAACTAGTACAAATGGAATAAAAGCATAAACCCCAGAAACTACGATGTGTCTAAAATGAGCTATTTCAACATGGCGACGAGAAAAGTACTTTGCCAAAACAAGTATCAAAAGTAGTTTCATTGCGTCTGCTGGCTGAAAACCAAATAAACCAAAATTAAACCAACTTTGCGCGCCCTTTGCAGTGTGACCTATGCCAAAAAGCACTAAAAGTAGCGCGCTCATTATGACAAATAATGTAACCAGCACGTCAGTACGCTTGAGCATATCAGTATCAACTCGTGTCGCAAGGAAAAATGCTCCAATTGCGACAGCAAAAGAGATGAGCTGTTTTTCAAAAAATAAATTCTCTTCCACAAACGAATTCATGGTGATCAAGCCAAAAAAAACAATCACGCAGGATGCTGAAATAAGCACCCAATCAATGGATGTTTTTCGAGAAAAAATTTCACCAACGAGCTTAACTATTTGCATATTTTTATTTATACCTGCACAAAAACTTAAAGCGAGGGATGCCGTCTTGTGTGGGGACTTGCGAGCGCTTGCGCCAAGCGTCATTTTGCTAAATGAGACGCGAGCACGAGGACGATTTAGCAAAATCGCTCTTGGAGCTTTTTCAGCAGAAAAATATCCGTGCCCCACACAAGACCGCTCCTGAGCGGTTTCTATTCTCCGAACACTGCTCGTGGAGTAACAATGATTTCAGTAATAAAGTTTTCTGGCTTGCACACAGTTTCAGAAATGCTTTTATAAATACTCTTTAAACTTTCTGCTGTTGGAGCATTAAAATAATGAGATGGGCTGGTCGCAATACTATCACGCAGGAAGCTCTCGTTTATATCGTGACCAAGCCCTATCGCATATACCTGCACTCCATTAGCCTTGGCATCCCTTGCGGATAAGATAGCATGTTCTTCAGCATACGACTCATTTTTTGCATTTGCGGGGTCTAAAGGACGGTTTGAAACCCCATCAGTAAGAGCGACTATTATTTGTTTTGCATTTTTTGTATGTCGCGCGCTATTTATCTCACTCAACGCCACCCTGAGCGCGTCCCCAAGATTTGTATATTGCAAAGACCCCTTTTCAATGGCGATGTTTTCGGCTACCTTTTTTACATCTTCGTGATCAGCGGACAAACTATGATCAATTGGACTTGAAGCAGTTCCTGCAAAGGAGACTATTCCAACCTTATCAATAATATCCGCAGAATCAATGTACGCACTAACAGCATTTTTAGCTGTTGTAAGAGGCTCAGGTGGGCTCCTGCGTCCTATATCCATACTTCCAGAACGATCAAATACTAGCATAGTATCTACAGGAGTTGTACAAATCCCACCTCTTGGATTTTTTGTAAAACGGTTTGGCCATGTAAAAAATATATTCTGCTCTCCACCTCGAGAGACCTTTTCAACATATGTTTTTGAAACAGCTATTGGATGACGGAGCGGGTCATATATAATTGCGCTAAGCGTGAGGTTTTCAACATCATTTACCAAATCAGTATTAACAAGAACTGCGTCAAAACGTGGTTTTATGTCGGCATTTTTAAGGCTTTGATTTTTTGTAACCACTGGTGATGGTGCGGTTGTCGCTTTTTTCCAATTTGACAAGTCTTCTGTGTCAAAAGAAACTTCCACACGATCTGGAATACCTGAGAGATTTACACCAGTTTCAAACAAAAGGAGTGTCGACGCTGGCGCTAGCTCTGTCGTTCCCTTTTTTTCTGATAGTACTGCTCCTGTATTATCAAAAGCACGAATAGTATAACGAGCTTTTCTTATTCCAGCATTCATGTTGACGTTTTCTACATATGCGCCAACGTCGTAACTGCTATTTATTGGAAAGGCCTTTGCCCACACCACGCGGGGGGGCTTTACATCTACTGCGCACATTAGAGCGCACGAACCTCCACAATCAACGCCAGTTTCCGTGTCATTTTGCTTTGAATCAAAACAAGTTGGATCTTTGTGAAAAAGCAAATACGCTGGGTATGATGCAAGCAAAATTATAATTACCGCAAATCCTACAGCGTATAAAATCTTTCGTTTTTGAGACCATTCCATAGGGAATATCATAGCATACTATAGAAAAAGCCCAGCCTGTCTAGACAGGCTGGGCTTTTTCTATTTCACGATTGAATCCTTAGTTCTGGCGGGCGCGCACTGTCACGGATATTTTTCTGGTGAAAAAATTCCGCGACCCCGACTCTGAATCACCAGATTCACGTCTCGGACGCAGCCGTCAGCCTCCGTCTCTGAAATGCTCCGTGCACTCGCATTTCAGCCCCTTGCGAGTATCATCGCCGCTGAATTAGCAAATTCACGTCCTGGACGCAACTGCGCCCACCTAAGTTTTTCTCTGAAAAATTTTGGTGGGCAAGCTTAACTGTCTTCGTCCCCGAACGAAATTTTGAAATGTAAAATACTTAGTTCTGGCGGCAAGCTACTTTCCCCTTGCGAGTATCATCGCCGCAACTGCGCTTAACTTCTGAGTTCGGAATGAGATCAGGTGTGACCACAGCGCTGAACCACCAGAACTAAGTATTCTACGTATTTCATATTTCAAAATTTCTGACGGGGCGCCGTCGGAATGCCTGCCACGTATGAAGCAAGGCTTCATACGTGAAGATCAGGTGCCTGTCCCGTAGCCAACTCTTTTAAAAAGAGTTGTGGTACTGGGATGACCACAGCGCCAAACCACCAGAACTAAATATTCAATCGTAATTGAATTATGTTTTTGTTTTTGTACATCACCATTTCATTACTGAAATAGTTCGGGGTGAGTGGATTCGAACCACCATCTCTGACAGGGCCGCTAAAGTTACGGCCGACGTTATGAAGAAAAGTTTCTCTCTTCATCTAGCCAATAAAAGCCAGCGCTTCCAGACACTAAGCTACACCCCGATATGTGTAGACGTACAAAAACAATTTTGGTAAAAACAAAGCTGGAACAAATAATGATTGTGATTTTCAAATTCCCAATAAGAATCGGCGTATTAGTACTCCTCTGCTGAAACGATTACTCGTCTTACACATAGAGCCTATCAACGTGATCATCTCTCACGGGCCTCAAACGAATTCTGATCTTGGGGTTGGCTTCCCTCTTAGATGCTTTCAGAGGTTATCCATTCCCGACATAGCTACGCTGCGGTGCCCTTGGCAGGACAGCAGCCACACCAGAGGTCAGTTCACTCCGGTCCTCTCGTACTAGGAGCAAATCCCCTCAAAATTCAACGCCTGCAGAAGATAGGAGACCAACCTGTCTCACGCATTTGTGTTTTACATCTCGCTCTGGTCTCCAAACCGCGAGAACCTCTTTTTCAAGAGGGATCGGACTATAGCATCTCCTTGTTTTTAATAAGGGTGCTGACGTTTAGTCTCTACGGGCACAGTATACTCTACTGTTTCCCTCGGAATTGCCTCAAAACTTGTTTAGGCTAAATCGTTTGTTTACAAACGATCGCCCGAACTTTTGGTTACAAAAGTTTTAGGGGTTTTCCCGAAATTAGTCAACTTGTCTATATACATCACTGTACATAGCCGCCGTGATTATTGATGTCATTAGTGATGAGTTTAGTCTCATCGCCTCGGGTTCAAACTAAGAGAAGTCAATTACAAGAATGAAAACATTCTTCGCACGCGCTTGACGCCCTCTCTAAAAAATCAATTCCCTTATAATCCTAAAATTTAGTCTGCGCCTTTGAGAAAAATCTTCAACACATATTTATGTGCTTCATATTTTTCTCTTTGGCTCGCCATAAATTTTAGAATTCTACGGAAAGTATTTTATTAGAGACGACATCTAATCCTTGTAATTCACTCCTCTACGGTTTGAACCCAGCTCACGTATCTTTTTAATTGGCGAACAGCCAAACCCTTGGAAGCTTCTCCACCTCCAGGATAAGATGAGCCGACATCGAGGTGCCGAACTCTGCCGTCGATATGAACTC
>CAZXOE010000011.1:0-20492 GCA_964642305.1 uncultured Candidatus Saccharibacteria bacterium
TACAAACAAACAGCTACTTACTGCAACTTTTCAGATATGTAGAAAGAAACGCATTGAGGGCTAAACTGGTTAAAAAAGCAGAGGACTGGAAGTGGTCGAGCCTGTACCGAAGAGAAAAGGGGAGCGTTGAACAAAGGAAACTATTATCAGCATGGCCCATTGATGTGCCGAACGACTTCATTAATCTAGTCAATGAACCACAAACAAATACAGAGGTGGAAGCCCTAAGGTATTCTGTGAACAAGGGGAAGCCATACGGAACTGATAATTGGATAAACAAGATAGTTGAAAAATTTAATTTAAAATTAACACTACGAAAAAAAGGAAGACCGAGAAAAGGTACCTGACACCTTTTTCAGAAGAAGAAGAGGGTATTAGAAGGTCGATAGTGAGAGGAAAGCCGTTTGGCGCAGATGCATGGGTCACAAAAATGATTAAAAAGTTCGGACTAGAAGCTACTGTGCGAGTAACAGGGAGACCTAAAAAGGGTACCTGACCCCCTTTCCCACCTCTGCTAGAAATGTCATTGAGAAAGCGACAACCCATCATGCTATTGTGTAAAGGGGGTCAGGTACCCTTTATAAGGCGCGGCGATTTTCTGAGGACACAGCAAAAAAGAGACTTTTATCAGATTGGCCAATAGTAGAACCTAGAGACTACCTGCTGTTTGTAAACACCCCACAAACAGCAGAAGAAGAAGAGGGTATTAGAAGGTCGGTGGTGAGAGGGAAGCCGTTTGGTACAGATGAGTGGTCAGCGAGGATGATTAAGAAGTTTAAGCTTGAGGCTACGGTGCGGAGAACAGGGAGACCTAAAAAGGGTACCTGACCCCCTTTCTTAGGGGGTAGAATTGACGAATCAGCAGATTTTGAATCCTTAAGATTCTGAATCACCAGATTCACGCCTTGGGCGCAGACTCTTGGGCGCAGGCTTGGCCGCAGACGCTTGGCCGTGAGGAAGAAACCACTAGCGTATCAGAGTTTTCAAAATCGTATAGGCAACATTGGGAATCTTTGGTAGAATGAGGAGAAGAAATCATTATGTATCAAGAGTTTTTTCTAGATGTTGTCTATTCTTTGATAAGGTTTTTTGTAGGACCAGTTGTTCGGATGATTTGGGTTAAAAATGTGACAGGTATAGAAAATATTCCAATGAAGGGCCCTGCAATTATAGCGTTCAATCACCAGAGTTATTTTGATTTTATTTGCTTTATCGCAGTTTCACCGCGTAATATCCATTACCTGTCAGCTGAAAAATTTTTTAGGCATCCAATTTGGAAATTAGTTATGAAGATTACTGGGCAAATTCGTGTCGATAGAATTTCAAAAGACAAGCACGAGCTTCATTTTCATGTTCATGAACATCTTGATGCAGGAAAGGTTCTAGGAGTTTTCCCAGAAGGAACAAGGTCTCCACACAAAGAAGAAATGTTAAAGGGTTTTCCTGGCGCTGTGCGATATGCTATTCAAAAGAACGCCCCTGTTATCCCTGTTGGAATAAAGGGTACCTATGAAATATTGCCAAAGCACGGATTGTTTCCACGATTAAAAAAATGTGTAGAAATTGTAGTAGGGGACGCTGTGTATTTTGAAAAATATCAGGATGCCCTTCATGATAAAAAGGTTTTGGAAACCCTTACACATGATATTATGATTAAAATCTCTCAGTTATCTGGGAAAAAATATCCTTATGTCGTATTATAAAAATGGCGTAGTTTTTTTTGATATTGATGACACCCTTGTCAGGGGGCAGAGCCAAAAACTTTTTATAAACTTTCTTTGGAAGAAAGAACTTGTTTCGTACTGGTTTTATGTCCGGCTAATGTTTTGGTTCCTTCTATATAAATTACATATAATAAAAGACCCGAGTAGAATCGCGACACACGCTTTCAGTTTTTTAAAAAATATGCCGAGGGAAAAACTCTCAGGGCTCGTTGATTTATTTTTTGATCAGGTACTCGTTCATCAGTTTTATCAGGATGCGCTTTTGGTGATTAGGGAACATCAAAAGGAAGGAAGGCAGATTCTTTTAGTTTCAAATGCATTTGATACGCTTGTTGAGAGAATAAGCTTCTATGTAAAGGCTGATGGCTATATAGCGACTGAACTAAAAGACGACAATGGTGTCCTTTCTGGCGAAATAAATGGTAGTATTAACTATGGTAAAGTAAAAGCTGAGCGAGTAAAAGAGTTTTGTATTAAAAACAATATTTCACTAGATAATTCTTGGGGGTATGCAGATCATGTGAGCGACTTAGCATTCTTAGTACTAGTGAAGAATTCCATAGTAGTAAACCCAAGCACAGATTTTCAAATGATAATTAGGAATCCTGGCTTTAAGTCTATTTTTTTTAAAAAATGAACCCATTTTATATCTCGAGTATAATATTAGCATTCACGAGTTTTTTATTTGGATTACTTGTTTATTTAAAGGATCGTGACAATAGTTTAAGTAGGCAGTGGTTCATTTTTTCGGTTTTTTTATCGTGCTGGGCCATATCTCTTTACTTTGTAGCGTCAGCTAGAAACGCAAATATAGCGCTTAGTTGGCAATATTTACTTGATATTGTTGCACTATGGATTCCTGTTGCTTATTTTAATTTTATAACAACCTTACTTAATATAAAAACACCACGACTATCGTCGGCTATTAGTGGTGCTGCTGCCCTGCTCTCTGTCTTCAGTATTACCTCATTTTTTAAACTTGGTGTCGTTCAAAAATTTGATTTTTATTGGATTAACCCTGGGCAATTTTATTTTGTTTTTCCGCTATTTTTTGCTGTAGTCATTTCTTATTCACTATTTCTGCTAATTCGTGTGTATATGAAGGAGCCAGGAGGTTCAATGTTGCGCTCACAAATTAGATATCAATTAATAGCTGGAGCGATAGGTTTTTCTGGAGGGGCTACAAATTTTCTACCGCAACTCTTTAATGTTTTTCCATTTGGAAATTATTTTGTAATTATTTACATCTTCTTTATTAGTTATTCAATATTGAAGTACCATCTTTTTAATCTCAAACTCATTCTCGTTGAATTAGCAATTCTGCTACTGAACTTGTTTTTGTTCCTTAATGTGTTTACTTCACACGAAAAGACTGACTTCGTATTGAACGTGTCGGTGTCGGTGTTTGTTCTAGCGTTTAGCATTTTCCTCATTCGTGGTATCTACAAAGATATTCGGGACCGAGAGAGGATTGAGGAACTTGTGAAAGAGATGGAAATAGCGAATGAGAAATTACGAATGCTTGAGGGGCAGAAGACTGAGTTCGTATCCATCGCCTCGCATCAGCTTCGCACTCCGCTCACGGTTATAAAGGGCTACGCATCAATGATTTTGGAGGGGACGTTTGGGATAATTTCTGATGCGGCGCGTGATGCTATGGAAAAGCTATATAAATCAAGCGAGAGGATTGTCGCGCTTGTGGAGGACCTGCTCACAGTGTCACGCATTGAGCAGGGGAGAATGATGCTCGTATTTGAAAAAGTAAATTTTAGAGATTTGGTGCAGGCAGTGATTGACGAGCTGGATAGTGAGATAAGCGAGGCAAAAATTGATTTGACGTTTAACACTGAAGAAGAAAAGCAATTTTTTGTAAATGTTGATGAGAAGAAGTTTAAGCAAGTCGTGAAGCATATAATGGAAAATGCCATAAAGTACACGCCCGCGCCTGGTTCTGTGCGTGTGGCTATTTCAGATGACGATCTTACTAAAAAAGTGCGTCTTACTGTTTCTGATACTGGTATCGGAATGACACATGGGCAAATAACGGCTATTTTTGAGAGGTTTAATTTGAAGGCAAATGTGGAGGAAAAGACTGACGAGCATGGTGATACGTTTGGCGCTCGCGAGGAAACCCATGACCACCAAGATCTTGCTACTCAAAACCTAAGCGAGCAAGCAAAGAAAGATGCCGAAGAATCGGCAATGTTGGAAAAGAGAAGCCCTGGCATCGGCTTGTACATCGCGCAAGAGATTATTGAAGCGCACAAAGGGACACTCCGCATAGAATCCGAGGGCACAGACAGAGGGACGACAGTGGTGGTGGAGTTGCCGGAGGCAAATCAGTCATAAAGTTTGAAGGTTTATAAAGTAAAAAGTAGAATACAAAGGGGGGGCAGTCGCGTAGCGACTGCCCCCCCTTTCATTTATTTAAACTCACTTACCCGATAAGTCGTCTCGCTTCTTTCTTTATCATAGCGAAATCTTTTTTACTAAGTTCTCCGAGTTTTTTCTTGAGTAAATTTGCATCAATAGCACGGATATGAAATATAAGAGCTATAGAGGTAGAGGTTAAACCATTCTTCTCGGTTGATCCAATAGATAGCGTGAAAGGGAAGCGCAACGCTGACTTGTTTGTGGTGCATGGGATGATTGTTACAATAGTTTTTGACACAGAAGCTACCACTACAGCAGGGCGAACGCCACTTTGCTCATGTGTACCAAGTTCTGGTATATGAACAATCCATATATCACCAGGCTTCATATTAGAAATTATATTTACGCATACTCTTTGCTGACAAAATATCCCACATGCGAAGTTCCTTCTGTAGATTCACTAGGTCCTCAAAGTTGCCAAGATAGCTTGAAATAGCGCGCTTAACTATTTCATTTTCGGTCACTCCGAGTTTTTTGGATGCAATACGCACCTGCCTCTGCAATTTTTCGTCAAGTATTTTCATACTTCATATTATAACATAAGCTAGAGTAGTCGCAAACCTCGTAAATTCGTGAGTTTGTCAACATATTTTACTAAAATTTTGACAATGTGTGTGGTACAATAATTATATGTCTGTCGCACTGCTTGATGTTATAAACAATCTATCAATAACTTCTTGGGTAGTATTAGTAGGAAGTCTGGTCACTGCGTTACTCGCAGGAGTTATTTACTGGCAGGATCTTACAAAAAGAAGTAGTAAGTATTTTTTTCTATTTGGTCTTGCGAACCTAGCATGGGGATTTGTTTACGCATATTTTGAGGGGTCATTTGCGACCCATGGCGTACATACGAGCATAGCGTTGCTCTATTCCACAACTGCAATAGTGCCACCATTTTTGTTCTTGTTTCTCTATGTATTTTCTGTTGAAAAGAGCGAGTTGCCATTTAAAAAGTTTATCGCCTTTTTTATACCTTACTTTGCAATAGTTGGAATACTCTACTGGTACCCAGGTTTTATTGTCAGCTATCAGGAAGCCTCGGATGACATGATTGGCAAGATAGTTTTTGGGAAAGGATTTTTGATTTATGCATTTTATATTCTCGCATATTTGGCTGTTAGTCTGGCTCTCCTTGTTAAAAAATATCGCGCGAGCGCGGGGATTTTCAAAACTGCAATTCGGGAGCTCATGATAGCTGTATGTGTGGCAACGGGATCTGCGGTGCTAATGTCGCTCTTTTCTCCAATATTTGTTTCAGGCGGGCATGATTTGTTTTGGATCGGACATATCGCGGTCATCTTACTCATTTTTGCTACGACATTCACCCTCATTAAATATAATTTTTGGAATATAAAAATTGTTGCTACTGAATTATTTATTTCAATTATTGCGATAGTCCTCATCGCGGAGCTCTTTATAGCGAGTTCGCTTCTAGATCTGCTAATAAAGACAGTAGTTACCATACTCATTATTTTTTCCAGCTCGTTTTTGGTTGGGAGCGTAAAACGCGAGATACAGTCTAAGGAAAGGATTGTTCGTTTGTCTCAAGACTTGGACATAATATCAAAACGTTTGAAAATCTTGGACAAAAAGAAATCCGAGTTTCTTTCCATTGCGTCCCATCACCTTCGCGACCCGCTCACGGCTATAAAGGGCTACGCCTCAATGCTTTCTGAGGGCTCTTTTGGAGACCTTTCGCGTCCTGTTCTTGATGCTATTGAGAAAATATTTGTTTCAAGCGGGCATCTCGTAACGATGATTTCCGATTTTATGGATATATCTCGTATTGAAAGTGGTGATATGAATTACAATTTTAAGGATGTGGATATGAAGAAACTTGTTCTTGGGCTTGCGGATGAAATGAAGCAGTCAGCCATTCGCGCGCATTTGGCATTCAACGCCACAGTGGAGGAGAATTCGTCTGGCGATGATCAATATATTGTTGTTGGAGACGAGGGTAAGTTGCGACAAGTTATTTCCAACCTTGTTGATAATTCTATAAAATACACGCCTCGTGGAGAAATCTCCGTGCTCCTTTATAAGACTCCTGATAGAAAAAAGATACTATTTAGTTTGTCGGATACTGGCATCGGTATGAGCGAGCTGACCAAGGAAAAGATTTTTAAGAAGTTTAGTCGCGCCGAGGGTGTGAGCAAGGTGTACACAGAAGGCACAGGCCTTGGGCTATATGTGGCAAAAGAGATAATAAAAAAGCACGAGGGACGTATCTGGGCGGAGTCTAAAGGGGAAGGGCACGGGTCATCTTTTTACGTGGAATTAGAGGCGAAGGGGTAGTTGAGGTCGGGCTTTAACGTTACTGTTTTTTCTGCTATTATTGAAAAATGCAAAAAACGCTACTTTCAGGGGTGAAACCGACAGGGGACGCTCATATCGGCAACTATTTTGGCGCAATGCGTCAGTTTGTGAATAGGCAGGATGAATACCGCCAGTATGTTTTTATTGCAAACTATCACGCGCTTACAAGTGTGTCGGACGGAGCGCTTTTACAGAAGCTCACTCTTGAGCTCGCGATGGACTACATCGCCATTGGTGTTGATCCAAAAAAGACGACTCTCTTTTTACAGTCCGATGTGCCAGAGGTGACCGAGCTTGCGTGGATTTTTAATACTATCACGACTGTGCCATATCTTATGCGAGCGCATGCTTTCAAAGACGCAGAGGCAAAAAACAAAGAAGTGAATGTAGGACTTTTTGATTATCCGATTCTTATGTCTGCGGATATTTTGATGTATGGCGCGGATGTGGTGCCGGTAGGTCAAGATCAGAAGCAACACATTGAGATCGCGCGCGATACAGCGCAAAAGTTCAACCGCACATTTGGCGAGACATTTAAGATTCCTGAGCCGATGATTCTTGAAGAAGTAAAAACTGTTCCTGGAACCGATGGTCGCAAGATGAGCAAGAGCTACGGCAATGTTATTCCGCTTTTTGGCACTGATGAGGAAATTAAAAAAGCAGTGATGAGTATTCCAACGGACTCAAAAGGTGTAGAGGAGCCGAAGAACCCTGATGAGTGCAACGTGTTCGCGATACACGAGCTTTTTCCAGGGAAAGATACTGAGGAGCTTCGCGCGCGATATATTGCTGGCGGGATTGGCTACAAGGAGTCAAAGGATTTACTTGTAGAAAAGATGATTAAATTTATCGCGCCTATGCGCGAGAGACGAGAAGAAATAGCGCGTGACCCAGAGGCTGTTTTGAAAATTTTGAGAGAGGGTGGGGAAGTAGCGCGCGCTCACGCGCAAAAGACAATGAAGGAAGTGCGTGAGAAGGTGGGACTAGAGCTCTAACTTAAAATAATATGAAAAATTTTTTTGAAAATATTGTTAACAAGGCGGAAGGTTATATTAACCCTGAACAAAATAAGTTTGAAATAATACAATCTGCACAAATGGAGCTTATCAGCCGCGCAGGTGGAGATGACTTCGCGGGAACATGGATAGACGCGAACAGCGCGAGGTTTCGTGAGCTTATAGAAGACCCACGTAACAACTTTATTGAGCGTCTCGCGAATGATGATACGCGCGAAGAAGCGTTAGCAGAAATTCAAAGTAAACTTTACCACTAAAACTATGGAACGAACATACATCAAAGATATAAAAAATCATATAGGCAAAGAAGTCACCGTAAAAGGGTGGGTGGATGTTCGTCGTGATCAAGGAAAGATGGTTTTTCTGGATTTGCGGGACATGAGTGGCAAAGTGCAGGCAGTAGTGCTCCCAAACCATGCGGAAGCACTTGATGTTGCTCAGCGCTTGCGCCCTGAGTGGGTTGTGAGTGTTTCTGCTTTGGTAAATAAACGCCCTGAGCGCAATGTTAAGACAGATGTTCTTAATGGAGATATTGAGCTTGAGGTTTTAAATATAGAGGTATTAAATGAAGCACAGACTCCGCCATTCGATATCTCGGGGGATGGGCGTGAAATAGGGGAAGAGTCACGCCTCAAATATCGTTATCTGGACTTACGTAGGCAGCGCCTACAAGCGAACCTCCGCACACGCGACAACGTACTTTCTTTTTTTAGGAATTATATGCATGAAAATGGATTCGTTGAGATTGAGACCCCAATTATGATGAAGGGGACACCTGAAGGATCTCGTGAATATGTAGTCCCTTCCCGTATCGAGAAAGGGAAATTTTACGTCCTCCCACAGTCCCCTCAACAATACAAACAGCTTCTTATGGTCGCAGGAATTGAAAAATATTTTCAGGTTGCGAGATGTTTCCGTGACGAGGATACTCGTGGAGATCGTCAACCAGAATTTACCCAACTTGATTACGAGATGTCTTTTGTGACACAGGAAGAGATACTTCAGTACACAGAAAAAATGTTTATTGAGCTAGTAACAAAACTTTTTCCGAATAAGAAAATTACTAGTACTCCTTTTCCACGCATTACATATCAGGAATCTATGGAGCAACACAAATCTGATAAGCCAGATTTTAGAAAAGATAAGAATGACCCTAATGAACTTGCGTTTGCTTGGGTTGTTGATTTCCCTATGTTTGAAAAAGACAAGGATGGGAAAATTACTGCCGCCCATCACCCATTTTGCTCAATAAAGGACGAGGATATAGAAAAGTTTATGAATGGGGAAAATCTGCTCTCGATTCGCGCTAATTCCTACGATTTAGTGCTTAATGGATATGAACTTAGTTCAGGAAGTATTCGAATCCACAAAGCTGAAATGCAACAGCGAGTTTTTGAATTACTTGGCATAAATGAGGAGGGGCAACAGAAAAAATTCGGTCATATGCTCGAAGCGTTCAAATATGGAACACCACCTCATGGTGGGTTCGCTCCTGGGATTGATCGAATTGTGATGCTCCTTCAAAATGAGCCAAACATCCGTGAGGTAATCGCATTCCCAAAGACTGGTGAAGGTCGCGATCCAATGATGGAATCTCCGTCGGAGATTAGCGCAGAACAGCTCCAAGAGCTCGGGATCACAATTCCAAAAAAGAAATAGAAAATTTATGTTGAAAAAGAAAATAACAGTGGAAAAAACTCGAGAAGAAATTCCTAAGGTTGCCTGCAGTCGATGCAACATAAAAACTAACCACAAGGTGCTTTCAACTATAAAATTATTTTGGGATGAGACTAAATATGAGGTTCAGGGAATAGATTTATATGAAACAATCTCCTGCTTAGGATGTGAGGAGCTTTCCTTTAGGCTAACATCGAGTAATTCTCAAGAGGTGGAGATGGATGAAGATGGGAAATATATTAATCCTGAAACTGAAGAACTTTACCCTAACAGATTAGTAGGCAGACCTCCACTGAGAGAACAATACTCACTACCAGAGAAGATAAGAAGTATGTACAAAGAAACGCACGCAGCGCTAAGTTCTAAATTAAAAATTCTTGCTGGGATTGGCATTCGAGCACTTATTGAGGCTGTGTGTATTGAGGAAAAAGCTGAAGGTGCAGATCTAAAAAAGAGAATAGACTCCCTTGTTGAGAAGGGTGTTCTTACACAAAGTAGTGCAACAACGCTCCATAAGACACGTTTTCTTGGCAACAGGTCTGCTCATGAGATTGAAGCTGCTATGGATGAAGAACTAGGAGTGGCCTTCGACATCTTAGAGAATTTGTTAATGACTGTGTACATTATTCCTAAAAAAGCTAAAAATTTAAAAGGTTAAAATAGAACAGAAAAGTTGCTACGTTTACTATCTTAAATAAATGAACTCTGACTATCAAATTAAAACCGAAGTCTTTGAAGGGACACTGGAGCTCCTGCTTGACCTTGTGGAGAAACGCAAGCTTTTTATCAATGAGATTTCGCTTGCGCAAGTGGCGGATAGGGTTGTGATATAATTGGCTCAATGGAAAAAATAAACATCTATATTGATGGGAATAATCTTTATCGCTCAGCAAAGGTGCTAGGGTACGAGATAGATTACAAAAAATTTAGAGGATGGATTCGTCAAAAATATAATCCGACAAACGTTTACCTTTTTATTGGACTCGTGCCGAGCAGGGCATTATTTTATGAACATCTCCAAGAATGCGGTTTTATCCTTGTTTTTAAACAGACTATTTCATTTGAGGGGACAGTCAAGGGTAATTGTGATGCGGAACTCGTACTTAAGACGGTTTCAGATTTTTACACAAAAACATTTACTTCTTGCATTTTGATAACTGGTGATGGAGATTTTGGGTGCTTGATCGAGTTTTTACAAAACAATAAAGCAATTGATAGTGTAGTGTCGCCAGATGAGAAAAAGTGCTCTATTTTAATAAAGAATAAGAATATTGATATCTTGTTCTTGAACGAGCATTACCACAAATTCTCTTCTGTGAGACAAAAAGAAAAAGCCCCCGATGCAGACGTGTCTGCATAAGGGTCTTTTACGTGGTGATACTTATATTATATACTAACAGAAGCAGAAAAGTCAATAGCTTGTTTTTAAAAAAAATGACCCAAGACTACCAAATAAAAACCGATGTATTCGAAGGACCTCTTGAGCTATTACTCGACCTTGTGGAGAAGAGGAAGCTTTTTATCAATGAGATTTCGCTGGCGCAGGTGGCGGATGATTATATTGCGCATCTGAAACAGTTTGAAAAAATGCCTGTGGATTTTGTATCAAATTTTCTTATTGTTGCGTCAACGCTCATTCTCATTAAATCAAAATCACTTTTGCCAACTCTTTCGCTTACGGAGGAAGAAACGCACGACATTGATGAGCTTGAGCGACGCCTTAGAGAGTATCAAAAAATTCGCGAGCTCTCTCTCAATGTGAAGCAAATGTTTGGTGCAAATGTTTCCTTTCCAAAAGGTCAACCACGCGAGAGGAAAGCAGTATTTACACCAAGCGAGGAGATTACCGCTCAAAGTATTTTTTCTGCGATACGAGATGTGATTTTGCATTTTCCTAAAAAAGTTAGTTTACCAAAAGTGGTGGTAAGGAAAGTTATCTCGCTTGAGGAGATGATGGATAGGCTCACTACGCGAATTACTGGAAGCTTGAGAATGAGTTTCCGCGATTTTGCCGGAGTAGGGAAGGAGGAAAAGGTGAATATTATTGTGAGCTTCCTCGCGATGCTTGAGCTCGTAAAACAGGGAATGATTGCGGTGACTCAGGGTGAACACGGAGATGATATTGAGATAGAGACGAATACCCTAGAAACACCAAATTACGGGGCGAAATAATTTTATGAAAGAAAGTTTTGACCAGTGGAATATCCTTAAAAAACAGCTTGATGAAACAGGGCGTGTATTTTTCGTGCACCCTCGTGAAATTTGGTGGTGTTCGCTTGGCGTGAATATCGGTGCAGAAATTGACGGCAAAAATGAAAATTTCGAAAGACCAGTTATTGTTATGAAAGTATACAACAGGGAAAGTTTGATTGTGCTACCTTTAACGACCAAAGAAAAGAATGACGAATTTCATCATAAGATAGAAACTGAAAACAAAGTTGTATGGGCTAAACTTACTCAAACAAGAGTTATTAGCACGAAAAGACTTTTCCGAAAGGTTGATATTTTGAATCAGGAGTTATTCGACAAACTTGTTTTAGTATGGAAAGCCTCTCTTTAAAACATCGATGCCCGTCACCTTGCGGTGACGGGCATCTCGGAGGCCGAAGCCATAATACATACAGTATAGACGATTACCTGTTTTTTGTCAATAGGTATCTGGAGAATGTATAATTCATGATATAGTAAAGAGCATATGGAACTTTCTCGCAAAATAGAAGCATTGTTGTTTTTCAAAGGAGAGCCTGTAACAGCAGGCTTTTTGGCAAAAACTCTTGGCGTATCAGAAGATGATGCGCGTCGCGGTTTGTCAGAGCTTGAGCAATCACTCTCAGGACGTGGAATAGTTCTAATGCAAAACGGGGATGAGTATATGCTCGCTTCCTCGCCAGAAATGGGTGGAACTATTGAAGGACTCTTGAAAGAAGAACTCAGCAAAGAGCTTGGTAAGGCAGGCCTTGAAACTCTTGCGACAGTGCTTTACCGTGGGCCAATTTCTAGAAGTGAGATTAACTATCTTCGTGGCGTCAATTCAAATTATATATTGCGCGCTCTACTAGTGAGAGGGCTTATTGAAAAAGTTGATCAGGGTGGGCGAAGTACCGCGTATCAACCAACATTTGAGCTTTTGTCATACATGGGAGTAAGCAAAGTTTCTGATTTGCCAGGATACGAGGAAACGCAAAAATCTGTAGATGAATTTAAAAAATCAGAAACTGAAAATGGACACGAGGAAGAATAAAGATCATATCACCGCCAAAAGACTGCACTCACTGGCGGTTGTTCTTGTTGGTGGAGCTGGACTCGCAGTTGCAATGCAGGGGCTTCTTTCTTTTTTTATTCCTGTCCAAATGATGGCAATTTCCGCTACCACTGATGAAGAAATTCGTACTGCAAAAATTGCGAACCCTTTTCAAGACATTTCTATAGAAGCGCGCGCGGGCTTTGTGCTAGATCTGAAAACAGGCGATGTGCTTTACTCAAAAAATGAAAATGAAAAACTTCCACTAGCATCACTAACAAAGATTATGACTGCGCTTGTGGCGCGCGAACGACTATCTGAAAGTGTGGTGGTAACGCTCACTAAGGATGATCTTTCTGCCGAGGGCGACTCCGGGCTTCACACTGGAGAAAGATGGAGACTTGGGGATATCCTAAATGTGATGTTGCTTGTTTCTTCCAATGACGCGGCGCATGCGGTGGCTGGGTTTGTAGGAGCGGGTGGCATGACAAATCAGTCTGTAGATAGCGATGTATCGCGAGAACATTTTGTGCAGATGATGAATGAGAAAGCTCTCTCTCTCGGGTTGGACCAAATGCAATTTTTTAATGAGTCCGGACTTGATATCGCTTTTCCGCAAAGTGGTCAGCTCGCGCAGGTGAGCATCCTTGAGAGAGGAGGAGGATATGGCTCAGCTAGAGATGTTGCGCAACTTCTAGCTCTACTTTGGAAAAAGTACCCAGAGACTGTAGAAATTACATCTCGAAAGGACGCGCGTATTTATTCTCAGGATGAAATCGCGCATATTTTGCCAAACACAAACGAAATCGTTGGGAATATTCCGGGTCTTATAGCCTCAAAAACAGGATTCACTAATCTTTCTGGTGGCAACCTTGCGGTTATTTTTGACAGAGGGATAGGCGATCCTGTTGCAGTAGTTGTGCTCGGTTCAAGCTATAAAGGGCGTTTTGACGACATGCAGAAGCTTGTAGATGCTGTAAGAAAATAGTATTACATAGGCCTCGCCTATGTAATACTTGGGTTTTTCTATGTTTTTTTGTATAATGTACAGATATTATGCCTATTGATGTCGTAAAAATTTTTGCCACCACTTCAGCAGCCTTTTTTATAGGTATTGCGATAACTCCGTTTCTTACGAATTTTCTATATCGTCACAAAATGTGGAAGAAGTCTAGTGTCAAGCTTGCAATGGATGGCGGTACTGCGACGATAACAAGCAAGCTTCATAACGACGAGGAGCGAAAAACGCCACGCATGGGGGGCGTGGTTGTCTGGGGCTCGGTTCTTATTACAGCATTTTTGTTTTTAATTTTGTCGTCTGTTTTTCCAGAAACAATTTTTGAAAAACTTTCTTTTCTTTCGCGAGAGCAAACATGGCTTCCACTTTTTACACTCATCGCTGGAGCGTTGCTTGGTCTTATTGACGACTATCTTGTCTGTCGCGAGTCAGGCACCTACGCTGGTGGAGGACTTTCTCTCCGTGTTCGTCTAGTATTTGTTTTCCTTCTCGCACTCGGAGGCGCGTGGTGGTTTTACACAAAGCTAGAAATGAGCACTGTTCATATTCCCTTTGGTGGCGACATTGAGCTCGGGCTTTGGTTTGTACCACTATTTATTATTTTTATGATTGGTATTTATTCCGGTGGAATTATTGATGGCATTGACGGTCTCTCGGGTGGTGTGTTTGCATCAATTTTTACAGCGTACGCGGTGATCGCATTTGCTCAGGGACAAATAGATATTGCTGCGTATTCAAGTGTGGTTGTCGGCGCGCTCCTAGCCTTTCTCTGGTTCAATATTCCACCCGCGAGATTTTATAATTCAGAAACAGGAACGATGGCGCTCACTACTTCGCTCACTGTTGTTGCATTTTTAACTGATGCGGTGCTAGTTCTTCCTATAATCGCATTTCTTTTAATCGCCACAAGCGCGTCGTCCCTCATGCAGATTCTTTCCAAAAGGTATAGAGGCGGTAAAAAAGTTTTCTTGGTTGCTCCTCTGCATAATCATTTTCAAGCGCTCGGCTGGCCACCATATAAAGTTGTGATGAGGTATTGGGTCATATCTGTAGTGCTCGCGCTCCTTGGCACAATAATCGCACTTGTAGGATGAGGAAAAATCAAACAGTCGATAGGGTATTTCTTGGTATAACTACTCTTCTTGTGCTAGTAGGGCTTTTTGTTTTCACTTCCGCGTCTTTCGGTTTGGTTGCAAGAAAAGGGTTCTCGCTCACTAGTTTATTATTTGATCAGATGATACTAGGGTTCCTTATAGGAATAGTTTCTGCAATATATATTGCAATTAGATTTAATCTAAAATTTTTACAAAAAAATGCGTTGTATATATTTCTTGGTTCAGTAGTAGCCACTCTCTTAGTTTTTGTTCCTGGTATTGGGCTTGAGCATGGAGGCGCGAGTAGGTGGATTGACCTAGGTTTTGCATCGTTTCAACCATCTGAATTATTAAAACTTGGCACTATTATTTATTTGGCAGCTCTTCTGGCAGTAATAAAGGATCGTATATATTCGTTAAAGACAGCGCTGATGATTTCCGGAGGAATACTTTTATTGCCTGCTGTTGTTTTGTTGGCAGAGCCAGATACTGGTACATTTGCTGTGCTCTTAACAGCAGTGCTTGCGATGATGCTCTCCGCAGGTATGAGATTGCGACATTTTATTCTTATTCTAGTCATAAGTATTCTTGCTATAGGAGTTCTTGCTGTTGCTCGACCGTATGTAGGTGAGCGCATCCTAACTTTTATTGATCCATCACGTGACCCACAAGGAGCCAGCTATCAGATTCAAAAGTCTCTTCTCGCTATAGGCTCTGGCGGTATTACAGGCCGTGGTTTTGGGCAAAGTATTCAAAAGTTTAGCTCGCTTCCAGAGCCAACAGGGGACTCTATTTTTGCAGTGGTGGGCGAGGAGTTTGGGTTCATTGGTGGTGTTGTTATAATAATTTTGTTTCTTTTATTTGGTGTTCGCGGTATCCAAATAGCGCGGAGGGCTCCAAATATGTTTGAGTCGCTTTTAGCCGTTGGAATTGTTATACTTATAGTATCGCAGTCATTTGCGAACATCGCAGCCATGCTAGGGCTTATACCACTCACGGGTGTACCCCTTGTCTTTGTAAGCCATGGGGGATCCGCGATACTTTTTGCATTTATAGGGGTCGGAATACTATTAAATATTTCTAAGAGAAACTAACATGAAGATCCTATTTACCGGTGGTGGTACAGGTGGACATTTCTATCCGATTATCGCTGTCGCAGAAAAACTAAATAAAATTTTAGAACGAGAAAAAATCGCGAATGCGGAGCTTTTTTATATGTCCACTGAGCCCTACAATGAGCGGATGCTTTTTGATAATAAAATAAAGTTTAAACAAATTACAGCTGGAAAGAGGCGCACGTATTTTTCTATTCAAAATTTTTTTGATTTATTTAAAACTGGGTGGGGAGTAGTTAAGGCAATTTTTCAACTTTTTGTATTGTACCCAGATGTTATTTTTAGCAAAGGTGGATACGCGAGTTTTCCTGTGCTGTTTGCAGCAAGAATTTTCCGCATACCTGTCATTATTCATGAGTCCGACAGCGCGCCTGGCCGAGTGAACGCATGGTCTGGAAAGTTCGCGCAAAAGATTGCCATATCCTACGCTGGAGCTGCTCAGTATTTTCCATCTGGACGCACCGCTCTTACAGGTAATCCAATTCGCGAGGAGGTGCTTCTCTCGTCAGGAAAGGACGCATTTAAAGAGCTCGCGCTTGACCCAAATATTCCAGTAATACTTGTTCTTGGTGGGTCTCAAGGAGCGAGGATTATCAACTCTCTAATGGAAACACTCGCGCCAAAGCTTGTAGAAAAATACCAAGTAATTCACCAAGTTGGCGAAGGAAATGTGACTGATGTGCAAACTACGGTGAATGGACTTTTAGGAGGAAATCCTAATGCGTCACGTTACTATATTTATGGGTATATGGATTCAGAAACGATGAAGCTCGCGTCAGAGGTTGCTACAGTTGTTGTTTCTCGCGCTGGCTCGGCAATTTTTGAAATTGCCGTATGGGGATTGCCTGCAATTCTTATTCCTATTACCGAATCAAATGCTGACCATCAACGAAAGAATGCCTATGCGTATGCGCGCGCTGGAGGGGCTCTCGTTATAGAAGAGGCAAATCTTGGCCCAAACATCCTGCTATCAGAGATAGAAAATCTAATACAGGATAAAGGTAAGAGGGAGACAATGAAGGTATCTGCTGGGGAATTTGCTCAGGTGGATGCGGCAGAAAAAATTGCTGAGCAAATTTTTGCAGTATTAATGCGACATCAAACTTCAAAATAAATATGACTAAAGTAATCACACGATTTGCGCCGTCACCAACTGGTGTACTACATATTGGATCTGTACGCACAGCGCTTTATTCGTGGCTGTACGCAAGACAGAATAATGGAAAGTTTATTTTGCGTATTGAGGATACAGACAAGGAACGTTCAAAAAAAGAGTTTGAGGATAATATTATTGATGGATTAAATTGGCTTGGACTCAATCATGATGAATTTTTTCGACAGTCCGACCGTTCTGTTTCTTATAAGGAACGCATTATTGAGCTTATTTCAAAAGGCGCAGTATATGTTTCTAAAGAGGAACCAAAGGAACCTGGCGAGCGCGCGGAAGTAATTCGTTTTAAAAATCCGAACAAGGTTGTAACTTTTCGTGATGAAGTGCGTGGTGATATTTCTTTTGATACCACTGAGCTTGGAGACTTTGTTATTGCTAAAGATATTGATACGCCCCTGTATAACTTTGCGGTTGTTGTAGACGATTTTGATATGGGGGTCACGCACATCATTCGTGGTGATGACGCGATTTCTAACACACCAAGGCAGATACTAATTCAGGAGGCTCTTGGCGCGCCGAGACCTATCTATACTCACTTACCAATGATTCTTGCTCCGGATAAGTCGAAACTCTCAAAGCGTCATGGAGCGCTAGCTGTTATCGAATATCGTGATGAAGGGTACCTACCAGAAGCGATACTCAACTTCGTGGCTTTGATGGGGTGGAACCCAGGTAATGACCAAGAAGTTCTTTCTATAGATGAAATGATCAAGCTCTTTTCGCTTGCGAAAGTTCAAAAAGGCGGAGCAGTTTGGAACATAGATAAATTAAAGTGGTTTAACAAACATTATATAAAACTTCTTCCTGCAAATAGATCAGGAGAGGAAATCCTAGCGCGCTTCCCAAACACACTTCGCGAAAAAGCAAAATCAGATTCCATTATTTTTGAAAAAATTATTCCTGTTATTTTAGATCATATTTCGGTGTTCGGCGAAGTGCAAACTTTTGCCGAGGCAGGGGAGTATGATTATTTTTTTGATGATCCGAAATATGATACTAAGGGACTTATGTGGAAAGATGAAAATGAACCCACAGTTACGGCACAAAAGCTTTCAAAAGTACTCGCTCTCATAGATGACATAGACGAATCATTTTTTGTACCAGAAACGATTAAGACTGCTATTTGGGACTATGCAACCCTAGCAGGGAGGGGGAGCGTGCTTTGGCCTATGAGGTATGCCCTATCTGGTCGAGATAAATCTCCAGACCCATTTACTCTAGCAAGCATTCTAGGCAAAAAAACAACGATTAATCGCATCACTGTCGCAATAAAACTTCTACAGGAGTAATATTTTATGTTATGCATACTCGCACATATCAATTTACAATTCTTATACTCATTGGAGTTATTACTCTAGCATCAAACCATGTTGTTTCCGCGCAATCCATGGATATTATCAATGAGCTTCAGCAAAAAATATCTTCAAAAGCTGATGAGTTGCAAAAACTAGAGCCAGTTATTAAACAATTAGAAAAAGACATAGATAATACTGTTACGCAAAAAAAAACATTAGGAACAGAAATAAAAACACTTGATCTTACAAAGAAAAAATTAGAGACTGATATAAAAATAACACAGACTAAGGTAGATTCAACAGATTTAAAAATTCGCCAGCTAGGTTCTGAAATATATAATAAAGAAAATGAGATAGCGGGACGAGTAGCAGCACTTAAAGAGGCCTTACTTGCAATATATGAAAGCGATGATCAGTCGCTTGCTGAAATTGCTCTATCTAACGAAAGTTTTTCAGGGCTTTGGAACGACCTTGAAACACTTGAGCAATTTAGCGCTGGAGTGAACGAAAATGTTGAACTATTGAAGGTTCTAAAGATGGAATTAGAGGACAAAAATTTTAAGCAGAAAAGTGAGAAGGAGAAGTTGCTAGATTTCAAGGGTGAACTTGGTGACAAGAAAAAAATAACAGAACAGACTACAAAGCAAAAATCTCAGCTTTTAAAAGTTACCAGCAATCAGGAGGTCTTATATCAAAAAGCTCTTAAACAAAAACTTGCTCTAAAGGATGCGTTGGAGCAGGAACTTCGTGATTATGAGTCTACACTGAAATTTATTCTTGACCCAACATCCTTTCCTCCACGAGGAACAAAGGTCTTTGCACCACCGCTTGATGTAGTGCGCATTACGCAACAGTTTGGGAAGACAAGCTCTTCTGCTCGCTTGTATGCATCTGGGACTCACAATGGCACAGACTTTGGAGCAAGCGTAGGTACTCCAGTGAAGGCAATGCTCTCAGGAACTGTAATTGGAACGGGGGATACTGATCTAACCTGTCCTGGCGCCTCGTATGGTCGGTGGGTACTCATAAGACATAATAATGGTCTTGCAAGCCTCTATGCTCATTTTTCTCTTATAAAAGTTTCTAACGGGCAGATTGTGAATACTGGTGACGTCATAGGTTACAGCGGTAATACTGGATATTCCACTGGGCCACACTTGCATTTATCTGTTTTTGTCGCGGCTGGAGTAAAAATTGAAAGTCGCGCAAGTAAGGCATGCGGAGGAAAAACATACACGTTGCCATTAGCGGCATTTAACGTGTATCTTGATCCAATGGATTACTTGTAAGATACAGAGTAGAATATATAGAGTATGAAAAACGGAATGAGAAATCAAAGTAGAGGGTTTATGCAAATCGTACTATTAGCGATTGTGGTAATCTCAGCGTTAGCATATTTTAATATTGACCTACGTACAATTTTTGAAAATTCAATCGTTCAAAAACTTGGCAGTATATTCGTTGTGGCGTGGATAGAATACATAAAGCCACTCCTTGTGTACCTCTATACGAGCATCTACGGGCTGTTTAATTAGGCACACATGAAGGTAACTCCCTTGTGCGACATTAGACAGTAGTCTATACTATATGGATGGGGAGCCTACGCATACAGAAATCAGGTGGACAACTTCCGTGGAAGATTGAGGAGTTGCGCTCAGGTCTAGAGGATTTTTATACAAAAAATAGACGTTATCCAACCTCTCCTGAGGTTGATGCCCACCCGTATCTACCGTCATCGCGCTCAATTGAACGAAGTTTTGGAGGGCTTGTAGAGCTAAGAAAGGCGCTCGGTCTTGATACGCAATCTGACCTCAGAGAAGGAGCGCATAGTAGCGCGAGAGCTTACAAAATAAATGCTCGCGCGCACGGTGTTGAGAATGATGTGTACTCATTTCTCAAGCAGCATTTTGGTAAGCAGTTTGTTCACCGCGAATACTTCTTTATTGACGACAAACGAACCCGCGCTGATTTTTTTGTGTACGACAGCACGAGTGGGTTTTGTGTAGATGTATTCTATCCAAGTGACAGGAGGAACCTAATAGGGTGCCTTAACAGTAAGCTTTCTAAATACCAAGGTCCGCAGATGAACCAATACCCAATTATTTTCTTACAAATGAATAAAGAACTTGATCAAGAACTACTAGATGCTGTCATAAGAAATAAAAAAAATAAACTGCAAGCAGGACATAGATTACTTACCTGGAGCTCTTTCACTGAATTCTGTGCGGGGAGGGTGCCACTGAAGATACAAGCGTAGGAAGTATACAGGTCCCAAATCATCTTATTCATTAACAGTTGTTTATATGACTATGTCGTATAACGTACACGCGTAAAAGATATATTGTGCGACATGGGTATACAAATAAGGACTGGTCAATTATAGACACACTTA
>CAZXOE010000012.1:0-15955 GCA_964642305.1 uncultured Candidatus Saccharibacteria bacterium
TTTGAGTATCTTTATCTTGGTTTAGGAGTATCTGGAGGTTCTTTACTTCTTCTCCTCTGCTACCGAGTTTGAGGTTGGAGGGGAAAACATATGCTTCTGCTATGTTGAGTGATATTAAGGAGAGTAATGTGAGGAGGAGGGCTTTTTTGATTATTGATTTCATTTGTATATTGTATACCCCCACACCTACTTTTTGCAAGGTAAGTTCTCCATAGTTTTGGATAAGAGGTACATATTTCATTGTGTAGCCTAATTTCAAATGTAAAAGTAGGTGTGGGGGTGTATGGGAATAGTAGATACGGGAAGTGGATATGAAGAAAGAGAGTGATTGCCTACGGTAATCACTCTCTTTCTATTTGCTACTACTCCATTTTCCTTAAGACTAAAGTTAGTAGTATCATTGCTAAAATTTACTCAATTTCTAACTTTTCGTCCTCATCTTCTTCGTCAGATATTTTCTTGCGCTTTTCTGTTGATTCGTAAATCATACGTCCAACAAGAATTACAATAAGGATAGCGACTAAAAGCATGATCCATCCAATAAGAGTGTTTGGGAAAACGTCGTTTCCAGAACCTATCACTGCAGCTGTGTTTCTATTTGTGTTTGTAAAACCATCTTTATTCGCAAATTCTTCGGCAACAGTTTGAGTACCAATTGACGCTGTTGTTGCATCTTCTTTCACAGCTTTAACTTGTGTCGTTGCCTGTGTTGTCTGAGTTGATTTTTGCTCAGTTGTTTTTGGTGCTTGAGCAACTGTCTGCGAACTTGGTTGATACGCAATAGTTGCAGGTGCCTGCTTTGGCACTGCTGTTGTAAAAGATGAGATTGGAGAATAAACAGTGTTCCCGCCTTCCATCGCCACAGATCGGAACCTATATGTCTGCCCAGAAGCAAGGTTGTAAAGGTTGTGTTCAAATCTAACGTTTACCCCGTTGTCGTATAGAGGAGGCTCTACTCCTACTGCCATTGGCGCGCCTGTGCCATCAATAAGTTCAAACCAAACCGCGCTGCTTTTGTGCGGATTTGAAACACTGGAAACAAGTTTTGCGCTGTTTTCTGTAATTTGCGTTGCTGTAGCTGATGTAAGCACTGGCGCAGCGAACACATCGCTAATAAACGCAAAAAACGCTATTGATAGTATTACGGCGACACGAATTGATTGAATTATTATGTTATTCATCCCGTTAGAGGTAGGAAATTATTGAAAATTTCCGTAGTTAATTAATAAACCGTTAATCCTATTACCTTACTCTTAACTTCCCGCTAATTTCCGCCCCTGAACTGGACGACCTCTAACGGGATTCATATTATCTTTATTATAGCATATTGACCAAAAAAGTCAACCCCGACACCTACTTTGCCATTTTTTTACCTTCTGACCGAACGCATCGTTTAAATCGGATTTTTGTGAGACATCCTAAACAAGGATAGTCCTAATTTAAAAAAACAGAATGATGGCAAAGTAGGTGTGTGGGTCAACCCCAAAGAATAAAGGCGTGTGATTTAGCATCACACGCCTTTGAAATACATCCTGTTGCCTGCTACTTGAATTTATCCTGAGCTCGACGAAGGTCTCCCGCGAGTTTGCGGTCGTACCATGCCATTTGGCCGAAGTTAAATCCTTGTTTGCATTTTTTGCTGTCGGCTTCGCACTCCTCCTGCCTAGTCTTAAGCCTTTCAGCCTCAGCATACAAACAGTTGCTGTCACGACCGTAATTCCCAGTCCTGCAGTCATCGGGAATTACACTGGCCCATTTTGGTGACACATAGTCGCTTACTGTCGGGCCGTCGTATGCTTCTTCCGCAACCTTTTTCTCTGCAGGAGCCTCTTTTTGCCTCTTTTCAGGACGTTCCCATATATTTTGCGGGTAGACGACCTGTTGAGAAGGGGCGTAAGATGCACGCTGGACCGGTGGGGCTTGATACCCGGAGGTATCATAACACCCCGCCCTCCTTTCCGCGCGACGCACGAGGTCTTCGTATGTAGCATAGCCACCCGAATCTTCGTCGTTACAGTATCCCACAGAACCTGCAGGAACGCGGGTTTGCCTGCACGGCACGCTCACAGCTCCGCACGAGGAATATCCGCCATGTCTGCCGGAGTAGCCAGGTGGAACGGTGATGACTTCTACTTCGTCATCGCCCGGCTTCCAGTGGGCAGCCTTTACTGCTTCATGCCCGATAGCCGCACCAGCGAGACCGCCAAGAACACCACCATTTAGGGCCTTACCCCCGATGAGCGCCCCAGCGACTGTACCGCCGATTAACTGCGCCTTGCGAGCGTGCGGGTTCTCAGTGGCACAACCTGAAAGCCATACTGGCAAAACTGCTACCAAGATAAACAACATGAATTTCTTCATGATTTTCTCCTTTTCTGTCAAAATTTGTAGGCTCGCCAATCGCGAACCTTTCTATGTGCTATTATACCAAATCCTTAATTTTTGTCAAGTGGCACAACCTCGCAAAAACCCTTACAATGTACGAATATTATGTTGCGTTTTAATGATACAAGTAGTGATGATCAAATCGCGGAACTTCACAAAAAAGAGGAGGAGGAGTTTTTGCAGATAATGTCAAAGAAGTATGGCATCCAATACGCCGATTTGTCTGGAGTTCCTGTGGATACTTCCGCTGTAGGACTTATAAAAGAAGACCTTGCTCGCTCTGCCCTCATTGCTCCTTTTGAGCTTGCTAATAAAAAACTAAAAGTTGGACTTTTTTCTCCTACACAAGCAAACACAAAGGAGGTTTTAGTGTCTCTCGCGGAACGCGGATACAATATTGAGCAGTATCTCGTATCACACGCGAGCCTAGAAAAAGTTTGGGAACGCTACAAAGAAATTTCAGGCGCGACAAAAAGCGAAGCGGGTATGGTGGATATTTCTGGCGATGACATGGAAGGTCTTGTAAAGAAATTTACGACACTAGATGATGTGTCAAAAGCTCTCAAAACAACTGTCACAGAAAAAACCGCGCGACATATTTCAAATATCTTTTCTACTGTGATGGCAGGGGCAATCGGCATTCGCGCGTCTGATATCCATATTGAACCGGCAGAAGACGCCATTCATATTCGCTATCGCATAGACGGTGTGCTACACGAAGTTGCAACTCTGCCATCTGAAATATATCGCCTCTTTAGTTCACGACTAAAACTCCTATCTGGTCTAAAACTAAATGTTGGCACTGAAAGCCAAGACGGTCGTTTTAGTATCAAAATTTCTGGAATGGAAATTGAAATGCGCGTGTCTGTAATCCCGGGCGCTTATGGTGAAGGCGTGGTGATGCGAATTCTCAACCCTCAATCGCTCAACGTGACGCTTGAAGATCTTGGTATGTCACCACGATTGCTTGCTATTGTTGACCGAGAGATTAAAAAACCACACGGAATGATTTTGAACACAGGCCCGACTGGCTCTGGTAAAACAACAACACTCTACGCATTTTTGAAAAGAATTTTTTCATCTGAAATAAAGATGATGACTATTGAGGACCCTATTGAGTACCACATGAAAGGCGTGTCGCAGACACAGGTGGAGACAGAAAAAGGTTACACATTTCTTGAAGGGCTTCGTTCTGCAATGCGCCAAGACCCAGACGTGATTATGATTGGTGAAATTCGTGACGGCGAAACGGCAAAGGTCGCTATCAACGCGTCCCTCACTGGGCATATGGTTTTTTCCACACTTCATACAAACACAGCGGCAGGCGCGATTCCCCGCCTAATAGACCTTGGAGTTACTCCAAAAGTAATTGGTTCATCTCTCACTGTCGCCTTGGCTCAACGTCTCGCGCGCAAGCTTTGCGAGGAATGTAAAAAAGAAGACACGCCAAATGATCGTGAGCAAAAAATTATTGATGAGGTTGCAGTGCTAATTAAAGAAAAAGTTGGCGAAGATGTACAAACAAAAAAAGTTTGGCGCGCGGTTGGGTGCGCAAAGTGCAACAACACTGGATACAAAGGACGCGTGGGAATTTTTGAAGCAGTGCTTATGACAGCCGCGATTGAGGCTTTGCTTGACGCAATTCCTTCAGAAAGAGAGATCCGCGAGATTACAAAGAAGCAAGGTCTCTTGAATATGCGCGAAGACGGTATTGAAAAAATTCTCGCGGGCGCAACAGCGTTTGATGAGGTAGAGAGGGTGGTTGACCTAGAAAGAGAAGGATAAAAATAGCCCCGATGACGCTTCGCGCCATCGGGGTCTCTGTTTCGTTTTTGCGCTTTTTTATGCGGCAAGCAACCGCATTATTTCCTCAGGCGCTCTGCGCTGACAGACTGGCGAAATTTTCCCACCTTTGGGTAATTCAACCAGCTTGTTCATAAGCTTCCTGCTTGTTGCGATAGCAACAACCTCGCCTTCAAACAAATTGTTAAACATCGCTCCCAAAAAACCGTTGTGTTTGTCGATATTGACTGCGACAACATCCGCTGTTCTCCCAGAATGTAGCGCGTCTTCGTGAGTGTTCGCGAATACCACTTTGTGACCCTTCAAAACTTCTGAATAGACCGCGTGTTGATCAGCGCCAACCCCCAGGACAACAATCTTTTTTGGTCTCCTTATTTTTCCCATTCCATGCTCCCCTTTATTTAAGCAACAAACCTGCGATTCGGCGCAGGTAACCGTACTCCATACAAAACAATACCAAATACCACTCTAATGTCAATCGTTGTTTTTTGTGCCCAAAACCGATACAATTTCAGTAAAGTTCTTGTAAAAAGGTACCTAGTACCTACCAAATTGGATGCAATTCGAGGCGCTCGCAAAATTTGTGACCAAAATGTATAACAATACTTTGCGGGAACAAATTTTGCGGGCAACAATGAAGTGCGCCAATTTGGTAGGTACGAAAAAATCCCACACATAAACCTCGGTTGGTTCTCACAACACAAGGAAGTGAGTTAGGAGGTGATCTAAGGATGGCATCAGTGGTCTTTGCAATAAAGCAGAGTACCAATGCGTCCTCGTTCGCTACCATGTGAACCCGGAGGCCCAACCAAGAGAGGCTTATGTATAGGATCTTTAAAATGAACGCTGATGACCTTTCAGCCATCAGTAAAACAAGTCTAGCACAAAACGATTTTTATGTCAAGCCCCCAAATTAACAATCCTGAGGAACCTGAAATTACCCTTGAAAATACTGGGGATTTTTCATTTCTTGACCAAACTCTTCGTCCAAATAAATTTGACGAATACATCGGTCAAGAAACAATAAAACAGAATTTAAGAATCCTTCTTCAGGCTGCAAAAGAGCGCTCGCATCCTCCTGAACACGTCCTTTTTTACGGGCCACCGGGGCTCGGAAAAACAACGTTGGCACATCTTATCGCGAACGAAATGGGCTGTCAAGTGAAGTCAACCTCCGGTCCAGCTATCGAAAAAGTTGGGGATTTGGCGTCTATTTTGACCAACCTTTCGCCAGGAGATGTACTCTTTATTGATGAAATTCACCGCTTAAACAAGATGATAGAGGAGGTTCTTTACCCCGCAATGGAGTCGGGTGTGTTAGATATTATCATTGGCAAAGGCCCCAGCGCGCGGACTATTCAGCTGGATTTGCCTCCTTTCACAATGATTGCCGCCACTACGCGTGTTGCTCTCATTTCCTCCCCACTTCGCTCGCGTTTTTCTGGTGGGACGTTCCGTTTGGAGTTTTACACAGAAGAGGAGATTGAAAAGATTATAAAACGCTCAGCGAATATTCTTGGTATCACGTTGTCCACCGACGCAGCGCGTGAAATCGCAAAGCGAAGTCGCGCCACGCCACGCACAGCAAACTACCTTTTAAAGCGCGCGAGGGATTTTGCGCAGGTTCACAAGGGTGACCTATCTCCAGAATATGTCGCTAAAGCTCTTGCTCTCCTTGAGATAGACGAGCTTGGCTTGACCGCGCTCGATCGAAAAATTCTTGAGGTTATTATTGAGAAATTTAAAGGCGGACCTGTGGGTCTCTCCACTATCGCGGCTGCTCTTTCTGAAGAAATGGCAACCCTTGAGGAAGTAAATGAACCGTACCTTCTGCAACTCGGCCTCATTGAACGCACCCCGCGTGGTCGCCTTGCGACACCTCGCGCGTATGAGCATCTAGGATTTGAGTTACCAGAGGATGCGCGTGGTGGGCGCCTTTTGTAAAAATTTGCCCGTGAAAAATGAACATGTTCACATAAAATCACACCACATAATTTACAAAACAATTGGTCCAAGACTCAAATTTGCTAATTTGGTCCAAGACTCAAATTTGCTAATTTGTGGCTGTCCCCATTTCCAATTTCTAATATTCTATAATAACAATACCTGGGAAGCCCGGGCGGGCAAAAGAAGAAATATACATACCACCACCACCTCCACCAACACCACCAGATGGAAATCCGTAATAATTTGCATGGCACCCAATACTTGTTGATGCCAGTCCACACCCACCGCCACCGCCTCCGCCACCGCCATATGTTTGATAGCTTCCTGTTTGATCCGCTTCTGCATTAGCACCTGGAGCCCCCCACCCACCGCCACCGCCACCGCCACCAGCTGTTCCACCACCTATTATTCCACCATTTCCGCCAGCGCTTGTGGAACCGTATATTCCGCCACCACCACCGACGCCATTTCCGCCAGCAGCCCAAGCACCACCAGATGCACCAGCCTTACCATAAGTACCAAAATAAGGAGTACCACCGGCACCACCGGCACCACCACCGGCACCACCGGCAGGAATGGTCGTCGAGGGAGCTGTGCCACCGCCACCGCCACCGCCATAACCTGAAGCACCATATCCCCCGGCGCCACCAGCGCCAGAAACACCAGAGCCACCGGAGCCACCATATACCGTATGACCAAAGGCGACAGTGTTACCACCCGTACCTCCAGTTCCCCCAGTACTAATGCCACCACCAGCACCTACTTGAAGGATGTAAGAATTTCCTGGTGTGACTGTAGTCGTAAATGACTCCCAACCACCAGCACCACCACCGCCACCGAATTCGCCCGAAGAATTCCTGCTCCCTCCCCCACCACCACCCACAATAAAAACGCGGATGTTTGAGGCATCCGCTGGAGCCGTCCAGGTTGTTGATACTCTTGTCGAATAGCTTCTATCTATCCCAAACCCACCACCACCCGCCGAGGAGAACTTCCACTTGCCCGACTGACAAGTAAGTAACTTCCCTGTTCCTGCGGAATCTTTTGCTATTGTTCCAGTTCCTGTGCATGGAGTGTCTGCTGTAGCAGAGAGTCCTGTTGTTATACCACTCGTGCCTGTAACATTCCCGCTTGCCTTAATTTGTCCCTCCACATCTAGCTTTACGCCAGTATCAGGTGTTTTCCCTATCCCCACATTGCCGTAGCGTACAATGAGCCCATTCACAAATGGTGACAAGCTATCATTGAGAACCAAGTTGCCTGCTTTGTATTGAGTGTTGTCTCCAGTGTTGATCGGAGCAGAAACATTACCTCCATGTGGGGTAGTAGTCGGAGCAGTCCATGCTAGAGCGTAGCTTAGACCAAAAGACAATACTATTGCCAAAGAGATTATTTTTATTGATTGCAATACCTTGTGTCTCATAATGTTTATTGTGTTTGAATTATAATGCGTTCCTCAATTTTTGCTTTCTCTGTTTCATTTAGTAGTGTCACACCACTCAAGTTTTGTGTTTTTTGTCCTATTGATGTCTTTTCTTTTTTTGTTAGTTGCAGAGCGCTTGTCGTAGCGCGTGCCTCTATTAACACTTTCTCATCTTCTGAAAGAGCTCGAGGTATTTCAACAATATTTACACTGCTAGTAGCTTCTTGGTAGTCTGGTTCTATTATATCAATTATATCTGGCGCGGGAGATCTCAAATATAGAAAAAAAGCGATCAACACAACAGTGGTTAGTACGCTAAATATTATTAATATTTTCTTCCAACCTATTTTTGTTTCTTCGTTGTCCACACTATTAGTATACCCCCACACCTACTTTTTGCATAGAACATATTTGTTCATAATTGTGTATATAAATGCATATTAGCGGATTACAGCAGTATGACCTAATGTAAAAGTAGGTGTGGTGGGGTGTACCTATATGTTGCCAGCCTCCGCAAGCCATTTAGGCACTTTTTGAAAGAAACTGTGTATAACTTTCCCCATAGGTCCGACCTCTGCGTACAGAGGTCGGACCTATGTGATGTTTTTATATGCAATACTCCACCGTCATAATAGAACGCTATAGCGTTCTATTATGACGGTGGAGTTGGGAAAGTAAAAGTTGCTCTACTCACAGACTTTGCACAAAAATAGGTTCTTCTGGTATGCTGATAAAATAGTAGAAAAAATATGTCAGGACATAATAAATGGTCACAAATAAAGAATAAGAAGGCTGTAACGGACGCAAAAAGAAGTAAGATATTTGGGAAACTTTCTCATTTGATTGCGCTTGAATCCAAGAAGGCTGGTGGAAATCTGTCTTCCCCAGGGCTTCGCGCTGTTATAGAGCGCGCAAAAAAGGAGTATATGTCGTCGGATATTATTGATCGCGCGGTAAAAAAGGGCGCTGGTGGTGATGCGGGCAATATGGAGGCTGTGCTTTATGAAGCATACGGCCCTGGCGGCTGTGCTCTTTTGATTGAAGGGCTTACTGACAATAAAAACCGCACTGTGGCAGAAATCAAGCACTTACTTTCAAAAAGAGGGTTATCGCTTGCTGGACAGGGCGCTGCAATGTGGGCATTCACAAAGACAGCGGAAGGATACGAGCCTCAAACCACAGCCCCTCTCTCAGACGAAGACGGCGAGGCCCTATCATCTTTACTTGAAGAACTTGACGATCACGATGATGTGCAAGAGGTGTACACAAATGCCGCATAAATTCCAAATTACAAATTTTTAATGTCTAAACAATTTTTTAATTTAAAATTAAACATTTGAAATTATTTTTATGAAAATCATTGCTATTGATCCTGGGTACGAACGTATTGGTATCGCCGTCTTGGAAAAGATTAAAAAGGAGGAGCTTCTTTTTTCTGAGTGTTTCAAGACAAAAGCAACGCTTCCTTTTGTTGACCGCCTCTCTCTCATTGGTCGTGAAGTAGCACGTGTTATTGAGGAATATCAGCCAGAAGCTCTCGCTATAGAAAATTTGTTCATAGAAACCAACCAAAAGACTGCGATGCGTGTTGCGGAGGCGCGCGGGGCAATACTCTACCAAGCGCGTATTTTGGGGCTTGAAATCTACGAATACACCCCTCTTCAAATCAAGGTTGCTACGACAGGCTATGGAAAAGCGACCAAAACACAGATGGTATCTATGGTTAAAAAGCTTGTTTCAGGCGCAGAAAACATAAAACAAGACGATGAAGTGGACGCAATCGCTATTGGACTAACCCATTTTGCATACTCAAGACACCAAAATAGCATTGTAAAATAAGGGTTCTACACCTCACGTATGGCTTTCCACAGTTTATCCACAAAGGAGCGAGCGGGACAAGGAAGACCACTTTATTTGTCCCCGAGCGAATGCTGTGGATATTGTACCTAGTTATATCCCCAGTTTTGATTAAATAGACTTGCCCCCACACCTACATTTTTATAGTTTTTTGTTGCAGTTACAGCGTTTGAATAGTAGAATGTTTTCTATTGAAGCTTGGTTTTGCTGTGTAAAGAGTGAAAAAACAAGCAACAATAAAAATGTAGGTGTGGGGCTTGCAGAGAAAAAAACTTTCTGCTACAAATATGAAGACCCGAGTTGCTTTATATATTTCGGGGACTTAATTTTTAAAAATATACTATGCCAGAGGAAGAAGAAATTGAAGATGGGATGATTGACCTCGGAGACGAGGTTGATTTTGCAGATGATGGTATTGATCTCGGCGATGATGATCTCATTGCGGAAGAAGGTGCCGACATGGAGATCAGTAATCGCGAGATTGAGTAGTTTAGGAAAACAAAAAAAACCCCAGCCTTTTTAGAAAGGCTGGGGTTTTTTTGTTTTCCTAAACTATCTTCACAAATCTCCTTTTCCCTATTTTGTACACGCCTGGAGTTGCGGGTAGTGTGTCGTCTGTTATTTTTTCCTCCTCACCATCTTTACTCAATCTCTTTACCGCGCCTTCTACAATTAGACGACGAAAATCACTCTTTGAAGCGGTTATTTTATTTTGAGTACATGCCTCTGATAGAGATATAGTTTCATGAACACTTATTTCAAGTATATTATCGGGAATACCTTTTTTCTGGAACGTAGATAAAAATGACTCTCGTGCATCTTTTGCATCCTTTGCACTATGGTATATAGAGGTAATTTCTTCTGCTAATTCAAGCTTAATATCTCTTGGATTTATGTTTGGGTTTGCTAATTTCTCTTCAACTTCTGAAATTCTTTTTGAGTTTGCCTCTTTAGTACAAAGTTTATAGTAATTTATAATCGCTGAATCAGGAATGGACATCACCTTGCCAAACATATTTTGTGGTTTGTCAGCAATACCAATGTAATTATCAAGACTCTTACTCATTTTTTCTTTTCCATCTAATCCGACAAGAATGTCAATACTCATCACTGCCTGCTCTGGTTGTTTGTTTATCTTCATCACTTCACGCCCCATGAGCATATTGAATGTCTGGTCTGTACCACCAATCTCTAGGTCGCACGCACCAAACATTTTATGAAGGACAAATGAATCCACCCCTTGAAGAATTGGGTATAGCATCTCGTGTAAATAAAGAGCTTGACCTTTTTTTATCCGCTCTTGGAACATATCTCTTTCTATTAACTGTGCGTGTGTTATGTGTCTTAGTGTAAAAATAAGGTTAAACAATGATATAGTATTAATATAATCTTTTCCTGAAACACCATGCTGTCTGCGTGTTTCTATATAATGAAGGGTTTTCCCTAAATAAGACTCCGCTGGAACAGGAGCCCCATTGAAAAGTCGTGGTTCTTTTTCTGGAAGGAAATCACTAACTGCATCAAACCATTCAGAGTTTTGTATCCAATCAAAATGTTTTTTATCGGTTAAGAGAATTTTCCCAACCTGTTGAAGATAGGTTCCCATATTGGAAATAATTTCCTGATGTTCTATCTCTGGTCGAATTTTACTTTTCCCTGTTGGGTCGCCTATCCGTGCCGTAAAGTCTCCAACAAGAAAAACCACCTTACACCCGAGGTCTTGAAATTTACGTAATTTTTGTAGAACCACCGCATGTCCGAGATGAATATCTGGGCGAGTTGGGTCTGCTCCAAATTTAATAATTATATCGCTAGGATTTTTTAAGAGCTTCTCTTTAAATTTACCCTGCGGGTCAATAAAAGTTTCAACTCCTCGTGCTAAAAGGTCATCTATTTCTCCAACTTTCATAATCCTTTCAGTTTATCATAATTATTAAAACTCGCCCACTAAGCATTCTTATGGTACAATCATTTCATCTTATGGCGCGACGCAGACGCTCTACTAAAAAAATATTCAATTTTATTTTGAACCACTCAAAAGCGGTGTTTCTTTTTATCATTGGAAGCGGTTTTATTTTTTTGAGTATTCTTATTCTCTGGGCTTCTTTTATGAAACTTCCAGATTTTGGGGAATTTAATGAACGCAAAGTTGCTCAGTCAACAAAGATCTATGACAGAACTGGTGAGGTTCTTCTTTATGATGTTCATCAAAATATTAAAAGGACTATTGTTCCTTTTGAAGAAATATCTCCTTGGGTAAAAAATGCGGCTATTGCTATTGAGGATACAGACTTTTACAGTCATATCGGTATTAGTATTCGTGGTATTTCGCGCGCAATTCTATATGGTGGCACTCGCGGAGGTGGTTCTACTATCACACAGCAGGTTGTCAAAAAAACACTTCTAACTGACGAGAAGCTCATAACAAGAAAACTTAAAGAGATTATTCTTGCGTTTAGACTTGAGCAATCTTTTTCAAAACACGAGATTCTTGCTCTTTATCTAAACGAAATTCCGTATGGAGGAAGCATTTATGGCATAAGTGAAGCAAGTCGGACTTTTTTTGGAAAGAAGGCAATTGACCTCACTTTGGCTCAATCTGCGTATTTAGCAGCGATACCAAACGCTCCAACTTATTATTCTCCATACGGCAACCATCGTGACAAGCTTGATGAAAGAAAAAATCTTGTACTCCGCAGAATGAATGATGTTGGTTTTATCACAAATGAAGAATACGAGACAGCTCTTGTAGAAAAAGTAGAATTTCTTCCTCGCGAACCTCGAGGCATCAAGGCTCCGCATTTTGTGGAGTGGGTAAGAGAATCTTTGGTAAACAAATATGGAGAACGAGCTGTGCAGGAAAATGGGTATCGTGTTATTACAACTCTTGACTACGAACTTCAAAAGAAGGCTGAGGAAATCATAAGCAATTATGGTCCAAGTATTGAAAAGGATTTTGAGGCGAAAAATATGGCTTTGATAGCCGTAGATCCTACAAACGGACATGTGCTCGCTATGGTTGGTTCACGTGATTATTTTGATGTGGAAAATGAAGGAAACTTTAATGTTACACTGGCACACCGCCAGCCTGGCTCTACTTTTAAACCGTTTGTATATGGAACTGCCTTCATGAAAGGCTACACACCTGAAACAACTATTTTTGATTTGAAAACGAACTTTAGCACTAATTGCGACGCAAAAGGTATTCCTTTTTCACCTCTTGTAAAACCTGAGGATTGTTATATGCCAGAAAATTACGACGGCAAATACCGTGGCCCTGTTTCAATGCGTGACGCCCTTGCTCAGTCTCTCAACATTCCTGCCGTAAAAACATTATACCTCGCTGGTATCAACGATTCCTTAAACATAGCGCGCCGTATGGGTATAGAAAGCCTTGGCAATGCAAATCTATACGGCCTCACCCTTGTTCTTGGAGGTGGCGAGGTTTCTCTTCTTGATCTAACAGGAGCCTATGGAGTTTTTGCAAATGATGGCGCGCGCAACCCAAACACATCAATCATTCGCATTGAAGATAAAGATGGAAAAATTATTGAGGAATTTAAACAAAATAGCGAGCAGGTCATTCCTGTTGAAATTGCTCGCAAGGTTACAAATATTCTTGCAGACAACGTAGCGAGAACCCCTGAATTTGGAGCAAACTCTGCTCTGTATTTCCCAGGCAAGGATGTTGCCGTAAAAACTGGTACTACAAATGATTTTCGTGATGTGTGGACAGTTGGTTACACTCCGCGTATCGCTGTAGGAATGTGGGCTGGAAACAACGACAACTCTCCTCTTCATAAAAATATCGCAGGTTTTATAATTACCCCTGTGTGGCACGCTTTTATGGTAGAGGCTATGAAACTTACACCGTCTGAGCGTTTTATCACGCCAGAAAAAGAAGACTTGACTGTCCTACCTGCGCCACTTCAAGGTATTTGGCAAGGTGGAGAAAAATATATAATTGACAGAGCCTCAGGAAAACTTGCTACACCATTAACTCCAACAGAGGCGCGTGGTGTTATTGTTGTTCCTGAGATTCATAATATTCTTCATTGGATAAATAAAAGTAACCCACGCGGTTTACCCCCTGCAAGCCCTCAAAATGACTCACAGTATATGCTATGGGAAATACCAGTCCGTGAGTGGGTTATGAGCCAAGGTTTCCTTGAGGGTGACCGTAGTGCTATTCCAAACGAATACGATAGTAGTCGCACTCCAGAATCCATTCCTATTGTTTCCTTGTCGGGATTGGATTTTAACTCTATTCATAAAGCAAATGAAAATATAAATATATTTGTCTCTATTTCAAATAAATACCCCGTTAGCAGTGTGGAATTGTATGTAAACAGCGAACTTATATCTAAAAAATCTTCTGAACCTTATGTTTTTTCATTTATTCCAAATAATATAGCTTCTATATCAACAAATAATATTATAACGGTGGTTGTTTATGATTCAGTATTTAACAAGGGGACAGCAACTACCAAGCTACCTATTGAGCAACAATAGGGTTCTTTTTCTTAATATGCGCTGTGTGAAACTACCCGAGGATTAGGAAGTTTCTTTTTCATTTTTGACCTAATTTTTATGGCAGGAATTTCAGCGAATATTTTGCGTAGGGACCCCAGGGGTCAGCCAAGCTTGGCCATGGTGAGCTACCTGCTTCAAGATTTACCGCTCTTAAGATTGCTGAGGTTGATGTCCATATACTACTTCCGGTGCCAGCAGTTGGATTTGTCCATGTGTAAACATATTGAGTTCCAGGAGCACCACCTGTTCCTTGGTTTACAACCGTCACAATCAATTGAATTTTTCTAGTGTCTGCTAGGTAAACATCTCTATTTGCAGTTGATGTAAAGTGCAGGAAAAGTCCAGGGTATGTTAAGTTTGCAGGAGCGTCAATAGCAGAAAGTCCTGTCAATCCAATAGTGTTAATGAAAATTCCTCCAAAACTATTTGTTCGATAATTTTGTGACGCTGTCTGATAAGTACTGAATGTACCTTCTGTTGGAGCTGTCTCAACTTTAATATTACTGAAGATTACGCCAGATAGTGAAGGTATAGCACTCAATTCACTTGAAATATCATTACTATTAGCAACATTGCTGTAATCATAATTCACACTGACGCCTGATGAAGTTACATAAGCCACTCTTTTAGCACTCATGTTGTCTATATAAACATTTGTTGGTATAAACGGTGTATACGGATCTGAGTGATCATTTCTAAGTGAAGCTCCTTGATCCACAAAACTTACATTTGATATTCTTGAATTCGACATAACTCCTGAAAAGTGTGCCCCAGCAACAGTGTTAGCTCCTTCAATAAGCATACTATCCAAAAGAATATTTGAGTAAACAGGTGAGTATGTATGCCCTAAGTGAAATGGCTGAAGGTTTGACGCTACATTCGGTGATATCACTTTTAAGCCCTTAAAGACGATGTTATTTGTTCCAACATTTCCCCAAATTTGAAATCCATCATTATGAAGAGAATCAGTATTGGCATAATTTCTCACCGTAACAGCATCCTTTGCCAAAGCATTCAAAAACACCTTTCCAAAATTATTATAATCACCGCGATGACTGTTAAAAGTCAGGTCTCTTGCAAGCTCTGCGTTTGTTGTGGCCACAACAGATGCTGTGCCGTCCCACGAACAATCTGTAAAGTAAACTTTCTGGCCCTCTGAAGGAATGGATCTTACCTCCTGCTGAGCGACAGCCGTCATTGGCGTAGACGCCGGCCATGTATATTTATATTTCATTCTAAACTGGACATTGCTGAGCCAAATATTATTTCCTATTTCTGTGAGAAAGTGACCACCTCCACCATCTGAAGTATCTGAACCAAACACAACATTATCTAAATGCAGAAAAGTCATAAATGGTCTCGCAAGTGGTGCTCCACTATCCCTTTTCCAACCAATTGTATTCCCTGTTGCAGGTCTAATAGTGACCCAAGTTGTGCGAGCATTAGCTATCTTGTTACCACCATTAAGCCCGGCACTATTTATAACAGCTCCTAGATCTGCCTCATTATATGCAACCTCAATAACATCAACGGAAGGATTGGTTATAGAAGCTTTTACCTTAGAAGCTAGATCAGTTGGGCTGGTAGCGGTCTGAACAGAAAGTGTGCTTTTATGTTTTATAGAAAAAGGCATTTCTTTTGTTCCAGAAGTAACTTTAAGATTATTTACTTTATCAGTATTAAGTTGAATAGTTTTTGAATAAACGCTGACACTGTTTTCATTTGTTCCTGGCCATTTCAACATTTTTGTTTCCATTGCAAAGGTCGCGCCATTGTCATCAGTAACAATTGGAGATGTTGGAGATGTAGCTGGGTTTATATTTTCAGCAATTACTTGAATTTCAAAACTTGTCTGAGTAACTGTTTGGTTTGGCACAATAGCTAAGTGGAAGAAATCTGCAGTGGAAATAGTGCTAACCGTCACCGCGCTAAACGTCGCATTAATCGTATTATCCCCCTGCACATTTGTGAATGTGTATGAACTAACAGGGCTTACGGGGCCACCAC
>CAZXOE010000013.1:0-15431 GCA_964642305.1 uncultured Candidatus Saccharibacteria bacterium
GTGGACCCGAGGAGAATCGAACTCCTTACCTCCGGAGTGCAAAACCGGCGCTCTAGCCAGGTGAGCTACGGGCCCATACAGTCAAACATTACTTTATCAAACTTTTGAGAGTTCATTGAGTGCCGGTTTTGAAACCGCCGACAATAATTCCTCTCGGCAGAGCCTCGTGGCCAGGTAAGCTACGGGCCCAGCTGAATTTCATACACTGGGATATAATACCTTATTTTTTCGTTAATGCAAGGGTAAGCACATAATCAATAAATTCTGGAAGAGCTAGACCATTAAGAGAAAGAGACTGCGGAAGGAGTGAGGTGTTAGTAAGCCCGGGAAGAGTATTGACCTCAAGAAGACACGGGCCTTCGTCGGTCAAAATGAAATCATATCGAGCGTAATGTCGGGCACCCAGATGAGCATGCGCACGGAGGGCCGCCTCTTCGAGTGCTCGGCGCTCGTCATCACTCATACGCGCTGGTCCAACTGGATGAGACGCGTTTTTGTATTTTTGATCATAGTCAAAAAGTTTTCCTTCAGGGAGAAGTATCTCAAGCGGTGGTGTGGCATAAGATCCAACCCCGCTAGCAGAATCAACGACCCCGAGTGTAATCTCGCGTCCGCGTACGTATTCTTCGATGAGTGCCTTCTCAGAATATGCGAGCGCGCGCTCAATAGCAGATACCAATTCGCCGGGTGTGTGTGCAAGAGAGAGACCCACCGAGGAACCGCCCGAAAGCGGTTTGATTACCCATGGTGCGCGAACTTCATTTCCAACACGCGCGACAACATCACTCACCTCTTCGCCGCGCGAAACCACCAGACCATGAGGCACCTTGATCCCCACCGCAGAAAAATATTTTTTCGCAAGTTCTTTGTTCATACCAATAGCAGACGGCAGCGCCGTTGACCCTGTGTATGGTATGTTAAAAATCTCAAGAATCTTTTGTACCTTACCATCTTCACCGAACTCGCCGTGAAGCGCGTTGAAAACGATGTCGACATGTTGCATAAGCTTTGCCGGTGTCGTAGGAACGCCATCCAAATGCCACTCACCTGCGTTCGTGATAAGAATATCGTGTACCTCATACTTGTCGCGAGGAAGCGCTGCAATCACATTTGCGCCAGTACGAAGCGAGACGTGGTATTCCCCGCCAAGCCCACCACGCATCACGCCAACACGAAGTTTGTTCATACTTATTATTATACAAGAGGTGTGACAGTTACGGAAGTATCTGATTGATTTCCAGTGCGTTTCTGCTACTATGTGAGGATTGCCGGAGTGGCGGAATGGTAGACGCGCACGACTCAAAATCGTGTATCGAAAGGTGTGGAGGTTCGAGTCCTCTCTCCGGCACAAAGTAAAAGCGCGCACGACCAAAGGTCGTGCGCGCTTTTACTTTACAAACTTTTGACTTAAAACTTTACAAACTCGTTTTAGATCTTCCCCACCAAATCCAACCCTGGTTTCAAGGTTTCATCACCCGGCTCCCAACTTGCTGGGCACACATTACCACCGTGCTCACGGACAAACTTTGCTGCTTGAAGCTTTCGCACAAGCTCCTTCGCATTCCTTCCAACGCTGTTATCATTTACCTCAACAATACGCAAGATTCCATCTGGGTCAATAACAAACGTTCCACGAAGTGAGAGTCCTTCTTCTGGAATAAACGTGCCGAACATGTGACAAAGCTCGTGTCTTGTGTCAGCAAGCATTGGGAATTTAATTTTTTTAATAGAATCAGAAGTATCGTGCCATGCCTTATGTACAAATACAGTATCTGTAGAAACCGAGAGTACCTCTCCTCCGAGTTTTTGAATCTCTGCGTAGTGATCAGCCATTTCTTCCAGTTCCGTTGGGCATACAAACGTAAAGTCTGCAGGGTAGAAAAAGAGAATGAGCCACTTTCCGCGATAATCAGAAAGCTTAATTTTTTTAATTTCTTCGTTGTGGAACGCATCCACCTCTGTGTCAGGAATCACGTGTCCTATTTCCGCAAGCATCGGCGTATCTATCTCGCATCCACCGCAACACTCATTTATATCTTTGTGTTTCATGTCAATAGTTTGTTATTTGTTAATATATAAGTAATATAGCAATATGAGTGACAAAATGAAAATAATCGCTGTCGTCGGTCCCACCGCATCAGGCAAAAGCGCGCTTGCTGTTCTGATCGCGCGCCTTGTTGGTGGCGAAGTAGTCTCTGCAGACTCAAGGCAGGTATATACAGGACTAAATATCGGCACTGGCAAAGTTACTAAAAGTGAAATGCGTGGTGTTCCACATCATCTGCTTGATGTTGCCAATCCAAAGCGCGCGATGTCTGTTGTGCAATATGAACGACTCGCTACGAGCGCAATTCGTGATATTTTAAAACGTGGCAAAGTGCCAATCATTTGCGGAGGCACAGGGCTATACATTGATGCTATTCTCACCAGCACTTCGTTCCCAGCTGTCCCACCAAATGCAAAATTACGGAAAGAATTAGAGAAGCTTTCACCAGAAAAACTTTTTGAAAAATTAAAAAAGCTGGATCCCGCGCGCGCGGAAACTATTGATGCTAAAAATCCTCGCAGACTCATTCGCGCGATTGAAATTGCGACATCTCTCGGCAGTGTCCCCGCCCGCACACCCGCGAAAGAGCGCTACGATACACTTTACATAGGACTCACCTTGGGAAAAGAAGAACTTTCCAAGCGTATCCATACACGCCTTCTCGCCCGTATGCGCCGTGGAATGATTGCTGAAGCAAAGCGACTTCACGAACAAGGTCTCTCGTGGAAACGTATGGAGTCACTTGGATTGGAATATCGATTTCTCGCACAATTTTTACAGAACAAAATAACCAAAGAAGAAATGCTTAACCTTATCGATATCGCAAGCCAGCAATATGCAAAACGCCAAATGGTTTGGTTTAAAAGAAACAAAAAGATTGGGTGGATTAACCCGGAGGACAACAAAAGTGTATCGGCACTTGTTACAAGATTTATTAATTAGTGTGATTATTGAATAAAAAGAGTAACTCTACCAAAATGTAAGAATAATTTTTGTCTTATCCTCCCTTTCAATTAGGCTAATTATTTTTTCTTTTTCTGGCGGACTTTTCAGGTATATTTTAAATTGTGCGTGCAATGGATTATATTTTACTTTATTAAGCTCATTTATTATCAAGGTGTTATTCGCATTCTTTCTTCTAAATTCATCAAATGCCACTTCTGCTGAAGTGTAATCAATTGATTTTACTTCCCCTAGATTCTCAATTACATGTTTAAGTGAAATTATTTGTAGTTCTGGTACTTGAAGTTTAAACTGTACTGTTATTGTACTGGATGCCATTAGCATTGCGCGTTTATACACATTCTGTTCGATTGCGACAGGAGGTGTGGCAGTAAACGTACCGTCTTCTTTGTTTAGCATAAAATATGTAGCGACTCCTGCAAGTACAACCGCCAGAGCAAGAAACATAATGCTTTTTTTGTTTTTCATATTTATAGTAATACTTAAAATTCAATGTGGCGGGCCCACGAGTCCGCGACTCCGAGTTCTAAGGATTTTAGCACGCCTCGCTTCTAAAATCCAAAGTCCTCGCAGTCCCGAGTCCAAGACACAAATCTGCTGATTCGTCGGCGACCCAGTGTGTACACTGTGTGCCCGCTTCCGCCTTTCGAGTCCTCGTGGGCCTCGCAGTAACAACAAAACCCAAACACTGTCGTGTTTGGGATACTATAGACGAGGACGCGTCCCCGAGTTACTAATTCGCTCGCGCTCATAAGTACTCGCGGACCCACCTCGGCGACCTTTCGCAAAGCTCAAGGTGCCCGCCTGCGGTTTTCGAGTCCTCGTGGGCCGCGCAATGACAACAATGCCAGATACTAAAAAGTATCTGGCATTGTCATTGCGGGCCCACGAGGACTCGAACCTCGGTCTGCGCGTTTGGAGTGCGATATTCTACCACTGAACTATAGGCCCCTATAGACAATCGAGAGTATATCAAAAAATAGGGTAAATTGGAATTATAGATAGATTCGCTTCATGAGTGGGTTCAGACGGGTTAGTATTTCGTAGGCAGAAGTACCAGCCCTTTCTGCGATTTCATTAGCACTGATTTCTTCCTTGCCTGTACTCCCAATAAGCACGACCTCGCACCCTATTTTTACACGGGGAATACTTGTGACATCTATAACAATCATATCCATAGAGATGCGACCCAAAACTTTTGCTCGCTTTCCTTGCACAAGCACATCTGCATTGTTTGAGAGCGCACGCGGATATCCATGCCAGTAACCAACAGGGCAAACTGCAATTCGTGTGTCTTTTTTAACTTTATGCGTAAGGTCATAGCCAACACATGAACCAGCGGGAATTTCTTTTATTTCTGAAATAATTGTTTTCCATGAAAGCACTGGCTTGGCAGAAAAATTCTTATCATCAGGCCAAAACCCATAAAGCCCCGCGCCGATGCGCACCATATCGTAATGCGCTTCATTGAAATACAAGCTTCCACCAGTCGCGCTAGCGTGCACTATTGGAGTAAATCCTGCCAAGAGTATCGCTGAGCGCCATATTTCAAATTCTGCAATCTGTCCTTTTGTAAACAAACGTTCGTTTGGATCTTTTGCAGAAGCAAAATGCGTATATAGGCCAGCGACATTTATTTTCTCCTCAGTAATCATTTTCAAAACTTTTTTAATCTCAGGGAGGAGAAATCCTTGCCTATGCATTCCAGTGTCTACCTTGAGATGAATAGGGATTACATTTGCGAATGGAGTTTTTAAAAAAAATTTTAGACCTTCGATGCTTGAAATAGTAAGGTGAATATTTTTGCGGAGCGCCTTTGCAAACATTTCTGGGAGAGTGTAGCCGAGAACGAGCACTGGTGTCTTGATTCCGCTTTTTCTGATTACTAGCGCCTCCACAAGCGAGTCAACAGCCAGCATGTCAATTCCAAGTTTTTCTAGCTCTCGCGAATACTCAACAATGGAGTGACCGTACGCATTAGACTTCACAACACCGAGTATGCGGACCTTTTTGGGTAAAATCTTTCTGAAAGTCTGATAGTTGGCATGAATTGCCTTCGTGTCAATTTCAATCCATGTTCGTAACCCATTGTGCTCTACTTTCATACCGTTTAGCATATCATATAAAACAAAAGCCCCAATGAGGGCTTTTTGCTAAAAACACGTTTTTATTATTTTTTCGCTTCCTTGTGGGAAGTATGAGCTCGGCAAGAATTGCAGAATTTATCGAGCTCGATCTTACGCTCAACAAGCTTTTTGTTCTTGCGAGTCCAATAGTTTACGCGCTTGCACTTCTTGCAGGCGAGTTTGATAAGTTGGTCTTGTGACATGATTTTCCCATCCTACTATAAAGGGGTTAAAAAGGCAAATATAAAAAATAAACAGCGGTCTGTGTTAAAGACCGCTGTAAAAACCAAGTGTTCACTCTATCGGATCTAGGTCAAAGGCATTATCAATGTCCTTTTTCGCCATTCTCCATTCTTCATATGTCGTCCTGGTGCTACTTCCTGGACTACTCCTTAGCCCGCGAAAGATTGCCACCATTTTACGCGCCTCCTCCAGGAGTGGATCACCACTACCCTTTGGTCTATCCTTTGTTCCTTCTATGGATGGAAACTGACGCCATGATCTCTGCATCCCTTCATTGCAACCTTCAAGGATAGACGGGTCATTCGCCATAATTTTTGACAGGAGTCCGATCATAAAAAATTCTCGGGCATGATCGCGTCGTCCAAGTCGAATTTCTGCAATATGAGCAAAGACTACAGCTACCTCATATGAATCATTCGCAAGTTCATACAAATCCTTCTGCATATGAAGTGGCGCATCGCTTAAACCAAGCACTTCGCGCTCTATGCGAGAAGTGCCTAATAAATTGACAATACCATGCACATGCATAGGTTTCCTGCTTTCCTTCCCAGCACCACACTCTGCGTTTGCAACGCACAGAAGATGCGCAACTACTTGTGGCTGAAAAACGATCAACCTTGCAAAATCTGTAAATGTAGATTTTTCATCATCTGCAATTAGCCGAAGTTTCTCTTTGAAGACTGGGATAATGAATGTTTCTCCGCTTTCCGTATTTTCATTTTTCATAATAAGACCTCCTTTTCTAGTAAACAGTGTACCACATATTCAAAAAAAAGACAAGGTCCATTCCCGACGCACAAAAAACCAAAGCCCCAAACTTGAAAAAAATTTGGGGCTTTGGTTTTTTGTGCGTCGGGAAGGATTCGAACCTTCGAAGCCCGGAGGCGACAGATTTACAGTCTGTTGTGATAGACCACTCCACCACCGACGCAAATGTGAGCGAGCGTTTCATTCCCCCGTCAGCAGACGGGGGAATGAAACGCTCGCTCACTCTAACATGTTTTTTCGCTCAATTCAAACGATGCTTACACCGTCGCCTTCGCTCGCTCGCGTTGTTTTGTTGTAACTTGTTTCCTTTCCACACGAATAGCAATCTCACCTTTTTCTACTGAAACCTGCACTCGTCCACCTTTTAAAACACCAGATGAGATCATAAGAGACGCGATTGGCGTCAAAATCTTTGTCTGGATCAAACGCTTGAGAGGACGAGCTCCGTAATGCGAATCATAACCCTTTTCAGCCAGATAAGTCAGCACGTCAGGCGCAACACTTAAGACGATTTCTTTTTCAGCCAAACGCTTTTTAACAATTTCAATTTGCAGACCAACAATGCTCTGAATAACTTCTGGTGACAAAATATCAAAGATGATTATCTCGTCCAATCGGTTCAAAAACTCTGGTCGGAAAAAATTCTTGAGCGAATCCATAACGCGATCTTTTGCGTCAGAGTAATCAGCCTTGTCGCTCGCATGGGAACCAAAGCCAATAGACTGCATCTTATCAATATGCTCAGAACCGATGTTGGACGTCAAAATAATAACTGTATTTTTGAAATTCACAACACGACCTTTTGAGTCTGTAAGATGACCATTATCAAGAACCTGAAGAAGTATATTAAACACTTCCGGATGCGCCTTTTCAATCTCATCAAAAAGAAGCACTGAGTATGGGCGATGACGAACAGTCTCGGTAAGGTTACCACTCTCCTCGTGCCCAACATATCCAGGAGGTGAACCAATAAGTTTTGAAACAGAGTGCTTTTCCATATACTCCGACATATCCACGCGAACGAGAGCTTTGTCGTCGTTGAACATAAACTGCGCGAGAGCTTTTGAGAGTTCTGTTTTACCCACACCCGTAGGCCCGAGGAAAAGAAACGAGCCGATTGGGCGATTAGGGTCTGCGATACCGGCGCGAGAACGCTTAATAGCATCGGATACTTTTTGAATTGCGTCCCTCTGCCCTACCACGCGCTTCTCAAGCTCATCTTCTATGTGTGCAAGCTTCCCTGCTTCCTCCTCAAGCATTTTTGTTACAGGGATTCCTGTCCAGCGCGCGACAACCTCCGCAATATCCTGTTCCATTACCTCCTCCTTTAAAATACGGCGTGATGACTGAAGCTTTTTCAAACGACCAACTTTTGAAACAAGATCTTTTTCAAATGATGGAATGCGCCCGTAGCGAATCTCTGCCGCAAGTGCAAGGTCTGCTTTCATTTCCGCAGTTTCAGCTTCCAGGCGCGCAGTTTCAAGACTTTTCTTAATTGTGCGAATATCCTGAACCAGCTCTTTTTCATTTTTCCACTTAATCTCAATCTCCTTGGTCTTTTCACGAAGGTCACCAATTTCCTTGTCAATCTTTTTTGTGCGCGCTTTTGCGTTTCGTCCTGCATCACCTTCAATAGTAGCTTCTTTTTTAAGGGCTTCCTTTTCAATCTCAAGACGCATAATACGTCGGTGTGCATCTTCAAGCACAGGTGGTTTGTTTTCAAGAGAAATACGTAGCGAGGATGCCGCCTCATCTATAAGGTCGACCGCTTTGTCAGGTAGAAAACGGTCTGTTATGTAACGACTGGAAAGATTTACCGCGGACATAATCGCGTCATCAGTAATATGCACACCATGAAAAAGTTCATACTTTTCTTTCAGTCCACGCAGAATAGCGATTGCATCTTCGATGTTTGGTTCGTTGACATGCACAGGCTGAAAACGACGAGTAAGCGCGGGATCTTTTTCAATATGTTTCTGGTACTCTCGAAGAGTAGTTGCTCCAATAGCGCGAAGTTCCCCGCGCGCGAGAGCTGGCTTCAACATATTTGATGCGTCCATAGAGCCCTCTGCTGCGCCAGCACCCACAATAGTGTGAATCTCGTCAATGAAAAGAATAATCTTCCCTTCCGAGCGTTCAATCTCTTTCATAATTTTCTTTAGGCGGTCTTCAAACTCCCCACGATATTTTGTGCCTGCAATGAGTTGTCCGAGGTCTAGAGAAACAAGTTCCTTGCCTTTTAGCGACTCCGGCACATCGCCCTTTGACATACGAATTGCGAGAGCCTCCACTACTGCTGTCTTTCCGACACCCGCCTCACCAATTAAAATAGGATTGTTTTTTGTACGACGAGAAAGAATCTGAATAATGCGACCAACTTCGTTGTCGCGACCAATCACAGGGTCAAGTTTGTCCTGAGACGCAAGCGCTGTGAGATTCCTTGTATATTTGTAAACTGATTTAAGTTTTTTCGATGGTGTGCTGTCTGTTATATTTTGCGTGTGGAATTCATCGAGCACTTTCATTACATTTTCGCGCTCAAGGTTATTGCGTGATAAGAATTCACGCGCCTGCCCCTCGACATCAAAAAGAGCAAGAAACAAATGCTCGCAAGAAATCTGCTCATCCTTCATTGTTTCTGCAATGCGTGGAGCTATTTCTCCAAGTATTTGCCCAAGCTCAGGAGTGAGATAAAGCTGGTATGATGCCGATGCCACGTTTTGTGAAGTAGTGGGTTCAATTAGATCAAGTATCGCCTCTGCAAACGCCATTGAGTCCACATCAAGCCTGTCCAAAATAGAGACAACGATGCTTTCGTCATCTAGCACGAGCGCGGTAAGCAGGTGCATTGGGCTCACGTGGTTTTGTCCACGCTCTACGGCAAGCTCATGCGCGCGACGAATGATATCGCGAGCTTTTGTTGTGAAATTGTTAAATGGTGGCATCATTTTTTTGTTTATAAATCAATCCTTAGTGCAAATGTACAATAGCGGTTCTGTATTGTCAAACTTCGCCTGTAAGCAAGTGGCGCGCTATATGATCTTCTCAGGCTCTGCAAGAGCGGTCTTTGTAGCCTCATCTATAAGCTTCCTTGCCTCAGAGGCTGGCACTCCAGACTGCGACCCAACGTTTTCATCTATGCTAAGGAAACCAATAACGTCTCCACTCAAATTAATAATTGGCGCTCCGTTTGATGTTGCTGAAAATCGTGAAGATATTGCTATATTATCCAGAACTTTAGTTTCAGCCTTGGTCTCCTTGTCTACTATTGTACGCATATCTAAACTTGTAATTAGCCCTGTGGAAATTGTTTTACCATCACGTCCGCCGATTACTATTGTTGTCTGACCGAGTTTCAACGAACTCATATTCCCAAGCTTCACAGCATTAAATGTTTGCGTTGATGTCGCTGATACGGGGACAAGACGACCAATTCCTAGCGGGTTTGCTTTGTTGTTTGAAATTATCTCCAATTTATATTGAATACCGTTTATTGTAGTGGTGAGAGTTCCAAGACCCAAATTCCAGCGGTCTGTTATAACGAGGCCGTCGGATGAAACTATCGTCCCAACGCCCGCTGACAAAACACCACCCTCGCCTATTGTTGTTCTAAGCGCCACTGTGCTATTTACATTCTTTTCAATCGCCGCAACTACTAGATCCTCGTCCTTTACAATAATAGTTGCGCCTGGTTTCTCAACAAATGTTGGAGTAATCTTTTCAATTGTGCGCTCAACAACATTTGTGATTGTTTGGTTAACAGGATCAGGCGCTTGCCCCATGAGTGTCACCACAACAATGCCCGTTGCCATTGATGCAACGAAACTAACAAAGAGTGTGAGTAAAACAATTTGCGCTTTTGTGAGGTGCTCCATAATAAGTCTATAAAGTTTGTAAAGTCTATAAAGTAAAAAGTAGATGCATTTTTATTTTATACCTCAATACCTCTTTATATTACCCCAGAAACTATTTACCAGCAACATACCTATCATTCACTACACTCCAGTCAACTGCTTTCCAGAACGCATTAATATAATCGGCACGTTTGATTCCGTAGTCCAATGCAAACGCATGCTCAAAAACATCCATTACTAAAATAATTTCTGCGCCCGCGAGGTGTCCTCCATCGTGTTCATTCACCCACACATTCAGCAGTCGCTTGCTCTCCGTATCGCGCACAAGCACTGCCCACCCAATACCACGTATTGCTCCAACAGCGCGGAAATCTTTTTCCCAATTTTCCACTGAACCAAAATCTTCTTCAAGCTTTTTTGCGAGTGAACTTTTCCTATCCAAGTCACTTCCACCCTTAATCATATTCCCAAAATAAAGTTCGTGAAATCGCATCCCATTCCACTCCCACCCAAAACGACGCTTTAGCTCGCTGTATGGCGGTGTACCGACCTCTATGGTCTTTAGAAACTCATGAATTTTATTAGCATTAGAAACATACCCTTCATATAGAGTGAAGTGGTTACGAAGAAGCACGTCTGAAAATCCGTCGGTTCCAAGTAGTCGTTCAAAATTTTTTGCCTCGTACATAATAGTTAGTCTATAAGTTAATAAAGTGTCTAGGGCCAAGCCCCGAATCAGCTGATTCGAAAGTCAAAAGTCATATTTGTCACTCTGAGCACGGGCTTCGCGCAACAATGGCACGAGACGAGCAACCTCGTTCGCCACATGCACAATATCCTCATTTTTTGTTTCTTTTCCTAACGAAAAACGAATTGCCCCTGTTTCAACATTTATTTCATTACCTATGGCAAGTATAACATGTGACGTACCCTCATCAGAACTCTTACATGCGCTTTTTCCAGACACTGCAATACCTGAGGCGTCAAGATACAACACCAAAGCTTCGCTCTCTATGCCTTCAAATGAAATATTGAGAATATTTGGGATACTGTGCTCCAAGCTCCCATTTATGAAAGAATTTGAAACCTTCTTTAGAATTTTCAAAGCTAGCGCATCGCGAAGTTTTCCCACTCGCTTCCATTCCTTTACGCTCATCTTGCGCGCCTCTGTAAGTGCCGTAGCAAAACCAGCAGCGAGTGCTACAGCTTCCGTGCCTGGACGACGGCCATCTTCATGCTCGCCTCCGTACATTAGTGGAGACATCTCCACGCCACGCTTTACAAAGAGCGCGCTGACTCCACGAGGTCCATATGTTTTCCCAGATGAAATTGTCATGAGGTCCACACCGAGGCGAAGCACATTTATATCCAAGTAGTTTCCTGCCTGCGCGGCGTCTGTGTGGAAATATGGATAAGCTGATGAATTTGTTTTTCTTGCATGACGAATTTCTTTTGCGATATCGGTGATTGGCTCAATGGTTCCAATTTCATTATTCGCGTACATTACAGACACGAGCACAGTTTCTTTCGTGATGAGTTTGCGAAGTTCCTTTGTATCAATGAGTCCGCGACTATCAACAGGCAAGTAATCTACACGCACGCCATCATTCACAATATCCTTCACAGTCTCCAATACCGAAGGATGCTCAATTGCAGATACAATAATATGAGGACAAGATACACCACGCGCCTTTGCTGACAGAACCACGCCCGTGATCGCCAAATTATTCGCCTCAGTCGCCCCGCTCGTGAATACAATTTCATCTGGGCGTGCGGAAATTGCCGAAGCAATTTCCGCACGAGCACCATCAAGCACAGCTCGCGCCGCTTGCGCCTCCTTGTGAATCCCGCTTGGATTCCCTGGGAACCTTTTCGCGGTCTCCGTGACAGCCTTTTGCGCCGCCACGCTCACCGGCGTCGCCGCTGCATTGTCTAAATATATTCTCTTCATTTCGCCATAATAGCCCCCATTCAAAACTTTTGCAAAACCTCAGAAAATATGGTACTCTAACAACCGATATGACACTAGAAGCTCTACAAATCCTCGTTATTACATTGGTTGTTATCACAATAGCTCTCGGTGTATGGGTTTTTGTATTAGAGAGTCGTATAAAAAAGCTCCTTGCTGGCAAGAATGCCCTATCGCTTGAAGAAGCAATTATAGAGCTTGGCAAAGATATCCGCGCGCTTGAAAGATTCCAAGGTGAGACCAAAGACTACCTCGCAAAAGCGGAGAAACGCATCAAACGAAGCATTCAAGGAGTTGAGACAATCCGCTTCAATGCATTCAAAGGAACTGGGGATGGCGGGAATCAAAGCTTCGCAATTGCTCTTCTTTCTGAGAATGGCGACGGCACGGTTATCTCCAGCCTCTTTGCGCGCGACCGAATGAGCACCTTTGCAAAGCCTATCAAAAACTTCACTTCTGAACTTGAAATGACAGAAGAGGAGAAAGACGCTGTAAAGCGCGCTACTCGCTAAACTCACGTTTCCACAATTGTCCACATATTCACCAAAACTTTTACTATTATGTCTAAAAATTCTCCATCTAAAATAATTCCCCGCCCGCCTATCGTCGTTATTATGGGACACATTGACCACGGCAAGTCGTCGCTTCTTGACTACATTCGCAAAACAAATATTGTGGAAGGCGAAGCAGGCGGTATCACACAGCATCTTTCTGCGTACGAAGTAGAACACCATCTTGACGAGTCGCGAAAAGACGTGCTTGCAAGCAACCGTATCACATTTCTAGATACCCCAGGTCACGAAGCTTTTTCAAAAATGCGCGCGCGTGGCGCTGGAGTTGCAGACATTGCTATTCTTGTTGTATCTGCAGAGGATGGTGTGAAGGAACAAACAAAAGAAGCGCTAAAGTCTATCAAGGAAGCTAGTATCCCCTACATCGTTGCCATCAACAAAATAGACAAACCCAACGCAAACATTGAACGCACAAAACAAAACCTCGCTGAGAACGAAATCTATCTTGAAGGATTTGGTGGCGACGTGCCGTTCGTGCCTATTTCCGCAAAGCTCGGCACTGGTGTCTCAGAACTTTTGGATATGATGCTTCTTGTTGCTGAGATGGAAAACTTAACTGGCGACACGTCTCTTACGGCAGAAGGCATCGTGGTGGAGTCAAATATTGATACTAAGCGTGGGACTTCTGCAACTCTAATCATTACAAATGGAACACTTAAAAAAGGAATGTTTATTCTCGCAGAAGAAAGTATGTCACCAGTGCGTGCTATAGAAAACTTTCTTGGAAAACAAGTGTCCGAGGCAGTATTCTCCTCCCCTGTTCAGATCACAGGCTTTGACGCGCTCCCTGCTGTTGGTAGCACATTCCGCGCTTATGCCAACAAAAAAGATGCGGAGAAGGCACAGCTTGAACTTCGAGAAATTAAATCAAAAGTAAAAGCAAAAGAGGTAATACGCACAACTCCGCTCGCAGACGACGCTTTAGTTGTTCCTATTGTTTTGAAGTCAGATGTTGCGGGGACTCTTGAGGCAATTGAAAAGGAGCTTGCAAAAATTGAACGCGAGCGTGTGGTGATTAAAATCATCGCGAAAGGTGTTGGTACAATTGGTGAAAACGATGCAAAGCTTGCGTCTGGCTCCGACAGCGCCATCATCATCGGCTTCCACACAAAGGTCGAGCGTGGAGCGCAAGATATTGCGGAACGCTTTGGTATCACAATTAAAACCTTTGATATCATTTACAAACTTTCAGAGTGGCTTGAGGATGAGCTAACTCGTCGTACTCCAAAAATGATGGGGGAAGAAGTTGTGGGTACGGCAAAAATTCTCAAAACATTTAGCGCGACAAAGCACAAGCAAGTTATTGGTGGAAAGGTTACGTCTGGACTACTTGAAGTTGGCACACAGGTAAAGATTATGCGTCGTGAGGTTGAGATTGGTCGTGGAAAGATAGAGGGCCTTCAGGCGCAAAAACTCGCTACAAAAAAAGTTGAAGAAGGAAACGAGTGCGGTATGATGATTGATGCAAAGATAGAGATTGCCGGAGGTGATGTGCTTGAAGCATTTGTGATGAACGAAAAATAAGTAACACTATGACCACTCCAAGACAAGATAAAATGCGTTCATTCCTGCGCGCAATTGCTGCAGACTTTTTCACACGTGAGGCAGGGAAAAATTCTCTCATCACCGTGACAGACGCGACTATCTCACCCGACTTCAAACGTGGCACTATTTACTTCACCTGCTTCCCTACCAGCGAAGAAGAGAAAGCTTTGGACTTTGCGAAACGAAAGCGAACAGAGCTCCGCGAATACATCAAAGATCATGCGCATCTTAAAAATCTTCCCGTCCTCGAAGTAAAGATTGATGAAGGTGAGAGAAACCGCCAAAGAATTGACGAGCTTGGCAATCAGGGCTAAGATAGGCTGGTGCTATTGTATCGGCGTGGTAGCCAAGTGGCATGAGCGTAGCGAGATGAACAGTAGTCGGTGGTTTGCATGCAAACGTGGTATTGTCAAAACGAGTTCCAGAAGTAACAACTAAATATCAGGCGTGGTAGCCAAGTGGTAAGGCAGTGGTTTGCAAAACCTCTACACGCGAGTTCGATTCTCGCCCACGCCTCAATGACAAACAAGCTTTCTTACATTGGCACCAAAGCTATCATATGCGATGGTGATAAAATTCTCATCACACAAGAGCCACTTACGTTTGTTGGCGGCGGAAAATGGGAATTACCCGGCGGGAAACTTTCTGAGGGGGAAGAACAAACCTCCCTAAAAGAATCACTTCTTAGGGAGGTCCGGGAAGAACTTGGTAAAGATATAAAAGTGAAAATTGAAGATATTGTTGGTATTATTCGACGACCATGGAATAAACCAGGGGCTCAAGCAGACCTAGTATTTCTCGCGACATTTAAATGCACCTATATAAGTGGTGAAATAACACTCAGTGATGAAAACAATGCCTTCGCATGGATTACTAAAGATGAATTAAAGAATTATGAATTCATCTCAGGGTATCTTCCTGTTTTAGAAAATTTCTTTGAGAAAAACAAATAACGGTATAGTATGTCTATATTGTCCGGGTGGTGGAATGGTATACACAGGAGACTTAAAATTTCCCGCCGTAAGGCTTATGGGTTCGAGTCCCATCCCGGACACAAAATTAACAAGCGAAAAGCGGTAGCTTTCCGCGACTATAATTTTGTAGTCCGGGATGGGACTCGAAAGCGAGTGAGGGCACCTATTTACCAAAATAGGTCGCACGAGCAGGGCCGAGCGGAGTGAGGAGCGACGGCGACAAACGAGCGCTTGGCCGCGGACCACCCCAAAAAATTTGAAAAAACATCGTTTTTGTGTATAATATCTCTCACATGCACCCATAGCTCAGTTGGTAGAGCAGCTCGCTCTTAACGAGACGGTCGTAGGTTCGAATCCTACTGGGTGCACA
>CAZXOE010000014.1:0-14154 GCA_964642305.1 uncultured Candidatus Saccharibacteria bacterium
ACTATAATAGCTGTTTTGCCTTTCAGGTCTTGTGACGCCATTCCTTTGCGGTATGTTTCAAACCTTCGGATTGCTTCCTTTTTTTCGGACTCAACTTTGTGTTCCAACCACTTTGGGTCTACATTTGCTCGCTCCGCTTCGTTCCACACACCGTTTCCATTAATATCAATTGCGCCGATTGCGTACTCGTCATTTCCTGGAGCGCCGATTTTTCTTGTTACAATTATGTCCAACGGAAGACCAAGAGCCTTTGAAATTTCTCGTCCTATGATGATGCCACCACGTGGAAGAGCAAGAATAATAGCATCAGTGCCCCTATACTCGCCTAAAAGTGGAGCGAGTTTTTTACCTGCCTCGGTACGATTTTTAAAGACAGCCATGATATAATAAGTGTATCATGACAACGCCCTTCACTACACTTCGCAATAAAAAAACTAAAACAGGGGAGTTTCGAAAATCCGCCCACGAGGTTGCGCGGGCGCTCGCAAGAGAAGTCGCCCGCCACACAACGTCAAAGAGGATAGTGCTAGTACCGATTTTGCGCGCGGGGCTTGCGCTCCTACCAGCATTTTTAGAAAAGTTTCCCGAAGCATCAGTCGGGTTCATTGGTCTCAAGCGTGACGAGAAAACTCTCAAACCTAAAGCGTACTATCAGAACATTCCGAAGATTTCAAAAACTTATGTGGTTATAGTTCTAGACCCCATGCTTGCGACAGGAGGAAGCGCTGTCGCGGGAATTAAAACTCTCGTAAATGCAGGAGCCCGCGAAGAAAATATTATATTTGTCGGCGTCATTTCCTCACCAGAAGGGATTGCGAATGTTCAAGATAATTTTCCGCCTGTGCGAATTCTTTGTGCAGAGTACGACAGGAAGCTCGACAAGAAAGGCTACATCGTACCCGGGCTGGGAGACTTTGGCGACAGGTATTTTGGTGAATAAAAAGCCCGCTGGTTCGCGGGCTTCGGAGTTGGCTATGTTGTTACTAGCCGAAAATGTTATATTTTTTGCATTGCTCGGGAGTAAGCATTGATGCGACGATTGCGCTAGAATCATCAAGCTTTGACATTAACATGCCGTGAGGGGAGTTGTCCTCCGGAGGACGGTTTTTCCCAGGATTAAGTTGCTTCCACAAAGAGATAGCTTCTTTTTTTGCTGAATCTCGTTGAGTTGGATTGCCGTACTGGCTTTGAATATTTGTGATTTTGTCGCAAAGTACCTTGAATGGATCAGACATTTTTACCTCCAGTAAGTTTATGTTTAAAGATATATACGATGGAACATTTTGAAACTATCACAAGTATATCATACCCAGCCCAAAAAGTCAAGTGGTGAAAAATTCAATATTTATAAGGAAATTCCAATATCACGTAGGTCAGTTATAAGCTGCTCATTATTTTTAAACAAGATAGGCGTGTACCCGATTTCTGCAGCTTTTTCAAGACTTTTTTCCACGTCGTCAATAAAGACAACTTCCTTGGGTTGAACTTTTAATATTTCAAACAAGCAATCGAAAGCTTCTTTGTGGGGTTTTTGAAAACCAATTTCACCAGAGACAACGACTTCGTCGACGAGATCTAGTATTCCGTTTTCTTTTAATTTGTCTCGTAACTTTGAAGTGTGGTTGCTGAAGATGGCAATTTTGAATCCTTGCTGTCGTAACTTTGGGAACATGTCCACTAGTTCAACATTTATTTTTCGTTGGGACTGATACTCATTTATTATTGTGAATACTTTATTTTTTGTTTCTTCGCTCGCATCAAATACAGATACGACTTTTAAAATCATATCTTCCCAATCTAGGTTCTCAACATTACTCAAGTGATTATGTTTAAAGTACTCCTCTTTGAAATCAATAATAGGAATATTTATTGCCTCAGCAATATCTTTCAAAAGATGCCCTCCTTCAGATAATTCTATAACACCACCATAATCGAAAACTACAGCTTTAAAATTACGAGGGGGTGGCATATTAGTTTTAACGTAACTCATCTTTCAAATGCTTCACAAAGTCGGGGAGGTCGGCGAGTTTTACGGTTTCTTGAGAGCGGGTTTCCATATTGCGCGCGATGATTGTATTGTCTAGCGCCTCCTTTTGTCCGAAGATTATAGTGTATGGGGCGCCACTACGCTCTGCTATAGCTAGCTGTTGAGCTAGGCCGTCCTTTGAAAGTGACTGAGCTATGGGCACGTGAGCTTTGCGGAGAACCTCAATAATTCCAAAGCTCTTTAACTTAGCTTCGTTGCCAAGCTGAATAAAATACACTTTTGGTTTTTTCAAAATGCGCGGATTAAGAGGTTTGTGAGCAGGCGACATAATGACACGGTCCACACCAATGCCACCACCTACAGCAGGCACGTCTTTTTTACTGCCGAGGGACTTCGCAAGGAGGTCGTAGCGTCCACCGCCACCGAGGGAGAGATTTGCAGGCGCATCCTCGGCAGGATTTGGGTCAAGCTCAATAATCTCAAACACAGTGCGGGTGTAATAGTCTAGTCCACGCACAAGATTTTTATTGATGCGATACGCAATACCCATTTCCTCAAGGTATTCAATAACCTCTTTGAAGTGGTGACGGCAGTCGTTACAGAGCGAATCAATGGGCGTTGGCGCGCTTGTTTTCAAACCCTGACAGCGTTCGTCCTTGCAGTCTAGAAGACGAAGCGGATTCGTTCTTATTCGGTCCTTACAGTCCGGGCAAAGCTCCGCAATGTGTTTCTTGTAATAGTTGTTGAGCTCACGCATGTAACCCGAACGACACTCTTTGTCACCGATGCTGTTTATCTCAACTGAAAGATTTTTAAAACCAGCCTCGTCAAGGATGAGCGTCATCGCACGGATAATGAGCGCGTCAGCGATGCTTTTTCCTGTGCCCAAAATTTCTAGACCAAACTGGCGAAGCTCGCGAAGTCGGCCTCTTTGAGGGTTCTCATGTCGGAAGTACGGGCCATAGTTGTAGAGCATCATTGGTTGGGGGAGCGCCTGCATTCCGTTTTCAATATATGCGCGCATTACACCTGCAGTACCTTCGGGGCGCATTACGAGATGGTCGCCACCTTTAGTTTTCAAGGTATACATTTCTTTGTCGCGAATGTCTGTGCCAACTCCGAGCGACGATGTAAACACCGCTTCTCGCTCAAGGATGGGAGTTTCAATAGGGCGGAAGCCGTAGTAAGACGCAATCTCTGATGCCTTTTCAAAAAAACCTTGGTACGCATAATATTCTTTATCAAGAATATCGCGCATTCCCTTTGGGCTTGCGATGTCCTCCTCCCTGATTTTTTTTGCCTTTGCAGGCTCAGCTTTTATTTTTTCATTTTTCATAATTTTTATATTTGCCTAAACTGCCCCGGAAGCACATCTATTTCAGTGAGAGGGAAGAGACGCAAAAATGCTTTGCCGACAATGAAGTCGCGATTGACTGGACCCCATGAGCGCGAGTCAAAGCTTCCAGAGCGATTGTCGCCCATCATAAAATATTCCTCAGCCTTGAGTGTGCGTTCAACAGAATCTTCTCTTTTGTGAGCAACGTATGGCTCGTTCATTGTGAGTACTATTTTACCATCCGCATCTTTTATAAATACTTGTCCTTGCCCGTTCACTAGCACTGTCTCGCCAGGAAGTCCAATGACGCGTTTGATGAAATACTGCTTTGGATTTTTTGGATATTTGAAAATCGCCACGTCTCCGCGCACTGGGTCACCTAGGTTGTATGAAAGCTCGTCCACTATGAGGTACTGTTTGTCCTTAAACGTTGGGTCCATTGAAGCGCCGGACACAATGAATGGTTGCGCAATGAACATACGAATAGGAACAACAATAATGAGCGCTATGACAAGAAAACGAAAAGTTTCCCACGCTTCTTCGCGAAACGAATGGCTCTTCTCGACTGCAGGTTCTACTGTGGGAATAGTAGGAGGTGTTGTTAAATCTTCGCTCATTTATATAGTGACATCATTTTAAAACACAATTGGACTTGATGCAAAGGTGGAATGTGTGGTGTAGTTACTTTGCTTGTTTGAATACTGAGAGAGACCCGCGAATAGTGGCAAAAACTTTATCATCACGAAGAGTTGATGTATCGACAACTCCCTGATTGCGAAGAATTTCTTCTAAAATTTGGATGTTTTTTTCATAAATTGGAACAAGGTTGGTCTTTCCAGTTTCATTTGCATATGTCCTAAAAGTATAAAGCTGAAGAAGTATTTCCGAGAGTATCAGACGTTTGATTGGGTGCTCATCTAATTTTGTTTCAATCTCTGGGTGCTCATGTTTGTCCATCCATAGATTTGCAAGATTAACAACTGTATCTTTTTCAACACCAATAATTACCTGCGGAACAAGAGACAGCTCACCACGAAACTGCGATCTGCTTGATTTAAAGTAATCTATTTGCCCGAGAGTGCCACTGTCTATGTTCTTTTTTATTTTTGAAATCTTTTCAACCTCCGTATTTGTTCCAAAGGTAACATCAACAGAGAGTGACAGATGTGATAGTGTTCGGGCAGTATCTTCAAGCTCCAAAATAAGATCACTGCCGTTGTAGTAGTCATCAAATGAAGAAGTTTTTATTGCTCTGGTATTTTTACTAAACCACGTTCCTGAATCTGTTTGATCAAAAATGATTGCTTCAAGCACGTCAGAATAATTCTTGTGCGCCTCGTGAGTAAAACTAGCTTCTTTTCTAGCCACCTTTTCACGGTCGCGTTCCAATTTTTTGGGATCATACAGCCCCTCAAATTCATCAAGGCTTATGCTGTTTTCTTTGAGGGTTTTTATAGCAAGATTATGAGCGCGTTCAATTGCTGGGTGAACTTGCTCGTTTTGATTTTTTGGTGGTTGGTTAAAAAAGTCAAATTGCATGGTTTGGTATTAATGAACTTTCATTGTACCATAGAGTTCATGCAGTACATCATAGTCGGACTCGGAAACCCAGGAGAGGAATATGCGAACACACGCCACAATGCGGGGCGAATGGTCGTGGAGGCATTTCGCAAGAAAAATGATTTTCCAGAGTGGACTACTGACAAAGCTTTGAAGGCTCGTGTTTCAAAAGGCTCGTGGGGGAAAGATAAAGTCATTCTTGTACAGCCAGACAACTTTATGAATGTGTCGGGTAAAAGTGTCGCTCCACTTGTGAAAAGCGCAAAAGACGCAGAACGTACAATAGTAGTGTACGACGATTTAGACTTGCCACTTGGCGGAATGAAAATCTCTTTCAATAGAAGCTCAGGTGGACACAAAGGAGTGGAGTCTATTATCAAGGCGATCAAAACTCGCGAGTTTGCTCGTTTGCGAATCGGTATTTGCCCGACCACGCCAAGCGGTAAATTAAAAAAGCCAAAGGGCGAAGATACTCTGCTTGATTTCATTGTTGGGCCGTTCAAAAAAGCGGAGCTTGATGATTTGAAAAAAACTGTAAAAAAGGGCGCCGAAGCGCTTGCGCACATTCTAGAAGAAGGTCGTGAAATCGCGACCGGAAAAGTAAACTAGATCAGGTGTTAGTTATTAGCTGTTAGCTTTTAGCAGAGAGCGCGCCCTTCAGGCGCGCTCTCTTTGTGGTACCTCCTAAAACCTAAAACCTAAAAGCTGTTTATCGTGTGTCTTTTATCGTGAGCGCGTAGGGGATTGCACAAAGCATTAAGATTCCTAGTACCAGAAATAGATAATGAAAATCTAAAAACGAAAGAACAACATATCCTACCAGTGGCCCAATAATATATGCTGTCGCTCTAGTGGTACGCATAAATGTGATGAGATGCGCGTCGGCTGGGCCAACCTGCTTATAAAAATAACTTTCTGTCATAGCTTCGACGGCGCTCGCTCCTGTACGAGTAATAAAAAGGAGACCGGCCCAAAAAAGCACACTGCTCGTGGTAACCCAAGATATTCCTGCGGTTGAGATTCCCATAATAATAAAGCCTGCAGTTAAGATCTCCTTTTCTCCAAACTTCTTGTCCGCGAGATTTCCTAGAATAACCTCAAAAAGTACAAATGGCAAAAGCGCGAAAGGAATGATTATCCCGAGAACTTCATTCATTGGGATACCAATATATTTATTTAGATAGATTGGTGTGTAGATAACCATCCATACAAAAAAGAAAGACAAAAGAAAGTGCATAAAAATGATTGAATGAAGATCATGACTATCCTTGATAATTTGTAATGTTTTTCTGAATGGGTGAACGAGGTAGTATGGATCTACATAATCCTTGAAATACTTTGCAATGATAAAAAAACCAAATGATAAAACTACAGCAGAAGCAATCCATATTTTCCAAAAATCGTGGTCAGTAAGCAAAAGCCCTGCAACAAATGGGCCTACAGCTATTGATATGTTGAGAGTAGTCATAAAAATTCCACGCATACTGCCTGTTTTTTCATTGTCAGTAAATGACTCCACGAAATAATCAAGATTGAGGAATATAACGTTACTTGCGACCAAAAATATTATAAAAAGAATTATCGTAGGGATTGGAGCTGAAACAATAGCAAGCGCAAGAAGTGTAAAAATCTCAATGCCCATTATTGAGAGGGTTGCACGATAGTTTCCGAAACGCTTGAGAATACGTGGAAGGAAAAAAGTATATGCGACTGTAAAAATCGCTGCGAATGAAAAAATAAGACCAACAGCTTTTTCTGTAGGTAGGTATTGAGCAATGAATGAAGACTCAATATAGATTGGTAGAGCATAATGAAATGAATACAAAAAACTCGTTAGGTAGACGAGTAGGAATAAAATTTTTTTTGGTGTAGCTGTGGGCATGGTAGTTGACTTTTTATTGTTGATTGTTATACTGTGGGTACAAGTGGCTTCGGCCTCGCCTCGAAAGAGGCAAAAAGATGAAAAACCGTTAAAGCATGTCTTTGACGGTTTTTCTTATGCCACTAAGTTCCTTTTCCATTACAATTATTTTAGCACACTAATAAGGTGGAATGGAAACGCACAGAAATTGCATTGCAGAAGCTCGACAAAAAGGGTAACATTAAAACATGAATATATTGATGAAGAAAGCTCAAGTTTTTAAGCTCGGCAAGAGCCCTGTGGTGGTTTTGCCTGTTTCGGCGTGGGAAACTATTCGTGAACGATTTAGCCAACTTGAAGAATACTATCAAATGTCCACCTCAAAAAAGTATAAAGAGGATATTTCTCGCGCTCGTGTTTCTAAAAAAGAAGTTTCGTCAAAAGATTTGTACAAGAAACTCGGACTTCTGTAACTTATGAAGTACGATTTTAAAGGTAATTCTGTTAAAGAATTCTCTAACCTTCCCCGAAGAGTTCAGTTGCAGATAATGCAAAAACTTGAGTTGTATATGTCGGCGCCCTCGCCGCTTGATTTTGCAGAGCACCTAACTGACTTTGCATTTGGAGAATATCGTTTTCGCATAGGTGACTATCGGGTCACGTTTGATATAGAAAAAGACACGGCAAAAATTCTAAAAGTCGGACATAGAAAAGATATGTATAAGTAGGGCTAGGTGGTGTGTATCGCTTAAAACCAAAGCCCCACCATTTGCATAAATGGTGGGGCTTTGGTTTTTCTCAGAGCGGGGGATGTCTCTTGTGTTTGTCATTGCGAGCGAAGCGTGGCAATCCAGTGTTTGGAATTCATGGATTGCTTCGAGTACTCGCAATGACGACTCAAAATTCCATAGCTATTACACGCTCAGTATCACTGGAATCACAATCGGGCGTTTTGCGGTCTCTTGGAAGAGGAGGCGCGCGACGGCATCTGTGACGTGATCTTTGACGTAGTCAAAGTCCACGTTTTTGGTGTTGCCAACCATATCTTCAATGGTTTTCTTTGCGAGGAAGCGCGCTTGGCGTAGGAGGTCCTGCGATTCACGAAGGTACACGAACCCGCGCGAAATCACATCAGGAGATTTTGTAACCTTTCCTGTTGATACATCCAGCGTGGCGATAACAACAAAGATTCCATCTTGTGAAAGCATCTGTCTGTCGCGGAGAACAACTTCCTGCATATCGCCAACAGAAAATCCGTCCACGAGTACGAGGCTCTTTGGTGCTGTTTCCTTGAGCGACACAATTTTTGTCCCACCTTCCTGAATTTCAACAATCATACCGTTGTCAGGAATGATAATGTTCTCATCTGGAAGTCCCGCCTTTCGCGCAATGTCCGCATGACAACGGAGCATATAGTGATATCCGTGCACAGGCATAAAGAATCGCGAAGCAAGTCTCTTGTGAATCCAAAGCGATTCATCATGATGCGCGTGTCCAGACGAGTGAACCTTCGCATTTTCGTAGTGAATGAGATGCGCGCCCTGTCGAGAAAGATTGTCTTTGAGTTTCTGAACACTGCGTTCATTGCCGGGAACTGTTGATGATGAAAGAAGAATCGTGTCACGCTTGTTAATCTTCAAATATTTGTGCGCTTTGTTCGCCGCGCGCATAAGGGACGCGAATTCATCGCCCTGCGCTCCGGTGACAAGAAGAATAACGCGGTCTGGAGGATATTTTTCCATATCCTCAATAGGAATGAATGTCTCAAGTTTTGCTTTGAGAAGTCCAGACTGACGCGCGATGTCCACATTGTTTTTCATACTGCGTCCGTCTAACACAATTTTCTTTCCCATTATCTCAGCAACGTCAATAATTTTTACAAGGCGCTCAAGGAGTGAAGCGAATGTAGCGACAATGATGCGTCCTTCGGTGTTGCGAATAATATCTTCAATGTTCTTGAGAACTGTTTTCTCTGGAAAAGAAAAACCAGGACGCTCTACGTTCGTAGAGTCTGCCATCAGAAGAAGCGTCGGCGCATTTTTCTTTATATTGTCAAATTCATCCTCTTCTTCCATTGTTGGCACACCATCTACATGGTCAAGCTTGAGGTCGCCCGTGTGTACAATATTGCCGTATGGAGTTTCAATAACGATTCCCATTGCGTCTGGAATTGTGTGAGTTACCGCAAAGAAACGCACCTTGAAATCTCCCATCGTTATGCGATCATTTTTTTCAATGATGCGAAGATCAAGTGGAGGCAAATGTGAAAATTCCTCTTGTCTTTTTTGGATCATAAGTCCTGTGAGGTTTCTAGTGTATAGAGGAGGGTTGCCAATCTTGCCCATGAGGTAGGGGATACCACCCGTGTGATCAAGATGTCCGTGTGTGATCATCACAGCTTTTACTTTGTGTTTGCGATCCTCAAGATATTTTGTGTTAGCAAGAATGTAGTCCACTCCAGGAGTGTTCTCCTCGCGAAACTGTAAACCTGCATCAATGATGACGATTGAGTCTTTGTACTCAACCATTGTCATATTGCGTCCGATTTCTTCCACACCTCCGAGCGGGATAACGCGGATATCGCCATCTTTAAGTGGTGGAATTACTGCGTTCTCGCCTTCTTTTGAAGGGTAGGGCGCCATCATTCGTCGGGAGTCTGCTTTTTCACGACTAGTGGAATGCTTAATTCGCGCTGATGTTCTCTCTGTCATAGGCCCACGTGATCCCCTGAATCCTCCTTGTGTCCTTGTTGCTCCATGAGAGTGTTCTGTTCCGTGTGTGGCAGACGTTCCAGCAGTTTGCGAACCCTGTGGACGCGTAGCGTTACCACGATAGTTTCCGCGGTTTGCGGAACGATTTACCGCGCTCCTTGGCCCACGCGCGTTACTATCCTTGCGTGGAAAACGGCGCGCGCTGTAGCCACCTTTATTATCTGTACTTTCAATTTTTTTTGGTTGTTCTTCGTTCATCTGTTTATTATTATCTATTAAATTCTGCTTCATGAAATTTCTAATCTCTAATTTTAAATTTCTAAACAAATCCCAATTTCCGCATTAGAGGATTTAGGAATTATTTAAAAATTTCAAATTTGATATTAGATATTCAAAACTTTATTCAGTGAATATTTTCCATACATTATCAGTATTGATGTACCATTCGTGAACATTCAAAAATCGTTCAGATGCCGTGGTAATGGCTCCCAATGAAACACCTTTCAAATTTTTTGGTACAACATACAGAAATTCAGGAGCATACATAAATATAGCTGGTATGTCCTTTTCAATCTCATTACTGAATGAACGATAAAGCTTTGCCCTGTCCAGGATATCAATTTCTGTTCTAGCCTCATCCAAAATTTTGTCTACTTTTGTGTTTGCGTATCCAGCAATATTGAGGCCCGGGTCCATTCGCTGGCTAGAGTGCCAAAACGGATATGGGTCTCCGCCAATACCAAGAACCTGACCAAAGAAAAGCGCTTGAAATTTTCGCGGACGCACGATGGTTTCTTTTAGATCACCAGTGGCATACACGCGAATTGTCACTGGAACCCCAAGCGCTTCCCATGATGCCTTGAGTTCTCCCGCAACAGTCTTTAGCTCTGTTGCTTCGGATGTTGCGAGCTCAAAGGCAAGTGTTTGAGTTTCTTTTTTAACTTTTTTAGTCCACAAGTTTGTGCTTGAGGCAAATTTCCAGTTGGCCTTTTCAAGAATACTACGCGCTAATAAAAGATTTTCTTCATGTGATTTCGAATCAGCTGATTCGCGGCTTGGCCGTAGACTATTTGCATCATATCCTGGTGTCCCTGGTGGAAGAGGTGAATCAAGCGCAATTCCGTATCCAGAAAGCGCTCTTTCGATAATTCCGTTTTTATCAACAGCAAGAGCTAGGGCTTTGCGTACAGAAGAATCAACAAACAATGGCTGTTCAGTTTGGTTGAAGAAAACAGCAAGAGCGCGAGGGAGTGGCGTGCGTTCTATGTTATAGCCAAGAGTCTCAAGCTTCTTTGCGTTTTCTTGGGAGATAGAATTTATGGATCCTATGGCCCCAGTTTTTACAGCCTGCACAAGCGCTTCCTCGCTCCTAAAGAAAACAAATTTTATTGTGGATATGCTCGGCTTGCCCAAAGCAAAATCACTAAACGATTTCAGCGTGTACGATACAGGAATTTTGTCTCCATCTTTCGTTACTGTCTCAATGCTGGCAAATTTATACGGACCAGAACCAATAGGCTCGCGGTTGTAATTGTTTGTGTCAAAACGGTTGTAGTCAATGGTTTTCCAAATATGTTCAGGCAGTATTCCTATTGTCGCATTTTCAAGAAAAGGCGCGTAAGGTTTTTTTAGAGTAAAGCGAACAGTCATTTCGTCAACCATCAGAACATCCACACCTTCCCAGCTGGCGCGTTTCGGACTCTTCATCCTGCTATCCTGAGCGGTTTTTATTGTAAAAACAACATCACTGGCGGTAATTTTTTTGCCATCGTGCCACTTTAATTTTGGCTTTAAGGCAAATGTATATACAAGACCATCTGGTGATACCTCGTAGCTTTCTGCAAGATCAGGGATAAATCCGCTGTCGCCATTTGCGCGCAGGAGCCCAGAATAGACTAGGGCAGAAATGTCGCGGTCGGCATCCGTTCCTACCTCGCTTGTAGCCAGTAGTGGGTTAATGCGAGCTGGGGTATTTAGAACACCCTCAACAATAGTTCCTCCTCTTGACGGTACTTTTACTGTGAAGGAGGAGTTGACTGCCATCAAAAGAACAATTGTTGTTCCGACAAGTACACCCATTGCTGTAAAGAAGACTTGTTTTTCGCGATGTGAAAATGCTTTTAATACAAGAGAAAAACGCCCCTCAAATGGAAAGGAGAAACTAGAGTTCATTTTTTTAGATAGATGTGAAAGAAATTGCTTCACGACAGAATATTGAATGTTCCGGAAGACTGTCACCTATGCGCGAAGAAGAAGCATTGCGAACGCCGAAAGGGCGAACAAAATCGCAACAACTATAGAGGTGTAAAAAAGCACCTTCTCCATTCCTCTGCGAGTGTAACGAATAGAATCGTCACCGCCACCAAACGCTCCACCAACTCCTGTACCAGTTTGCTGGAGGAGAATAGTAGCCGTGAGGATGATTGAGAGGATAATCTGCAACCAAGGCAGAACCGTAACCAGAAATTCCATAGACATTAATATAGCAGAAAAATAAAAATGTTGCAACGAGGCTGTGGAAAAGAAAACAACCAATGTGATTTGCATCCGTAATTTCTGTGCTATAATATATACTAATCAGATTAATAGTATTTATTTAATTCATAATATGGACATTACATACATTATTTTAGCGGTTCTCGCGGTAGTAGTTTTGTGGGCAATAGTTGCGTACAACAGGTTTATCTCACTCATAAACCGCACAAATGAGGCGTGGTCAGACATTGATGTACAACTCAAGCGTCGCTATGACCTTATCCCCAATCTTATAGAGACAGTAAAGGGGTACGCAAAGCACGAGAGTAGTGTATTCGCCGAGGTTACCGAAGCACGCGCAAAGGCAACCCAGGTACACATTGACCCATCAAACATTACTCCAGCACAAATCGCCGCAATGTCTGGCGCAGAGAGCTCTCTTACACAATCCCTCGGCAAACTTCTCGCTATTGCAGAAGCGTACCCAGATGTAAAGGCAAATCAAAATTTCCTTTCTCTACAAGCAGAGCTTGCTGACACAGAAAACAAAATTCAGGCATCTCGTCGCTTTTACAACGGCAACGTGCGTGATCTAAATATCGCTGTAGAATCATTCCCATCAAATCTTATCGCAAAGATGTTCAGTTTTATTAAGATGGAATTCTTTGAAGTGGAGGAAGAGGCAGCAAAGGAGCCAGTAGCAGTGAAGTTCTAGTGTCTAAATAGGATGGCAACACTCTATACACATCAAGACCAAAATGTGCGGAAGACATGGCTACTAATGTCTGTGTTTTTTATTGTAGTTATTTTGATTGCATGGGGCTTTAGTTACATTATGCAAAATCCATCAATACTTTATTTTGGTGTTATTTTTAGTGTCGGTATGAATATCTGGAGCTATTGGTACTCTGACAAACTTGTTATAAAAATGTCTGGAGCAAAACCTGCTACGCGTGAGCAGTATTTTGACTTGTGGAATGCTGTGGAAAATCTCTCTATCACAGCAGGGCTTCCAATGCCCGCGCTGTATGTTATTGAGGACCCATCGCCAAACGCATTCGCGACAGGGCGTGATAAAGAGCATTCAGCAGTTGCTGTAACAACAGGCCTCCTTAAAATTTTAAACAAAACAGAGCTAGAGGGAGTGATAGCTCACGAGCTTTCTCATATTGGTAATAGAGATATTTTACTTGGAACCGTTGTCGTTGTTCTTGTGGGCTTTGTAGCAATTGTATCTGATATGTTTTTGAGAATGTCTCTTTATGGAGGTGGTAATAATCGTGATGGTCGTCTCGGTCTTATACTTGTGATAGTAGGGATCGTTCTTGCTATTCTCGCGCCAATTATTGCTCAACTTATTCACTTGACTATTTCACGCAAGCGCGAGTTCCTTGCTGATGCATCTGGCGCGCTCCTTACGCGCTATCCAGAGGGACTTGCAAGCGCTCTAGAGAAAATCTCTGCGTATCCTCACGGTCTCAAGCGCGCTAGCACTGCTACTGCGCACCTATATATTTCAAACCCACTTAAAGACGGCAACAAAATGATGTCATTTATGAGCAAACTTTTTGCGACACACCCTAGAGCAGAAGAGCGTATATCCGTACTCCGCTCTATGGGGGTTTAGATATCGCTTTTATTTCTGCATAAGTATATAATGTACACATGACTGATCAAAAGAAAACTATTTTGGTGGTAGAAGATGAAGAGCCAATGCTATTGGTGCTTAAAGATGTTCTAAAAGTAGAGGGATACAATGTGTTGCAGGCGAAAAATGGAATAGAGGGACTGGAACTTGCCCTTAAGGATCACCCAGATTTGATTTTGCTTGATATACTTATGCCAAAGATGGACGGTTTGGAGATGCTCAAAAAGCTTCGCGAGGACGAATGGGGGCTCAAGGTGCCAGTAATAGTACTTACAAATTTGAGTGACAATGAGGACATTGCAAAGGCGGTAGAGGAGGATGTATTTGAATATTTTGTAAAAACAGATATCAGAATTGACGAGGTAATTCAAAGAATCAGAGATAAAATCGGGAGGTAGTAAAAAAGACGCGTATGCGTCTTTTTTGTTTGTGCGGAGGTGGAGAGATTCGCCGATACTGAGGCGGGTATTTTTCCGCCTCGCTTCGCTCGTACGGAAAAATCTTTCGAATCTCCACGCAAGCCAAGCAGTTGGCCTGCTCCACCTCCGCACTTTTTCACTGCGTTCAAAACTGCGG
>CAZXOE010000015.1:0-7490 GCA_964642305.1 uncultured Candidatus Saccharibacteria bacterium
AATGGGGCTACGGGCGAGTTTCTCCTTGAAGGGAGAAACTTACGGAATTCAAAATACAATATCGTGCCCCCTTCCTTCTTTTCCACTATGTCACCCCTTCCTTAGGGGGTTCATCCTCGGCATTCGCCTCGGACTTTTTCCGCTAGGGCTACGAGTGCCTAGATGTCTTCGTTCGGGTGTTCTTGCCTTGCATCTGCCTGCGAGAGCGAACGGCTCATTTCCGCCCATTTGAGCCGTTCAGGTTTCCTGAAAGCAAGGCAAACACCCCGCTAGTTGGGGGAAGAAAGGGGTCCTTCCCCCAGCTTCGGGCTCCTCCTCGTCGTGGTAATTTGGAGTATTCAGTGCTTTACTGTTTGCTATTTAACCTAGATATTGTGGCTTCGTTTGGCGTGCCTACGGAGTCCGCCACTCGCACAACCCCCTTCCTCGTTTTCATCCTAGAGTTTGCTGTGTCGCTTCTGCTTCTAACCCTGTCTACTTCGTTTTACGGCGGCACTCGTCCTTTAGTCAGGGACGCCCTAGCGGAAAAAGTCCGAGGCTCAAATGCATCGTGCTTACCCCCAGTGTGTGCGAGTACGCACACACTTTACCCACCCTTGCGCGCACGCAGACTCACTCCCTTATTTCTTTGGTTCCCACTCCGTTAAAATCCCAGTGTATTTTTCAACAGCATCTTCTTCATTTTTAAACTCTTCATAGTATTCTCTACTTCCACCAGATGTAGTTGGTGATTTAATTCTCCATTCTATGCACTCAGTCACAAATATACCGTCCTTTTTATAGACAACGTACTCTCTATGCTCGCCGTTCTCGTCAACAGGAGTTTTGAATTGCTTAATTATTTCTGAAAGTGAATCGTACATATTAAAAGCTTACAACTTTATGATAAAAATTCCAATTTAGAAAATTAGATTTTAAAATACGAAACTCCTTTCCCAGTTTTTCCACTTTGTTTTATTTTTCCTTCTTTTTCGAGTGTGGAGAGATAGCGGGTAGCGGTTGCATCTGAGACATGGAGGAACTTCTCAACTTCGTTGTTGGTTATTGTTGTTTGCTTCGCAAACAAAGTCATAACACGATCAATCTTTTTTCTCTTTCTGTTTTGTATTGCGAGCTGTGCTTTCGTGAAAAGTTCACGAATAGATTTTGTGAAAGTTTGCGCGATGACAGGTGCGACAACTTGAGCAGGTGCAGGAGTATCAACTGGTTCAGAAGTTGGAGTTGGTGAAGGAGTTTCAACCTCCGTCACAGGCGTCACTTCTGCTTTCGTTGGTTCTGCTGGAATAATAGCCTCTGGAATTTCTGGCGCTGGTGGTTGAGCAGAAATAGGCTCAGTTTCTACTTGCACGGGTTCAGCCAACGGCTCATTTCCACCCATTTGAGCCGTTTGTGGTTCTGGGGTTGGCTCAGGCGTTAGAATTGGATCGGTTGGAATGTCTAATGGCGCTGGCGCAATAACCGCCTCGGGAGGCGTAGAAATAGGGGTTTCTGCCGTTTGGGGGATTGCAATATCTACTGGTGCTGGATTTGAGGTTGTTTCGTCAGGCATATATAGGGATTATACCAAATAGAGCCAAGTAATGGTTAATTTTTGAGAACAATGTTAGAGCGGGAGGCATAAAATCTCACCACCTAGAGCCACCCAAAGCCCCACAAAGGCATTGTGAGGCTGATTTTTGGTATGTGCTTTTCCACGTTCATCCGTTCCCGCGCAATATCCCCGCTGTGGGAAAAAGAGGAGACGGCGGGGATGCTCCCTAAATTATTAATAAACCTCAATGCCACCTTCTATCAATGATTTCAATCCAAGAAAAAATCCCTCTATCTACAAAAATCACCAGAACCCACAAAATCAAGATCAACGAAAATACCAAACTTATCCACCCATAGTATAAATAACTTGCGTATATCCATTTTATACTTGTAGAAATGAAAACTAACAGCGCAAGAAAATTTAAAAGTGCGTCAGAGTGTAAATTTTTACTAGTACTCTCTACGGTCTCTTCTTCCCATTGATGAGACATGTTCCCATCTCGCTCACTTTTACTTGTTGTAGTTTTATAATAATCACGAGAAATTGGTAAATACTGGTAACACCAATCACGAAGCGATGTTCCACCTGTTTTGTGATGTTTCCATACAATTCTTTTTGCTACGATGCTTAATGGAGAAATTAGAATTACTAATAATGACAAAGTAAAAATCCACCTATATTCAGGTAGAATGGGCATAAAATCATTAATTTTGGAAAGTGAATTGAGACCGATAACCAGTAGCGACAAAACTAAAAAAGTACGGTTTATTTTTGAAGCATGCTCTTGTGGACGAAAGTAGATGTACCGTCCAAGTGTTTTATAGATTACATAGACAAGGATATATGCAAGTGCAATGTTAAATATACTCAGATCATTTAGTAAAATGACTCGGAGATTATTTACTGATAAGTGGAGTGAATCTGCTAGCATCTTACTTTATTTCAAAAACATCCCATCCCTTCATCGATGAGTCGAAAGAATATTTTGCGTTGCGGTTTATTTTCCATCCGTTTGGTCCGTCTTGAACGGCAATCCCACCAGAAAAACCTTTCTTGCTTTTGATCCATGCATGGAGGGCTTCTGCTTTGTACTTAGTATCATTGCTTTCGGCAGTTATTCCGCCTTTAGTGTCGAGAATATAAAGAGTATCTCTTGTCTGCACAATCCAGTCAGGATAAAAGAGTTTCTCTTTGTTTTCATCTGGATTGTAGTAAGAGATAGAGAAATATTCGCTTCCCGAGTCGCCGTTCTTGTACCACCAAACAACACCTTTCGAGGACTCGAGGAATTTCACAAATGCTCCTTCGTTAGTGCGTCCGACATAATCTTTTTCAATCCAAAACGGCTCCATTGCTGATTTCCTTACTGGAAGTGCTTCATACTGATCTGTAAAGAACAACGCTTCGCGTGGAATCTCAATCTGCTCAACGCGCTTCGCGCGAGCAGACTTTTTGTTTACTTCCTGCTCTCGTACAGGGCGGTACTCAAGAAGAGCGTCACCAATTATTGGAGCGAGCGCGCCTGATGGGCTCAAGAGGTCATTCACGATAACCTTATACGCATCAACACGCTCAGCTTTGATTTTGTTCATCAGCCAGATATTCAATGCTGTTTTCAATTTACCCCATGAACGCTCAGGAGCAAATTTTCTATTCTCATCTGTTTGCTTGGCAATAATCTTGAAGCAAAGTAGATTGTAAAGCCGTTCAAGGTCGTGTCGTGACATTTCTTGATCGTGACTCCCTCCTTCAGCGATAAGCTCTTTGGTGAAATTATCATAATCGTCAATCTCTACGCCTACAATTAAACCGTTCGTGACTTTGGGTTTCAAATCGAGTTTTTTAATATCAAGTTTTTTGTCCGCAACTTTCTTGAATGTCTCTTGAAACGTATCACCGAGGTCGTTGTAGTCAGCACGAGTCATAAAGACGGACTCAAGTTTGACTGGCTTGATATCCTTTTTGCGATAACTGCCGTTTATCGCCGGACGATTTTCAGTTTTAGATTTTGCGTATTCTGCAAGCACTTCGTTCCGCTTGTAGTTTGTGTAGAGATAACCGAGATTTAGTTCTGGGTGTGCAAAGTGAGTACCGAACGGCATACGCAAAATGCGCCCGACAGTTTGAATTGCAAAAGTAGGATTCTTTATTTCGCGGAACATCACAAGAACACCCGCGCGCGGACAGTCCCAGCCAGTTGCGGCTGCTTGCTTGAAAAGCAAAAAAGAAATGGGGGAATTATTGTTCTCGATGTCTTCCAGATTTACCTTGTCTTGCGAAAGCCAAACGGCGATTCCGTTTTCTTTCACGCCCTTGCGTTTTAGATATTCAAGAACAATGGCTTGCTTGGTCGTGCCCCCTGTTTCTTTCGTTGCTTGGTCATCGTTTGGTAACTGTATAAGCACAAGAGGATTTACCTCAGCTTTAATGTCTTTATAGAGTTTTACTATTTCTTCTCGTTTGTTATAAGCAAGCTCCAAAAGCAGTTCATCTTGATCAAGTTTTTTCAATCCTTTGCGCTCAAAATCTTCCTCTGTTTGAAAAATAATCTTTTCCTTGATAAGTCCAGCTTCAACAACTTCGTTTCTTTTTACCTCAACATATCCGGCAGTATCGGCACGAGTAGGAATATATTTCGGCGTAGCAGAAACGCGAAGCGTTATTTTGGGCTTTATGAGTCCGTCTATAACCTCAAGCGCAAGTTCTGTATCAGAGCCAATATGTTCCTCATCGATTATCACCACGATTTTTCGCCCGTCTTCGTGTGTTTCGTTGATTAGATTATCAAAAGTAAGTCCTTGCTCGTTTTCACGGCGCAGTTTTCTACTATCCTTTGTTTTCCCTTTGATTTTTTGCCAGTTTATAAAGAAAACATTGTTTTTATTGAGCTTCCCGCGAGCAAGATCGTTCAAGTCAATCAAATCGAGTTCCGACGCTCCTCCATAGTATTCAAAAAGTTTCTTCTTGCTCTGCTCGTATGAGTCCTCACTAAAAGAGAACCATACAAAAGCGACATCATTACCTTCAAAACGCGGGTCGCTCACAATATCGCGCAAAAATTGTGCGAGCATAATAGTTTTACCCGAGCCAGTAGGTGATTTGAAAACAATGGGGATATTTTGCTCCGATAATTTCCACAGAGAAAGAAACTCATTTTTGAGATTAGATACTGCGGTTTCTTGAAATGGTTTTAGTGCAAACATATATTTATAGGCGATTTATTTCCTTGTATACCTCAAGGATTGGCTCGGGAATATCCTCGACTCGGATATTTTCGGAAGAATACTCGCCCTTGTATTCGTTCTTACCCCAACTGAAAATATACAGGGCGACAGGCAGGTTTTTCTTTTCCAGTTTTTCTATCAATCCCGCGAGCTTTGATTTGTCCTCCTTGAAATAAATTGCCGTCATTCGTCCTTTCCCTTCAAAAATCTGCCACCATTCATTTTTCTCAACTTCGTTGAGGGTATCTTCTCGCACAGCAATCATTTCTCCGGCTTGGTAAGTAACGCGAATTTTTGCCTCGTCGGGAATTTTGTGGATTTTTTCGGTATTAACCAAATCAGTTTTATAGTAGAAAAGATTGCCACCAAGTCCTACGACTTCCTCATTCTTCTTGTCTTTGTAACCTTTAATGACATTTTTTATTCGTGGATAACAGACACTTTCTGCAATACCACCAGTGCCGTTACCATTATTATTTTCGTTACTCGTGCAAAGAATGAATTTTCTTTTCCCGCCATCCACTTTGTTCATTTCAAGTACAGCATGACCTGTCGTGCCTGAGCCAGCAAAAAAGTCCAAAATATTTGCATTCGGACGATTGCCAACTACAGCAAAAAGGCAATCATAAACCGTATAAAGTGATTTCGGAAAATCAAAACCACAATTTGGAAGTATTTCCCTCAATAATTTCGTTCCAAAAATATTTGCATTATATTTTGAATCTGTCCAAACAGTCTTGTAGTTAAACATTGTTTTCGTTCTCATAATATCAAGAATCTTTCGACTTCTGTTTTCTACCACCGCCAATTCATTTTTTATTCCCTCAACGGATTGTCGGGCAAATACCCATTTTCTCTCATTACCACTTGGGTCAATAGGATAAATTTCAATCACACCATCTTTTCTCGTAACATTTGCAGATTTGGGATGAAATGAGTCATCGCACACATCACCAAATCCAATTATTTTATTATCCTTTACAAAAATGGGGTAAAAACAATTTTTTGCATCTGTGCGAAGGTGGTTTCCCGTTGAGACATCTCTTAGTGGTCTTATATCAGGGCTATCCGTTCTATCTTGTAATCCAATCAGTGTTTGATTTTTAGGAACCAAAAAAATTGCATACTCATGGGTGTAGTGAAAATTATTCCCTTGTGTTCCACCTGGATTATGAATTATTGTTATTGTGTACTGATCGTGTGCAGAAAATATCTGTTCTAAAAGAACGCTTAAGTGCGCTTGCTCATTTTCGTCAATCGCACAAATCAAAACGCCGTCATCTTTAAGTAAATTTTTAGCAAGATTCAAGCGATGACGCATAAGCGAAAGCCATTTACTGTGACGATACGCGTCTTCCTTGTCTACATAGTCGTTATTATATTTCCAGTTTTTTGCACCTGTATTGTATGGCGGATCAATATAAATAAGGTCTATGTTTTTCTTGTGTGTATAGTTTAGAACAGACAACGAATGGTAATTGTCTCCTTCAATAAGAAGATTATCTGGATTCGCTTCATTGGAAAAAATGCGCTTTGTTTTGACCTCTTTTAGAACCGGAACATTTTCCTGACAATCCGTCACGACATCCTCCGTTTTGTCCTCGAAAACGAGTCCAAGATTATTTTTTTGGAGTTTTTTGATTTGAGCTTTCAAATCCAGTATTTCTTTTTGTAAATCTTTTTCAGACATAGACATAGTTTAGTGTACAATTATTCCCTTATCAGAAAGGAGTCTGGAAAAATATTTTCCTTTATCCGTTAATTTGATTAGTGGCGAACCACTCTCTCGTTTCTCTGTGTCGATAAGGTCATTTGTGCCGGCAAATGCCATGATCGCTGATGAGTTGCTTAAGGATCCCTCAACTTGATGAGCATACAGAACACCACCTTGTCGATATATCGCCCCAACTAGACTTTGAAATCCGTTTAGTAAATCCGGTCTTTTTATTTGCTCAAAATCTTCTTGCCACTTCTCCTCCTGTGTTTTGGTCCTTTCAATAATCTTCTCCTGTACAACTCGCTCCTTCTTCGCCACAGCCTCCTGCCTCGTCAGTTTTGCCATATTCTTTTCGTGCTCTGCTTTATGTTCTTGAAACATAGCTTTGCGTTCAAAATGATGAACGAGGTGGATTCCAAGCGCCCACTTATGCAATCGTGGCAGATACACTATCGCTATATATGTAAACAAGACGGGAGGCAATGTATGCCACAAGATGTTAATTAATCCATCAACCGCACTTATGTTAAATGGGGAAAAGAGTAGAGTATTCAAATATTCTACGCGTGGAGCCTTAAATAAACCTGAATCTTCAAGAAAGATTATTTGAAAAAACTTCCAATTCCAAACTATAAAAAAACCAAAATAAGTCCAGTACAAAGGGCTACTTGCCTTCTCGCTAAACCATTTGGAAAAAGATGACCAAAATTCGCTCATATTCATTTGATTAATTCCTCTATCGAAACCACAAGTGCCTTTGCAATACGCTCAATGGTCGAAAGTGTCGGGTTTTTCTTTCCATTCTCTATATTGCTCATATAGGCACGGTCAACCTCCAACTTTCGGCACAAATCGCCTTGCGTCATGTCCTTCGCAAGGCGAATTCTCTTTATATTGTCGCCTAGTTTCTTTGCTGAGTTATCCACACAAGAAGTATAACGCTGATTGTTTTCTTAAACAATATTGTTATATAATACAATAGAGGCAAAGATGCCTCCTCGCCCGAAGCCCCATC
>CAZXOE010000016.1:0-5988 GCA_964642305.1 uncultured Candidatus Saccharibacteria bacterium
GCGGAGAAAAAAATCCGCGAGCTATTCAAAATCTAAAGGGTATTTGAGAGTGTAATTATTTTTGATATAATAATGAGCAAATGAGCTCACGCACCAAACGAATAGCAACTGGCATTGATGTTGGCACGCACGCTACACGCGTTGTTGTTGTGGAACACTCTCGAGGTGAAGCGCCAGTAATCATCGGTACTGGTATTTCAGAAACTCGGGGGCTTCGTCACGGATACATTACAAACAAGAGTGATACTACTCGCAGTATTAAAAATGCTATCACTAATGCAGAAAAAATGGTGGGTTTTAAAATTAAGAGCGCAATACTTTCAGTCGGTGGAGTCAGTCTTGAATCTGCTATTTCACACGGCACTGCTGTTATCTCGCGTTCATCTGGCGAGGTAAGCGAAATGGACACAAGAAAGGCTATGGCAGAGGCGGAAGAAAATCTCACGCACCTCACAAACAAACGCATCATCCACCGTACTCCTCTACGTTACAAACTTGACAACAAGGAGGTTCTTGGTGACCCGATCGGCATGACAGGCACAAAACTTGATGTAAAAATGCTTTTTGTTACATGCCTAGAGCATCACTTAAACGATATGATACGCACTGTTGAGGAGCTTGGTGTTGAGGTGGACGAGGTCGTTCCTTCCCCTATCGCAGCAGGAATGGTCGCCCTCAATAAGAAACAAAGGTCCGTCGGATGCGCTCTTGTAAATATTGGCGCTGAAACTGTATCTATTGCAGTATTTGAAAACGATACACCTATTTCACTACAAATATTTCCTATAGGTTCAACGGATATTACCAATGACATCGCACTCGGGTTAAAAATTCCACTTCAAGAAGCAGAAAAAATAAAACTTAGTGGACCAGAAGGAATTTATTCAAAAAAGAAACTTGAGGAGATTATTGAAGCGCGTCTTGATGATATTTTTGAACTTATTGATTCGCATTTAAAAAAAATTGGGCGCAGCGGTCTTCTTCCTGCCGGCGTGATTCTCACTGGCGGTGGTGCAGGCATTGCCACAATAGAAGACCTTGCAAAAGCTGTGCTCAAACTTCCATCGGCAGTCGCTCATCCGTCAATCGCAAACGGTGGCAAACATCCCATAAAAGATTCTTCGTGGCTCGTTGCGTATGGGCTTGCGGTTTATGCATTACAGAAACCAACAGACACTACTGAAACAGGCTTTAGCGATATTTTGGAAAACATAAAAAGTTGGATAAAGCCGTTTCTGCCGTAGGGAGAAACGGCTTGCATGTGATATTTAACCATTGCTTTACTTCACAAAAATTGCCTGTTTGCTAAAGGCGAACGGGCAATTTTTGTGAAGTGTGCGCGAAAGCGGTGTCAGTTGTCAATTGTCTTGCTTCTTGGTATCCTACTAGTAATTAATAGTTTTTAAATCAGACCATCAGTCATGCCAAAAGTACAACCAGAAGTAGAAGCATTCGCGCGTATCAAAGTCATCGGAGTTGGAGGTTCCGGCAAAAATGCCGTGAATCACATGGTGACATCAAAAATAAAAGGTGTTGAATTTATTGTAATGAACACTGACGCGCAGGATTTGCACCACTCGCTCGCACAGAAAAAAATTCATATTGGTAAAAATCTCACGCGTGGGTTGGGTACTGGCATGAACCCAGAAATTGGACGCAAGGCCGCAGAGGAAACAAAAGAAGAAGTACAAGGTGTAATCAAGGGTGCTGATATGGTTTTTATTGCAGGAGGAATGGGAGGTGGCACAGGCACAGGCGCAGCACCTATCGTTGCTGGTATTGCAAAGGAGCATGGCGCTCTCACTATTGGCGTTGTAACTCGTCCATTTACATTTGAAGGTTCTCATCGTGGGAGAATTGCGGAGATGGGACTAGATGAACTCAGAAAAAATGTAGATGCTCTTATTATTGTTCCAAATGACCGCATTATGAGCGTGGCCGACAGTGACACGACTTTCAAAAATGCATTCATGATGAGCGATGAAGTGCTTCGCCAGGCAGTAGAAGGCATCTCTGACCTTATCACCACGCCTGGAATTATAAATGTGGACTTTGCTGACATACGCTCTGTACTTTCAAATGCTGGCTCGGCGCTTCTTGGAATAGGATCATCTAGTGGCGAAAATCGCGCGCAGGAGGCCGCTCTAGCTGCTATTAATTCTCCCCTTCTAGACCTCTCAATTTCTGGAGCAAAGGGTGTACTTTTTGCTATTGCTGGTGGAGCAGATATGCGAATGCATGAAATAAATGAGGCTGCAAAGATAATTACAGAGTCAATAGATCCGGATGCTAGAGTAATCTTTGGCGCTATTATAGACGAGAAGCTAAAGAAGAACGAGATAAAAATTACTGTTATTGCGGCAGGTTTTCCAGAGGGTGTTGAGAAGCGCAATCTTTTTGCTGGTGCTACAAAAGAACATGGAGTAAAGCGTGAGGAAACTAGAGAAAAACGTGAGATTAACAATAGTTTTATTGAACAAGAGCCAAAAAAGGTTGAGGTTGCAAGAGAAAATACAAAAGAAAAATACGAAAAAGAACCAGTTGCTATTATTGACCTTGACGCAGAAGGTGGTGAAGACTGGAGTGCAGTACCTGCGTTTCTTCGTCGCCCAAAAAAGATCTAAAAACAATAACACAAGTGAACAATATATATGACCTAATTATAATCGGTGGAGGCCCTGCAGGAGCTGCTGCTGGCGTGTATGCTGCTCGTAAGCGTCTAAAGACTCTTATCATCGCAGAAACATTTGCTGGGCAATCCACAGCGTCGTCTGAAATTCAAAATTGGGTCGGTACTATCGCTATCTCTGGAGAAGAGCTAGCATTATCACTTCGAAAACACGTGGAGGCATACGCCGACGATCATCTCGTAATACATGAAGAGGTTGTTCAAAAAATAGAACCTCACAGTGGCAATTTTATTGTAACAACACACAAAAATTCATACGAAGCGAAGACTGTTCTCGTTGCGACAGGAAGCCATCGTCGCAGACTTGAAGTGCCAGGAGCAGAAACCTTTGAGCACAGAGGTCTCACATATTGCGCGACGTGTGATGGCCCACTATTTGAGGGGCAGGACCTCGCTGTTGTTGGTGGTGGAAACGCGGCATTTGAAACATCAGCTCAGCTTCTTTCTTATGCAAAAAGTGTCACCATTATTCACAGGAGTGACAATTTTAACAGAGCAGACTCTATCACCGTAGAAAAGGTACTATCTCACCCAAATATGCGAGCGGTAAAAAATGTTGAGATTACAGAAGTGAAGGGTGATAAATTTGTAAACGCTATCGTCTATAAAGACAAGGAAAATGGCAACGTGACAGAGCTTCCTGTTGGCGGTATTTTTGTAGAAATAGGACAGCTTCCAAACACAGAATTTTTGAAGGATGTCGTAAACTTAAATGATCATGGTCATGTCATAATCGACCCTCGTACACAGAAGACAAGTGTTCCAGGTATCTGGTCTGCGGGTGATTGCACAGACATCCTCTACCACCAAAACAACATAGCGGCCGGTGACGCGGTGCGAGCATTGGAAGACATTTTTCAATACATACATTCTAAATAATTATCTAAATACAATGAATGGCAAACAAAAAATAGCCCCAGAGCTACTACCATTGCAAAAGAGCGCGCTTTCTCTTGGTTTCAAAATTTCTCTATACTCTCTAATTGCTTTTCACCTTTTGATTGCACTTTCTAGCGGTTTCTTTCAAAATATTTTTATAAGTGGTGAGCAGTTTATCCTAGTTATCCAAACAACATTTTTATTTATTTTTATATCAATAATTTCAAATCAATTCTCAAAATGGCAATTACTGAAACTGCTTGATCTATATGCCATAGAAATTTTACGTTCTAATATTGATTTTTTGAGAGAAACAGTTTTAAAGGGTGTTCACATCACAACTGTTATCCTTCTTGTTGAAGTGGCAATAATGTTGCGTTTTGGCGCGGAAGTAATGGCGGAAACTCCTAATAATTTTAGCTATCTTGGACTCGTTCTTTTTGTATCAGTACCATTTTTTCTAGTCGCAATATATTTGGCAGTTAGAAACGAATTAAGAATATTGTTTAGAGATATCGCTCTGGGGAAATAACCCAAAATGGTTAAACTTTTGGGGAATTAGACAATCTTTCTTAGTACTGGAAACCGCACCTGTCCGTATTGGTCTGACCAAAATTCGTAGGTCCATTTAGTACCATGGAGAAGTTTTTCTATTGCTGGTTTTTGATACTCATCTGCTTCAATATACACAGCGCCTCCTGGCATAAGAAAATCCCACGCTTGATCAATTAAAATTTTATGAAATTCGTTCCCGCCTTCGTTTGCAAAAAATGCGAGGTGCGGTTCGTGCGCGACCATATCGGGGTCAAGGTTATCAATATCACTTGGCGGGATGTATGGAGGGTTTGCAAAAATAGCATCATAGAGACCTGTTGCAGTTTCAAGCGAATCACCGGGAAGCACCTTTATCATTTCCTCTGGGATTCCGCTCGCACGCGCGCTCGCAATAATTCCTGGAGACAAGTTTGCATCAAGCTCGCTAATCTCTGACATCGTGCATGGGATGTGTTTTGCCACTGCGAGACCCACGTTGCCCGAGCCAGCGTATGCGTCAAAAGTACGAAGTGGGCGCCCTAGCTCCGATTGCTTCGCCTTGAGCTCTTCTATGGCTCGCAGTGCCCAATGTGCCGTTTCCGCGCGAGGAATAATGGGTTTGCACGAGAGGTCAATACGCACCCCGAGAAAATCCTTCCATCCCAAAACATACGCGAACGGCTCCCCTGCTTTTAGCCTCTCTACATCGGCAAAATACTCAGGAGTTTCAATTCCAGAGTATTTCTCCGAGAGGAGACGGGTGATGTTTTGTTCTAATTCTGACATATTAAACTTTTCTGGCGACAAAATTTAAATAATTTCTTGAGCCGGGTTTGAATGTATCAAAGTACAAAATTTCAAAACCATTATTTGCGAGCAAAGATTCTACTTCTTCTTTTCTATAAAAACTAAACAAACGTGGCAAATTTACACCAGAACTTTCTCTGTACTCCTCTGTGTCCCCTTCTATAAGTCCGAGACCGAGCACTCCATCTAAATTAAGTACTCGATAAATTTCTGCTAAAGATTTCTGCACTTCAGATTTTGGAACATGAAGAAGAGATGTGTACGCCCATGCTCCATCAAATGACCCATCGTCGAATGGTAAATTATTGAAATCACCTAAAACCGATTCTAATCCTTTCTCAGACGACATTTTTACCATAGATTCCGAGGCATCAAGACACACAACGTCTAGTCCATTATTCTTTAGTATTAGTCCATCTCTCCCTGGCCCACTTCCAATATCTAAAACTCTCCCTGTAACACGTTTTGTAAATTCATTAAAAGAATCTCGTGGAAATTTATCCCAGAAGTCAGCTGTCTCCTCGTCGTATTCCTTGGCGAGTTTATTGTAGGTGATTATTGTTTTTGAGTCCATTGTGTTTCTATTGTGGGCGATGGCGAATTAGTAAATTCGTGTCTTGGGCGCTGTCTCTGCCAAGAACATTTTTGCTCGTCGTCACTCACAAAAATTTCTCGGCCCTACTCATACGACCCATTTTTCTAAATGGGTGCCCGTATTCGTTTTCGATTCCCCCATCGCCTCACAAACAATAATCGCCGAACACTCACGTGTTCGACTCTTTTGTTTGTGGGCGATGGGGGAAGTTCGCTTCGCTCTCGGATCGGTCACGGATATTTTTCTGGTGAAAAATTCCTCGACCCCAGCTCGGCGTCGCCACGCCTGCGCTTTTCGATTCCCCCATCGCCCTACAAAATCAAAAAATTTCAAAATGTATATTTTGAAATTTAAGATTTTGTGGGCGATGGGGGAATCGAACCTCCGACCTTTACAATGTCAATGTAACGCTCTAACCATCTGAGCTAATCGCCCTCGAGCAGCTTCTTACGAAGTCGCAAATTATTAAATTTTCAAACAGCGG
>CAZXOE010000017.1:0-4857 GCA_964642305.1 uncultured Candidatus Saccharibacteria bacterium
ATATGTTAGACATCAAATTCATTCGCGAAAATGCGGAGCTCGTGAAAGAGGCTGCTCAGAAAAAGAACATTGCTTTTGATGTTGCAGAGCTTCTCTCTGCGGATGATAACCGTAAGGCTATCCTCGCAGAAGTGGAGGCAATGCGTGGCAAGCAAAACGAGATTGCAGACGCAGTGCCACGCGCAGAGAACACAGAGGCGCGCGAAAAGCTAATCGCAGAGTCAAAGTCGCTGAAGGACATTCTCCAAGCGAAAGAAGTGGAACTCACCGCAGCGATGCACGTATGGCAAGCGCTTATGGTTCAGGTCCCAAACATACCAGATATGTCAGTGCCAGACGGCAAGGATGATTCGGATAATGTGGAAGTGCGGATATGGGGTGATATTCCAAAATTTTCATTCACACCAAAGGATCATATCGAATTAATGGAAAGATTGGATCTTGTTGATTTTGAAAGAGGGACGAAAATGGCAGGTTTTCGTGGGTATGTTCTAAAAAATGATGGCATGTTGCTAAATTTTGCACTATGGCAATTTGTCCTCGCAAAATTTGTGGCTAAGGGGTTCACTCCAATCCTTGTACCATCTCTTGTAAAAAGGGAAACTATGGTAGGAACTGGTTATTTGCCTCAAGGTGAGGATGATCTCTATAAAACACAGGATGGTGATTTTTTAGCTGGAACAGGGGAAGTTGGAACCATGGCATATTATATGGACGAGGTTCTTCGTAAGGAAGATTTTCCTAAAAAGTTTATTGCGTTCTCACCATGTTTCAGACGTGAGGCAGGGAGCCACAGCAAAGACACAAAGGGACTTATGCGTGTGCACGAATTTTTTAAGATGGAGCAAGTTGTACTCTGTGAAGCAGTACACGAAGAAAGTGTGAAGTATCATGAGGAGCTTGCATTACTTGCAGAAGAGGTAATGCAGGACTTAAAAATTCCATACCATGTTGTCGTGAATTGCGGTGGCGACCTTGGGCTAGGGCAAGTAAAAAAGTATGACATAGAGGCGTGGGTGCCATCTCAAAACACATACCGAGAAACACACTCAATCTCGTATTTTCATGATTTTCAAACACGACGTTTGAATATTCGCTATAAAGACACGGATGGCAAACTTCGCTTTGCTCACTCCCTTAATGGCACAGCACTACCAACACCACGACCAATTATTGCTCTTGTGGAAAACTATCAAAATGAGGATGGATCTATCACTATTCCGGAGGTGCTTCGCCCATACATGGGAGGTAAAGAAAAAATCGGCTAACACTAGTTCTTTTTCATATTTTCAATGAAAAGATTCTCAACTATTATTGATGACGCAAGAGAACAATTTGGATTTTGGTTTAGTAGGGCGCTAATTGTTTTAGTGCTTCTTTTTCTATTTTTTGTAGCAGGCGGGGGAGTATCGCACAAAGAAATGTGGAAGATTAACAGCATTGATATTTTAGGTACAGGCGCTGTGCCAGAAGATATAGCACGTTCACTTGTAAGGCAAAAATTGGAAGGGAATTATTTTTTTGTATATGCTAGGGACAACAGCTATCTATTTTCAAGGAGGGAGATTAAAAAAATGTTATATGAGACATTCCCACGCATTGCAAGTGTCTATGTTGGGCGTTCCAACAACAATGCAATAGTAATTGAAATAAATGAAAGGAAGCCATACGCACTGTGGTGTGGACTAGGGATAGAAGAAACAAGCATAAAAGATTGCTGGTTCATAGATGAGGCAGGATTTGTGTTTGACAAGGCGCCTGTATTTTCCAAGGGTGTTTATATGGAGACGTATGGAAAATTGATAGAGAAAAATGTAGGCGAACCTTTGCGAGCATCACTCCCACAAGAGCGCTTCATAATCGCAAACTCATTCGCAAAATTAATTGATGAAAGAATCGGCAAAATGGCTAGCATTTTTTTGAAACCAGATGACGAAATTGATGTAACTATTGGCGCAAGCGATAAGCATCAGTTTCTAGCGAATGTTGCTATACGATTTAATGATGACTCAGATCCTTTAATTTTAATAAAAAATTTAGAGAAGGCGATTTTTACTCAGTTTCAGGACAATACTTCCTCAAGGAAGAAACTTCAGTATATTGATATGCGTTTTGGTAACAAGGTGATTTTTGGGTTTGAAAATTAAGAAATTATGTTAGAGTGCAAATAATGAAGAAAGGAGATATAGACAAGCCAATAATGGGATTTTGGGCAGACCTGCCAAAGCCTTTTTTTGTGTCTGCTCCAATGGCAGATGTAACCGACGCTGCCTTTCGACAGATGATTGCAAAATACAGCCGACACGGTGAAAAAGGCGGTGGTCCAGATGTGTTTTGGACTGAGTTTGTTTCCGCGGATGGTCTCTGTAGTGCAGGACGCGAGGTTTTGAAGCGCGACCTTGTTTTTAGTAACCGTGAGCATCCTATCGTTGCGCAGATTTTTGGTTCCACGCCAGAGAATATGAAAAAAACTGCCGAGCTTATCAAGGAACTCGGATTTGATGGCATTGATATCAATATGGGTTGCCCAGATAAAAGTATCGAGAAGCAGGGTGCTGGAGCTGCACATATGAAGGATATCAAGCACGCGCAGGAAATTATTCGCGCCGTGATGGCGGGTGCTGGAGGACTTCCTGTTTCTGTAAAAACTCGCATTGGGTACAATAAAGAAAACCTAGTGGAGTGGATAGGCGCAATTTTAGAAACAAAACCTGCGGTGATTACGGTACACGCACGCACTCGCAAAGAGCTTTCGCTCGTGCCAGCGCGCTGGGAGGAAGTTGCACGCGCGGTGAAGCTCGCAGAGGGGACAGGTACGCTCATCATTGGTAACGGTGATGTGAAAGACCTTGCGGATGCAGACGAGAAAGCTCGCGCAACGGGCGCTCATGGTGTGATGATTGGGCGCGCTATGTTTGGCACACCGTGGCTTTTTGATCGCGAGCGCGCAGAACCGCCCACACTTCCAGAAAAATTCGAAATACTAATAGAGCATACGCATCTCTTTGAAAAACTTCTGGGAGATGTTAAAAATTTTGCCATTATGAAGAAGCACTACAAAGCGTACGTGCACGGTTTTGATGGCGCAAAAGAGCTTCGCGTACACCTCATGGATGCAAAAAATGCAGACGAAGTGGAGCGAATTGCGCGAGAATTTTTGAAAACAATTTAGTTTTGACTACATTTGTCTGCTGTGCTATCTTTGTGATAGTAAACCTTAAAATGAAAGGTGGTTCAAAATGTATCTCGCGAAAGTGGTGAGGCACTTTGAGTGCCATAATTTGATCATTGAAGCAAGGGTAAAAAATGGACACAAGAGCATTTTCCTTGCATATCGGCACTCGGCAGAAACTCCAGATTCGCAGCATTGGGTTCTTGCATATAACAATCTAGAATATGCAGAATATTACCTATTTGAATTTGATAATTACCCAGCACCGATTTTCAAGGAAATAACAGATGGTGTTGAAATAATTAATTTTGCCGAGAGGTTCAAGCTCGCAAGTTGCTCGTCAACGGCGCCAGAATGGATAAACATGTCTGGTTCACCTTTCCTGCAGAAATGCTTTGCCCTCGCTCTCTTTTATGAGAATATTTTGATTAACAACTCATGATTGATTGCTTATTGGAACCAAAAATACCCGCAGAAAAATTGCGGGTATTTTAATTTTTTGTTCAATCTGTCGTTTTTGGTATACTCTTTTCATATGACTTCTAATCTCGCGCTTTATACCAAATACCGCCCAAAAATCTTTGAGGAGGTCATCGGCCAGGAACAAGTTATCAAGACGCTTCAAGGCGCAATTAAGGCTGGCAACATCAGCCACGCGTATCTCTTTTATGGTTCACGCGGTACTGGCAAAACTTCCATCGCACGTATTTTTGCTCGAGCGATAGGGTCGCATGACGACGACATTTATGAAATGGATGCAGCGTCCAATCGTGGCATCGATGAAATACGCGCGCTTCGTGACGCTGTACACACAGTACCAATGCATTCACCCTACAAGGTGTACATCATTGATGAAGCGCATATGCTTACAAAAGAGTCATTCAATGCTCTTCTGAAAACTCTTGAGGAGCCACCACGTCATGTGGTGTTTATTCTCGCGACAACAGACGAGGGTAAACTCCCTGAAACTATTGTTTCTCGTTGTCAGAGTTTTCGTTTTGAAAAGCCATCACAAGCAACGCTCAAAACTCTGGTTGAAAATGTTTCAAAAAAAGAGGGCTACACTCTAGAACCAGCGTCGTCTGATCTGCTTGCGCTTCTTGGTGACGGCTCCTTTCGCGATACGCTTGGAATATTGCAAAAGGTTATATCGTCGTCTTCTGACAAAAAGATTTCGCAGCAGGAGGTAGAGATAGTGACGGGTGCGCCTGACAGCCGTTTGGTAAATTCATTTCTCAAATCAATTGTCGCGCGCGATGTGGAAGCAGGACTCACTTCACTTCGTCAGGCAATGGAGAACGGAGTAGAAGAAAAAGTATTTCTTGATTTACTTCTTCGCAAAATGCGCGCGGTGATGATGTTTCGTTTTGTTGCTAATTCTAGAAAAGAGATGGCTCTAGATTTTCCCGCAGAAGATATGGCACTCATTGAAGACCTCGCCAAAAACGCAATTCAAACTCTGACATCAAAAGAGCTCACCGAGCTCCTGCGAGCCTATGAAAGTGTGCGCGTGGCTGTGGTGCCAGGGCTGTCTATTGAATTAGCACTCCTAAGAATTTCTGGAAAATAATATTGCCGAATCACGCTTTTTGGTGTATTGTGCGTCTAATATTGCTGGTTCGTCTAACGGTAGGACACCTCCCTTTGGAGGAGGGTATTGGGGTTCGATTCCCTGACCAGCAGCT